>NZ_CP113431.1:0-604375 GCF_030506255.1 Nocardioides sp. Arc9.136 | reverse complement strand
CGCCGCGAGGAAGAGGTCGTCCTTGGTGCCGAAGTAGTGGTGCACGAGGGCGGCGTCCACGCCTGCCGCCGCGGCGACCGAGCGGACCGACGTCCCCGCGAACCCGCCCTCGGCGAAGCGCTCGCGCGCGGCGGCGAGGATCGCCGCGCGGGTGTCCGGCGCGCCCGGCCGCCGCCCGCGGGGGCTCACGCCCGGACCGCGAGGTGCTCGCGGGCGAAGTCGAGGGACTCGCGCAGGTCTGCCTCCCGCTCCTCCCGCGTGCTGCACCGGCGGGTGTTGATCTCGAGGACGACCTCGCCGGAGAAGCCGGAGCCGGCGAGGTGGCGCAGGAAGCCGGCGGCGTCCATGGCGCCACGACCGGGCACGAGGTGCTCGTCCTTGGCCGAGCCGGTGCCGTCGGTGAGGTGCACGTGGCGCAGCCGGGGGCCCAGCCGCTCGGCCATCGCGACCGGGTCGGCCTGGGCGATCGCGGCGTGCGAGAGGTCGATGACGGTGTTGGCGTAGGGCTCGGTGGAGGGGTCCCAGCCGGGGAGGTACATCTCCACGCCGCGCCGCTGGCTGGCCCGCCAGGGGTACATGTTCTCGACAGCGAACGCGATGCCGGTCGACTCCTCCAGCGCCGCGATGCCGTCGACGAACCCGGCGGCGTACTCCTTCTGCCAGCGGAACGGCGGGTGCACGACCACCACCTCGGCGCCGACCTCGTGGGCCATGTCGGCGGAGCGCTGGAGCTTCGTCCACGGCTCGGTGCCCCAGACCCGCTGGGTGAACAGCAGCGTGGGCGAGTGGATCGCCGAGACCGGGACCCCGTGGTGCTCGGAGAGCCGCCTGACCATCTCCGGCTGCTGGCTGACCCGGTCCAGCGCCACCATCACCTCGACCGCGTCGTACCCCAGCCGGGCGGCCCAGCCGAAGGCGTGCGAGGCCGACTCGGGGTAGACCGAGGACGTGGAGAGGCCGATCCGGGGCGTGCTCACCGCTCGCCCAGGACGCTCATCCGGTCCAGCCGCTCGAGGATGACGCCCTCGCGCAGCGCCCACGGGCACACCTCGAGCTCGGACAGCTCGAAGATGTCCATGCAGGCCTCGGCCACGAGCGCGCCGGGCACGATCTGGTGGGCACGGCTCGCCGAGACGCCCGGCAGGTCCGACAGCTCGGCGAGGTCCATCGCGGCCAGCTTCGGCACCCACGCCGCGAGGGCGTCCAGCGGCAGCGTCCGGCGCACGAGCGGCCCCTCGGCCGACGGGGCCGCCCCGCAGATGCGCGCCAGGGAGCGGAACGTCTTCGACGTGGCGGCGGCCCGGTCGGGGCGTCCGGCACGCAGCAGCTGGCCCGCGTCGCGGGCGACGGCGGCGCGCACCTGCTTGCGCAGCGACCGCACCGTCGCCTCGTCCGCGCCGGCGGCCCCGCCGTGCAGGTAGGTGCGCGCCAGGCGTCCGGCGCCCAGGGGCAGGGACCGCGCGATGTCCGGCGCCTCGTCGGGGCCCGCGGCGATCTCCAGCGACCCGCCGCCGATGTCGAAGACCGCCAGCCGCCCGGCCGACCACCCGAACCAGCGACGCACCGCCAGGAAGGTCAGCCGCGCCTCGTCCTCCCCGGGGAGCACGCTGATCGCGGCCCCGGTGCGCTCGCGCACGTGGGCCAGCACCGCCTCGGAGTTGGTGGCGTCACGGACGGCGGAGGTGGCGAACGCGAGCAGGTCCTCGCACCCCTTCTCCTCGGCCACCACGAGCGCCTCCGCGGTGAACGCCGTGAGCGCGTCGACGCCGGCCGGGGTGACCGCACCCGCGGCGTCGAGGTGCTCGGCGAGCCGCAGCGGCTGCTTGAAGGAGTACGCCGGCAGCGGCGCCGCTCCCCCGTGGGCGTCGACGACCAGCAGGTGACCGGTGTTGGACCCGATGTCCAGGACGCCCAGGCGCATGGTCCTCAACCTACTGCGGTGGTCCCGGGCCGTACTGTGGCGCCCGTGCCGGAAGTGGACCTCGACTTTCCCCGCGCCTGGGTGGAGTTCGTCAACCCCGACGACCCCTCGGAGGTCATCCGGGGCGACCTGACCTGGCTGACGTCGGCGTACACGTGCATCTTCGGGAACGGCTGCGCCGGCATCTACGCCGACGCCCCCGACGTCGGCTGCTGCACGCTGGGCGCCCACTTCGCCGACGAGGCCGACGAGGAGCGCGTGGCGGGCTTCGTCGACCAGCTCGACGAGGACCTCTGGCAGCTCAAG
Source organism: Nocardioides sp. Arc9.136 (assembly GCF_030506255.1). Classification (NCBI taxonomy): domain Bacteria; kingdom Bacillati; phylum Actinomycetota; class Actinomycetes; order Propionibacteriales; family Nocardioidaceae; genus Nocardioides; species Nocardioides sp. Arc9.136. Next base: position 602,148 of record NZ_CP113431.1, on the reverse strand, counting down.
CCGGCCGGCCGGGCCGTGGACCGCGCCGACTGGGTCGAGGTCGACGACGAGGGCGAGCGCAAGACGCTGACCGTGGTGGTCGACGGGCAGCAGGCCTGTGTCTTCCACAACCGTCCCGACTTCGCGCCCACCTCCGGCGGGCCGGGCAGCGGCGGCGCCGGGTGCGCGCTGCACGCGCTGGCCTACGTCCTGGGCCGCAACCCGCTGGAGACCAAGCCCGACGTCTGCTGGCAGCTGCCGCTGCGCCGGACGTTCCGCGACGTCGAGCGCCCCGACGGCACGACCTACACCGAGGTCACCATCGGGGAGTACGACCGCCGCGGGTGGGGCCCCGGCGGGCACGACCTGGACTGGTACTGCACCGGCAACACCGAGGCGCACGTCGCCGTCGAGCCGCTCTACCTCACCTCGGCCGCCGAGCTGGTCGCGCTCCTCGGCCAGGCGGCGTACGACGAGCTGGTCCGGCACTGCGAGGCGCACGTGCGCTCTCGCTCGGCCCTCGCGCTGCACCCGGCCGACCCGGGCGCGGTCCCCCGGGCCTGACCGCCCGCCCGCCCGGCCCGGGTGGTCACGGACACACAAGTCCTCTCGACGTCAAGAGACCTCCACCCCAGTGTGGGGGTGATCTGCGCCTCTCGCGCACAATGCCGACATGCGCTTGGACCATCTCTCGTACGCCGCAGGACCCGATGGCCTGGCCAGCACCGCCCAGCGCATCGGGGGACTGCTCGGCCGGGAGTTCAGCGACGGAGGCGTGCACCCGCGCTTCGGCACGCGGAACATGACCCTCGCCCTCGGTGGCGGCACCTACCTCGAGATCGTCGAGGTGCTCGACCACCCCGCCTCGGACAAGGCCCCCTTCGGCCAGGCCGTCCGCGCCCGCTCCGCCCTCGGCGGCGGCTGGCTCGGCTGGGTCGTGGCCGTCCCCGACATCACCCCGGTCGAGGAGCGCCTCGGCCGGCAGGCCGCACAGGGCAACCGGCACCGCCCCGACGGCACCGAGCTGCGCTGGAAGCAGATCGGCGTCAACGGGCTGATCGCCGACCCGCAGCTGCCCTTCTTCGTCCAGTGGGAGAGCCCCGCCGAGCTCCACCCGTCCGCCGGCGCCGACGTCGACTGGTCCCTGGCCTGCCTGGAGATCGCCGGCGACCCGCAGCGGGTCAGCGAGTGGCTCGGCGAGACCGTCGACGCGCCGCTCGAGGACGTCAAGGTCGAGTGGGTCGCCCCGCACGGCACGCCGGGCATCATCGCCGCGCAGATCAACACCCCGAACGGCCTGGTCCGCCTCTGACGGTCGTGCCGGGTGCGGTGCCCAGCCCCAACATCTGGCACCACACCGCGACCTACGAGGTCGAGAACCGCGCCGTCGACCCCGAGGGCCGGATCGAGGCCGCGATGGCCGCGGTCGCGCCGTGGGCCGGACGCACCGTCCTCGACCTCGGCTGCGGCTCGGGCTTCCACCTGCCGCGGTTCGCCGCCACGGCCGCCCACGTGGTCGGCGTGGAGCCGCACCCCGACCTCGTCGCGCTCGCCCGGCGTCGTACCCGCCGGGCGGGGAACGTGACCGTCTCCCCCGGCACCGCGCAGTCCGTCCCGCTGCCCGACCGCTCCGTCGACGTCGCGCACGCCCGCTGGGCCTACTTCTTCGGCCCCGGCTGCGAGCCCGGCCTCGCCGAGCTCGCCCGCGTCGTGCGCCGCGGCGGCACCGCGTTCGTCATCGACAACGACGCCTCGCGCTCGACCTTCGGGCGGTGGTTCCGCCGCGGCTTCCCGCACCTGCCGGAGCCGGCGACGGTCGAGCGGTTCTGGGCCCAGCGGGGATGGACCCGCGTGCCGCTGGACGTGGGCTGGTCCTTCTCGTCCCGGGCGGACCTCGAGGCCGTCGTGCGCATCGAGCTGCCCACCTCGGTGGCCGAGGAGGTGCTCGCCGAGCACGAGGGCACCACCGTCGACTACGCCGTCAACCTGTGGTGGCGGACCTTCTGAGCGGCGGGAGCGGCGGGAGCGGCGCGGCGAGTGCCTAGGCGCCGAAGCCGACGGCGGAGGACGAGCCGCGCACGGTGAGCGTCGGGGTGAGGAGCACGCCCGGCCCCACGGCCGGAGGGTGGGCGAGCAGTCCCTCGAGCGCCTTGACCACCTCCACGGCGACCTCCTCGAGCGGCTGGCGCACCGAGGTCAGCCCCGGCGGGACGACCTGGGAGACCTGGGAGTCGTCGAACCCGACGACCGCCACGTCGCGCCCTGCCACCAGCCCGCGCTCGGCGAGCGTGTGGAGCACGCCCATGGCGAGGGTGTCGGAGGCGCAGACGAACGCCGAGGGCCGGGCCTCGTCGAGCAGCACCGCGCTCGCGCCCCGCCCGGAGGCGACGGTGTCCTCGACGCGGGAGGCCAGGCCCGTGGTGGCCAGCCCGCGCGCCCGCATGGCGCGGGTCCAGCCGCTGCGGCGGTCCTCGCCGATCCAGGAGTCCTTGCGCCACCCGATCCACGCGATCCGCTGGTGGCCCTGGTCGAGCAGGTGGGTCGTGGCCAGGTCGCACCCGGCGGCCCCGTCGACGTCGACCCAGGGATGGTTCGCCCCCGGGTTGTCCCAGGGCCGGCCGAACGCCACGAACGGCGCCCGCCGCGCGCCCAGCCACGTCGCCTGCGGGTTCCCGAGGTAGGTGTCGGTGACGACGAAGGCGTCGACGGCGGTCGAGCGCAGCAGGTCGTCGTAGCCGGCGAGCGGGTCGAGCGGGTCCCCGGCGAAGAGCAGGACGTGCTTGCCGGCCTCCCGGGAGGTCTCCACGAGCGAGTGGACGAACCGGTCCATGATCGCGCTCGCCGTGCCCTCCTGGACCGGGTTGATGCGCAGGCCCACGAGGTGCGAGGCCCGCGTGCGCAGGTTGCGCGCCGCACGGTTGGGCAGGTAGCCGAGCTCCTCGATGGCCTCCTGCACGCGCACCAGCGTGTCCGAGCGCAGCAGGTCGGGGTTGTTGACGGCGTTGGAGACCGTCTGGCGCGAGACGCCCGCCCGCTCCGCGACGTCCGCGAGGGTCGGCGGCGCGGTGGGCTGTCGCCCGGGGATGCGCGCCACCCTCGACCTCCGCCGTCACGTCGCTGCTCTGGATCGTTCCAAAGGCAATATAGCCGCGGTACGCCGCACGCGGGCCCCGTCCGTCCAGTGACGCTCGGGCGGCGCGCCCTCCACAGCCCCGCGGCGGGCCCTCCCCGGCGTTGTCGGCGGGCTCGCCTAGCGTTCGCGCCATGCCCAAGCCGCCGCGCCCGACCTTCCGCTGCTCCGAGTGCGGCTGGGAGACCCCGAAGTGGGTGGGCCGCTGCAGCGAGTGCCAGGCCTGGGGCTCGGTCGCCGAGGCGGCGGCCTCGCCCTCGCCGAGGCAGGCCGCCACGCCGGTCACCGCCCCCGCGGTCCCCATCGGCCAGGTCGACGTCCAGGACGCGACGTACCGCTCCAGCGGCGTGCCGGAGCTCGACCGCGTGCTCGGCGGCGGGCTGGTGCCGGGCGCCGCGATCCTGCTGGCCGGCGAGCCCGGCGTCGGCAAGAGCACGCTGCTGCTCGAGGTGGCGGCGCAGACCGCTCGCTACCAGCACCGGACGCTCTACGTCACCGGCGAGGAGTCCGCGTCCCAGGTGCGGCTGCGCGCTGACCGGACCGGCGGCGTGCACGACCAGCTCTACCTGGCCGCGGAGACCGACCTGGGGGCGGTGCTCACCCACGTCGAGCAGGTCCGCCCCACCCTGCTGGTCGTCGACTCGGTGCAGACGATCGGCGCCTCGGGCGTCGAGGGCGTCCCGGGCGGCGTCACGCAGGTCAAGGAGGTCTCGGCGGCGCTGGTGCGGATGGCCAAGACCCGCGGGATCACGACCGTGCTGGTGGGCCACGTGACCAAGGAGGGCTCGATCGCCGGCCCCCGGGTGCTCGAGCACCTCGTCGACGTGGTGCTGCACTTCGAGGGCGACCGGGGGTCCCGCTTCCGCATGGTCCGGGCCATGAAGAACCGCTTCGGCCCGGTCGACGAGGTCGGCTGCTTCGACCTCGGCCCCGACGGGATCACCGCCGTGGCCGACCCGACCGGGCTCTTCGTCGAGCACCACCACGCCGGTGTCCCGGGCACCTGCGTCGCGGTGACGATGGAGGGCCGTCGCCCGATGCTGGCCGAGGTGCAGGCGCTGGCGACCCTGTCGGCCCAGGAGCGCCCCCGCCGCACCACCTCCGGCCTGGACTCCTCGCGGCTGGCGATGATCCTCGCCGTCCTGCAGCAGCACGTCGGCCTCCGGCTGGTCACCCACGACGTCTTCGCCTCGACCGTGGGCGGGGCGCGCCTGCACGAGCCGGCCGCCGACCTCGCGGTCGCGGTCGCCCTCGCGTCGGCGACCCTGGGCAAGCCGCCTCCGGCCGGCGTGGTGACGATGGGCGAGATCGGGCTGTCCGGCGAGCTGCGCCGCGTCCGCGAGATCGACCTGCGCCTCGCCGAGGCGGCGCGGCTCGGGTTCAGCACCGCGCTGGTCCCCCGACCCGCCGGCGCGCCGGTCGACCCCCGGGAGGAGACCGCCCGCACGGTCGAGGGCATGCAGGTCGTCGAGGTCCCCTCGGTCCTCTCCGCCCTGCACTACCTCGGGCTGACGGCCGTCCAGGCCCGCCGCCTGCCGTCCATGGGCGAGTGAGGGCCCGCGTCGCTTAGGCTCTAGCCGCGCCCCGTGCGCGCCCGCCTGTCCCGCCAGCCCTGCAGCACCAGTCCGAAGGAGGACGCGCGTGGTGGCCAACGACCGCTCCGAGGACGTCCTCCGGCTGCGCGCCACGCTGGCCTCCATCGCACCGGGAACGGCGATGCGCGACGGCCTGGAGCGCATCCTTCGCGGGCGCACCGGCGCGCTGATCGTGCTCGGCAACGACAAGTCGGTCGAGTCGATCTCCACCGGCGGCTTCGTGCTCGACGTCCCCTTCACCGCGACCGGGCTGCGTGAGCTGGCCAAGATGGACGGCGGCATCATCGTCGACAAGGACCTCACCCGGATCCTGCGGGCCGCGGTCCACCTGATGCCCGACCACACGATCCCCTCCGAGGAGACCGGCACCCGGCACCGCACCGCCGACCGGGTCGCCCGCCAGACCGGGTTCCCGGTCATCTCGGTGTCCCAGTCGATGCAGATCATCGCGGCGTACGTCGGCGAGACCCGGCACGTGCTCGAGGACTCCGGCCAGATCCTCTCCCGCGCCAACCAGGCGCTGGCGACCCTCGAGCGCTACAAGCTGCGCCTCGACGAGGTCGCCTCGACGCTCTCCGCCCTGGAGATCGAGGACCTGGTGACCGTGCGCGACGTCGCGGTGGTCGCCCAGCGGCTCGAGATGGTGATCCGGATCGCCCGCGAGATCGAGGACTACGTCCTCGAGCTGGGCACCGACGGGCGCCTGCTCTCCCTCCAGCTCGAGGAGCTGGTGACCGGTGTCGACGCCGAGCGGGAGCTGGTCATCCGCGACTACCTGCCGGCCGGCAAGCGCAGCAAGAGCCCCGAGGAGGTGATCGCCAAGCTCGAGGCGCTCACCCCCACCGAGCTGGTCGACCCCGCCTCCACGGCGCGCGTCCTCGGCCTGGGCACCGCCGAGCACCTCGACGGCGCGGTCGCGCCGCGCGGCTACCGCCTGCTCGCCAAGGTCCCCCGTCTGCCCGCCGCGGTCGTCGACCGTCTCGTCGAGCACTTCGGGACCCTCCAGAAGCTGCTCTCCGCGGGCATCGACGACCTGCAGGCCGTCGACGGCGTCGGCGAGCTGCGCGCCCGGTCGGTCCGCGAGGGCCTCTCCCGGCTCGCCGAGTCGACCATCCTCGAGCGCTACGTCTGACCCGCAGCCGCCCTGCCGGCAGCCGTCCGGGCAGCCGTCCGGGCAGCCGTCCGACGGGCCGTCCCGGGCGGCCTAGCGGCGCTGGGGCTCGGCGGTCCTGGTGACCGTCGGGGCGACCGGCGCCTCGAGCAGGAACCGGGCGTCGCTCGGCTCCCCGCCCAGCGCGGCCGCGGTCGCGTGGTAGGTGCCCGGCAGCGCCCACTCGGCGATCCCCGAGCAGTCCTCGTCCATCCGGGCGGCGTTCTTCCAAGTGATCGGCACCGCGGTGGTGACGTTGTTGCGGACGACGACGTCCTCGCCCGGCAGCGCCTTCGGGCACCGACGGGTGGACCAGATGTCGTCGCTGCCCGAGGTGATCGACAGCGTCACGTTGCCGGTGTTCACCCGCCAGGTGCAGGCGGGGGTGGTGACCGTGCGCAGGTTCAGCACGACGGTGACGTCCTTGCCGGCGACGGCGTCCTCGACCTCGGGGGTGACCGCGACGTCGGTGCCCTCGCAGCGCCCGACCGGCGCCGCCAGCACCGGCTCGGCGCTGGTCGACTGCCCGGGCTTGCCGGGCTTCCCGGACCCGCCGGCCGCGCCCGGCGTGGAGGCACCCTCGGTGACCGTCGCACCGGCGGTCACGTCGGTGGCGGCACCCGGGGTGGCGCTGCCGGAGGGCAGCACGGTCACGGTGGCCGTGGGGCTGGTGTCGGCGGCGGCCGGCGCGGCGCGGTCGGGGTCCGAGCCGTCGCTCCCGCTGCCCAGCACCTTGCCGATGCCCAGGACCAGGACGAGCGCGACCGAGAGCAGCACCAGACGGCGCCGCCAGTACACCGCAGCCGGCAGGGGCCCGCGGGTCAGCGTCGTCATGGCGAGGAGGTTAGCCAGCCGCGGCGGTCGAACCGGGGTGCCACACCGGACGTGCCCGCCGCCCGGTCAGAATGTCGCGGTGAGCGCCCTCCACGAGCCCGTCCTGCGCTGGTACGGCGCGCACGCGCGCGACCTCCCGTGGCGGCGGCCCGAGGCGTCGGCGTGGTCGGTGATGGTCTCGGAGCTCATGCTCCAGCAGACGCCGGTGGCCCGCGTGCTGCCGGTCCACGAGCAGTGGCTCGACCGGTGGCCCACTCCCGCCGACCTGGCCGCGGAGCCCGCCGGCGAGGCGGTGCGGATGTGGGGCCGCCTGGGCTACCCGCGCCGCGCCCTGCGCCTGCACGCCGCCGCCACGGCGATCGTCGAGCGGCACGGCGGCGAGGTGCCGGCCGACCGGGACGCGCTGCTGGCGCTGCCCGGCGTGGGCGACTACACCGCCGCCGCGATCGCCAGCTTCGCCTTCGGCCAGCGCCACGTCGTGCTGGACACCAACGTCCGGCGGGTCCTCGCGCGCACCGTCGGCGGGGTCGAGCTCCCGGCCCAGCACGTGACCCGGGCCGAGCGCGAGGCCGCCGTGGAGCTGGTGCCCGAGGACGAGGCGACCGCCGCGACGTGGGCGGTGGCCGTCATGGAGCTCGGCGCGCTGGTCTGCACCGCCGCCCGGCCGCGGTGCACCGAGTGCCCCGTCGCCTCGCTGTGCGCGTGGCGCGCGGCCGGCCACCCGGCGTACGACGGGCCGCCGCGCAGGGTGCAGACCTGGGCCGGCACCGACCGGCAGTGCCGGGGCCGGCTGCTGGCCGTGCTGCGCGACACCGAGGGCGCGGTGCACCGCAGCGCCTTGGACGCGGCCTGGGCCGACGAGGCGCAGCGGCTGCGGTGCCTGGCGGGGCTGGTCGAGGACGGGCTGGCGGTCAGGACCGACGCAGGAAGCTACGCGCTCCCCTGACCGGGCCGCGCCCGCCGGCGGCGCGCGCCAGGATCTCCTCGACCGCCGCTGCCGGCTCCCCGGGGTGGAAGGGCCGCTTGGGCTCGCCGCGCACGGCGTCGAGCAGCGCCCGGAGGTCGGCGAGGCCGCCCTCCGGCGGGTCCGCCGGCACGTGCCGGCCCTCGCGCGGGTCGATCTCCACCAGCAGGCCGAGGTCGCGCAGGGTGTCGAAGTCGTCCTCGGTGGTGCGCTCGAAGATCCGCATGAGGTACGGCGCGGCCTGCTCCTCGGTGAGCCCCTTGGCGATGAGGGCGCGCAGGGCCACCGCGGTGGGCTCGCGGGCGGGGCGGAAGTTCGCCATCGGGCCGGCCGCCAGGATCGAGGTCCACTTCCGGACGAAGTCCTCGCCGGAATAGGACTCGTAGTGCAGCAGCCGGAGCCGGTCGGCGTCGGTGTGCGCCGGCAGCTCCTCCTTGGCGGCGTCGACCCCGTGGTGGAGGGTCAGCCACACGTCGGTCGCGGGGCGCACGCCGGACTTGCCGTCGACGTGGCCGTGGAAGTGGGCGCCGTTGGAGGGCCGGTCGATCACGCCGAGCGTCTGCAGCAGGGTCAGGTCCGGCTTGCCGAGCAGCCGCTTGAACCAGGTGGGGTCGCCGTCCCAGTGCTTGCGGCTGACCGCCTCCAGCGGCGTCAGCCGCACGACCCGCGTCTCGGCGGGCACGGCGGCCAGGACGTCCCGGTCGAGCTGCACGATCTCGTCGGCGTCGACGTGGAAGACCCACTCGGCCCAGTCCAGGCGGCTCAGCACCGCCTTGACGACGTTCGCGTTGATCCGCTGGCGCACGTTGAGCTCGGCCGGCCGCTCGCCGTTCCACCAGGAGGAGTCGGTGCGCACGCAGGTGACGTGCGGGTGCTCGTCGAGCCACGACCGGACCTCGGCGTCGCCGGCGTCGAGGAAGACGACCATGTGGTCGATCCCGCCGGCGAGGTTGCCGGTCACGAACCGCTGGATGTTGGGCAGGGTGTCCTTGACGGTGCTGGCGGTGAAGACCACGTCGCCACCCTAGGCGGTCCTGTCCGGGCGCCGGGCGCCAGGAACGCCGCACGGGCGGCACCCGGAGTGGGTGCCGCCCGTGGCGGGTGCTGCGGTGTGCCGGTCCGGCTCAGTCGTCGCCGCCCGAGCGGGGGACGTCCGTGCCGGAGGCCTCGTCGTTCGGGCCCTCGCCCTCGACCGGCGTCGTCTCGATGCTGGTCTCGACGCCCGCCGTCTCGAACGGCGGCATGTCGGGCAGCTCGCCGACCTTCTGGCCCTCGAAGGTGAAGGTCGCGGTCGGACCCTCGCCCTCGACGTCGACCAGCACGATCATGCCCGGGCCGACCTCGCCGAAGAGCATCTTCTCGGCCAGGACGTCCTCGATCTCACGCTGCACCGTGCGGCGCAGCGGTCGGGCACCGAGGACCGGGTCGAAGCCACGCTGGGCCAGGAGGTTCTTGGCGTTCTGCGTGAGCTCGAGCTTCATGTCGCGGTCGCGCAGGCGGACCTCCACGGAGGCGACCATGTTGTCGACCATCGCGACGATCTGCTCCTGCGACAGCGGCGGGAACACGATGATCTCGTCGACGCGGTTGAGGAACTCGGGGCGGAAGTGCTGCTTGAGCTCCTCCGAGACCTTGTTCTTCATCCGGTCGTAGTCACCGGGGCCACCGGCGGCACCGGCGAAACCGAGGTTCATGCCCTTGGCGATGTCGCGGGTACCGAGGTTGGTGGTCATGATGATGACGGTGTTCTTGAAGTCCACGACCCGGCCCTGGGAATCGGTCAGGCGACCTTCCTCCAGGATCTGCAGCAGGCTGTTGAAGATGTCGGGGTGGGCCTTCTCGACCTCGTCGAAGAGGACGACGGAGAACGGCTTGCGCCGCACCTTCTCGGTGAGCTGGCCGCCCTCCTCGTAGCCGACGTAGCCCGGAGGCGAGCCGAAGAGCCGCGAGACGGTGTGCTTCTCGCCGAACTCCGACATGTCGAGCTGGATGAGCGCGTCCTCGTCGCCGAAGAGGAACTCCGCGAGCGTCTTGGACAGCCACGTCTTGCCGACGCCGGAGGGGCCGGCGAAGATGAACGAGCCGCCGGGCCGCTTGGGGTCCTTCAGGCCGGCACGGGTACGACGGATGGCCCGGCTGAGCGCCTTGACCGCCTCGTCCTGGCCGATGACGCGCTTGTGGAGCTCGTCCTCCATCTTGAGCAGCCGCGTGGACTCCTCCTCGGAGAGCTTGACGATCGGGATGCCCGTCGCCACGGCGAGCACCTCGGCGATGAGCTCCTCGTCGACCTCGGCGACCTCGTCCATGTCACCGGCACGCCACTGCTTCTCGCGCTCGGACTTGGTGAGGATCAGCTGCTTCTCCTCGTCGCGCAGGCGCGCGGCGGCCTCGAAGTCCTGGCCGTCGATGGCGGCCTCCTTGCGCTGGCGCACCTCGGCGATCTTGTCGTCGTACTCCCGCAGGTCGGCCGGGGCCGTCATGCGGCGGATGCGCAGGCGCGAGCCGGCCTCGTCGATGAGGTCGATCGCCTTGTCGGGCAGGAACCGGTCGGAGATGTAGCGGTCGGCCAGCGTCGCCGCCGAGACGAGCGCCTCGTCGGTGATGGTGACCCGGTGGTGCGCCTCGTACCGGTCGCGCAGGCCCTTGAGCATCTCGATCGTGTGCGCGATCGAGGGCTCGGCGACCTGGATCGGCTGGAAGCGGCGCTCGAGCGCGGCGTCCTTCTCGAGGTACTTGCGGTACTCGTCGAGGGTGGTCGCGCCGATCGTCTGCAGCTCACCGCGCGCCAGCATCGGCTTGAGGATGCTGGCGGCGTCGATCGCGCCCTCGGCCGCACCGGCGCCGACGAGGGTGTGGATCTCGTCGATGAACAGCACGATGTCGCCGCGGGTGCGGATCTCCTTGAGCACCTTCTTCAGGCGCTCCTCGAAGTCGCCGCGGTAGCGGGAGCCCGCCACCAGCGCGCCGAGGTCGAGGGTATAGATCTGCTTGTCCTTCAGTGTCTCCGGCACGTTGCCCTTGACGATGTCCTGGGCCAGGCCCTCGACGATCGTCGTCTTGCCGACGCCCGGCTCGCCGATGAGGACCGGGTTGTTCTTCGTGCGGCGGGACAGGATCTGCATGACCCGCTCGATCTCCTGCTCGCGACCGATGACCGGGTCGAGCTTGCCCTCGCGGGCGTCCTGGGTCAGGTTGCGGCCGAACTGGTCGAGGACCAGCGAGGACGACGGGGCGTCGCCGCCCGCGCCCGTCGCGCCCGCGGCGGACTGCGAGGACTCCTTGCCCTGGAAGCCGCTGAGCAGCTGGATGACCTGCTGGCGGACCCGGTTGAGGTCGGCGCCGAGCTTCTGCAGCACCTGGGCCGCGACGCCCTCGCCCTCGCGGATCAGGCCGAGCAGGATGTGCTCGGTGCCGATGTAGGAGTGACCGAGCTGCAGCGCCTCGCGCAGGGACAGCTCGAGCACCTTCTTGGCGCGCGGGGTGAAGGGGATGTGGCCGCTGGGTGCCTGCTGGCCCTGGCCGATGATCTCCTCGACCTGGGCGCGGACGGCCTCGAGGGAGATGTCGAGGCTCTCGAGCGCCTTCGCGGCGACGCCCTCGCCCTCGTGGATGAGGCCGAGCAGGATGTGCTCGGTCCCGATGTAGTTGTGGGAGAGCATGCGGGCCTCTTCCTGGGCCAGCACGACCACCCGGCGAGCTCGGTCAGTGAACCGCTCGAACATGCAACGCTCCTCAAGTTCTGGGGGACCGCCCACCACATCCGGGGTGGACGGGACATGAGGCTCAACCCCGCGGACAGCCTACGCGTTCCCCAACAACGCACCCGGGGCATCCGCTGAGAGCGAACACGCTCTGGGCGGATGCCCCGGGTGGGACGTGGTGTGGTGCTGGGGGTGGTGCGCGGTGGGTCAGTGCGCGGCGTCGTACGCCTCACGGACCTCGGCCGACACGCGACCTCGGTCGGGGACCTCGTACCCGTTCTCCCGCGCCCACTCACGGATCTCCTTGGCGCTCGGGCCGCCGGAGCCGTTCGAGCCGCCGCCGGCGCCGCCGCCGGACTTGCGGCCGGCGCCGCCGCGGCGGGCGCCGCTGACCTTGCGGGCGTGGCCGACGTACGTCGCGAGCGTCTCGCGCAGCGCCGAGGCGTTCTCGTCGTTCAGGTCGATCTCGTAGGAGGTCCCGTCCAGGCCGAAGGAGACCGTCTCGGTCGCCTCGCTGCCGTCGAGGTCGTCCTCCAGCACGATGTGGATCTTCTGGGCCATGTCTATTCCTGACGTCGCTGTCCGAATTCGGGGGATAAAGCCGCCGCCGAATTGATCGGGGGATGTGCCGGCGAGGCGTCGGGCGCCGCACCGACATCATTCGGCGACATTGATCCTGCCAGACGAAAGCGACGGCGCCAATTCAGTGAATTGCGCGGCGACAATTCTTTACCTGAGCGACCGTCGCGTTCAACTATTGCGGCGGAATACCAGTTCCAGTCCCTGCAGCGTCAACCACGGCGAATGCGTCGTGAATGCCGAGCACTCATCGAGGACGAGGGGTGCGAGGTGCCCGGTCGCTATCACGCGGACGTCGGCGGCTTCCGCACCGAGCTCGGCGGTCATCCGGGCCACGATGCCCTCCACCTGGGCCGCCACGCCGAAGACCATCCCGGACTGGAGCGCCTCGACGGTGTTCTTGGCGATGACGGTGCGGGGCCGGGCCAGCTCGACCTTCCGCAGCTGGGCGCCGCGACGCCCCAGCGCCTCCAGGGAGATCTCGATGCCGGGCGCGATCGCCCCGCCGACGTACTGCCCGCGCTCGCTGACCACGTCGAAGGTCGTCGCGGTGCCGCCGAAGTCCACGACGATCGCCGGCCCGCCGTGGAGGGTGGCGGCGGCCAGCGCGTTGATGATCCGGTCGGAGCCGACCTCGCGCGGGTTGTCCATCAGGACCGGCACGCCCGTGCGCACGCCGGGCTCGACGACGAGGCACGGCAGGTCGGCGAAGTGCCGCGCCAGCATGTCGCGCCACTCGTGCAGGACGGCCGGGACCGTCGAGCACACGCTCACGCCGTCGACGGTCGCGGCGTCGGGGCCGAGCAGCCCCCGGATCAGCACCGACCACTCGTCGGAGGTGCGGCGCTCGTCGGTGCCGACCCGCCAGTGCGCGGAGACCTCGCCGTCCTGGACCAGGCCCAGCACGGTGTGGCTGTTGCCGATGTCGGCGGCGAGCAGCGGCACGGCTAGTCCTCCTCCTCGCGCAGGTCCAGGCCCAGGTCGAACACGTCGACCGAGTGGGTCAGGGCACCGACCGAGATCAGGTCGACGCCGGTCTCCGCGACCTCCCGCGCCCGGTCGAACGTCAGCCCGCCCGAGGCCTCCAGCCGGGCCCGGCCGGCCGTGATCCGCACCGCCTCGGCCATGACCTCGGTCGGCATGTTGTCGAGCAGGATCTCCTCGCAGCCGGCGTCGAGGAGCTCGCGCAGCTGGTCGAGGTCGGTCACCTCGACCTCGACGCGCAGGTCGGGGTACGCCGCGCGGACGGCGCGGTAGGCGGGCACCACCCCACCGGCCGCCACCACGTGGTTGTCCTTGACCATCGCGCGGTCCGAGAGGCTGGTGCGGTGGTTGCGGCCGCCGCCGCAGCGCACGGCGTACTTCTGCAGCGCGCGGTAGGTCGGCAGCGTCTTGCGGGTGTCGAGCACCTCGGCGCGCGTGCCCTCCAGCGCGTCGACCCATGCCGCGGTGGCGGTGGCGACACCGGAGAGGTGGCTGGCGTAGTTGAGCGCGGTCCGCTCGGCGGTCAGCAGGCCGCGGGCCGGCCCGGCGACCCGCATGACGACGTCCCCCGGCCGCACGCGGGTGCCGTCGGGGAGCCGGTCGCTGACCTCGACGTCGTCGCCGAGGACGAGGTGGAAGACGAGGGCGGCGATGCCGAGGCCGGCGACCGTGCCGGCCTCGCGCGCCCCGAAGTCGCCGGCCGCGCGGGCGTCCGCGGCGATCGTCGCCACGCTGGTGACGTCCTCGGTCGGGACGTCCTCGGCCAGCGCCTGCAGCACGTGGTCGTGGACCGCGCGCGGGTCCAGCCCGCCGGCCTCGAGCTCGGCGAGCAGGCCCGCCGGCAGCGCGTCGTACGGCGTGGGGGTGATCATCGGCCGGCTCCTCCGTCGGTGGCGGGCGCTGGGTGGTGCTCGATCGTGGTGGCCCCGTCGGTCATGGCCACGTCGAGGTGGCCGGCCCAGCGGGCGTCGTCGCGCTCGGGGTGGTCCTCGCGCCAGTGCGAGCCGCGGGTCTCCTCCCGCAGGGTCGCCGCGTCGGTGAGGGCGGCCGCGATCGTGAGCAGGTTGGTGGTCTCCCACGCGTCGAGGTCGACGAGCCCGGCACCTGTGCCCGCCAGGCCGCCGAGCACCTCGGCAGCGTCGGCGAGCCCGGCCGCGCTGCGCAGCACGCCGACCCGCTCGGTCATCACCTCCTGCAGCCGCGGGCGGACCGAGCCCGCGACGAGCCCGGCCGGCCGCTCGTCCGGGACCGGCTCCGCCCACGGGCGCAGCTCGCCCGGGAGCGCGGTGGCGATGCGGCGGGAGAACACCAGGCCCTCGAGCAGCGAGTTGGAGGCCAGCCGGTTGGCGCCGTGCACGCCGGAGCACGCGACCTCGCCCGTGGCGTAGAGCCCCGGCACGTCGGTGCGGCCCCACAGGTCGGTGCGCACACCGCCGGAGGCGTAGTGGCACGCCGGCGCCACCGGGATCGGCTCGGTCACCGGGTCGACGCCGTGCCGCCGGGCGGTCGCGAGGATGGTCGGGAAGCGCCGCTCCCAGAACGCCGCGCCGAGGTGCCGGGCGTCGAGCCACACGTGCGGCCGGCCGGTCTCGTGCATCCGCCGGGTGATCGCCTTGGCGACGACGTCGCGCGGGGCGAGGTCGGCGAGCTCGTGGACCCCCTGCATGATCCGGTCCCCGGCGTGGTCGACCAGGAAGGCGCCCTCCCCGCGGACCGCCTCGGAGATCAGCGGCTGCTGGCCGCGGGAGTCGGGCCCGAGGTACATGACCGTCGGGTGGAACTGGACGAACTCCAGGTCGCGCAGGGTCGCCCCCGCGCGCAGCGCGAGCGCGGTGCCGTCGCCGGTGGAGACCGCGGGGTTGGTGGTCTGGGAGAAGACCTGGCCGAGGCCACCGCTGGCAAGGACCACGGCGCGGCAGTGCACGGCGCCGATGCCGTCGCGCTCGCCCTCCCCCATCACGTGCAGCGTCACGCCGGCGACACCGCCGTCCTCGGCGAGCAGCAGGTCGACCGCGAGCGCGTGCTGGACGACCTCGATGTCGGGGGCCGCCGCCACGGCCGCGATGAGGGCCCGCTGGATCTCCGCGCCCGTGGCGTCGCCGCCGGCGTGCGCGATCCGGTCGCGGTGGTGCCCGCCCTCCCGGGTCAGCGCGAGCAGCCCGGTGGCGTCGACGTCGAACCGTGCCCCGAGCGCGATCAGCTCGTGGACCGCCTCGGGGCCCTCGCCGACCAGCACCCGGACCGCGTCGAGGTCGCAGGCACCCGCGCCCGCGACCAGGGTGTCGACCTCGTGCTGCTCGGGGGTGTCGCCCTCCCCCAGCGCCGCGGCGATCCCGCCCTGCGCCCACTGCGTGGAGCCGGCGGCCAGCACGTCCTTGGTGACGACGAGGACCTTCTCGACGTGCTCGCGCAGCCGCAGCGCCGCGGTCAGCCCGGCGATCCCCGACCCGATCACCACGACGTCCGCGCGGGTGGACCACCCCGGGTCCGGTGCGCTGAGGCGTCCCGGGAGGCGGCGTACCGGTGCGGCCGGCGCGGGGGCCGGCGCAGTGGTCAGGGGGCCGGGCATGGCCGCAGGCTACCGAGCCGCGGAGGTGTCGCCGCGGACCAGACCGGCGCCGCCGAAGGTCTCGGCGGGGTCGAAGCCGGTCGCCATGATCTTGTTGTCGGCGTCGACGAAGACCACGTGCGGCTGGTGCTCCTTGGCCTCGGCGGTCTCCATCTGGCCGTAGCCGATGAGGATGACCAGGTCGCCGGGGTGCACCAGGCGGGCCGCGGCGCCGTTGATGCCGATCACGCCCGAGCCGCGCTCGCCGGCGATCGTGTAGGTCTCCAGGCGCGCGCCGTTGGTGATGTCGACGATGTGCACCAGCTCGCCGGGCAGCAGGTCGGCGGCCTCGAGCAGGTCCTCGTCGACAGTCACCGACCCCACGTAGTGCAGGTCGGCCTGGGTCACGGTGGCCCGGTGGATCTTGCTCTTCATCATCGTGCGGAGCATCAGCGCTCTCCCTGCTGGTCGTGCGCGCCGTCGGGGTGACCGACGACGAGCGGCATGTTGTCGATGAGGCGGGTGGTCCCGAGCCGGGCGGCGACGAGGACGCGTGCCTCGGTGCCGGCCGGGACGGGGTCGGGCAGGGCCTCGAGCCCGGGGGTGGTGACCTCGAGGTAGTCCAGGTCGAGGGTCCTGGCGGCGCGCAGCTCGGCCCGCGCCGCGTCGAGCGCCGGGCCGAGGCCGTACGTCGCCGCCTCCTGCGCGGCGCGCAGCGCGCGGCTCAGCGCGAGCGCCTCGGTGCGCTGCTCCTCGTCGAGGTAGCGGTTGCGGCTGGACAGCGCCAGCCCGTCGGGCTCGCGGACCGTCTCGGCGCCCACGACGTCGACCCCGAGGCAGAGGTCCGCCGCCATCCGGCGCACGAGCGCGAGCTGCTGGTAGTCCTTCTGGCCGAAGACCGCGACGTCGGGACGCACCAGGCCGAGGAGCTTGGCGACGACCGTGAGCACCCCGCGGAAGTGGCCGGGTCGGCTCCGGCCCTCCAGCACGTCGGCCAGCGGTCCCGGCTCGACGGTCACCATCGGGTCACCGCCGGGGTAGACCTCCTCGACGCTCGGCGCGAAGACCACGTCCACGCCCTCGCGGGCGCACACCTCCAGGTCGGCGTCGAGGGTGCGGGGGTAGCGGTCGAGGTCCTCCCCCGCACCGAACTGCAGCGGGTTGACGAAGATCGAGACGACGACCGGACCGTCGCCGACCCGGGCACGGGCCTCGCGCACGAGGCTGGCGTGCCCCTCGTGCAGGGCGCCCATCGTCGGCACCAGGCCGACCGGGCGGCCGGCCCGCCGGGCCTCCGCGAGCAGGGCTGAGAGCTCCTCGCGCGTCGGCGCGAGGACGGGCGTGGTGGTCATCGGCCGGCGGTGCCCGTCGTCCGGGCGGTCCACGCGGCGCGCTGGGCCGCGGCCACGGTCGCGCTCGCGTCCTCCAGCAGGTCGTGGATCTTGACCGCGCGGATCGGCAGGAGCCGCCCGTCGGTGACGGCCCGGTCCAGCGTGGCGCGGGCCATGGCGACGTACGACGGCAGCGTCTGCGGCGCGTTGGCCACGAGGTCCCGGAGGTGGGCCTCGACGGTGCCGACGTCGCCGCGGACGATCGGGCCGGTCAGCGCGGCGTCGCCGTGGGCGAGGGCGTTGTCCAGGGCGGCGGTCAGCAGCGGGCGCAGCGTCGCGGAGGGGTCGTCGGCACCGGCCGCGGCCAGCATCTCCATCGCCTCGGTCACCAGCGTCACCAGGTGGTTCGCGCCGTGGGCGAGACCGGCGTGGTACAGCGTCCGCATCTGCTCGGGCACCCACATCGGGCGGCCACCCAGGTCGGCGACGAGGGCCTCGGCGACCGCGCGCTCGTCGGTGCCGGCGGTCAGCCCGAACACGCACCCGGTCAGCCGCTCGAGGTCGAGCGCGGTGCCGGTGAAGGTCATCGCCGGGTGCATCGCGACCACCCGCGCACCGACCTCGCGGGCCGGCTCCAGCACGGCCAGCCCGTGCCGGCCGGAGGTGTGCACGACGTACTGGCCCTCGCGCAGCGCCCCGCTGGCCGCCAGCACGGACACGACGTTGCCGAGCATGTCGTCGGGCACGGTCAGCAGCAGCACGTCGCACGCGCGCGCCACGGAGGTCGGCTTCTGGACCGGGACGCCGGGCAGCAGCGCGGCGATGCGCGCGCGGGAGGCGTCCGACTCGCCGGCGGCGGCGACCACGGGGTGGCCGGCAGCGCCGAGGGCAGCGGCGAGGACGGCGCCGACGCGACCAGCGCCGACGACGCCCACCCCGAGGGGTTGGTGCGTCATGGTGTCGAACCTTTCGTTCCAGTCCCTCCGACCACCCGCTCGCCCGGTTCTCGGGTCCGTGGGCCGGTGTGGGTACCGGACGGTGTGCTCGTGTCCTGAGTGGTGAGGGTGCCGTACCCCCGATCGGGCGGGTCCAGCGCCGACAACCGTACGCCGGTCCAGTCCTCCCGGAGAACGGTGGGCCGACGTGACCTGGGCGACACCGGTGGGGCCGGCCTGCAGGAGTCCCCGGTGCACCGGGGACTCCCTCGCTTCCCGGGGTAGATCTGCCCCGGGAAGCGAGGGACTTCCCCGGGAGGCGGCCGCCGGGCCGGGACGTCATGCGGGCGGAGCAAGCGGGTGCTCCCTCGGCATGACACATCCGCCAGAGCGCGGCTGCGTCGACCGGCGGGGGGGTCAGCGGCGCTGCGGACCCACGTCGAGCGGGCGCGGGGCGCGCGGGAGCCACTCGTGGGTGACGTGGTCGACGATGTGGGTGCCGACGGGCGCCTCGATCCGGACGACCCCCTGCGGGACCGTCCCCTCGCGCAGGGCGTTGAAGACCTCCCACTCGCGGCGCTTGCGCTTGTTGCGCCACGAGGTCGCGAAGGACTCGGGGTCGGTCCAGTGCGCGAACTCGTCACCGTCGAGGTACTTCAGCTCCACGCACAGCCCGAACGGCAGCCCGATCGACCGGACGTCCTCCGGCGTCGTGCGGATCTCCCACTCGAAGGCCTTGGTGTAGACGAAGTCCGGGCCGATCGGGAAGCCCCACTCCTCGGCGTTGCGCAGGCCGAGGTCGAGGTACCCGAGGGAGTCGGAGGCGAGGAAGAGCGGGTGGCGCGGCACCCGGACGATCGTCTGCACGTCGCCCACCTGCCAGCCGAGGTCGGCGATGGAGACCTCGCCCTCGGTGGTCAGGACCATGTCGCCGTCCCACTTCCAGGAGTAGCGGGTGCCGACCTGGGCGAAGCACCAGTTGTAGAAGTACGACAGCGAGTGCACCGACAGCTCGTGGACGGCCAGGTGCTCGGCGCCGGCGCGGGCGACGGCGAAGGGGTACGACGTGAGCGTCAGGCGGTCGGCGTACCCGTGCCGCTGCGCGGTCTCGCGGACCACCTCGGGCGTGCCGTCGGTCGAGCCGTTGTCGACGACGAGCACGTGGTCGCACGCGCGCAGGAGCGGCGGCAGCACGAACGGCAGCGACGGCGCCTCGTCCTTGACCCGGAGCACGGCGGTGGTGCCGGGCCGCAGCCCCTCGGGGCGGGTCCAGGGCCAGGTGATGTCGAAGTCCGTGTGGCCCTCGAGGTTGGCCAGGCCGGTGCGGCCGAGGTGCGCGGTCACGGGCGGGTCTTGCCGACGGCCTTGCGCAGGCCGCGGCGGACCGACGGCGGGACGGCGGCGCGCAGCCCGTGCGGCAGCCGGTCGGCGAGGGCGCCCGGGGGCGCGGCAGCCGGGGCGGGTGCCCCGCCGGGCCGGCCGGCCGGCGTGCGGCCCTTCAGCTCGCGGCGCACCCGCTGCTCGGCGGCGACCACCGACGAGCGCGAGATCGCCTCGGACTCCTCGTAGAGCTCGACGTAGGACTCGCGCAGCTGGTCGAGGTTGCGGTGCACCTCGGGGACGTCGCCGCCGGGGTCGGCGAGCTTGTTCAGCTCGGTCCAGGTGTCGGCGGTGAGGTCGTGCAGCCGGCGGGGCAGGCCGAGGTCCTCCAGCGACTGGGTGACCCGGCGCAGCGAGGGGTCGACGAAGCGGTGGCCGTCACGGATCTGCTCGCTGCGCGCGTGGAGCACGTGCTGCAGGCCGAGCGTCTCGCCGGCGTGCATGCAGGTCCTGGTCCAGTCGTCGAGGAGGTCGCCGTACCGCACGAAGACGCGGGCGCTGCCGTCGACCGCGCCGTCGGTGCCCCCGTCGGTCGAGCCGCGGGTGGCGCGCTCGGTGTGCAGCAGCATGTTCAGCCAGGACGCCGCCAGGTGGGCCGAGCCGAGCCGGTTCTTGTAGTAGGTCTGCTTGCTGCCGACGACCTCCGCCGGCGGGCGCAGCATGGTGGCGAAGACGGGGGTGGCGCCGGTGCGGACGGCGGCGACGCGCCACAGGGAGAGGAACCAGGCCAGGCGCGGGTCCTTGACGACCAGCTCGCTGCTGACCGCGAAGTGCGACTCGAGCCACTCGGCGGTGGTGATCCGCTCCTTCTCCCGCGTCGAGACCCGGCCGGTCTCGAACCACGCGTCGGGGCGGGAGTCGCTCACCTGCACGCCGGCCTCCTTGAGGAGGCGGTCGTGGTGCTCGACGGCCCAGGCCGGCTCGCCGAACCCCTTGGGGTTGGTCTCGTCGGCCACCACCTCGGGCTGCGGCACGTGCAGGCCGAGGATCTGCATGAGACCGGCCATCGTGCTGGTGCCGCTGCGGCCGGCACCGGCCACGAACAGCACCTTGCGCGGGTACTCGGCGGGGTCGACGGCGGACGGGTCCACGGGCGGCTGCGCGGAGGGGGCGGCGTCGGGGGCACTCACGACCGGTGAGCCTATCGCTCACTACTGTCGGCCCATGCAGCTGCGACCGTGGGCGCGATCCCGGGCCCGGGTGAGCGTCGTGGTCCCGGTCTACGACGTCGAGCGGTACGTCGCGGAGTGCCTGGACAGCGTGCTGGCGCAGGCCTCGCGCCGCGTCGACCTCGAGGTGGTCGTCGTCGACGACGGCTCACCGGACGCCAGCGGGGCGATCGCGGACTCCTACGCCGAGCGAGACGCCCGCGTGCGGGTCGTGCACACCGCCAACCGCGGACTGGGCGCGGCCCGCAACGAGGGCCTGCGGCACGTGACCGGCGACCTGGTGACGTTCGCGGACTCCGACGACGTCGTCCCGCCCGGCGCGTACGACACGCTGCTGGACCACCTGCGGCGCACCGGCAGCGACTTCGTCACCGGCTCGGTCGCCCGGTGGGAGGACGGCCGGCTCACCGAGCCGCCGTGGATGCGGCGGCTGCACCGCGACCGGGCGGCGCTCGCCGTCGAGGACCACCCGGAGGTCCTCGGCGACGTCTTCGCGTGGAACAAGCTGTTCCGGCGGGACTTCTGGGAGGGCGCCGGGCTGTCCTGGCCCGAGGGCGTGCGCTACGAGGACCAGCCGACCACCACCGACGCCTACCTGCGCGCCCGCCGGTTCGGCGTGCTGCCCGACGTCGTCTACCACTGGCGGATCCGCCACGACGGCACTTCGATCACCCAGCAGCGCTCGTCGACCGACGACCTGCGCGACCGGTGGACGACCAAGCGGATGGCGCTCGCGAGCGTGGAGGCGCACGGCTCGGAGGAGGTGACCCGGGTCTTCCGCGACCGGGTGCTCGCCGGCGACCTGCACCGCTACTTCAGCGAGATCCCCGGCTGCTCCGAGGAGTGGTGGGACCTGCTGCACGCCGGCGTCGTCGAGCTGTACGGCGCCCGCTCGCTCACCCACTCCGGCCTCACGCCGGCGTACCGGCTCGTGGGGTGGCTGGTCGAGCAGGGCCGGCGCGAGGAGGCCGCGGCCGTCGTGGCGCTCGCCGCGGAGGGGCCGCTGCCCCGGGTGCGGACGCCCGCAGGGCCGCGGCTGGAGGTGCCGGTCATCGACCTGCGCACCGTCGCACCCGCGGCCCTGGAGCTGCGTCCGCACGAGGCCTAGAGCAGGCCCTCCTGCTCGAGGAAGTCGCGGGCCACGTCCTCGGGCTTCTCCCGGTCCACCGCGACCCGGCCGTTGAGCTCGGTGAGGTTCTCGGTGGTCAGCGCGTCCATCAGGCCCCCGAGCAGGTCCTCGACGTCGGGGTGCTCCTCGAGGAACGCGGTCGACACGGCCGGCACGAGGTTCTGCGCGGGCTGGATCTGCTTGTCGTCCTCGAGGACGACGAGGCCCTGGGACTCCAGCGTGCCGTCGGTGGTGCTGGTCTCGCCGAGCTCGGCCTCGCCGTCGAGCACCGACTGGTAGGTCTGGTCGCTGGCGTAGCCGAGCGGCAGCACCTTCGTGACGTCGATGCCGTACTCGTCCACGAGGCCGCCCTCGCAGTCGAGGCGGCCCTCGCAGTCCGGCGCCGCGGCGAGGGTGACGGACTCGCCCTCGAGGTCGGAGAGCTTGGTGACGCCGTTCTCCTCGGAGTACTCCTGGGTCACGAAGAACGCGTTGGTGTCGGTGGCCTCGGAGACGTCGAGCAGGGTGATGCCCGCCTCGTCGAGGAGCTCCTCGCCCTGGTCGGCGAGCTCCTCGCCGTCGCCGGCGGTGAACGGCTCGGCCTTGTCGCCCAGCTTGCGGGCGTTGAGCTCGTTGACGATGCCGCCGACGTACTCCGGGACGATGTCGACGTCACCGGGGAAGGTCTCGATGTAGACGCTGCGCGAGTCGACCAGGCGCACGGTCGGGTCGTAGCCGGCGTCCTCGAGCAGCTGCTCGTACATCGAGGCGACCAGCGTGGCCTCGGGAAAGTTCTGCCCCGAGATGCTGACGGGGCCGCCTGCGGTGGCGGCCGAGGAGGAGTCGTCGTCCGAGGGCTCCTCGGCGAGGTCGTCGCCGGCGCAGCCGGCGAGGAGGAGGGAGCCGGCCGCGATGGCGGCGGCGAGAGGGCGTCGTACCTGCATGCTGGTGGTTCCTTCTGTGTCCCGCGGCTCTGCTCGCCGCGCGTGTCCGGATGAGCAGGGTCACCCGACCGGGTGGAGCCCCGTCGACACAGTAGCCACGCGGTCCCGACGTCCGGGGGCGGCGAGCCGCTGCACGCCCGCCGCGAGCAGCTCGAGGAGGAGCGCGACCGCGGCCACCACGACCGCGCCGGCGATGCCCTGGCCGTACTGGCTGCGGTAGAAGCCGTCGGTGATGACCCGCCCCAGGCCCGGGCCCGCGACGAGCGCGGCGATGGTGGCGGTGGCCCACACCTGGACGAGCGCGAGCCGTACGCCGGAGGCCACCAGCGGGGTGGCCAGCGGCAGCTCGACCCGCCAGAACCGCTGGGCGCCGGTCATCCCCATGCCCGTGGCCGCCTCGTTGACCTCGTCCGGGACCTCGCGCACCGCCACGTAGCCGTTGGTGATGATCGGCGGCAGCGCGAACAGGGTCAGTGCCAGGAGGGTCGCCACGCCGGCCCGGCCGTAGGGCCCGAAGGAGTCGGTGCCGGGCCAGTCGAGGGTGACCAGCACGGCCAGCAGCGCGAACGTCGGCACCGCGCGCCCGACGTTGGAGACGTTGACGGCGAGGAACCCGCCCCGCCCGAGGTGGCCCAGCCCGAGCGCCACCGGCAGGCCGACCACCAGCGCGAGCAGCAGCGCGGTCACCGTGAGCAGCAGCTGCTGGCCCAGCAGCTCGAGCATGCCGCCGTCACCGGTCCAGCTCGACCCGGTGAGCAGGTGGTCCCAGGCGTCGCGGAGCACCCTCATGCGCTCGCACCCGCCGTCCCGCCGGTGCGCGTCCAGGGGGTCAGCACGCGTTGGGCGAGCACGATCAGGGCGTCGAGGGCGAAGGCGATCACCACGCACAGCACGGCGGCGGTGAGCAGCTCGGCGCGGAAGTTCGTCGTCACGCCGTCCCGGATCAGGTTGCCCAGCCCGCCGTAGGACACCAGGGAGCCCACCGTCGTCAGGGCCACCGTCGACACGGTCGCGACGCGCAGGCCGGCCATCACCACCGGGAGGGCGAGGGGCAGCTCGACGCGCACGAGCAGCCGGCCGGCGCCGTACCCCAGGCCGCGGGCGGACTCCCGCACGTCCTCGGGCACCGAGCGCAGGCCCTCGAGGAACGCCCGGACCAGCACGGTCAGCGCGTAGAGCGCCAGCCCGATCACCACGGTGGTCATGGACAGCCCCGTGAACGGCACGAGCAGCGGGAACAGCGCGATCGAGGGCACCGTGTAGAGGCCGGTGCTGAACCCGAGCACCGTCGACTCCAGCCGCGGCAGGCGGCGGGCGAGCAGCGCCAGCGGCACGGCGACCACGACGCCGAACGCGACGGCGAGCACGGTGATGAGCAGGTGCTGGCCGGCGGCGTCGAGGATCTCCTCGCGCCGGTCGCTGACGTAGTCCAGGCAGAACCACTCGTTGGTGACCCGGCTGTAGCAGCTCGGCCCGGGTGCAGGCGCGGATGCGGCCGCCGCCAGTACTGTCACGCGCATGGACGCTACCGGCCCAGCGGGCGGGACCGCGATGATCCGGCTCTCGGGTGTCGGCAAGACCTACGCCGACGGCACGGTCGCCGTGCAGGCGCTCGACCTCGACGTGGCCGCCGGTGAGCTGCTCTGCCTCGTCGGGCCGTCGGGGTGCGGCAAGTCGACGACGCTGAAGATGATCAACCGGCTGATCGAGCCCAGCACCGGCCGCATCGAGATCGACGGCCGCGACGTGACCGGCGAGGACCCGGTGAAGCTGCGGCGCGGCATCGGCTACGTCATCCAGCAGGTGGGGCTGTTCCCGCACCAGAAGGTCGTCACCAACGTGATGACCGTGCCGCTGCTGTACGGCGAGTCGCGCGCGACCGCCCGCGCGCGGGCCACCGAGCTGATGGAGCTCGTCGGGCTCGACCCGGCGACGTACGCCGACCGCTACCCCCACCAGCTCTCCGGCGGCCAGCGCCAGCGCGTCGGCGTGGCCCGGGCCCTGGCGGCCGACCCGCCGGTGCTGCTCATGGACGAGCCGTTCGGGGCGGTCGACCCCGTGGTGCGGGTGCGGCTGCAGGACGAGTTCCTCCGCCTCCAGCGCGAGCTGGGCAAGACGGTCGTGCTGGTCACCCACGACATCGACGAGGCGGTCCGGATGGGCGACCGGGTCGCGGTCTTCGCCGCCGGCGGGCGGCTCGCCCAGCACGCGACCCCGGCCGAGCTGCTCGCGCGCCCGGCCGACGACTTCGTCGCCGACTTCGTCGGCTCCGAGCGCGGGCTGCGCCGCCTCTCGGTCACCACCGTCGACCGCGACCACCTCGAGCCGCTCGACGGCGTGCGCCTCGGCGACCTCGGCGCCGCGGTCGACGTCGGCGCCACCCTCGAGGAGGCGCTGGCCGCGATGCTGCGCAGCGACCACGCGATGGTCGCGGTGAAGGACGGGCCGGTCTTCCTCGGCGTCCTCACCCCCACCGGCGTCCACCGCGCCCTGCGCGCCTCGCTCGCCGGCTAGGCGGTGCCGGGCGTCCTCGGCCACCGTGATCGTTCAATTGCGCCATCCGGGTGGTGCGGCGTTCCTGGCCCCGGGTCACCGCAATCGTTCAATTGCGCGGTTGCGACGGGTGGAAGCGATTCCATCCCGCCAGTTCCCAGCAATTGAGCGATTCCGACGCCGCGCCCGCGATGGCCGGCGCCACCACGATCGTTCAATTGAACGATCCCGGTGGGACGCGAGGGATCAGTCGACGACCACGTCGCGGTGCCAGGACTCGGTGACGTACTTCGTCACCCAGCCCATCGAGGTGTAGAGGCCGTCGGCGCCGGTGGAGGAGTCGGCGTCGACCTCGAGCCCGACGCGGTCGCGCCCCCGGTCGGCGGCGTCGGCGATGATCGTGCGGAGCAGGCCCTTGGCGACGCCGCGGCCGCGGGCGGCCTCGAGGACGCCGAGGTACTCGACGTAGGAGCCGTCCGGCCCGCCGCCGGAGCTCTCCGAGACGGCGCCGACGAGGGTGCCGACCGGGGTGCGGCCGCCGTCCTCGACGAGCTCGGCGAGCCACCAGTGGTCCCAGCGGTGGCCGGGGTCCTCGCGGAGCCGGTGGACGAACTCCTCGAAGGTCTCCTCGTGGTGGTTGAAGTGGTCGACGAAGGCGCCCTCGAGCACGTCGTGGACCTTGCGCAGGTCCTCGGCGTCGGGCATCCCGCCCTCGGGCGCGCGGCGGACCCGCCGGAAGACAACGCCCTTCGCCTCGTCCTCCCAGCGGGCCGCGGAGGGCACCAGGCCAGCCTCGTCGGGGGTGACCGGGCGGCTCATCTGCCACCAGGTGCGCACCCGCTCGAAGCCCGCGTCGGCGAGCCAGGCGTGCTGCCGGTCGTCGTCGGCGAAGGCGCCGGTGTCGATCTGCTGGGACTGCAGCCCGCGTGCGGCGCCGAGGACCTTCGCCTGGCCGACGGCCCACTCGAAGAGCACGTCGGAGCACGCCGCGGCCACCGGCCCGGGCAGGTCGCGCTCGACGATGTGGACGAAGAGCATCCGGCCCGCGGCGCGGTCGTGCGCGCTCCCCCAGGCCCGGATCTCGCCCTCGGGGTCGCGGACGACGACGTTCTGCCGGGTGCGCAGACCGTGCTCGGAGACCTCGACGAGCACGTCGTCGACCCCCGCCCCGGCCCAGCCGCGGCCGTGCCGCTCGTGGGCGCGCAGCAGGTGCGTGAGCCGCGCGACGTCGAAGCGGTCCGCCGGGTCCGG
Organism: Nocardioides sp. Arc9.136; assembly: GCF_030506255.1. Classification (NCBI taxonomy): domain Bacteria; kingdom Bacillati; phylum Actinomycetota; class Actinomycetes; order Propionibacteriales; family Nocardioidaceae; genus Nocardioides; species Nocardioides sp. Arc9.136. The sequence continues at coordinate 576,073 of NZ_CP113431.1, read as the reverse complement.
GGTCCCCACCTCCCACCCGCTCGGCAGCCCGGGCGCCTCGGCCACGAGCTCCTCAGGGTCGTTCTCGAACCGGGACTCCTCAGGGATCACGAGGGTCGATTGTGCCCCACGGGGGCGCCGGCCGGACCGGCAGGTGACGCGCGACCGACGGTCGGTCAGGCGCGCTTGCGGGTCGCCTCGGCGGTGCGCCACGCGGCGGTGACGACCTCGAGCTCGGCACGCAGGACGTCGACCTCCTGCTCGAGCTCGGCCATCCGCACGATGGCCTCGGCGGCCCGCTCCTCCGCGGCGTCGAGGTCGGCGGCGAGGTCGGTGCGCGCGCGGTCGGCGGCGTCGGCCCGGCGCGCCTCGGCACCGAGCTTGAGGGTCGCGTCCGCGACGCGCTGCTGGGCGTCGGTCAGGCCCTGCTCGAGGTCGGCGATGGTCGCCTCGCGCTCGGCGATGCGGCGCTCGACGGTCTCGACGTACGACGCGTGCTCGGTGGCCCGCTCGTCGGCCATCCGGCGGTAGGCCTGGGCCTGCTCGGCGCGGTCCCGGGCGGCGTCCCGGCGCGACTGCGCGAGCTCGGCGTGGGTGATCCGGGTGGCGGCCGCGCCCAGCACGACGGCCAGGACGGCCGCCGCGGCGGTGAGCCCCCACGAGCCGGTCGCGAGCGCGACGGCGACGACCACGGCGGCGAGGACCAGGAGCGCCACGGCGACGGTCAGCCGCGTCGAGCGCTGACGACGGCGTGAGGCGGAAGTGACCGGAGTTGCCGCAGGGGAAGCCATGACAGCAGGTTAGGGCGCCGGGGCGTCGGACCGGACGCGACACGCGCGCTCGAGGAGCACCGCGGCCACCGCCACCCCGGCTCCGGCCAGCGCGGCGGCACCGGAGCGCCAGGCGCGCTGCTCGGCGAGCTCGGCCGGCACGCCCAGCCAGGACACGGCGTAGCCGAGGTAGCCCCCGGCGGCGAGGGCGCCGACGTACGCGCAGGCCCGTGCCAGCACGAGCCGGTTGACCGCCTGCTGCGGGTCGAGCCGCTCCCGGCGCACGTGCACCTGCCGGTAGGTGACCCAGGCGGTCGCGGCCAGGATCGCCACGACCAGGACGAGGGCCAGCGGCTGGGCCCAGGTGACGATCGGCGGGGTGCCCCAGCGGTCGGCGACCGGGTGCACCAGCCACCCGCCGACGAGCCCGACGACGGCCCAGCCGGTGAGGGCGGCGGGAGAGGTGGGCCGGAGGTTCCCGCCCGGCTCCTCCCCCGACGGTCCGGGCGAGCCGAGCGGGTCGCTCACTCGACCTCGAGCCGCAGGTCCTCGCGCGGGGTCAGGCCGTCGGTCCCGAGGTTCGCGAGGAGCTCGGCGATCGGGCCGTGGCCCGGGAGCTCGGCGTCGGGCTCGAGGTCGAACCACGGCTTGAGCACGAACGCGCGCTGGTGCGCCCGCGGGTGCGGCAGCTGCAGGCTCGGCTCGTCGCTGCGGCGGTCGCCGACGACGACCAGGTCGACGTCGAGCGTGCGCGGCGCGTTGGGGACCTCGCCGCGCTCGCGCTCGTAGGCGTCCTCGACGGCCAGCGCGCGGTCCATCAGCCGGGTCGCGGCCAGCGTGGTGTCGATGAGCAGCACGGCGTTGAGGTAGGGCTTGGCGTCCGGCGGCGAGTCGACCGGCTCGGTCTCGTAGACCGGGGACACCGCCGTCACCCAGACGTCGGGGGTGTCGGCGATCGCGTTGACCGCTCCCTGCAGGCTCGCCATCCGCTCGCCGAGGTTGGACCCCAGGGCCAGGACCGCACGACGGATCGGACGCATCTCCCCGGTGAGGGTGTCGGCGTCGATGATGTGCGGGTTGGGGGTCTCAGTCACGGGCGGCCCTCCGGGTGATCGTGAGTGCGACATCGGCGAACGTCGCGTCGACGGGTGCGTCCGGCTTGTGGACCGTGACCCTCGCCCAGTCCACGCGGGCGTCGCCGAGGCAGACGTCCGCGATGCGCTGGGCCAAGGTCTCGATCAGGTCGACCGGATCGTGCTCAACGGCGGTCTTGACCGCCGCGACGAGACTTCCGTAGTCCACGGTGTCGTGCAAGTCGTCACTGGCCGCCGCGGGGGCGGTGTCGACGCCGAGCGCGAGGTCGACGACGAACGGCTGGCCGTCCCTCCGCTCGAAGTCGAAGACCCCGTGGTGGCCCCAGCACTCGATGCCGGTGACGGAGATCTCGTCGGTCATGGCGTGTCCTCCTGCGGTGGCTGGTGCCCTGCTCCCTGCCGCGGCTCCTCCAGCGCGGAGACGACCGCGATCGCGTCGCGCGCGGCACGCACGTCGTGGACGCGCACGCCCCACACGCCCTGCCGGGCGAGGTGGGCCACGACCGCGGTGTGGGCGTGCTCGCGCTGCTCCACCGGGCGCGGCTCGTCGCCCTCGGCCAGCAGCCGGCCGAGGAAGGACTTGCGGCTCGCGCCGACGAGCACGGGCTGCCCGAGCGCGGTCACCGGGTCGAGGTCGCGCAGCAGCTCCCAGTTGTGCTCGCCGCGCTTGGCGAACCCGAGCCCCGGGTCGAGCACCACCCGGGCCGGGTCGACCCCGGCCGCCAGCACCGCCTCGAGCCGCTCGGCGAGCTCCTCGGCGACCGTGCCGACCACCCCGCCGGGCCCGTCGTACGTCGCGAAGTCGGCCATCCGGGTGCTGTGCGCGCGCCAGTGCATCGCGACGTACACCGCGCCGGCGTGGGCGGCGACCTCGAGGATCCGCGGGTCGGCGAGGCCGCCGGAGACGTCGTTGACGATCGTGGCGCCGGCCTCGAGGGCGGCCTCGGCGACCTCGGCGCGCATCGTGTCGACCGACACGACCGCGTCCCGGGCGAGCTCGCGGATCACCGGGACGACCCGGTCGAGCTCCTCGGAGACCAGCGGCCGGGTGGCACCCGGGCGGGTCGACTCGCCGCCGATGTCGAGCAGGTCGGCGCCGTCGGCCAGCAGCCGGCGTCCGTGCGCGACGGCCGCCTCGGGCTCGACGTACCGGCCACCGTCGGAGAAGGAGTCGGGAGTCACGTTCACGACGCCCATCACGCGCGGTCGGCCGAGCGGCACGAACAGCGCGCCGGCCGCGGACGCCCGGTCCCGGGGAGCCACCGCCGCCGTCCTCAGCGGGTGCCGCCGCGGATCAGCGACATCGCCTCGGCACGCGTCGCGGGCTCGGTGAGGAAGCTGCCGCGGACCGCGGAGGTGATGGTGCGGGCGCCGGCCTTGCGCACGCCGCGCATGGTCATGCACAGGTGCTCGGCCTCGATCACCACGATGACGCCTCGCGCCTCGAGGATGGAGACCAGGGCGTCGGCGACCTGCGTGGTCAGCCGCTCCTGGACCTGCGGGCGCCGGGCGTAGACGTCGACGAGCCGCGCCAGCTTGGAGAGCCCGGTGATCTTGCCGGACTCGGCCGGGATGTAGCCGACGTGCGCGACCCCGGTGAAGGGCACGAGGTGGTGCTCGCACATCGACCACAGCTCGATGTCGCGGACCAGCACCATCTCCTCGTGACCGATGTCGAAGGTGGTGGACAAGACGTCCTCCGGGCGCATCCGCAGGCCGGCGGTCACCTCGGCGTAGGCCCGGGCGACCCGGGCCGGGGTCTCCAGCAGGCCCTCGCGGTCGGGGTCCTCCCCGATCGCGACCAGCAGCTCGCGGACCGCCGCCTCGGCCCGGGCCTGGTCGAACGCGGGGACCTCGGAGGGGTCACGCTCGACCTGGCTGACCGGGTCGGTCATGCCGTCCCGCCGGGGTAGGGGCCGGGGGACGGGGGCGCCGGCGGGTCCATCGGACCGACCGGACCGGCACCGGGACCGCCGTGCACGTCGCCGCCGGGGCCGGGCGGGGTCACGATCGACCCGCCCTCGCCGCCGGTCGACACGGTGCCGTTGGCCTTCGCCCGGTCGCGGATCTCCTGGGGAATCTCGATCGGGGGGATGGCCGAGGGGTTCCGGGTCGGCGAGCCGGTCCACGCCGGCCGTGCCGCACGCCGGCGCAGCGGCTCGAAGATCCGGGCCACCTCCGCCTTGTCCAGCGTCTCCTTGTCGAGCAGCTCGAGGACCAGCGCGTCCAGGACGTCGCGGTTCTCCTCGAGGATGTCGAAGGCCTCCTGGTGCGCGACGGCGAGGAACTGCTTGGTCTCCTCGTCGACGATCGCCGCGACGTCCTCGGAGTAGTTGCGCGAGTGGCCCATGTCGCGGCCGAGGAACGGCTCGCCCTGGGTCTCGCCGAGCTTGATCGCGCCGAGCCGCTCGGTCATGCCGTACTGGGTGACCATCGCGCGGGCGAGCGAGGTCGCCTTCTCGATGTCGTTGCCGGCACCGGTGGTCGGGTCGTGGAAGACCATCTCCTCGGCCGCCCGGCCGCCCAGCATGTAGGCGAGCTTGTCGAGCATCTCCGAGCGGGTCTGGGAGTACTTGTCCTCGTCGGGCAGCACCATCGTGTAGCCCAGCGCCCGGCCACGCGGGAGGATCGTGATCTTGTGGACCGGGTCGGTGCCCGGGAGCGCCGCCGCGACGAGGGCGTGGCCGCCCTCGTGGTAGGCGGTGATGAGCTTCTCCTTCTCGCTCATCAGGCGAGTGCGGCGCTGCGGGCCGGCGATCACGCGGTCGATGGCCTCGTCCAGTGCCTCGTCGGTGATCAGCTTCTGGCTGCTGCGCGCGGTGAGCAGCGCGGCCTCGTTGAGCACGTTGGCCAGGTCGGCGCCGGTGAAGCCCGGCGTGCGGCGCGCGACGCTGATCAGGTCGATGTCGGGCGACATCGGCTTGCCGCGGCTGTGCACCTGGAGGATCTGGTGGCGGCCGGCGAGGTCGGGGGCGTCGACCTGGATCTGGCGGTCGAAGCGGCCCGGGCGCAACAGCGCCGGGTCGAGCACGTCGGGGCGGTTGGTGGCCGCGATCAGGATGACCCCGCCGCGGACGTCGAAGCCGTCCATCTCCACCAGCAGCTGGTTCAGGGTCTGCTCGCGCTCGTCGTGGCCGCCGCCCATGCCGGCGCCGCGGTGGCGACCGACGGCGTCGATCTCGTCGATGAAGACGATGGCCGGGGCGTTCTCCTTGGCCTGCTCGAAGAGGTCGCGGACGCGGCTGGCGCCGACACCCACGAACATCTCGACGAAGTCGGAGCCGGAGATGGAGTAGAAGGGGACGCCCGCCTCGCCGGCGACGGCGCGCGCGAGCAGCGTCTTGCCGGTGCCCGGGGGTCCGTAGAGCAGGACGCCCTTGGGGATCTTGGCGCCGACCGCCTGGAACTTCGCGGGCTCCTGCAGGAACTCCTTGATCTCGCCGAGCTCCTCGATGGCCTCCTGCGCGCCGGCGACGTCGTTGAACGTCGTCTTCGGCATGTCCTTGGAGATCAGCTTGGCGCGGCTCTTGGCGAACTGCATGACGCCGCGCCCGCCGCCGCCCTGCACCTGGTTCATGAGGAAGAGGAACAGCAGGATGATCAGGGCGAACGGGAGCAGCGTGGCGAGGATCGAGCCGAGCAGGCTGGGCTGGGGGTTCTCGGAGTTCGACTTCGCGATCGTGCCCTCGGCGCGCTGCTCGTCGACGGCGTCGATGATGTCGACCTGCTGACCCAGCACGTAGTGGGTCATCACCTTGTCGCCGTCGTCGCGGACACCCTCGTCGAGGGTGGCCTCGATCTTCTGGTCCCCGTCGATGAACGTGATCTCGTCGACGTCGCCGTTGGCGATGTACTCCTCCATCTGGGAGGTGTCGATCTCGTCGTACCCGCCGTTGGGGGCGAGGTACTGCAGGGCCAGCAGGACGCCGACCACGGCGACCACGATCCAGATCCAGGGACCCTTGAATATCCGCTTCACAGGCTTCTTCCGACGCTCGACTTGAACCTCTGACGGTACAGGTCCGCGGCAACGCGGAGCAGGGCCGGTCCGCCCTGCTCAGGGACTGTTCAGGAACAGGTCAGGAGTAGACGTGCGGAGCGAGCGTCCCGATGTCGCGCAGGTTGCGGTAGCGCTCCTTGTAGTCGAGGCCGTAGCCGACCACGAACTCGTTCGGGATGTCCCAGCCGACGTACTTGACGTCGACCGGCATCTGCAGCGCCTCGGGCTTGCGCAGGAGGGTCGCGATCTCGACGCTCGCGGGGTTGCGGCTGCTGAGGTTGGACGTCAGCCAGGACAGGGTCAGGCCGGTGTCGATGATCTCGTCGACGATCACGACGTGGCGCCCCGAGATGTCGGTGTCGAGGTCCTTGAGGATCCGGACCACGCCGCTGGACTTCGTGCCCGACCCGTAGGAGGAGACCGCCATCCAGTCCATCTCCACGTGCCGCGAGAAGCTGCGGGCCATGTCCGCCATCACCATCACCGCCCCGCGGAGGATGCCGACGATCAGGAGGTCCTTGTCGGCGTAGTCGCGCTCGACGTCGGCGGCCATCTCCTTGATCCGCGCCTGGATCTCGGCCTCGGTGTAGAGCACGTTGAGCAGGTCGTCCGACACGTCAGCAGCGTCCATGTCCGGAAGCGTATTGCGTGCCCGTCGACCTCCCCCGCGCCGGGTCGGGCCGTCAGCCGGGCGGGGAGTCGTGGCCGAGGACGAGCCGGCCGTCGAGCCGCCGCGCGCGCAGGTGCCCGGGCAGGTCGACCCACTTCTGGCCGTGCCAGGCGGTGAGCAGGGCGTCGACGGCGAGGACGTGCTCGTGGAACAGCTCCGAGGCCGGGGCGCCGGCGGCGAGGGCGGCGAGCCGCAGGACGCGGTGGCGGACGGCGGGGTGGTCGGCGAGCAGGTCGGCGACGGCGAGCGAGCCGTCCGGGGCGACGAGCGCGGCGTGGCGCGCCTCGGCGAGGTCGTCGAGGTGGTCCACGTCGTGGCGGACCTGGTCGGCGGTGCGCGCGAGGGTCGCCGCGACGCCGGGGCCGAGCTGGTCCTCGAGGACGGGCAGGACGGTACGGCGCACGCGGACCCGGGCGTAGCCGGGATCGGCGTTGTGCGGGTCGTCCCAGAAGGCGGTCCCCTCGACCTGGCAGGCGGTGACGGTGTCGTCGCGGGTCACGTCGAGGAGCGGGCGCACGAAGGATCCGAAGGACCGGCGCATGCCGGCGAGCGAGCGCCCGCCGGACCCGCGGGCCAGCCCGAGCAGGACCGTCTCGGCCTGGTCGTCGCGGGTGTGGCCGAGCAGCACGGTGGCCGGCCCCTCGGCGGTGGCGAAGTGGGCCGCGACCTGCTCGAGCACGGCGTACCGGGCCCGCCGCGCCGCGGCCTCGACCCCGAGCCCGGCCGGGTCGACCTGCACCCGCGCGGAGAGCGTCTCGTCGGCGCCGAGGTCGCCCATCTGGGCGACGACCCGGGCTGTGTGCTCCGCGGAGCCCTCCTGCAGGCCGTGGTCGACGACCGCGCCGACGACGCGCAGCCCGGCCTTGTGCCCCTCGAACACGGTGGCGGCGAGCAGGGCGAGGGAGTCGGCTCCCCCGGAGCACGCGACGACGACGGGCACGCCGGGCGGCAGCGGGGCGAGCGCGGCGCGCACGCCGCGGCGTACCGCCGCGACGGAGGGGTGCAGGGACATCAGCGCGTCACAGGACCCGCGACACCCACCGGTCGGGGTCGGCGACCTCGTCGCGGGTGGGCAGGTTCTCCGGGCGCTCCCACACCGCGTTGAACTCCCCCATCCCGACCTTGTCGACGACGCCGCGGACGAAGCGGGCGCCGTCGCGGTACTGCGCCATCTTGGCGTCGAGGCCGAGCAGGCGGCGCAGGATCCGGTCGAGCGTGCCGACGCCCTTGCGGCGCTCGTCGAAGCTCGCGCGGATCTTCGCGACGCTGGGGATGACGGTCGGGCCGACGCCGTCCATGACGACGTCCGCGTGCCCCTCGAGCAGCGACATGACCGCCGTGACCCGGTCGAGGATCTCCTTCTGCTCCGGCGACCCGACGATGTCGATGAGGCTCCCCGCGCCCGGGCCCTGGCGGAACGCCTCCACGGCGCGCTTGAGGCCGTCGTCGAGCAGCGCGGTCGGCTCCATCGTCGCGGCCAGCGCCTCGACCTGGGCGAAGAGGTGGTCGCGCATCCACGGCACGGCGGTGAACTGCACACGGTGGGTCTCCTCGTGCAGGCAGACCCAGAGCCGGAAGTCGGTGGGGTCGGCGCCGAGCTCGCGCTCGACGTGGACGATGTTCGGCGCGACGAGGAGCAGCCGGCCGTGCGGGTCGTGGAACGGGTCGAACTGCCCGAGCACCTTGCCGGCGAGGAAGCCGAGCAGGCCGCCGACCTCGGCGCCGGTCACCTTGGAGCCGATCGCGGAGGAGATCGCGCCGGGCGGCTTCTTCTCGGTCAGCTTGTCGACGACGGGGGCGAGCACGGTCTGGAAGGCGTCGGCGTTGGCCTGCACCCAGCCGGCGCGGTCGACGACGAGCACGGGAGCGGTGCGCTCCTCGGCCACCAGGCCGGTGAAGTCCCGGACCAGGCCGGTCGAGCGGTCGGCGTCGGCGCGCAGCTCCGCGACGGCGGCGGCGGCCTCGTCCCGGCTGACCACCGGGCCCTCGCCCGCGATGCGGGTGCCCAGGGAGACCGCCAGGCCCCAGTCGACCATGGCGTCCACGCGATCGCTCATGGCTCGAAACTATCCGCAGCGGCAAGCGCCGAGCGCCGCGGCGGCGGCGTCCATGGCGTCGCGCGCCTCCAGCGTGTCCTCGACCCGGACCTTGTCGGCGAACATCGCGAAGACCATCAGCCGGCCCTCGCGGTCGGCCGCGAGGCCCGCGAGCGAGGTGATGCCGGTCAGCGTCCCGGTCTTCGCCCGCACCCGCCCCCGGCCCTCCGGGGCGCCGGTGTCGAAGCGGTCGCTGAGCGACCCGGTGAACCCGGCGACCGGCAGGCCGGTCAGGACCGCGCGGAGCCGCGGGTGCTCGTCGGCGGCGGCCAGGCGCAGGACGTCGAGGAGGGCGGCGGGGTCCATCCGGTTCTGCCGGGACAGGCCGCTGCCGTCCCACAGCACGCTCCGGCCGAGGTCGACGCCCGCCTCCCCCAGCAGCCGTACGACGCCACGCCGGCCGGCGGCGAAGGAGCCCTCGCCCTCGGCGGCCAGCCCCACGTGGCGCAGCAGCACCTCGGCGGCCTCGTTGTCGCTCACCTCGAGCACCTGCTCGACGACCTGGGACAGCGGCGCGCTGCCCACCGAGGCCAGCTCGACGGCGCCGTCGCCGGCGGCGCGCTCGCGGGGGACCCCGACCACCTCGATCCCGCGCCGGGCGAGCACGCCGGCGAAGACCGTCGCCGCGGTGAGGGCCGGGTCCTCGACCCGTCCGAACCCCTCGGCCGGCCGACCCTCGTCGACCCACAGTGCGGTGATCGGCGAGACGACCCCGTCGGGGAGGTAGTCCGCGCGCCACCGCGGGCTCGCCTCCGGACCGCTGAACAGGGAGGTGTCGTACCCGACCCGCACCCGGGTCCGGCCCTCGGCCGCCAGCGCGTCGGCGGTCGCCCGCGCCAGCGTCGTGACGTCGGCCCGCTCGGGCCAGACCGGCCCGTCGGAGGAGTCGGGGGCGTCGGGGGCGTCGGGGGGCTCGCTGGCCAGGAACGGGTCCCCGCCGCCGACGAGGACGATCCCGCGGGCGCCGTCCTCGACGACACGGGTGGTGAACACTGTGTCGGGGTCCATCGCGAGCAGGGCGGCGGTCGAGGTCACGACCTTCGTGGTGGAGGCCGGCACCGCGAGCGGGGAGCCGGAGCCGGTGCGCACGAGCACGCCGGCCCCCTCCAGCGGGGCGACGGCGGCCAGGACGTGGCGCCCGAGGTCCTCGTCGCGCAGGTCGCCGGCGATCGCGCGGCGGACGGCCGCCGCGGCGACCGGGCCGGGCGCGGCCAGGGGCTCGGCGACGGCGGCCGGCTCCACGGCCGGGGGCAGGGCGAGGTCCTCGGGCGGCGCGATCGCTGCCGGGTCGGCCGGCCGGTCCGGCTCCAGCCACCGGTCGAGGACGTCGTAGCGCCAGGCCGCGGCCGCGGCCACGGCCAGCACGAGGAGGGCCACCAGCGGGAGCAGGCGCGCGCGCCGGGACCCGTGGCGTGCGTCACGTCGCGCCACGTTTCCTCCCTCCGGATGAGCGTTGCGGCCCATTCTGCGGGACACTGTGCTCCTGGCCCGTCCCGGGCCGTCCTGAAACGCCCCCGGAGCCAGCGGAGGAAACACGTGCTCGAGTTCGACGTCCTGGTCGAGATCCCGAAGGGTCAGCGCAACAAGTACGAGGTCGACCACGAGTCCGGGCGCCTGCGCCTGGACCGGACCCTGTTCACCTCGACGCAGTACCCCGCCGACTACGGCTACATCGAGGACACCCTCGGCATGGACGGCGACCCGCTCGACGCGCTCGTCATCCTCCAGGAGCCGACGTTCCCCGGCTGCCTGATCAAGTGCCGCGCGATCGGCATGTTCCGGATGACCGACGAGGCCGGCGGCGACGACAAGGTCCTGTGCGTCCCCTCGACCGACCCGCGCCTGGAGCACCTGCGCGACATCAGCCACGTCTCGAAGTTCGACCGCCTCGAGATCCAGCACTTCTTCGAGGTCTACAAGGACCTCGAGCCCGGCAAGTCCGTCGAGGGCGCCGAGTGGGTCGGCCGCGCGGAGGCCGAGGCCGAGGTGCACGCCTCCTTCGACCGGTTCAAGGAGAACGGCGGCCACTGAGCCCCGCTCACCCCAGCACGTACGACGACCGCCCGACCCCCTGGAGGGGCCGGGCGGTCGTCGTTGGTCGGCCGTGCGCGACGTACGCCGTCAGGCCGGAGGCCACTCCAGCAGGTCGGGCGAGCGGAGCATCTCCCGCGGCACCGCGAACGCGTCGACGAGCTCGTCGGCGATGGGCCGGATCCGGCGGCACAGGCTGCCGATCTCGCGGCTGATCGCCTTGGACCGGGCCACCGAGAGCCGGCCGTGCTCCATGAACCAGGCGCGGTCCGCCTCGAGCGTGCTGAGCGCGTACAGGTCGCACAGCAGGTTCAGCGCGACCTTGTCGTCGCCCTCGGGCATCGCGGCGACCTTGGCGGTGAACGCCTCGAGCACCAGGCGCTCGACGTGGGCCCGGCCGGCGGCGATCACGTGGTCCTGCACCCGGGAGAACACCTCGCCGGGGTTCATCCCGCGGTCGATGCCGCGCTTGAGGCGCCGGGCGACGCCGGAGACGATGTGCTCCTCGCGGAACCGGAACATCGCCAGCTGGTAGTCGGGGTCGAGCAGGCCGGCCTCCTGGTCCCCGTCGTCGGCGCCGGGGAGCACGTCGCGGATCCGCTCGAGGAGCTTGTTGACCGCGGTCCGCTCGATGACGGTCTCCACCGCCAGGCCGGTGACGAACCGGACCATGCCCAGCTGGTCCATGTCGCCGAACTCGCTGGCGTAGTCGGTGAGCAGGCCCTTGGCGACCAGCTGCAGCAGGACGGTGTTGTCGCCCTCGAAGGTCGTGAACACGTCGGTGTCGGCCTTGAGCGCGGCGAACCGGTTGACCGCGAGGTAGCCCGCGCCGCCGCAGGCCTCGCGGCACTCCTGGATCGTGCGGGTCGCGTGCCAGGTGCCGAGCGCCTTGGTGCCGGCCGCGCGCCCCTCGAGCTCGCGCTGGGTGTGCTCGTCCTCGACCACCCCCGACAGCACGTCGTGCAGCTGGGAGGCGAGCTCCTCCTGGGCGAAGTGCAGCGCGTAGGTGCGGGCCAGCAGCGGCAGCAGCCGGCGCTGGTGCATGCCGTAGTCGAGGAGCAGCTCCTCGGTGTCCTCCTGGGTCGCCTCGAACTGGCGGCGGCGCAGGGCGTACTTGACCGCGAGCGTCAGGGCGACCTTCGAGGCGTTGATCCCGGCGCCGCCCACGCAGACCCGGCCCTGGATGAGGGTGCCGAGCATGGTGAAGAAGCGGCGGTTCGGGTTCTCGATCGGGCTCTCGTAGACCCCGGCCGGGGTCACGTCGGCGAACCGGTTGAGCAGGTTCTCCCGGGGGATCCGCACCTGGTCGAACCAGATCCGCCCGTTGTCCACGCCGTTGAGGCCCATCTTGCGGCCGTCGTCCTCGATCCGGACGCCGTCGAGCACGGTGCCGTCCTCGTCGCGCACCGGGACCACGAACGCGTGCACGCCGTGGGACTCCCCCGCGACCTCGAGCTGGGCGAAGACGACCGCGAGCCGGGCGTGCTTCGCGGCGTTGCCGATGTAGTCCTTGCGCGCCGCCTCGTGGGTCGTGGTGACGACGAACTCCTGGGTGGCCACGTCGTACGTCGCGACCGTGCCGAGCGCCTGGACGTTCGAGCCGTGGCCCGACTCGGTCATCGCGAAGCAGCCCATCAGCCGCCCGGTGACCAGGTCCTCGAGGTAGGCGTCGTGGTGGTGCTTGCTGCCCAGCTGCAGGATCGCGCCGCCGAAGAGGCCGAACTGCACGCCGACCTTGACCAGCACCGACAGGTCGCCGTACGCCAGCGTCTCGAAGGCCGCGATCGAGGCGCCGATGTCGCCGCCGCCGCCGTACTCCTCGGGGAAGCCCATGCCGGTCTGGCCGGTCGAGGCCATCTCGACCACGACCTCCTTGACCCGCTCGCGGAAGTCGTCGGTCGACATCGTCTCGGCGTCCTCGAGGATCGAGGAGTACTCCGCCAGGTTGGTGCGGACCAGGTTGCGGACCTCGGCGTACTTCCCGTCCAGCAGGCGGGTGAGCACCTCGACGTCGACCTGCGGCTGCCGGTGGCCCGCCTTGGAGTCGACCTGCGCGTCGGTGTCGGTCTGCGGGACCCCGCCGGGCTCGGCGGGGACGTCCTCGGCCGAGGACGGGGGCACGGTGTCGGTGGCCATGCCGTCCAAGTTACCCGCGGGAAGCATCGCTCACGCAGGGTGCGAGCAGGCTCACGGAGCGGTCTGGACGCCTGGCCGCACCGGTCCGGTCACCGGCTCAGGGACGCGCGAACAGGTCCGGCGGCCAGGCCCACATCGACTCCTCGACGACCGGCCGGCCGGTCCGCGGGGCGTGGATGATCCGGCCGTTCCCGGTGTAGAGCGCGACGTGGTAGATCGAGGAGGGCCCGCCGTCGCTCCAGAACACCAGGTCGCCAGGGCGCAGCTGGCCCGCGGTGATCGGCGTCGACTGCGCGTACTGCGCGACTGAGTAGTGCGGCAGGGTCGTGCCGCCCCGAGCCCAGGCCCCCGCCGTCAGGCCGGAGCAGTCCCAGGCCGACGGTCCGGCAGCGCCCCAGCGGTACGGCTCGCCGAGCTGGGCCCGTGCGAACGCGATCGCCGCCTGGGCGCCGCTCGCCGGCGCGGGGGCAGGCTGCGGGGCGGGCTGCGGGGCGGGCTGCGGGGCGGGCTGCGGCGCCTGCTCCGGGGTGGGCTCCGGAGTGGGCTCCTGGGTGGGGGCCGGTGCCGGCGCCTGGTCCGGGGCCTGGTCGGGCTCGGGAGACGGGTCCTGGGTCGGGTCCGAGGGGGCGGGCTGGCTCGGCGGCTGCGCCGCGCCCTGCTCCTGGGCCTGCTCCTGGGCGGCCTGCTGGGCCTCCTCCTCGGCGGCCTGGGCGGCCGCCTCCTGGGCACGCTGCTCGAGCGCGGCCTGCCGCTGCGCGGCCAGCTCGGTGCTGATGCCCTGGAGGCGGGCCAGGTCCGCCACGAGCGCGTCGCGCTCGTCGGCGACAGACTGTGCCTCGGCCGCGGCCGACGCGGCCGCGGCCGACGCGGCGTCGCGGGCGGCCCGGGCGTCGGCCTCGGCGGCCTCGGCGTCCCGCTGCGCGCGCTCGGCCTGGTCGCCGGCGACCTCGGCGAGCGTCACGGCCGCCCGGAACTCGTCGTACCGGCCCTCGAGCGCGTCCGTCGCATTCCGCACGGTGGCCGAGCGGCTGAGCACGCCGTCGATGCCGCCCTCGGAGGTGAGCGCGGTGAGCGAGCTGAGCCCCGGCGAGAGCTGGTAGGAGGTGGTCACGGCGTCGGCGTAGGCGTCGCGCTGCCCCTCGAGGTCGCGGCCGGCCTCGGCCGAGCGCCGCTCGGCCCGGCGTACGTCGCGTCGCGCCTCGGCCGCGCGCCAGCGGGCGCCGTTCCAGGCCTCGGCCGCGCGGGCGGCGTCGAGCCCCGCCCGGTCGAGCCGGGCCTGGGCCACGACCAGCCGCGCCCGGACCGCCGCGACGTCGCCGACCCGGTCCTCGGCAGCCTGCTCGGCCCGCTCCACCTGTCGCCGGCTCGGGGCGTCGTCGCCGTCCGCCGCGAGGGCGACGGTGGCGGTCGCGGAGAGGCCGCCGACCACGATGGTCAGGGCCAGGGCAGCCGTTCCGAGGGAGCGCACCTGCGGCAACTTAGACAACTTCCGTCACATCTGCCACATCTGGACCAACTTTTCCACCGATTATCGGCGTGTCGGCTTGCGAACTACATCCATGTAGTTCTATCAGCGCCCGCGGTTGCCGGTCGCTTCATCAAGGGATGCAGACGAGCCGCCGCCTCCCCGTGCGAGCTCCGCACGGGAAGCGACGGGATCCCTGCATCCCTTGATGGACCGGCCGCCCGGAGGGCAGCCCCGGAGCGCCCCGGCTCAGTCCGGGCTCAGTCCCTCTCGACGGGTACGGCGGCGGTGGTGGTGGTCGGGTGCGAGGAGAGCCCGTGCCGGTCGAACTTCTGACCGGTGGCACGACCGGCCACGTAGAAGGAGAAGAGCGCGATGAACACGCCGGCGATGTCGTCGGCGACGTAGTGCCAGCCGAAGTAGAGGGTCGCGATCACGGTGAGGGTGAAGTTGACCCAGAACAGGATGCGCAGCGCGCGGCTCTGGACGGTGTACTGCACCATCAGCGCCCACAGCAGCGAGATGCCGGTGTGCAGGCTCGCGAAGCCGGCGACGGTCTGCGCCTGGCCGTCGCTCCACAGCACGTTCTGGCGCGCGTTGACCAGGGAGTTCATCAGGTCGGTGGTGCCGGTGTGGGCCAGGTCGTAGAGGTGCGGGTACTCCAGGCCGGGGCCGAGCGTCGGCAGCGCGTAGTAGGAGATGGTGCCGAGGGTCCACGCCAGGCCCTGGGAGGTGACGAACCACCAGCCGAAGGAGAGGTTGCGCGACCACACCACCCAGACGGTCACGAGGATCGCGACCATCGGGATGAAGAGGAGGTAGAAGGTCGAGAGCACGTGCGCCACGACGGTGTCGCCGAAGATGCCGTGGATGACCGCGGCCGGCTCGTGGCCGAAGAAGAGGATCCGGTCGACCAGGTGCAGCTCGCGGTCGTACATCCGGTCGCTGACCAGCGGCAGGAACGACTTGAGGTTCCGGTAGCAGACGTAGATGACGTAGAAGCAGACGATGCCGAGCATCACCAGCAGCACGCGGTCGCGGTTCCAGTGGCTCCGGAGCCGGTCCCGCACGATGTCGGGCATCTCCTTGACGCGTCCCTTGGAGAGCCACAGCGCCCGGGGCACCAGGTCGAGCAGCAGCGCGCCGAGGCACAGCAGCGGCAGGCGCAGCCAGGACGGCCCCAGGAAGCTGCCCTCGGGGTCGATCAGCGGCCGGTCGATGGCGATCGCGGTGATCACGGCCCAGGCACCGATCGCCAACGCCGTCGCGACGAGCAGGGCGTAGGCACGGCGGTACACGGAGGTCAGTGTAGGTAGGTCGTCACACCGACGCTCAGCCGACGCCCGCACCGACCACCGCGAGTCTCGAGGCGTCCACCGCGAGGCGCACGCCGGCGCCGAGCGCGGGGCGCCGGTCCAGCGGGGCGACGGCGTCCACCTCGCCGAGGCCGGCCACGTCCACGACGAGCCGGACCTGGGTCGGGGTGGCGCGCGCGGCGCGGACGGTCCCCTCCAGCCGGCCGGCGTCGTCGACGACCAGGGCGGAGCGGCGTACGGCGACCGCGGGGGCCGGCCGGCCGAGGACCAGCTCGGCGGCGGCGCCCTCCAGCACGCGGGCGTAGCCGAGGAAGAGCGCGGTGTCCCGGTCGGCCGGCGCCCGCCACACCTCGTCGATGGCGCCCTGCTGCACGACCCGGCCCGCACGCATCACCGCGAGCCGGTCGGCCACGGTGAACGCCTCCTCGTGGTCGTGGGTGACCATCAGCGCGGTGGTGCCGGCCTCGCGGAGGATCCGGCGCAGGTCGACGGCGAGCCGCTCGCGCAGGCCCGCGTCGAGGGCGGAGAGCGGCTCGTCGAGGAGCAGGAGGCGCGGCTCGACCGCGAGCGCGCGGGCCAGGGCGACCCGCTGGCGCTCGCCGCCGGAGAGGGTGGCGGGCAGCCGGTCGCCGTACCCGACCAGTCCGACCAGCTCGAGCAG
This sequence comes from Nocardioides sp. Arc9.136, assembly GCF_030506255.1. Classification (NCBI taxonomy): domain Bacteria; kingdom Bacillati; phylum Actinomycetota; class Actinomycetes; order Propionibacteriales; family Nocardioidaceae; genus Nocardioides; species Nocardioides sp. Arc9.136. The sequence goes on along the minus strand of NZ_CP113431.1, from coordinate 559,855 downwards.
CTCCTCGACCCGGGCCGCGGCCGACGGCGCGCGGCGCAGGCGCAGCGCGTAGCCGACGTTGCGCGCGACGGTGAGGTGCCCGAAGAGCTGGCCGTCCTGGAACATCAGCGCGAAACCGCGCTTGTGCGTCGGGACCCGGGTCAGGTCGGTGCCGTCCCAGGAGGTCGTGCCGTCGGCCGGCTCGAGGCCGGCGACCGCGCGCAGCAGCGTGGACTTGCCGCACCCGGACGGACCGAGCACCGCCAGCACCTCGCCGTCGGGGAGGTCGAGGGTCACCTCGCGCACGGCGGGCACGCCGTCGTAGGAGACCGAGACGTCGGTGAGCGAGAGCATGGTCAGAGGACTCCGAGGGACGGGACGCGGAGCCGCTCGACCGCGAGCATGACCACCGCGGTCGTGGCGGCGAGGACGACGGAGGCGGCCAGGGCCATGCCGTAGTTCATCGCACCCGGGCTGCCGATCAGCCGGAAGATGACGACCGGCACGGTGGCGCGGTCGTCCCGGGCGAGGAACGACGTGGCGCCGAACTCCCCCAGCGACGCCGCGAACGCAAACCCGGCGGCGGCCAGCAGCGGACGCCAGACGACCGGCAGGTCGACGGTCGCCAGCGTGCGCAGCGGTCCGGCGCCGAGCGAGGCAGCGGCCTGGCGCTGGCGGTCGTCGACGCCGGCGAGCACCGGCACGATCGTCCGCACGACGAGCGGCAGGGCCACCAGGGCCTGGGCGACCGGCACCAGCAGCCCCGAGTCGCGCAGGTCCAGCGGCGGCCGGTCCAGGGTGATGAGGAAGCCGAAGCCGAGGGTCACCGCGGAGACCCCCAGCGGCAGCATGAAGAAGCCGTCGAGGACCGACCGCACCCGGCGCTCGGCCGGCGTGCGGGAGCGGCGGGTCACGACGACCGCCACGACCAGCCCGAGCAGCAGCGACATCCACGTCGCGTCGACCGCGGTCCGCAGCGAGGTGACCAGCGCCTCGGTCACCGGCACCAGCAGCGCGCCGTCGCCGGTGGACTGCAGGGCCCGGTAGTTCCCCAGGCTCCACGCGTCGTCGACCCGCAGCGAGCCCAGCACGAGGGTGCCGATCGGCGCGGCGACCAGCAGCAGGAGGACGAGCGTCGCGGCGACCTGCGGCCAGTCGGAGCGGCGTACGGCGCGGGGCCGGGCGGTCCGCCGCGCGACCGTCGGGTCGGGCACCGTCCGCAGGCGGGCGGCCAGCGCGAGCAGCGCGGTGATCGCGACGAGCTGGACGACCGAGAGCGCCGCGGCAGCCGGGAGGTCGAGCAGGTTGGTGGTGAGCAGGTAGATCTCGGTCTCGACCGAGGAGTACCGCAGCCCGCCGAGGGTGAGCACCACGCCGAAGGACGTGGCGCAGAAGAGGAACACCACGCTGGCGGCCGAGACCACCGCCGGCCGCAGCGCCGGCAGGGTGACGGTGCGCAGCACCTGCGCGGGCGAGGCGCCCAGCGCGGCGGCGGCCTCGGCGGGCCGCGGGTCGAGCGACTCCCACGCGGCCCCGACGCTGCGGACGACCACCGCGACGTTGAAGAACGCCAGCCCCGCCACGATCGCGACCGGCGTCCCGTCGAGGCCGAGCCCGCCCAGGGGCCCGGCCTCGCCGAGGAGCTGGCGGAACGCCACGCCGACGACGACGGTCGGCAGCACGAACGGCACGAGCAGCGCGGCCCGCACCACCCGCCGCAGCGGCAGGTCGAGCCGGTGCAGGGCGTACGCCGCCGGCAGGCCGAGCAGCACCGAGACGACGGTCGCGACGGCGGAGGACCACACGGTGAACCACACGACGCGGCCGGTCCGCGGCCGGGTCAGCACCTCGAGCACCCCGCCGGGGTCGAAGCCGCCACCGGGCCAGAAGCCGCGGGCGACCATGCCGGCGACCGGCAGCACGAAGAACACGCCGAGCACGAGCACCGGCCCGAGGGCCAGGCCGAGCAGGGCGAGGACGCGCCTCATCGGGTTCGGTCCGCGCGGGCCGTCACCGGGTGGTGACGTCGGTCCACTCGCGCAGCCAGGTGTCGCGGTTCTCCGCGATCTCCGCCGGGTCGACGGCGTACGGCGCGTCCGGCTGCTGCGCGAACCGGGCCCAGTCGGCGGGCAGGTCGACGTCGTCTCGGACCGGGAAGACGTACATCGAGTCCGGCAGCGCGGCCTGCACCTCCGGGGTCAGCAGGAACTCCAGCAGCTCCTCGCCGCCCTCGGGGTTGGCCGCGCCCTCCAGGACCCCGGCGTACTCCACCTGGCGGAAGCAGGTGTCGAGCAGCGCGCTCGTGGTGGTGCCGCCCTCGCCGTCGACGGTGAACGCCGGCGAGGAGTCGTAGGAGACGACGACCGGCCGGTCGCCCTTCCCCCCGCCCTGGGTGAAGTCGACCTGGTAGGCGTCGGACCAGCCGTCGACCAGCTTCGCGCCGTTGGCGACCAGCCGCTCCCAGTAGCCGGGCCACTCGTCGCCGTACTCCGCGACCGTCGCCAGCAGGAAGGCCAGGCCGGGCGAGCTGGTGGTCGCGCCGGGCACGACGAGCAGGTCGCGGTAGGCCGGCTCGGTGAGGTCCTCCAGGCTGCGCGGCGGCTCGACGCCCTCGCGCCGGAACCAGGTGTCGTCGACGTTGACGCACACGTTGCCGGTGTCCACGGGGACCAGGTCGTCGCCGCCCTCGCCCTCGAGGTCGTACGCCCCTGCTCCGGCGGGACGCTCGACGTCGGTGTCGGCGACGACCCCCTCGTCGAGCGCGCGGGAGGCGAAGGTGTTGTCGATGCCGAAGGCGACGTCGCCGACCGGGTCGTCCTTGGTCAGCACCAGCCGGTTGGTGAGCGCCCCGGCGTCGCCGGCGCTGCGGACCTCCAGGCGGTAGCCGCTCTCCTCCTCGAAGGCGGCGAGCACCTCGTCGGGCAGGGTGAAGGACTCGTGGGTGACCAGGACGACCTCGTCGGCCGCGGCCCGCTCGCGGTCGCCCTCGTCGTCACCCCCCGCCAGCGAGCAGGACGTGGTGGCGGTGCCGATGGCGCCGACCAGCAGGACGGACGCGAGCGCGCGCACGGATCTCATGGTGACTCCCTTCGCCGGTGCTAACCGGAGCAGGTTCGAGGGTCTGCAGCTCTTCTGCACTCTCAGCACGCCTGCGCGTGCTCCCCTGTCGTGTCCGCACAACCTAGCGCGCCAGCACCACCGGCCCGTCGGGGTGTCCGAGCCGCTCGAGCTTCTCGGGGTTGCGGACGACGTAGATGCCGGTGACCGCGCCGTCCTCGACCAGCAGCGTGGCCACCGTGTCCAGGACGCCGTCGATGACGAAGCGCAGCGCGGGCGAGCCGTTGACCTCGACCGCGTCCATCCGCACGTCGCCGCCCTCGGGCACGACCCCCAGCAGGAACCGCAGCACCTTGTCGCGGCCGGTGATCGGCCGGCGCGCCGCGGAGCGCAGGCCCCCGCCGTCGCTGGTGAGCACCACGTCGGGTGCCAGCGCCTCCACCAGCGACGCGAGGTCACCGGTCCTCGCCGCGGCGAGGAACCGGTCGACCACGGCCCGCTGCTCCGCGCGGCTCACGCTGACCCGCGGGCGGCGCGCCTCGACGTGGCTGCGCGCGCGGTGCGCGACCTGGCGCACCGCGGCCGGTGACTTGTCCACGGCGGCCGCGATCTCGTCGTACGGCACGTCGAAGACCTCGCGCAGCACGAACACCGCCCGCTCGGTCGGTGTGAGGGTCTCCAGGACGAGCAGCATCGCGGTGGAGACGCTGTCGGCCAGCTCGACGTCCTCGGCGACGTCGGGGACGGTGAGCAGCGGCTCGGGCAGCCACGGGCCGACGTAGGCCTCCCGGCGCCGGGCGAGGGTCCGCAGCCGGTTGAGGCCCTGCCGGGTGACGACGCGGACGAGGTACGCCCGCGGGTCGCGCACCTCCGCGAGGTCCACCTCGGCCCAGCGCAGCCACGCCTCCTGCAGCACGTCCTCGGCGTCGGCGGCCGACCCCAGCAGCTCGTAGGCGACGGTGAAGAGCAGGTTGCGGTACGTCGCGAAGTCGTCGGCGTGCGGATCGGCGTGCGTCACGGACGGACCGTAGCCAGCGGCAGCTCGCAGACGTCGGAGAAGCCCTGGCTCTGCAGGCCGGCGGCGGCGTTGAACCGGGAGCGCATGTTCTCCAGCGCCACCATCTGGGTCAGCTCGACGACCGCCTCCGCGCCGAGCCGCTCGACGAGGCCGGCCACCATCGCGTCGGTGACCCGCAGCGGCGTCTCGCTCATCGCCTCGGCGTAGTCCATGACGTCGCGCTCGAGGTCGGTGAAGACCTCCGAGGTGCGCCACCGCGGCACCTCGCGCACCTTGGCGGTGTCCAGGCCCTCGTCGTGGGCGAGGAAGTAGCCGAAGTCCAGGCACCAGCTGCAGCCGATCGTGCCTGCGCTCGCGAGCAGCGCGTAGGACTTCAGGTGCGCGTCGAGGGCGTCGAACCGGGCCACCTTGGACTCCAGGGACAGCACCGCGCGGAGGGCCCTGCGGTGGTGCCAGAGGACGTAGGCGTTGTCGGGCACCTGGCCGTAGGTGCGGCGGGCGTAGGCCTCCATGACCCGGCCGTAGAGGCCGGTGACGGTGGCGCGGGGGATGCGGAACGTGCTGGGCATCGGAGCTCCTTCTCTCGGGTCTGCCCTCCAGACACCGGCCGGGCGGCGCGTGTGACATGCCGGTCCCGCGGACGTGTGAGAGTTGGCCCGTGCCGTCCCTGACCCACCAGGCCCTCGCGTGGGCCCTGCCCCGGCTCCGCCGCTCCCGCGACCTCGACTCGCCCGAGGCCGAGCGCGCCCGGCTGGAGCGGTGGCACGTCGGCACCGTCGGCCGGCCGCTGCCGACCAACGCGGTCCCGCGGTTCGCGCGGCGGTTCTCGGTGGTGCGGGAGGAGGTGCCGACCGACGGCGGGTCGTTCGCGTCGTACGTCCTCACCGCGCGGGGGACCTCGCCGACCCGGACGGTGGTCTACGTGCACGGCGGCGGGTACACCGCGGGGATCGACCCCTTCCACGTGCGGTACGCCGCGCGGCTGGCCGACCGGCTCGGCGTGCGCGTCGTCCTGCCCGACTACCCGCTCGCGCCCGAGCACACCTGGCGCGACTCCCACGACGCGCTGATCCGGCTGGCCGCGGAGTGGGGCGAGCGCTCCCCCGGCGGCACCGTGCTGGCCGGCGACTCCGCGGGCGGCGGGCTGGCGCTCGCGCTCGCCCTGTCCCTGCGGGACCGGGACCTGCCGCAGCCCGACCGGCTGCTGCTGCACTCACCGTGGGTGGACCTCAGCACCAGCACCCCCGAGACCGAGGCCTTCGACGCGGTCGACCCCTGGTTGTTCCTCGGCAAGCTCCGCGCGTACGCCGCGTGGTGGGCCGGCTCGCCGGACGACCTGGCCCGCCCCGAGGTCTCGCCGGCGCTCGGCGACCTCGCCGGCCTGCCGCCGGCCCTGGTCTTCCAGGGGACCCGCGACCTGCTCACCCCGGGCACCCGGCTGCTCGTCCGGCGGGCCCAGGAGGCCGGCTGGCCGCTGACCTACGTGGAGGAGCCGGACCTGCTCCACGTCTACCCCCTGCTGCCGCTCGTGCCCGAGGCCCGGCGCGCGTGGCGACGTACCGAGGAGTTCCTGCGATGACCCCCCGCACCCTGGTCGTGCCTTTCACCGACCTCTCGGCCACCGACGTGTACGCCGTCGCACGGCTGCGCCAGCAGGTCTTCGTGGTCGAGCAGGAGTGTCCCTACCCCGACCTCGACGGCCGCGACCCCGAGCCCGGCACCCGGCACGTGCTGCTCCTCGACGACTCCGCCCTGGTGGGCTACGCCCGGGTCCTCGACGACGGCGAACTGTGGCGCATCGGCCGGGTGCTGCTCGCCGTCCCCGCGCGCGGGCAGGGGCTCGCCGACGTCGTCATGCGCGCGGCGCTGGAGTCCTGCCCCGGCCGCGATGTCGTCCTCGACGCCCAGGCGCCCCTGGCCCGGTGGTACGCCACCTTCGGCTTCGCGCTCGACGGGCCGGAGTTCCTCGAGGACGGCATCCCGCACGTGCCGATGCGGCGACCTGTCGCGTGACTTCTGTGACTAGTGGGGTGGCTGTGACACGCAACATCCCAAGTAAACCTGGGATGTGGACGCTTCCCTGCCATTGCAACAGCCGCGAAGCAGCAAGATCCCAAGTAAACCTGGGATTCTGAACCGCCTCACACCGCCGAGAAGACGACCCCGTCGGAGGTGTCGGTGCGGGTGGCGCGGCCGCGGGCGACGAGCAGCTCGAGGTGGGCCTTGGTCTCCATGGCGGCCATGCCGCGGCTGAAGACGTCGAGGGTGTCGTACGCGTGCTCGTGGCGGGTCCAGCCGAGGTGGCCGGCGACCTGGTGGGCGGTGAGCGGTCCGGAGGAGAGCGCGGCCAAGGAGTCGGCGAGGCGGGTCTCGTGGTGGGCGAGCAGCTCGTCGACCCGGGTGTGGGAGGACGGCGCGACCGGCCCGTGCGCGGGGAGGATGGTCAGGTCCGGCAGCGAGCGGACCTTGGTCAGCGAGGCCATGAAGTCGCCCAGCGGCTCCTGGTCCATCGGCATGGTGAAGCCGATGGAGGGGGTGATCGTCGGCAGCACGTGGTCGCCGGCGAACAGCAGGCCGGCGTCCCGCTCGGCGTACACGTAGTGCCCGGGGGTGTGGCCCGGGGTGTGGACGGCGTCGACGGTGCGCGGGCCGACCTCGATCCGGGTGTCGCCCTCGAGCCAGGTGTCGGCGAACGCCCAGTGCGTCGGGTCCGGGAGCCGGTCCTCGTCGGACTCCTGCCCGGGGCTGTTCCACTCCTCGGCCAGCTCGGCGGCGCCCGCCGTGCGCAGCGCACCGGCGAAGGGGTTCTCGGTCATCGACGCCGCGTCCTGCATCAGCTCCAACGCCGGCCGGTCGCCCCGGCCGAGCGTGACGTCGACGCCGAGCTCGGTGCCCAGCACGCGGGCCAGGGTGTAGTGGTCGCGGTGCACGTGGGTGACGAGGAAGCGGCGGATATCGCCGAAGCCGGCGCCGATCTGCCCGAGGCACCGGTCGAGCAGCTCGCGGGCCTGCGGGATCGCCCACCCGCCGTCGACGAGCGTCAGCCCGTCGTCGGCGACGAGCACGTAGACGTTGATCGCCCGCAGCCCGTCCATCGGCAGCGGCAGCGGGATCCGGTGGATCCCCTCGGCGACCTGCCAGGCACCCTCCGCGGTCCAGTGCTCCCCGGAGTCGGGCGAGACGGCGTGCGCGGTCGAGGTGGTGGAGGAGGTCACCCGGCGGACCCTACGTCCCGGTTCACCCGGAGACGTCCGGCAGTCCCAGGTCCAGGTTGGGCGCCTGGATCCCGCCGTCGACCTCGAGCAGCTTGCCGGTGACGTACTGGCCCGCGCGCGAGCTGAGGTAGACCACCGCGGCGGCGACGTCCTCGGCCTCGCCGACCCGCCCCAGCGGGGTCTTGGTCTCGAGCTGGTCCATCATCTCCGGCACCCCGGCGACGAACTCCAGGGCACTGGTCATCACCGAGCCGACGTAGATGCCGTTGACCCGGATCCGCGGCGCGAGGTCGGTGGCCGCCAGCCGCGACCAGTGCGCGAGCGCGGCCTTGGCGGTGCCGTACGCCAGGTAGCCGCGCCCCGCGGAGCGGCCCATCATCGAGGAGATCGTGGTGATCGACTTCTGGCCCTCGGACCCCTTGAGCATCAGCGGCACCGCCGCGACGCTCAGCGCGTGGGCGGTGGAGACGTTGAAGTGGAACGCCTCCTCGAGGTAGTCGACGCTCGTGTCGAGGAAGGCGTTCGGGATGGTGCCGCCGACGTTGTTGACGACCGTGTCGAGCCGCCCGAACGCGTCGTACGCCGCGTGCGCGAGGCCGGCGACCGCGTCGAGGTCGCTGAGGTCGGCCGGTACGACGACGGCCCGGCGTCCCACGGCCCGGACCTGCTCCGCGACCCGCTCGAGTTGGTCGGCAGTGCGGGCGGAGACGACCACGTCCGACCCGGACTCGGCGAGCGCGACAGCGGTCGCCGCACCGATCCCGCGGCCGGCGCCGGTGACGACAGCGACCTGGTCGGTGGTGGTGAACCGGTCGAGGATCGTCATCGACCGGCACCCGTGACCAGGCCGCGACCGGTGACCAGCGGCAGGTCGACGGCGCGGACGATGCCGGGCTCGGCGGCGACGACGGCGGGCAGGGCGTTCACGATCCGCTGCGCGGTGGTGATCATGCCGCTGACGTTGTGGTCGCCGTGCTCGCCGTGGTGGAGGAAGTCGACCTGCATCATCGGCTCGCCGGTGATGCGGACGCGGTAGCAGCCGTCGGTGCCGGCCGGCGGGCGCTCCCAGTCGTCGTGCTCGGCGGCGTCGGTGCGGGTGACGTGCTCGAGCACCACGCGCGGCACGCCATCGACCTTGCCGATCACCTGGAAGCGCACCGCGCCCAGGGTCCCGGCGGCGATGTCGCCGGAGACCGAGCTGGTGTCCCGGGCGGCCGGGCGACGGTCCACCTCCTCGGTCAGCGGCTCGTCGAGGGTGACGTCGAGGGCGGCCGCGATCTGCCGCACGACGCTGCCCCACGCCATGGTGAGGATGCCGGGGTGCCAGAGCATGCCGAGCTCCTCCATCGGCTTGCCGAAGCCGAACATCTCGCCCATCACCACCGGCTGGTAGTAGGTCGAGTAGTCGCAGACCTCCAGCACGCGCACCTCGTCGATGCGCTGGGACAGGCTCGTCATCACCAGCGGCAGCACGTCGTTGGCGAACCCGGGGTCGATGCCGTTGACGTGCAGGCTCGCGCCCCCGCGGCGGCAGGCGTCCTCGATCCGCTCGATCATCTCCGGCGGCAGGATCCCCTCCGGCCACTGCAGCAGCACGGGTCCGCTGCTGGTCACGTTGATCCCCGCCTCGACGAAGCCGACCAGGTCCTCGATGCACTCGAAGACCCGGTCGTCGGCCATCGCGGTGTGCACGATCGCGTCGGGCGCCAGCGCGACCAGCGCGTCGCGGTCGGTCGTCGCCAGGATGCCCAGCTCGCGGCCGAGCTCGGCCAGCTCGCCGGCGTCGCGGCCGTCCTTGGCCGGGTTGGAGACCCACACCCCGACCAGCTCGAGGTCCGGGTGGGCGTCGATGCCGGCGATCGCGTGCCGGCCGATGGTCCCGGTCGACCAGACGACGACGCGCAGGGGCTTCTCGGGGATGACCTGTGACATGGGGCACAACTTAGAACACGTTCTAGATTTGCGGAAGGGTCGCCGACGTTGCTTGCAACGCGCCGTTCGCGGGTCTACCGCGTCGATCGGTCGGCGCGGTAGATCGTCGAACAGCGCGTTACAAGCCGCTCAGGCAGGCGAGGCGGTCAGCTCGAGGGCGACCGGGCAGCGAGTGCCGCCGTCGGCGTAGATGGTGGGCATGCACCGGTTGCAGTGGATGCAGACGCCCTCGACGGCGCGGCCGGCCTGCATCCGCGCCAGCAGGTCCGGCTCGCGGAGCAGGGCGCGGCCCAGGGCGACGTACTCGAAGCCGTCGGCCATCGCCTGCTGCATCGTCTCCAGCCGGTTGACCCCGCCGAGGAACATCAGCGGCATCGACAGCGCCTCACGGAACCGCAGGGCCTTGTCGCGGAAGTAGCCCTCGTGGAACTCATAGGACTTCATGAACGACCGGCCGACCGGCGTGCGCATCCCGAGCCGCACCGGCAGCGGCATGGCGGCGGCGAACTCCGCGACCGGGGTGCCGCCGCGGAAGAGGTACATCGGGTTCATCAGCGAGCTGCCACCGGAGAGCTGGAGCGCGTCGAGGTTGCCGTCGGCCTCGAGCAGCCGCGTCACCTCGAGCCCGGCCTCGGTGGTGACCCCGCCCTTGAAGCCGTCGGAGGTGGACACCTTCGCGGTCACCGCGACCTCGTCGCCGACCTCGTCGCGGACCGCGCGGGCGACCTGGCGGGCGAGGCGGGCACGGTTCTCCAGCGAGCCGCCCCAGCGGTCCCCGCGGCGGTTGAGGCCGGGCGCGAGGAAGGAGGAGATGAGGTAGCTGTGCGCCATGTGCAGCTCGAGCACGTCGAACCCGGCGCGGATCAACGTGCGCGCGGCGGCGACGTACGCCCGGGTCACCCGGGTCAGGTCGGCCTCGGTCGCCGACCGGATCATCTGCATCGACAGCGGGCTCGGCATGCCGCTGGCGGCGATCGCCCGGACGCCGTTGGAGCGGCCGTTGGCCACCGGGCCCGCGTGGCCCACCTGGCCCGCGATCGCGGCACCCTCGGCGTGCACGGCGTCGGCGAGCCGGGCCAGCCCGGCGAGGGTGTCCTCCCCGACCACGATCACCTCGCGGTGGGTGCGCCCCTCGGGCGCCACCGCCAGGTAGGCCACCGTGGTCAGCGCCACGCCGCCACGGACCGGCGCGAGGTGGTAGTCGATGAGCTCGTCGGTGACCTGCCCCTGCGGGGTGCGGCCCTCGAACGTCGCGGCCTTGACCGTCCGGTTGCGCAGGCGCACCGGGCCGAGGGTGGCGGGGGCGAAGACGTCGGGAGCGGTCACCCGCGAAACTGTAACGCGTTCCAGTTCTGCGGGCAGCCGTCACAATGACGGCATGACGACGGCGAGCACCGTGGTGGCGCGGCTGCGCGCCGCCGGGTGCGTCTTCGCCGAGGAGGAGGCCGAGCTGCTGGTCGGCCAGGCCGCCGACGCCACCGACCTCGACCGCCTCGTCGCGGCCCGCGTCGCCGGCCTCCCGCTGGAGCAGGTGCTGGGGTGGGCGGAGTTCGCCGGGCTGCGGGTGGTGGTCGAGCCGGGCGTCTTCGTCCCCCGGCGGCGTACGACGCTGCTGGTGCGGCTCGCGCTCGACCGGCTGGCGCGGCGCGCGGCCGGCGCGGTGGTCGTCGACCTGTGCTGCGGCTCCGGCGCGGTGGCCGCCGCCGTCCGCGCGGCCCGGCCCGACGCCGACGTGCACGCGGCTGACCTCGACCCGGCGGCCGTCGCCTGCGCGCGGCGGAACCTGCCCCCGGCCACGGTGCACGAGGGCGACCTCTTCGACGCCCTGCCGCGCCACCTGCTCGGCCGGGTGGACGTGCTGGTCGCGAACGCGCCGTACGTCCCGACCGGCGACGTCGCCCTGATGCCGCCCGAGGCGCGCGACCACGAGCACCGCGTGGCCCTCGACGGCGGTGGCGACGGCCTCGACGTCCAGCGCCGGGTGGCCGCCGGCGCGACGCCGTGGCTGGCGCCCGGCGCGACCGTGCTGGTCGAGACCGGTCGCCACCAGGCGGAGCGCTCGGCCGCGCTGCTGCGCGCCGCGGGCCTGCGGACCGAGATCGTCCTCGACGACGAGGTGGGCGGCTGCGCCGTGCTCGGACGGTAGACGTTTCAACCGTCCGCGGCCCGGGGAGGACTCGTCCGTCGACGGCTCCCGTCCGGGGAGGCTGCGCAGGGCCATGGGGGGCGCACTGCGCGGAGGGAGCCGTCGGCGGAGGACCAGCGCGACGCGAGCACCCGGCGGGGATACCGTCGCCCGCATGACCCCGGACACCCACGAGCACCCCTCGGCCACGCGGCCGCTCGAGGCGGGTGTGCGCACCGACTTCCACGGCGCGATGAGCTACGGCCGCTACCTCGACCTGGACCGGCTGCTCGCGGCCCAGCACCCACGCAGCCGGCCCGAGCACCACGACGAGCTGCTCTTCATCATCCAGCACCAGACCTCCGAGCTGTGGCTGAAGCTGGTGCTCCACGAGCTGCGCGAGGCGCGGGCGCTGATGGACCGCGACCAGCTCGCCCCGGCGCTGAAGTGCCTGGCCCGGGTCAAGGCGACGATGCGCACGCTGATCCAGCAGTGGTCGGTGCTCGCGACGCTCACGCCGCGGGAGTACTCCGAGTTCCGCGGCGCCCTCGGCAGCAGCTCGGGGTTCCAGTCCCACCAGTACCGCGCGGTCGAGTTCCTGCTGGGCAACAAGGCGCCCGGCATGCTGCGGGTCTTCGAGTCCGAGCCCGAGGCGCACGCCCTGCTGTCCACGCTGCTGGAGGAGCCCACGCTGTACGACGCGTTCCTGCGGCTGCTCGCCCGCCAGGGCCTCGCCGTGCCGGCCGACGTGCTGGAGCGCGACGTCCGGGAGCCGTGGACCTTCCGCGAGGACCTGGTGCCGGTCTTCCGGCGGGTCTACGAGGAGCGCGACCTGCCCTGGGGCCTCTACGAGGCGTGCGAGGACCTCGTCGACCTCGAGGACGACGTCCAGGAGTGGCGCTTCCGGCACCTGCGGACCGTGCAGCGGACCATCGGCTTCCAGCGCGGCACCGGCGGGTCCTCCGGCGTCGACTTCCTGCGCCGGGCGCTGGACCTCACCTTCTTCCCCGAGCTGTACGCCGTGCGCAGCGAGGTGGGCGCGTGAGCGCGCGGCCGACGTCGGCCGAGCTCGACGCGCGCGACCCGCTCGCGGCGTACCGCTCCCGCTTCGTCGGCGCCGAGGACCCCTCGGTGGTCGCCTACCTCGACGGCAACTCGCTGGGCCGGCCGGTGGCGACCGTGGCGGGGCGGCTGGCGGAGTTCGTCGAGGGCGCGTGGGGCGACCGGCTGATCCGCAGCTGGGACGAGTCCTGGATGGACGAGCCGACGCGGGTCGGCGACCGGCTCGGCCGGGTGGTCCTCGGCGCCGGCCCCGGCCAGGTCGTCGTCGGCGACTCGACCTCGGTGCTGCTCTACAAGCTCCTGCGGGCGGCCGTTGACGCGCGGCCCGGCCGGCGCGAGGTGGTCGTCGACCGCGACAACTTCCCCACCGACCGCTACCTGGTCGAGGGGGTCGCCGCCGAGTGCGGGCTCGAGGTCCGCTGGGTCGAGGCGCACCCCGACGCCGGCGTCACCGCCGACGACCTCGTGCCTGCGCTCGGCCCGCGGACGGCCCTGGTGCTGCTCAGCCACGTCGCGTTCCGGTCCGGCCACGTGGCCGACGGGGCGGCGCTCACCACCCTGGTCCACGACGCCGGCGCGCTCGTCGTCTGGGACCTCAGCCACTCGGCCGGGTCGGTCGAGGTCGAGCTCGACGCGTGGGGCGCGGACCTCGCGGTCGGCTGCACCTACAAGTACCTCAACGGCGGCCCCGGCTCCCCCGCCTTCGCCTACGTCCGCGCCGACCTGGTGCCGGAGGTCCAGCAGCCGCTGTGGGGCTGGATGGGCCACGCCGACCCGTTCGCGATGGGGCCGGGCTACGAGCCCGCCCCCGGCATCCGGCGGATGCTCACCGGGACCCCGCCGGTGCTCGCGATGCAGCCGCTGCAGGCGATGCTCGACCTCGTCGAGGAGGCCGGCATGCCGGCGGTCCGCGCGAAGGCGATGGCGCTGACCGAGCACGCGGTCGCGCTCGCCGACGAGCGGCTGGCGACGTACGGCGTCCGGCTGGCGAGCCCGCGGGACCCCGCCGGGCGCGGGGCGCACGTGATGCTCGAGCACCCGGCATTCCGGGAGGTGACCGCCCTGCTCTGGCAGCGGGGGGTCGTGCCCGACTTCCGGCCGCCGTCGGGCCTCCGGGTCGGGCTCTCCCCGCTCAGCACGAGCTTCGTCGAGGTCGAGCGGGGGATCGACGCCGTGGCCACCGCGCTCGGGGAGCTCACCGCCTGAGCGGGCGGGTCACCCCTTCGTCGGGTCGTGGCCCCAGTTCATCAGCGAGTAGCGCCAGTCGCTGTGCTCGACGTCCTTGTCCGGCCCCTGGGCGAGGTGGCGGTGCACGTAGCCGACGACCTTGCGCATGTGCGCGACGTCGGCGTCGGTCAGGTCGCCCTTCTTGGTGCGCAGGATCCCCACGATGCGCTTCCCCGACTTGTGGCCGGTGGACTCGCCGCCGCCGGACTTCTGGCCGACGCGCCGGGAGTCGTCGCTCTCCAGCCACGACTCCAGCTCCGAGGCGGTCATGTTGACCGCCTCCTTCCAGTCGTCCCAGACCTCGTCGAGGCCCTCGGCGCTCATCGCGCGACCTGGACGGGCTGGACGGGCTGGACGACCGGCGCCATGGTCTTGCCGAAGTCGGCGTCGTCGTCGCCCTCCTGGCTGTCCACGCCGAGGCAGACCAGCAGCACGGCGCCGATCGTGGCGACGGCGAGGATGCCGTGGATCGCCATCGCCGAGGTCGGGATCCGGTCCTCGACAGTGTGCTCGGCGTCCTTGCGGGAGCCCAGCGTCTTGACCAGCAGGACGTCGCCGATGCCGGCGCCGGCGATCAGCACGACCAGGGTGATCCACGCCAGCGACTGCTGGCCCGCGGCGAGGTAGGCGATCCACAGCGCCAGCCCGGCGAGCCCGAAGAGCGGGTGCACGAACGTGGCGAACGGCGGCAGCTTGCTCGTGAGCTGACCGGGCTCGGCCTCGGCCCGCGAGCGGGCCGCGCCGAGGGTGAAGCTGAACATGTAGGCACCAAAGAACGCCGTGGCCGCCCACAGCCCGAGCACCAGCTGTGCCATGTGCATGTCCTCCTGAGACGGTTCGTGAAGTCCTCCGGGCGGTGCCCAGGGAGTGCCCGGCGCACTCCTCCCCGCCGGGGTGGGGCTGGTCGTGCGGCCGCGGGGTACCCCCGGTATGTCCCCGACCCGATCAAGGAAGGAGCCCGTGATGGATGCCACCCACACCGGCCCGGCCGGACCGTCCAAGGCCGTCCCGTTCCTCCGCACCGCCGCGCTCGTGTACGGCGCGGTCTTCCTGCTCGTCGGCATCGCCGGCTTCATCCCCGGCATCACGACGAACTACGACCAGCTCGAGATCGCCGGCCACGAGAGCCACGCGAAGCTCCTCGGCGTCTTCCAGGTCTCGGTCCTGCACAACGTCGTCCACCTGCTCTTCGGCGTCGTCGGGCTCGCCGTGGCCCGCAAGGCCACCGCCTCCGCGGCGTACCTCGCCGGCGGCGGCCTGGTCTACCTCCTGCTGTGGGTCTACGGCCTCGCGATCGGCCACGGCAGCGACGCGAACTTCGTGCCGCTGAACAACGCCGACAACTGGCTGCACCTCGTCCTCGCCCTGACGATGCTCGGCCTCGGCTTCGTCGGCTACCGCGCGCTGCGCGGCCCGGTCGGCGGGCAGTACCCCGCCTGACCGACGGCTCGTCGGTCACGGGGGCCTACCCTCGGCGCCCGTGACCGACCACGAGCAGCTGATCGAGCTGCACAGCGACGACCTCCACCTCGCCCTCGCCCCGCTCGGCGCCCGCGTCCACCGGCTGCGCGCCCGCGACGGCGGGGGCGCGTGGCGTGACGTCGTCCTCGGGCTGCCGCGGGTGGCCGACCACCTCGACGACGACCGCTACCTCGGCGCGACCGTGGGCCGGTACGCCAACCGGGTCGCGCGCGGCGAGCTGGTCGTCGACGGCACGACGCACCAGCTGCCCATCAACGACCGCGGGCACACCCTGCACGGCGGCCCGGACGGCTACGACCGGCGCACCTGGGCCGTCGTCGCCTCCAGCCCGACCTCCGCCGAGCTGGAGCTGGTCAGCCCGGACGGCGACCAGGGGTTCCCCGGCACGGTGACGGTGCGCGCTCGCTTCGAGGTGCGGGACCGCACCCTGCGGACGTCGTACGCCGCGAGGACCGACGCCCCGACGGTGGTCTCGCTGTCCAGCCACGCCTACTACCGCCTCGGCGGGGAGACGGCGGCCGACCACGAGCTGACGCTGCACGCGGACGCCTACCTCCCGGTCACCGACGGCGTGCCGACCGGGGAGGTCGCCGACGTCGCCGGCACGCGCTTCGACCTCCGGTCGGGCGGCCGGCCCGGCGACCTGGACCACCCCTTCGTGGTCCGCGGGTGCGAGAACGGCTGGTCCCCCGGAGGTCCGCTCCGCGAGGTGGCCCGGCTGCGCGGCCACGGCCTGGTGCTGGAGCTCGCCGCCGACCAGCCCGGCGTGCAGGTCTACACCGCCGGGGCCTTCGACCGCCCGCCGCACGCGCCGTACGCCGGCATCGCGATCGAGCCCCAGCTGCACCCCGACACCCCGCACCACCCGGAGTGGCCCTCGGCGGTCCTGCGCCCCGGGGAGACCTACCGGTGGACCAGCGAGGTCACGATCACGCCCGACCGTTGACATTAGTTCGAGTGTCGTACTTAATAGCCGGGTGACCCTCGTCCTCGGCGTCGACACCTCGACCCAGTCCACCAAGACGCTGCTCGTCGACGCCGCCGACGGCACCGTCGTCGACAGCCGCTCGGTCGCCCACCCGCCCGGCACCGAGGTCGACCCGCGGGCGTGGCCCGCGGCGTACGACGAGGCCGTCGCCGGCCTCGGCGCGCGGGCCGGCGAGGTCGCCGCGGTGGCGATCGGCGGCCAGCAGCACGGCATGGTCGCCCTCGACGAGGCCGGCGAGCCGGTCCGCGACGCGCTGCTCTGGAACGACACCCGCTCCGCGTCGGCCGCCGCCGAGCTGATCGCCGAGATGGGCGGGCCACAGGCGTGCGCCGACGCGATCGGCAGCGTGCTGGTCGCCTCGTTCACCTCCACCAAGCTGCGTTGGCTGCGCGACGCCGAGCCGGAGAACGCCGCCCGGGTCGCGCAGGTGCTGCTCCCCCACGACTACCTGTCGCGGCACGTCGCGGCGCCCGGCACCGAGGCATTCACCGACGGCGGCGACGCGTCGGGCACCGGCTACTTCGCCACCCCGGAGGGCCGCTGGCGTCCCGACCTCGCCGAGGCCGCGCTCGGCCGGCCCTTCGCGCTCCCGCGCGTCGTGGCGCCGGGCGCCGTCGCCGGGGAGACCGCGACCGGCGCGGTGCTGGCCGGCGGCACCGGCGACAACATGGCCGCCGCCCTCGGCATGGCGCTCGAGCCGGGCGACGTCCTGCTCTCGATCGGCACCTCCGGGGTCGCCTCCGCGATCAGCGCGACGCCGGTGGCCGACGGCAGGGGCGTGCTGACCGGCTTCGCCGACGCCAGCGGCGGCTTCCTGCCGATGGTCACCACGATGAACGCCGCCGGGATCCTCGACCTCCAGGCCCGCTGGCTCGACGTCGACCACGCCGGGCTCGCCGACCTCGCCCTGGCCTCCACGCCGGGCGCCGGCGGGGTCACCCTCCTGCCGTACTACGGCGGCGAGCGCACCCCGAACCGTCCCGCCGCCACCGGAACCTGGACCGGGCTCACGCCGGCCACCACCCGCGCCGACCTGGCGCGCGCGGCGTACGAGGCCCTGCTCTGCTCCCTCGCCGACGCCGTCGACCAGCTCGTCGCCGCCACCGGCACCGACCCGCGCCGCGTGCTGCTCGTCGGTGGCGCCACCCGCAGCCCCGCCCTGCAGGCGCTCGCCCCGGCCGTCCTCGGCCGCCCGGTCACGCTCCCGCCGCCCGGGGAGTACGTCGCCCTCGGCGCCGCCCGGCAGGCCGCCTGGGCCCTCGCCGGCACCGACGCCCCGCCCACCTGGCCACTGCCGGGCACCCGGCTGCTCGAGGCCGACCCCACCCCGCACGTGCGTGAGGCGTACGCCGCCCTGCGCGACCGCCCCTGACCACCCGTCCGTCCCCGTCCGTCCCCGACCGTCCCCCGACCAGCCGGAACCACCTCCGGACCCACCCCTCGGAAGGCACCCCATGAGCATCGAGATCCCCACCCCCACCCCGGAGGACAAGTTCTCCTTCGGCCTCTGGACCGTCGGCTGGCAGGGCGTCGACCCGTTCGGCACCGCCACCCGCCCGCCGATGGACACCGTCTACGCCCTCGAGAAGCTCGCCGGGCTCGGCGCCTACGGCGTGAACTTCCACGACGACGACGTGATCCCGTTCGGCAGCGACGACGCGACCCGCCAGCAGATCATCGACCGGTTCAAGAAGGGCCTGGCCGACACCGGGCTCGTCGTCACCACCGCCACCACCAACCTGTTCACCCACCCGGTGTTCAAGGCCGGCGGCTTCACCAACAACGACCGCGACATCCGCCGCTTCGCGATCCGCAAGGTGATGCGCAACGTCGACCTCGCCGCCGAGCTCGGCGCGAAGGTGTACGTCGCCTGGGGCGGCCGCGAGGGAGCGGAGTACGGCGCCTCGCAGGGCACCGCGACCGCGCTGGACCGGATGAAGGAGGCCTTCGACCTGCTCGGCCAGTACGTCGTGGACCAGGGCTACGACCTGCGCTTCGCGATCGAGCCGAAGCCGAACGAGCCCCGCGGCGACATCCTGCTCCCCACCGTCGGCCACGCGATGGCGTTCATCGAGCGCCTCGAGCGCCCCGAGCTGGTCGGGGTGAACCCCGAGATCGGCCACGAGGAGATGGCCGGGCTCAACGCCGCGGCGGGCTACGCCCAGGCGCTGTGGCAGGGCAAGCTCTTCCACATCGACCTCAACGGCCAGAACGGCCCGAAGTACGACCAGGACCTCCGCTTCGGCGCGGGCAACGTCCGCGGTGCGTTCTGGGTGGTCGACACCCTCCTCGCCGGCGGCTACGACGGCCCGGTGCACTTCGACTACAAGCCGGTCCGCACCGAGGACGACAACGGCGTGTGGGTGACCGCCGAGGCGAACATGCGCAACTACCTGATCCTGCGCGAGAAGGTGAAGGCGTTCCGCGCCGACCCGGAGGTGCAGGCGGCGCTCGAGGCCGCGAAGCTCCCCGAGCTGGCCCAGCCCAGCCTCGGCGACGGCGAGGGCTGGCAGCAGCTCCTCGAGTGGGACCTCCCCGACCCCGAGGTCCTGGCCCAGCGCGGCGCCGGCTTCGAGCTGCTGGACCAGCTCGCGCTGGAGCACCTGTACGGCGTGCGCTGAGCGTGACCACCGGCCCCGGCGGCGGCACCGGCCAGCTGCGCCGCGCCAACACCGCGGCCGTGCTGCAGTCGCTGCGCCGGCTCGGACCCGCCTCGCGGGCCGAGCTGGCGCAGCGCACGGGGCTGGCCAAGGCGACGGTCGGCGCGATCGCCGCCGACCTCGAGGAGGCCGGCGCCGTCGTCGAGGAGCCGCCCGCCCCGGCCGGTCCCGGCCAGCCCGCCCGGGGCCGGCCGAGCCGTCCGCTGTCCCTGCGCGCCGGCGCCCACCTGGGGCTGGGTCTGGAGCTCAACGTCGACTACGTCTCGGCCGTCGTGGTCGACCTCGCCGGCGGCGTGCTGGCCAGCGAGTCGCGCCCGGCCGGCGAGGACCGGCTCGAGGTGCTGCTCGCGCTGGCCGCCGAGCTGCGCGCGGCGCACCCCGGGCGCCTGCTGGGCGCGACCGTCGCGGTCCCCGCGCTGGTCCGCGACGACGACCGCACGGTCGCCTGGGCGCCGAACCTCCCGCTCCGCGGCGACACCCTGGTCGCCCACCTGGCCGAGGCGCTGGGCTGCGAGGTCCGCGTCGTCAACGACGCCAACTGCGCGGCGTACGCCGAGGCCCACCACGGCGCCGCCCGCGGCGTCGACCACGCGCTCTACCTGACCGGCACCGTCGGGATCGGCGCCGGGATCGTGGTCGGCGGGCAGCTCGTGCAGGGGGCCGCGGGCTTCGCCGGCGAGGTCGGCCACATGCCCGTCGGGGACCCCGCAGCCCCCTGCGGCTGCGGGCGCCGCGGCTGCTGGGAGGCCTCGATCGGCCTGCACGCCGTGCTGGACGCGCTCGGCATGCCGGAGCTGGACACCCCGCTCACCACCGCCGCCGCGGTCGCCGCCCGCGCCGTCGACGACCCGGCCGCCCGCGCCACCGTCGAGCGGGTCGGCCACGACCTCGGGCTGGGCCTGGCGATCCTCACCGGCGTGCTCGACCCGGCCGTGGTCGTCCTGGGTGGGTACTTCGTGCCGCTCGGCGACCTCGTCCTCGACCCGGCCCGCCGGGTGCTCGACGCGCGCCTGGCCTCCGACGTCCAGGTGCGGCCCGAGCTGCGGCTGGGCACGCTCGACCTGCGCGCCGCGGCGCTGGGTGCCGCCGAGCAGTCGCTCGCCGGCGTCCTCGGCGGGACGGCCGACCTGCCCGCCTGCGAGCTCGCCGGCGGCTAGCCGGCGAGCTGGTCGCCGACGCCGACGAGGGCCGTGCCGAGCGCGGCGACGGGGTCGACGAAGAGCGGCTCGAGCGCGATCTCCGCCGCGCCCTGGAGCACCGAGTCCGAGCCCAGCCCGGGCAGGGAGAGGGTGACCGACTCCAGCGGGGCCGGCAGCGCGCGCTCGGCGAGGGCGCCGTCGACCTCGTGGCGGACCAGGGCGTAGAGCGAGTCGAGGTAGCCGCCGAGGACGACGAGCCGGGGGTTGAACGCGTTGACGATCGAGGCCAGGCCGTAGCCCAGCGCCTTGCCGGTCGCTCCGAGCGCGCGGGGGGACCCGGCGTACTCGTCGAGCACGTCGCCGAGGGTGACCACCTCGGACTCCGGGCACCCGATCGCCTGCGCGATCGCGTGGGCGCCGACCTCGGTCTCCCAGCAGCCGATGTTGCCGCAGTGGCACAGCCGGCCCTCGGGCGCGAACGGCAGGTGGCCGACCTCGCCGGCGTACCCGCCCGCGCCCTCGAGCCGGACGCCGCCGGTGATGACGCCCGCGCCGACGCCGACGTTGCCGGAGATGTAGATCAGGTCGTCGACCCCGACCCCGGCGCCCCGGCGGTGCTCCGCGAGCGCGCCGAGGTCGGCGTCGTTCGCGAGCTGCACGGGGATGTCCACGCCGAGCGCGGCCAGCACGATCGCCCCGAAGGAGACGTCCTGCCACTCGAGGTTCGGCGCCAGGCGGACCAGACCGTCGCTGCGGCGGACCAGGCCGGGGATCGAGATGCCGATGCCGATCAGCGGCGCCGAGGGCGGGGCCGCCTCGACCACGCGGCGGATCAGGCCGGCCACCGCTGAGCCGACCTGCCACGCCTCGCTGCCGCCGGTGGGGATCGGGACCGAGCCCCGCTCCACGACCTCGCCGCCCAGGGCGACGCGCGCGACGACCGCGCGGTCGACGCCGAGGTCGACCGCGACGACGTACGGCCCCACGCCGGCCAGCCGCACCTCCGCCGAGGGCCGGCCCGCCCCCGAGCGGGCCCCCACGGGGAGGGCCCGCTCGACGACGCCGAGCGACTCCAGCTCGCCGACCAGGTCGGCGATCGTGCTGCGGTTGAGCCCCATCGAGGTGGTGAGCTCGGCGCGCGAGATCTGCCCCGCGCCGTGCACGTGGCGCAGCACCGTGCCGAGGTTGTGTCGCCGCACAGCCTCCTGGTTGGTGCCGAGGCCGGCGCGCCGCGGGGTGCTCACCCCGTCCCTAGACGCCGGCCGCGGACCGACGACGGCGCGAGACCGCGTCGACGCTGGCTGCCAGGAGCAGGACCCCGCCGGTGACGAGGAAGTTGATGTAGCTCGCCTGGTTGAGCAGGCCCAGGCCGTTGGGGATGGTCGCGATCACCAGGCCGCCGACGACGGCGTCGATCGCGCGACCGCGACCGCCGAAGAGGCTGGTGCCGCCGATGACCGCGGCGCCCACGGCGTACAGCAGCTCGTTGCCGCCACCGGAGCCCGGGGAGACCTTGCCGGTGTACGACGCGGCGAGCAGGCCGCTGATGGCCGCCATCGAGGAGGCGATCACGAAGGCCGCGATCTTGATCCGCGTGACGTTGATGCCGGCGCGGCGGGCCGCCTCGGCGTTGCCGCCGACGGCGTAGAGGTGCCGGCCGAAGCGGGTCCGGGTGAGGACGAAGGTCCAGAACAGCAGCAGCGCGATGACGACCGGGGCGACCCACGGGATGCCGCTGATGGTGAACAGGTCCGGGTTCGGGGCGCGGTTGGCGCTGAGCAGCGCGGTGAGCCCGAGGACGATCACCGCGAGCACGACGATCTGGATCACCACGAGCGCGATCGGCTTGTGGACCAGGCCGCGGGCGGCCCGCGAGCGGTACTGCACCAGCGAGATCGCCGCGAAGCCCAGGACGATCGCCGCAGCGGCTATCCACCCGGCGGTGACCGGGACGTTCTCGATCGACAACCCGCGCAGGACCTTGTCGTCGAAGCGCAGCGAGCCGCCGGAGCCGATGAGCTTGAGCGGCACGGCCTGCAGGGCGAGGAAGAACGCCAGCGTGACGACGAACGACGGGATGCCGAGGAACGCCACCAGCGAGCCGATCACGGCGCCGATGAGGGCACCGACCGCGATGCCGGCGATGGTGGCGAGCCACCACGGCCAGTCGTGGTCGATCATCACCAGGGCGCTGATCGTGGCGGCGGCGCCGCCGGCCACACCGGCCGACAGGTCGATCTCGCCGAGGAGCAGCACGAAGACCAGGCCCATCGCGAGGACGCAGATGGAGCCGGCCTGCACGACCAGGTTGGCCATGTTGTACGTCGTGAGGAACCGGTCGTGGAGCGAGGCGAAGACGACGAACAGCACGACGAGGCCGAAGATCGCGGGGAGCGAGCCCATGTCGCCGCCGCGGATCCGGTTGAGGTAGTCGCGCGCCGAGTCGCCGATCGTCGCCGCCTGGCGGTTGTCGTTGTCGAAGCCGGCGGCGGCTGCCGGTCGCTGGTCGGTGGTGTCCGACTGGAGGGTCATCTGCTCGTCCTCAGATCGTGGCGGTCGCGTTGTCGCGGATGCCGAGGTCGCCGGAGCGGCCCGCGGTGATCAGCTCGACGACCTGGCTGTGGGTGACGTCCTTGGTCGGGACGTCGGCGGCGACGCGGCCGAGGTAGAGCGCGGTGATGCGGTCCGCGACCTCGAAGACGTCGCCCATGTTGTGCGAGATGAGCACGACGCCGAGCCCGCGGTCGGCCAGCCGGCGCACCAGGTCGAGGACCTGGCGGGTCTGGGCGACGCCGAGGGCTGCGGTCGGCTCGTCGAGGAGGACGACCTTGGAGTTCCACAGGACGGCCTTGGCGATCGCGACCGTCTGGCGCTGGCCGCCGGAGAGGCTCGAGACGCTCTGGCGCACCGACTTCACCGTGCGCACCGACAGCGACGCGAGGGTCTCGCGCGCCCGGGCCTCCATGGTGACCTCGTCGAGGCCGATGCCCTTGGTCTCCTCGCGGCCGAGGAACATGTTCTCGACGATGTCGAGGTTGTCGCACAGCGCGAGGTCCTGGTAGACGACCTCGACGCCGAGGCCCGCGACGTCGCGCGGCCCGTGGACGTTGACGGTCTCGCCCTCGAAGACGTACTCGCCGCTGTCGCGGCCGTAGATGCCGGCGATGATCTTGACCAGCGTGGACTTGCCGGCGCCGTTGTCACCGACGAGCGCGGTGACCTGGCCCGGGTAGACGGCGAAGTCGACGTCGTGCAGGACGTGCACCACACCGAAGCTCTTGTTGACCCCGCGCAGCTCGAGCAGCGGTTGTGTCATGAGGTCCTACTCCCTCGGAAAATGTTGTTCGAGTGAACGAAAGACGCCCGGGCCGCGGTGCGGCCCGGGCGCCGATCGGGGCAGGTCGCCGGCCGGTGGGCCGGCGACCTGCGGTGCCTGAGCAGCAGGCGTCAGGAGATGCCGGCGTCGGCGCAGAGCTTCTTGAACTCGCCGGTGCAGACGTCCTCGGCCTTCTGGCCGCCGTCCTCGATCACGTCGCCGACGTTGTCCTTGGTGATGGACTGCGGCTCGAGCAGGATCGACGGCACGTCGCGGCCGCCCTCGCTGTCGGTGGTCGTGCCGGTGGTCTCGGCCTCGTCACCGTTGACCAGCGCGATCGCGGCCTCGGCCAGCGCGTTGGCCTCCTGCGTGGCGGACTTGTAGACCGTCATGCACTGGGTGCCGGCGAGGACGTTCTGCAGGCCCTCGACGGTGGCGTCCTGGCCGGTGACCGGGACCTTGCCGGCCTGGCCGTTGCCCTCGAGGATGCCGATCGCGGCACCGGCGAGGCCGTCGTTCGCGGCGAGGACGCCGTCGACCTTGCCGTTGGCGGCGGTGTAGAGCTGCTGGAAGATCGTGGCGGCCTCCTCGTTGTCCCAGTCCGGGACGGCCTGCTCACCGACGACCTTGTAGTCCTTCTCGTCCAGGACGCTGTGGGCGCCCTCGGCGAAGAGGGTGGCGTTGTTGTCGGTCGGCGAACCGTTCAGGTAGACGATGTTCGCCGCCTTGTCGCCCAGGCAGTCGGCCAGGCCCTGGCCCTGGAGCTCGCCGACGACGGTGTTGTCGAAGGAGACGTAGTACTCCGCCGAGCCGCCCAGCGTGAGCCGGTCGTAGTCAATGGTGGCGACGCCCTGCGAGGACGCCTTCTCCTGGATCGCCGCGCCCGACTCGGAGTCGAGGTTGACGATCGCCAGGACGGTGACGCCGTTGCCGATCATGGAGTCGGCGATCTGGGTCATCCGCTCCGCGTCGCCCTCGGCGTTCTGGATGTCGTACTCGACACCGGCCTCGTCGAAGGCCGCCGCCAGTGCCGGGCGGTCGGCGCTCTCCCAGCGCACCGACGACTCGGTGTCGGGCAGGATGACGCCGATCTTGCCGTCGGCGCTGGCGCCCGAGGACGAGCTCTCGCCGCTGCTGGCGGTGTCCCCGCCGTCGTCGTTCCCGCAGGCCGTGACGGTCATGGCCAGCCCCATCAGGGCTGCCAGGGCCAGGCTGTGCTTCCGCTTCACGCGATCCGCCTCCTCAGCGATCTCCGCGCCCGCTCTACCGACCTCCGGAGGGCATCGCGCGTTTGTTGTGCGGCACAACATATGAGGTGACCGCAGTCACGTCCAGAGGTAGCGCCCAGGTTGTCCGGACGTTTCCAAACCGTTACTTGACGCCTCGTGGCCGCGGCGGCCCGTCCGGCCCGGCTCAGGCGCTGTCGGCGACCGCGCGGCTGATCGCCCCGGCGATGGCGTGCGGGTCGCCGACCTCGACGACCAGCTCGTCGTGGCGCTGGCCCGCCAGCACCACGCGGAGCGCGGGGCGGCGCGGCCGGACGGCGACCAGGAGCCGGGAGGAGCCGCGCCAGGTGCCGACGAGGCGGTGGCCCGGCAGCGCGTAGCCCGGCGCCCGCACCCCGCGCACCGCGGTGCGGGCGGGGTCGACCACGTCGACGGAGGTCACCGCCGAGATCGGGACGTCCACGTCGCGGAGCAGGCCGAGGATCTTCTCGGCCCGGGTGAGCCGCAGGGAGAGGACGTCGTCGTGCACGGTCACGGTGGCCACGACCCGATCCTCCCCCAGACGGGTCGGCCCGGCGACGTACTCTCGAGGAGGTGAGCGTCGCACCCTCCCCCACTGTCCGCCTCGGCCACCGCTTCGCCGACGAGCTGCCCGAGCTGGCCGTGCCGTGGCAGGCCGCCGAGGCCCCCGAGCCGCGCCTGCTGGCCCTCGACGAGGAGCTCGCGGCCGACCTCGGCCTCGACCCCGCCTGGCTGCGCGGCCCCGAGGGGCTGGGGCTGCTGACCGGCACCGTGGTCCCCGAGGGCGCACGGCCGGTGGCCCAGGCCTACTCCGGCCACCAGTTCGGCGGGTTCTCGCCGCGGCTCGGCGACGGGCGCGCGCTGCTGCTGGGCGAGCTGGTCGACGGCCGGGGCCGCACCCGCGACCTGCACCTGAAGGGCTCGGGGCGCACGCCCTTCGCCCGCGGCGGTGACGGCCTCGCCGCGGTCGGGCCGATGCTGCGCGAGCACGTGGTCGCCACGGCGATGCACGCCCTGGGCGTCCCGACGACCCGGTCGCTCGCCGTCGTCGGCACCGGCCGCAAGGTGCAGCGCGAGACGGTGCTCCCCGGCGCGGTCCTGGCGCGCGTGGCGTCGAGCCACCTCCGCGTCGGAACGGTGCAGTACACCCGCGCGACGGGCGACACCGAGCTGCTGCGCCGCCTCGCCGACCACGCGATCGACCGGCACCACCCCGCGGCGCGGGAGGCCGCCGCGCCGTACCTCGCCCTGCTGGAGTCGGTGGTCGCGGTGCAGGCGGCGCTGGTCGCCCAGTGGATGTCGATCGGGTTCGTGCACGGCGTGATGAACACCGACAACATGACGCTCTCCGGGGAGACCATCGACTACGGCCCGTGCGCGTTCATGGAGGCCTTCGACCCCGCCACCGTGTTCAGCTCGATCGACGAGGGCGGGCGCTACGCCTACGGCAACCAGCCCGTCGTCGCCGAGTGGAACCTCGCCCGCCTCGCCGAGGCGCTGCTGCCGCTGCTCGACGAGTCCGAGGACCGCGCCATCGAGATCGCCACCGAGGCGCTCGGGGCGTTCCGGAGCACCTACAGCGCGGCGTTCACCGAGCGGATGCGCCTGAAGACCGGCCTGCCCGCCGGGCTCGCCGAGGACGTGCTGGTGCGCCTGGTCGACGAGCTCTTCCCCATCCTGCGGTCCGGGCACGTCGACTGGACGTCGTTCTTCCGCGCCCTCTCCGCCGCCGCCCGCGGGGACGCCGAGCCGGTCCGCGGGATCGTGCTCGACCTCCCGGTCCTCGACGACTGGCTCGAGCGGTGGCGCGCCCTCGGGCCGGACGCGGACGCCATGGACCGGGTCAACCCGGTCTACGTCCCGCGCAACCACCTTGTCGAGGAGGCGCTCGACGCCGCCACCGCCGGCGACCTGGGGCCGGTCGAGCGGCTCGTCGACGTGCTGCGCGCGCCGTACGACGAGCGCCCGGGGCTGGAGGCGTACGCCGCCCCCGCCCCGCCCGACTTCGGGTCGTACACGACGTACTGCGGGACGTGAGCGGGCGGGCGGCCGGAAGCTTCAGCGGCTGGCCGATGAAGCTGTCGGTCGGCCGCTGAAGTTTCAGCGGCCAACCAGGAGTTCCAGCGGCTGGCCGATGAACCATCCGGCCGGCGCGAGCCTCAGCGACCCAGCTTGACGTTGATCTGCTTGGTCTGGGTGAAGCCCTCGATGGCGCCCTCGATGGAGAACTCCCGGCCGATGCCGGAGGACTTGTAGCCGCCGTAGGACTGGCCGATCACCTGGCCGCCGCCCTGGTTGACCTGCACCCAGCCGGACTCGATGCGGTGGGCGAGGCCGAGGGCCTGGTCGATGTCGCGGGACCAGACGAACGCCGCGAGGCCGTAGTGGGAGTCGTTGGCCATCGCCACGACGTCGTCCTCGTCCGTCCACGGGATGACGACCAGGACCGGGCCGAAGACCTCCTCGCGGGCGATCCGCCAGTCGTTGGCGACCCCGGCGAGGATGGTCGGGCCCTGGTAGTAGCCCTCGAGCCCCTCGGGGACCTCGCGCGACATGTCCAGCGCGACCCGGACGCCGGGCTGGGACTTGCCGTCCTCGATGTAGTCGAGGACCTGCTCGTACTGCGAGCGGTTGATGATCGCGCCCATGTCGGTCTCCTCGGCGAGCGGGTCGCCGACCTTGAGCGCCGAGACCTTCTCGACCAGCACGCGCAGGAACTCGTCGTGCACGTCCTCGTGGAGGAACAGCCGCGAGCCGGCCGTGCAGGACTGGCCCTGGCGGGTGAAGCGCATCGCGAGCAGCACGCCCTCGGCGGTCGCCTCGATGACGTCGGGGGCGGCGGCGGAGGGGCAGACGATGTTGGGGCTCTTGCCGCCCAGCTCGAGGGACTGGTGGGCCAGCCGGCCACCGGCGGTCGCGCCGACGACCCGCCCGACCTCGGAGGAGCCGGTGAAGGAGACCTTGTGGATGCCCGGGTGCTCGGAGATCGCCTGGCCGACGGTCTCGCCGACGCCGGTGACGACGTTGAGCACGCCGGCGGGCAGGTGCTCGGACATCACCTGGGCGAGCAGGAGGATCGTCAGCGGGGCGTCCTCGGCGGGCTTGACCACGAGCGTGTTGCCCGCGGCCAGCGCGGCGGGGAGCTTCATCGCGGCGATCATCAGCGGGGAGTTCCACGGCAGGATCGCGCCGACCACGCCGAGCGGCTCCAGCCGGGTGTACTGAAGCTGGTCGTCGCCGGCCGGCAGCACGGTCCCCTTGAACTCACCAGCCACGCCGCCGAAGTACCGGAACAGCGCCACCAGCGTCGCCGACTCCGGCCGCGCCTGGGTGCGCAGCGCGTTGCCGGTGTCCTGGGCGGTCAGCTGGGCGAAGTCCTCGGCGCGCTGCTCGAGCGCGTCGGCGATGCGCAGCAGGATCGTGCCGCGCTCGCGGAAGTGCAGCGCCCGCCAGGCCGGCAGCGCCGCCGTGGCGGCCGCGACCGCGCGGTCGAGGTCCGCCTTCGTGCTCTCGGGGACCCGGGCCAGGACCTGCTCGGCGCGTGCGGGCGTGACCACGTCGCGCCACTCGCCGCTCTCCGAGGGGACCCACTCCCCGCCGATGAGCATCGGCCAGTCGGGGGTGCCGGCGTCGGGTGCGTCGATGGTGGTCTGCAGCTTCACGGGTGCGGTCTCCTGGGCTCGGTGGTGCGCCGGACCGGTACAGGTTCGCCCACCCGGCCGCCGGGGACAACGCCGACCCGCGCACACCGGCTGTGCGAGGATGCACAGCCGATCGACGCCGGAGGAGGTACGGCGATGCGGGCCGACGACCTGGTGGTGCTGCTCGAGGTCGCCCGCACCGGCAACCTCAGCTCCGCCGCCACCGCGCTGGGGCTGACCCACTCCACGATCTCGCGCCGGCTCGACGCGCTCGAGGCCACGGTCGGCGCGCCGGTCGTCTCCCGCACCACCCGCGGCTGCCACCTCACCGAGCTCGGGCGCTCCCTGCTGCCCGCCGCGGAGTCGGTGGAGCGCGCGGTGACGACGGCCCGGCACGCGCTGACCCGCGACGGCGACGGTGCCGAGGGTGAGCTCGCCGGCCTGGTGCGGGTCTCGGCACCCGAGGCGTTCGCCGCGGTGTACGCCGCGCCGGCGCTCGCCGCGCTGCGCCGGCGGCACCCCCGGGTCACCGTCGAGCTGACCGCCGCGACCCGCCCGATCGTGCACGGCAGCGGGGCCGACGTCGAGGTCGGCGTGGGCGAGCCGCTGTCCCCGCGGGTGCGCACGATCGACATCGCGGCGTACGAGCTCGGGCTCTTCGCCGCGCCCGCCTACCTCGACGACGCCGGCCGGCCGCGGTCGCTCTCCGAGCTCGACGACCACGCGCTCGTCTACTACGTCGAGGGATCCCTGCGCGTCAGCGACCTGCAGCTGGTCGACCGGCTCTTCGCCAAGCGGGCGGTCCAGCTGGGCTCGACGAGCGTCTTCGCGCAGCTCGAGGCGGCCCGGGCCGGCGCCGGGATCGCTCTGCTGCCCAAGTTCCTCGCCCGCCGCTCGACGGGCCTCGAGCCGGTGCTGCCCAGCCGGGTGCGCGTCGAGCTCACGTTCGTGGCCGCCCTCGCCAGCGCGAGCGTCCGTCGCGCGCCCGCGGTCGCCGCGCTCGCCGCCATCCGCAGCGAGGTCCAGGCGCGGGCGGCCGAGCTCCGCTGAGGGGGCGTTCAGCGACCTTCTTGTCGCTGGGCACGCGTCCTGCCGCGTGTGGAGCGACCACACGGTCGCTGGAGACCCCCCCCGGCCCGGTCAGCCGCAGAGCACGCCGGTGTCGGTCTCCTCGTGGCGACCGCGGAGGACGACCGGGTCGTGGCGCTTCCAGTGCTTGGCCTCCTCGGCCGTCGCCGCCTCGACGGTCGCCCAGGCGGCGAGGACGCAGCCGGGGACCTCCTTGGCCAGGTCGGTGAGGCGGGCGGCGCTGTTCACCGCGTCGCCGATCACGGTGTACTCCAGCCGGCTCGCCGCGCCGACGTGGCCCGCGACCGCCTCCCCGGTGGCGACGCCGATGCCGGCGTCGATCTCGGTGACCTCCGCGGCCAGCCGGCGCGCCATCGCCCGGGCCGCCGAGAGCGCGGCGGTGGCGTGGTCGGGGTGGTCGACGGGCGCGCCGAAGACCGCGAGCACGGCGTCGCCGATGAACTTGTTGACCAGCCCCTGGTGCCGGTCGACCTCCTCGACCACCACCCCGAAGAACCGGTTGAGCGTGTCCACGACCTCCGCCGGGTCGTGCCGGGTTGCGTACGTCGTGGAGCCGACCAGGTCGACGAAGAGCACCGACACCACGCGCGACTCCCCGCCCAGCTCGACGCCGCGGGCGGCCGCGGCCAGCGCGACGTCGCGGCCGACGTGGCGGCCGAACAGGTCGCGCAGCTGCTCGCGCTCGCGCAGCCCCTGGGCCATCGCGTTGAACCCCGCCTGCAGCGAGCCCAGCTCGGTGCCGTCGAAGACGACGACCTCCCGGTCGAGGTCGCCCTGCTCGACGTCGAGCAGCGCGTCGCGCACCGAGATGACCGGCGCGACCACCGACCGGGCGTTGAGCACCGTGGTCAGCAGGCCGAAGACGAGCACGACCGCGCTGATCGCCAGCACGGTGAACGGGAGCCGGCCGCGCGCGTCGTCGTCGCCGGCGAGCCCGACGATCGAGGCAACCACCATCCCGCCGACGGGCGCGGCGGTGCCGAGGCACCAGAAGAGCACCATCCGGCCACCGACACCCGCGCCGCGGGGCCGGTCGGTGACCGCGAGGCCGTCGAGCGCGCGGGCCGAGATGGGCCGCATCACGAAGTCGGCGAGCAGGAAGGCGATGCCGCACGCCACCAGCCCGGCGATGCCGACCGCGACGCCCGACCCGAGCGCCCGCTCCGGCTGCAGGACCAGCGACAGCGTCGTGAACAGCACGGTCGCGCCGAGCCACAGCGCGCCCTGCATGACGGTCAGCCACAGCGGCACGCGGAGCGCGGCGAGCCGCTGCCTCAGGTCGGGCTCGGCGCCCTGGGTCGCCCAGCGGAGCGCCCGCAGGCTGAGCCGGGTGCCGACCCCGAGGCCGATGACGACCGCCACGCCGACGTACGTCGGCACCGCGATGGCCAGGGAGACCAGCGTCCCGCCGGTCGGCCGGGGCGAGGGCACGACGAAGGAGGCGATGAGGAAGACGACGCCGGCCGCGATGACGTTCGTGCTCACCAGCATCACCGTGAGCAGCAGCTGGACGCGCAGCCGCAGCGACCGCACCGACTGGTCCGGGCGGCCCAGGACGCGCGCGCCGAACGGTGCCGAGCGCCTCGCCATGCCCCACCTCCGCCCGGTCCCGGTGCCTGGTCAGGTCCGTTGGTCCCACGGCGTGCCCGTGGTGGCCAGACCGTACCGGGGTCCGCGGCGGGGACCGGCGGCGACACGTAGGCTCGCCGCACCGCCATGCGCCCACCACCCGACCGCCCCCGCAAGCTGCTCCTCGCCGTCGACGCGCCGTCGCTGCTGCACCGCAACCACCACGCCCGGGCCCACACCGACCTCCGCGACCGCGGCGGGCGACCCGCGTGGGCGCTGCACGGCATGCTGCGCCAGATCCTCGAGACCGTCGACCAGTTCGCGCCCGACGCGGTGCTCTTCGGGCTCGACGACCGGCGCACCTCGCAGCGCGAGACGGCCTACCCGGCGTACAAGGCCGGCCGCGCGCCCAAGGACCCGCACCTGGTCGACCAGCTCGAGCGCGCCGGCGCGCTGCTGGACGCGCTGGGCCTGCTGGCGGTCACCCCGCCGGGGCTCGAGGCCGACGACGTCAACGCCTCCGCCGCGACGTGGGCCGAGCGCGAGGGGTGGAGCTGCGTGCTGGTCACCTCCGACCGCGACTCCTTCGCCCACATCAGCGAGCACACCTCGGTGCTGCGCCTCATCGACGGCGGCATCAGCGCCTCCCCGCTGCTCAACCCGCGCCGGCTGCACGCGATGTACGGCGTGGCGGCGACGAGCTACTTGGAGTTCGCCGCGCTGCGGGGCGACGCCAGCGACAACCTCCCCGGCGTCCCGGGCATCGGCGAGAAGACCGCTCCGGTGCTGCTCGAGCAGCTCGGCTCGATGCAGGCCGTGTGGGCCGACATCGACCACTGCGCCGGCGAGAACCTCGTGGCCGCCGTCGACTCCTGGTGCGAGGAGACCGGTGCCTCCCGGATGGGCCGCCGGCTGCTCGCCCGGCTGACCGCCGAGGGCGCGCGGGAGCGGTACGAGTTCAACCTCTCGATCATGCGCGGGCGCGAGGTCGACCTCGGCCTCACGCCGGACGTCCCCGGCTCGCCGGGCCTGCTGCCGCTCGACCCGGACCGGGTCACCCGCGTGGTCGGACACCTCGGTGTCGAGGCGACCACGGCGCTCGCGCTGCGCGTGCTCACCGAGCCGCCGGCCTCGGTCGGGCTCGGGGGTCCGTGAGGTCGGGGCCGTCGGTTCCGACCAGCCCGCGGCCCTCCGGAGCTCAGCCCAGGTGCCGGGCCAGCCACTCCCACAGCACGTCGTACGCCGCGGCGCGCGGCGCGGGCAGGGAGAGGAAGACGTCGTGGCGGGCGTCGGTGATCGGGACGACCGTGGTCTCGCCGCCCAGGCAGCCGGCCCAGCGGGCGATCTGCTTCACGTCGAGGACGGTGTCGGCGCGGTCGCTGGCGTCGGTGTGCTCGCGGGCGTAGTGGGTCTTGTCCGAGCGCAGCACCAGCGACGGCACGCCCACCTCGAGCCCGCGGTGCAGGCGGGCGTGGCCGCGGCGCACGGCGTTGAGCCAGCCGACCGTGACCGGGAAGCCCTCGAGCGGCTTGAGCACGACGTCGTAGTCCCACTCGCCCTTCCCGCTGACGTGCAGGGAGGTGCCGTACACCGCGCTCTTCGGCAGGTCCAGCGCGCGCAGCGGGGCGACCTTCGCCAGCACCCGCAGCACCTGGGTCACCGGCCCGCGCAGCACCGCCTGCCCCTGCAGGTCGAACCAGGGGCTGTTGAGCACCAGGCCCGCGACCGGGGCGGTGCGCCCGGCGCGACGACGGCGGTCGAGCCACAGCGGCGTGATCAGGCCGCCGGTGGAGTGCGCGACCACCACGACCGGGGCCTCGGGCCCGTGGTCGGCGGCGATGATCGCCATGGACTGCTCGAGCTCGGCGTCGTAGTGCTCGAGGTCCGAGGCGTAGTGCGCTGTCTGCCCGTCGCGGCGGGCCCGGCCGGACTTGCGCAGGTCCAGGCCGTAGAACGCCAGGCCCCGCTCGGCGTGGAAGTCCGCGAGGTCGGTCTGGAAGAAGTAGTCGGAGAAGCCGTGCACGTAGAGCACCGCCCCGCGCACCTCCTCCCCCGGCCGCACGCCGCGGCGGACGAGGACCGCACGGACGTCGCCCTCCCCGTCGGGGTCGGGTCCCAGCTCGAGCACCTGCTGCTCGTAGCCGTCCCCCAGCAGGTCGGGCTCCCAGGTGCCGGTCATGCGCCCACCTCCACCATCTCCTCGCTCGCGTCGCCGGTCACGTCCGCGCCGCGCTGCGCGGCCCGGGGACGGACCGGCGCGAGCGTGCGGGACAGGTCGGTGCGCAGCGTACGGACCGAGTCGAGCACGTAGTTCTGCCGGACCAGCCACGGGGCGCGGTCGCCCTGGCGGGGGAAGGCGCCGATCGAGCGCTGGACGTACCCCGCGGCCAGGTCGAGCAGCGGCCGCGGTGACAGCTCGCCGTCCGGCTGCGGCACGACGGCGCGCTCGCCGGTGCGCTCCATCCAGGCGAGCACCTTGGTCACCAGCCGGTGGGTCAGGTCGGCCCGCAGGGTCCAGGAGGCGTTGGTGTAGCCGATGCAGACCGCGAAGTTCGGCACGCCGGTCATCATCGCGCCGTTCCAGACGAACTGCTCGGCGAGGTCGACCCGCTCCCCGTCGACGTGGGGCTCGATCCCCCCGAAGGCGAGCAGCTTCAGCCCGGTCGCGGTCACCACGACGTCGGCCTCGAGCACGCGCCCGGACTCCAGCCGGATGCCCTCGGGCACGAACGACGCGATCCGGTCGGTGACCACCTC
The DNA here is from genome assembly GCF_030506255.1 of Nocardioides sp. Arc9.136. Classification (NCBI taxonomy): domain Bacteria; kingdom Bacillati; phylum Actinomycetota; class Actinomycetes; order Propionibacteriales; family Nocardioidaceae; genus Nocardioides; species Nocardioides sp. Arc9.136. The sequence goes on along the minus strand of NZ_CP113431.1, from coordinate 526,352 downwards.
GGCGCGGCCGTCCTTGACGACACCGAAGAGGTCGGCGTTCGGCACGGCGCACAGCCGCTGGTCCCACGGGTCGTACGACGGCGTGAAGTGGTCCGCGACCAGCTGCGCGTCGCCGAGGATGCGGGTGGAGAGGCCGGTCAGCAGCTTGCGCGCCTGCTGCGGCCGGCGCTGGCAGAACTGGTAGAAGGCCGTGCTGAACGCGATGTTCTTGGCGCGGATGACGTGGTGGGCCGCGCCGGCGGGCAGCACCTTCTTGATCCGCTCCGCCTTCTTGTCCTTCGCCGGGACCGCGCTGATCCACGTCGGCGTGCGCTGGAGCATGGTCACGTGCGCGGCCCCGCCCGAGCCGCCCGAGCCGCCGGAACCGCCCTTGAGCAGCGAGGGCACCAGCGTCACCGCGGTCGCCCCCGACCCGATGACGACGACCCGCTTGCCGGCGGTGTCGAGGTCCTCGGGCCAGAACTGCGGGTGCACCAGCTCGCCGGCGTAGGACTCCACGCCCGGCAGCTGCGGGTCGTGCGGGTGGTCGTAGTCGTAGTAGCCGGCGCAGGAGTAGAGGAACCCGCACGTCATCGTGCGCCGCTCGCCGCTGACGGTGTCCTCGACCGTGAGCGTCCAGCGCGCCTCCGCGGTGTCGAAGTCGGCGCCGACGACCTTGCTGGAGAAGCGGATGTGCCGGTCGATGCCGTGCTCGGTCGCGGTCTCGCGGATGTAGCGCAGGATCGAGGGGCCGTCGGCCAGCGACCGGCCGTCGCGCCAGGGCTTGAAGGAGTAGCCCAGCGTGTACATGTCGGAGTCCGACCGCACGCCGGGGTAGCGGAAGAGGTCCCAGGTGCCGCCGAGGTCCGCGCGCGCCTCGAGGACGGCGTACGTCGTGCCGGGCCGCTCGGTCTGCAGGCGGTACGCCGCCCCGACCCCCGACAGACCGGCTCCGACCACCACGACGTCGACGTGCTCGCTCTGCTCCATGCCTGCCATCCTCCGCCAGCCGCTCGCCGCAGACTTGCCCCCGCGCGACACGAACTTGCCCGATCGCGACAGCACCGCCAGGCTGGACCGGTGAGCCACATCCGCTCCGCAGGCCTCCGGGGGCTGCGTGCGACCGTCGCGGAGCTCGGCGGGGACGCCGAGCGCCTGGCCCGTGCCGCGCAGCTGCCCGTCGAGGCGCTCGACCGCGACGACGTGCTCGTGCCGGAGCAGGCCGCGGCGACCGTGCTCGAGCTGGCCGCCCGGGAGCTCGACGCCCCCGACCTCGGCCTGCGGATCGCGCGGCGGCAGGACCTCACGATGCTCGGCTCGCTCGCCGTCGCGATCCAGCACTCGCCGACGCTCGGCGACGCCCTCGCCTGCACCTCGCGGTACCTCTTCGTCCACGGCCGCTCGCTCAGCCTCACCGTCGGGCCCGACCCCTCGGGCGACCGCTCCTCGGCGGCGCTGCTCTACGGGCCGGCGACGAGCGCCGGCCCGGTCCAGGGCACCGACCTGGGCGTGGGGTTCGTGCACCGGACGATCACCTACCTCGTCGGCGGGCCGTACGGCCTGCGCAGCGTCGACCTCCCCTACCGGCCGCCGGCGCCGGCCGCGGCGTACGAGGACTTCTTCGGGGCGCCGGTCCGGGTCGGGCGCGACGTGCCGGCCGCGGTGCTGCGGGTGCCCCGGGAGCTGTCCCAGCACGTGCTGACCGGGGTCAACGACAACCTGCGGCTGCTGGCGCTGGCCTTCCTGGCCGAGCAGTCCCCCGGCGTCGAGCGCCGGCTCGCGCCGCGGGTGCGCGCGGTGGTGCAGGAGGCGCTGGGCACCCGCCCGGTCGACGTCGGCACGGTGGCCTCCCTGCTGTCGATGCACCCGCGGACGCTCCAGCGCCGGCTCGAGGCCGAGGGGACGACGTTCGGGGCGCTGCTCGACGACGTACGCCGCCAGGCCGCACTGCGGCTGCTGACCGGCACCGACCTGCCCCTCGGCCAGGTCGCGGGCATGGTCGGCTTCGCCGAGCAGTCGGCCCTCTCCCGCTCCGCCCGGCGCTGGTGGGGCCGCACGCCCCGGGCCGTCCGGCGCAACGGCGCCGCTTGAGCGGCGGGGGGTGACCCGCCGCGAGATGGACTGCCCCGGTCGCTGATGTGGGGGGGGACCGACCGGGACAGCCCGACGGGGCACGGAGGCAACCCGTCCTGCTGGTGCCTTGCGGCAGTCATGCTCCCTCCAGCAGGCCCGCCTCCTGCCCGTCCGCGCGGGCGCCCAAACCCCGGTCCGGACCACCCCGGACCACCCCGCACGACTCAGGGCCGGAGCCGGGTCGGGCGGCGCTCAGTCCTCGGGCTCGCCGTCGGGGCCGGGCTCGGCCCGGCGGAGCGCGGACTCGAGGACCGCCTCGGCGAGGTCGGTGAGCTCCACGCCGGCCCGGGAGGCAGCCTCGGAGAGGCGGCCGCGGGCGGCGTCGACGTCCACCCCCAGCTGCTCGCTGACGATGCCGACGGCCGTGTCGACCAGGCGCTGGTCCGCGAGCCGCTGGGGCGCGCGCCGGGCCTCTGCCCGGGTGCTGAAGGAGAGGTCCGCGTTGGTGACCGCGCCGGGGGCCCAGGCGCCGAACACCTCGGCGAGCTCCTCGTGGTGGCCGGTGAAGGCGTGGGACGAGGCACCGTAGAGGTTGACCGTGCCGACCACCTCGCCAGCCTCGACGATCGGCAGCGTGAGGGTGCTGCGCACGGCCTTGGCCGCGGAGGTCCGGGCGAAGAGCTGCCACCGGTCCTCGTCGAAGAGGTCGGCGTGCTGCTCCTCGAGCACCGACTCGGCCGCGGCCGCGTCCACGCAGGGGCCGCCGGCGAGGTACTGCACCGCGTCGAGCACGGCGACGTCGACGTCGCTGGCGACCAGGGTCAGCACGACCCCCTCGCGGAGGTAGCCCAGGCTCAGCCCGAGGCAGTCGGGCACGACGCGGCGCACCTCCGCCGCCGCGGCGAGCAGCCGGTCGAGCAGGTCGGTGTCGGTCCCCTCCAGGTCCGCGTCGAGCTCGTCGATCGCCCGACGCGTCTCCGGGATGGGCTCCATCGAGGGCATCGGCTCCGTCTCCTCGGGTACGGCGTCAGCTGGCGAGCCGGGGGTACCCACTCCTCCACGCGGGAGCCGCTACTGCACCATCCGGAACTGCGGGCTGGTCGGCTCGACCACCTCGACCCGGATGCCGGACGTCGACATCCGCTCCAGCAGCGGCGCGTAGTCGGCCGGCCGCTGCAGCTCGATGCCCACCAGCGCCGGGCCGGTCTCGCGGTTGGACCGCTTGACGTACTCGAAGAGCACGATGTCGTCGTCGGGGCCGAGCACGTCGTCGAGGAACATCCGCAGCGCACCCGGTTCCTGGGGGAACTCCACGAGGAAGTAGTGGCGCAGCCCCTCGTGCACGAGCGCCCGCTCGACCACCTCGGCGTACCGGCTGACGTCGTTGTTGCCGCCGGAGAGCACGCACACGACGGTGGCGCCCGGCTCGGCGACCGGACCGCCCGCGGAGGAGTCGCGGAGCGCGGCGGTGGCCAGGGCCCCCGCGGGCTCGGCGATGATCCCGTCGGACTGGTAGAGGTCGAGCATCTCGACGCAGACCAGTCCCTCGGGGACGGTGCGCACCTCCGGTCGGTGCTGCGCGGCGACGGCGTGGGTCCAGTCCCCCACGCGGCGCACGGCGGCCCCGTCGACGAAGGAGTCGACGGCCTCGAGCTCGACCGGCGCCCCGGCCGCGAGCGCGGCCGTCATGGACGCCGCGCCCGCCGGCTCCACCCCGACCACGGCGACCCGCGGGGCCCGCTCTGCGAGGACGGTCAGCGTGCCGGCCAGCAGGCCGCCGCCACCGACCGGCGCGACGACGGCGGCGGGCGCGCGGCCGAGCTGCTGGAGGATCTCCAGGGCGACCGTGCCCTGGCCGGCGATGGTGCGGGGGTCGTCGAACGCCGGCACGACGACCGCACCCGTCGCCTCGGCGAGCTCGCGGCTGCGCAGGGCGGCGTCGTCGTAGGTGTCGCCGTCGACGACGACCTCGACGAACCGGCCGCCGAGCGCCGCGATCCGCGTGCGCTTCTGCCGGGGCGTGGTCCGGGGCAGGAAGATCGTGGCCCGCACGCCCAGCCGGGAGCAGGCGAACGCGACGCCCTGGGCGTGGTTGCCGGCACTGGCGCAGGTCACCCCGCGCTGCTGCTCCGCGGCGGACAGTCCCGCGATCAGGCTGTAGGCGCCGCGGCCCTTGTAGGACCGCACCTCCTGCAGGTCCTCGCGCTTGAGCCACACGTCGAGGCCGGTGGCGGCGGAGAGCCGGGCGGAGTGCTGCAGCGGACTGGTCCCGACCACCCCGCCGAGCAGTCCCGCCGCTCGCTCGACGTCCGACGCGGTTGGCAGCTGCACGCCCGCGACCCTAGTCCCGGCCCGGCGCGCCTCGTCGCGCAGGCCGGGCCGGGGCGCCGTCACGCCCTCAGGTCGAAGTCGTCGTCGCGGTACTCGGTACTGGGGCGCTGCTGGGCGACCTCCACCTCCCGGGCGCGGAGCTCGACGCGGCGGATCTTGCCGGAGATGGTCTTGGGCAGCTCGAAGAACTCCAGCCGGCGCACGCGGAGGTACGGAGGGAGCTGCTCGCGCGCGTGGGCCAGGATCGACCGGGCGGTCTCGGCGGTGGGCTCGTGGCCGGGGGCGAGGGCGACGTACGCCTTGGGCACCGCGAGCCGGACGGCGTCCGGGGCCGGGACGACGGCCGCCTCGGCGACCGCCGGGTGCTCGATCAGCACCGACTCCAGCTCGAAGGGCGACACCTTGTAGTCGGAGGCCTTGAAGACGTCGTCGGTCCGGCCGACGTAGGTGATGTAGGCGTCCTCGTCGCGGTCGGCGACGTCGCCGGTGTGGTACCGGCCGCCGCGCATCGCCTCCGCGTGGCGGTCGGGGTCGCCCTGGTAGCCGGTCATCAGCGTCACCGGGCCCGCCGCGAGGTCCAGGCAGATCTCCCCCTCGCCGGGTCCCTCGACCACCTCGTCGGTGGCGGGGTCGACCAGGACGACCGGCACTCCGGGCAGCGGGCGGCCCATCGACCCGGCCTTGACCGGCTGGCCCGGGGTGTTCGCGATCGAGGCGGTGGTCTCGGTCTGCCCGAAGCCGTCGCGGATGGTCAGCCCCCAGAGGTCGCGCACCTGCTTGATCACCTCGGCGTTCAGCGGCTCGCCGGCGCCGATCGCCTCGCGCAGGTCGCCGGGGCCGCCGCTCAGGTCGGCGTTGATGAGCATCCGCCACACCGTCGGCGGCGCGCAGAACGTCGTCACCCGCTCCTCCCGGATCGCCCGCAGCATCGTGACGGGGTCGAAGCGCCGGTAGTTGTGGACCAGCACGGTGGCCTCGGCGAGCCAGGGCGCGAAGAAGTTCGACCACGCGTGCTTGGCCCAGCCGGGGCTGGAGACGTTGAGGTGCACGTCGCCGGGCCGCAGGCCCAGCCAGTACATCGTGGTGAGGTGGCCGACCGGGTAGGAGCGGTGGGTGTGCTCGACCAGCTTGGGCCGGCTCGTGGTGCCGCTGGTGAAGTAGAGGAGCAGCCGGTCGTCGGTGCCGTTGCCCGGGTGGGGGACCGGCCGCGGCTCGAGCTCGTAGGCCGCGCCGTGGTCGAGCCACCCCTCCGCGCCACCCACGGCGAACTGGAGGAAGTCGCCCTCGATGCCGTCGAGCTTGGCGGTGTCGGCGGGGTTGCAGACCACCGCACGCGCACCGCCGCGGCGGATCCGGTCGGCGAGCTCGGCCGTCGTGACCGCCGTGGTCGTCGGCATGATCACCGCGCCCACCTTGGTCAGCGCCAGCATCGTCTCCCACAGCTCGACCTGGTTGCCGAGCATCACCAGCACCGCGTCGCCGCGGCCGATCCCGTAGGACCCGAGCGCCGCCGCCACCTGGTCGGAGCGGTCGACCAGCTCGGCGAAGGAGTACGACGCACGGGTGCCGTCCTCCTCCAGGATCACCAGCCCGGGGGCGTCGTTGCCGCGGGCGAACGGGTCGAACCAGTCGTGGGCGAAGTTGAAGGTCGCTCCGACGTCGGGCCAGGAGAAGTCGGCGACGGCATCGGCGTACCGGGTGCGGCGCTCGACCAGGGCGTCGCGGACGCGGCGCAGCTCTGCGGTGGCGGTCATGGCACCAGCGTCATCGCCGGGAGACGGTCGTCACACCCCCCGATGGGGGTGCCCCGTCGGTGCCGCGTCAGGGCAGGAGCCCGCGGCGGCGCGCCTCCGCGACCGCCTCGTGGCGGCCGTGCGCACCGAGCACGACGAGCAGGTCGCGCATGTAGGACTTCACCGTCTGGGCCGAGAGCCCCAGCCGCTCCGCGACGACCGCGTACGGCGCGCCGGTGGCCACCAGCGCGAGCACGTCGACCTGCCGGGGCGAGAGCGGCGGCGCGGCCGGCGCCTCCTCGACCATCGCTGCGGCGATCCGCTCGAGGCGGGCGCCCAGCGCCGGGTCGGTGGTGCTCGCGGCCAGCTCGCGCAGCTCCGCGTGCGCACGGCCGAGCGAGACCGCGGAGCGCGCCTCCTCCGCCTGCCGCGCGGCGACCCGCCGCTCGACCTCGTCCTCGACGGCGATCTCCCGCGCCAGGTGCCGGGCGGCGCCGGTCGCCGCGGCCCGCAGCCGCAGCACGTGGTCGGAGCGGCCGGGCGCGCCGCGCAGGCCGGCGTACACCACGCCCCGCACCGAGCGGCCGACGACGACCGGTGCCCCGACGACGGTGCGCAGGCCCTCCGCGGAGACCGCCGCGTCGTAGTCGTGGGTGATCTCCGAGGCCAGCCCGTAGTCCTCGACGACCAGGACGTCGGACTCGCGCAGCACCCGCCCGCCGAGGCCGGAGCCGGCGCGGACGACGAGGCCGTCGAGCGAGCCGGTGCGCGCGCCGACGAAGTGGGTCAGCCGCAGCCCGCCGGTCCCCACGGGCCCGCCGAAGACCATCGGCGCCCCGCTGCGCTCCCGCAGGTCCGTCAGCGTCGAGCGCCAGGCCCGGCTCGCACCGCTCGCGTCCACGGCCACCTCCTGCTGCTCGGCCCGCAGCAGGGTAACCCCGCCCGGCCGGCACGATCGGCGTCGAGCCGCTCAGCCCAGCCCGAGCTCGGAGGCCGACCGCTCGCGCATCTCGACCTTGCGGACCTTGCCGGTGACCGTCATCGGGAACTCGTCGACGACGAGGACGTAGCGCGGCACCTTGAAGTGCGCCAGCCGACCCTCGCAGTAGGCCCGCACCGCGGCCGCGTCGAGCGGCTCCGCCCCGGCACGCACCCGGATCCAGGCGCACAGCTCCTCGCCGTACCGCTCGTCCGGCACCCCGACGACCTGGACGTCCTCGACGTCGGGGTGGGTGTGCAGGAAGTCCTCGACCTCGCGCGGGTAGATGTTCTCGCCACCCCGGATCACCATGTCCTTGATCCGACCGACGATCGTGCAGTAGCCGTCCTCGCGCATCACCGCGAGGTCGCCGGTGTGCATCCAGCCGTCGGCGTCGACGGCCTCGCGGGTCTTCTCCTCCTCCTCCCAGTAGCCGAGCATCACCGAGTAGCCGCGCGTGCAGTACTCCCCCGGCTCGCCCCGCCCGACGGTCTCGCCCGAGACCGGGTCGACCACCTTGATCTCGAGGTGGGGGTGGACCCGCCCGATGGTGGCCGTGCGCCGCTCGACGTCGTCGTCGACCCGGGTCTGGCAGGAGACCGGCGAGGTCTCGGTCATGCCGTACGCGATCGACACCTGGGTCATGCCCATGTCCTCGATGCAGCGGCGCATCACCTCGACCGGGCACACCGAGCCGGCCATGATCCCGGTGCGCAGCGTCGAGAGGTCGTGGTCGGCGAACGTCGGGTGGTGCTGCATCGCGATGAACATCGTCGGCACGCCGTACACGCCGGTGCAGCGCTCGGCGGCGATGGTGGCCAGGGTGGCCTCGGGGTCGAACGCCGGCGCCGGGATGACCATCGTGGTGCCGTGGCTGGTGCACCCGAGGTTGGCCATCACCATCCCGAAGCAGTGGTAGAAGGGCACCGGGATGCACAGCCGGTCCTCGGGGCCGAGCGCGATCAGCTCGGTGGTGAGGTAGCCGTTGTTGAGGATGTTGCGGTGGCTGAGCGTCGCGCCCTTGGGGCGGCCGGTGGTGCCGGAGGTGTACTGGATGTTGATCGGGTCGGCGGGGTCCAGCTCTGCCATCCGCTCGGCCACCGCGCCGGCCGGCAGCGGCTCGCCCTCGGCCAGGAGGGCCGCCCAGTCCTCGGTGTCGAGCAGGACCACCCGCTCCAGCGCCGGGCAGTCCGCGCGGACCGCGGCGACCATCGCGGCGTAGTCGCTCGTGCGGAACCGGGAGGCGGCGACGAGCAGCCGCATCCCCGACTGCTCGACGGCGTAGGCGAGCTCGTGGGTCCGGTAGGCGGGGTTGACGTTGACCAGGACCGCGCCGACCTTGGCGGTGGCGTACTGGGTGAGCGTCCACTCCGCGCAGTTCGGCGCCCAGATGCCGACCCGGTCGCCGCGCTCGATCCCGGCGGCGAGCAGGCCGCGGGCCAGGGCGTCGACGTCGGCGTCGAGCTCCGCCCAGGTCCAGCGACGGCCGGTGGCGACCTCGACGAGGGCCTCCCGCTCGGCGTGGGCCGCGACCGTGCGCTCGAGGTTCGCGCCGATCGTCTCCTCGAGCAGCGGCGGCTCGGCCCCGCCCGCGGCGTACGACAGCCGCGCCCCCTGCGGCTCCGGCTGTGCTGCGTCCTGACCGGCCATGGTTCCTCCCCAACGCGTCCTGTCCCCGCACTCTAGGGTGAGCCGGGTCACGTCGGGACGGCTCCCGCAGGTAATCTTGACTTGATCCAGAAAACCCGCGATGCTCGTGCCATGACGACGCCGGACCGCCAGCCGGGGCCCTCCGCGGGCACCACCCCGGACTTCACGGCCGAGCTGCGTGAGGCCGGACTGAGGGTGACCAAGCCCCGACTGGCCGTGCTCACCGCGGTCCACGACCACCCGCACGCCGACACCGACACGGTCATCGGCCAGGTCCGCGCGGACCTCGGCGCGGTGTCCCACCAGGCGGTGTACGACGTCCTGCGTGCGCTCACCGACGCCGGCATGGTCCGCCGCATCCAGCCGGCCGGGGCCACCGCCCGCTACGAGTCCCGGGTGGGCGACAACCACCACCACGTCGTCTGCCGCTCCTGCGGCGCGATCGCCGACGTGGACTGCTCGGTCGGCCACGCCCCGTGCCTCACCGCGTCCGACGACCACGGCTTCGTGGTCGACGAGGCGGAGGTCGTGTACTGGGGCACCTGCCCCGACTGCGCGGCCGCCCGCACCACTGGCAGCACCACTGGCAGCACCACCCGCACCACCCCTGCCTGACCCCTCCACCAGCACCACCACCGGAAGGACATCGATGACCCAGGACGACAACGCCCCCGTCAGCCCCCAGGGGGTGGACCGGAAGGCCGAGGGCGGCTGCCCGGTCATGCACGACTCCGCCGCCGCGCACGGCAGCGAGAGCGAGAACCCGGCGATCGACTCGCCGACGCCCAAGACCGGTGGCCGCCCGCACACCAACAAGGACTGGTGGCCCAACAGCCTCGACCTCTCGCCGCTGCACGCCCACTCCTCCAAGAGCAACCCGCTCGGTCCGGACTTCGACTACTCCGAGGAGTTCAAGAAGCTCGACCTGCAGGAGCTGCGCCGCGACATCGTCGAGGTCCTCAACACCTCCCAGGACTGGTGGCCCGCCGACTTCGGCCACTACGGCGGCCTCTTCATCCGGATGAGCTGGCACGCCGCCGGCACGTACCGCATCTTCGACGGCCGCGGCGGCGCGGGCGAGGGCTCGCAGCGCTTCGCCCCGCTCAACAGCTGGCCCGACAACGCCAACATCGACAAGGCCCGCCGCCTGCTGTGGCCGGTCAAGCAGAAGCACGGCCAGAAGATCTCCTGGGCCGACCTGCTGGTGTACGCCGGCACCGTCGCGCTCGAGGACATGGGCTTCCAGACCTTCGGCTTCGCCTTCGGCCGCGAGGACATCTGGGAGCCGGAGGAGATCATCTGGGGCCCCGAGGACACCTGGCTGGGCGACGAGCGCTACTCCGGCGAGCGCGAGCTCGAGGAGACCCTGGGCGCGGTCCAGATGGGCCTGATCTACGTCAACCCCGAGGGCCCGAACGGCAACCCGGACCCGCTGGCCTCGGCCCGCGACATCCGCGACACCTTCGCGCGGATGGCGATGAACGACGAGGAGACCGTCGCGCTCATCGCCGGCGGCCACACCTTCGGCAAGACCCACGGCGCCGGCGACCCCGACCTGGTCGGCCCCGAGCCGGAGGCCGCGCCGATCGAGGAGCAGGGCCTGGGCTGGAAGAGCGGCTTCGGCTCCGGCAAGGGCGCCGACGCGATCACCTCGGGCCTGGAGGTCACCTGGACCTCCACGCCGACCCGGTGGAGCAACGACTTCTTCAAGTTCCTCTTCAAGTACGAGTGGGAGCTGGAGAAGAGCCCGGCCGGCGCCTGGCAGTGGGTCGCCAAGGACGCCGAGGCGATCGTCCCCGGCCCGGCCGCCGACTCCCCCAAGCGCAAGCCGACCATGCTCACCAGCGACCTCGCGCTGCGCTTCGACCCCGAGTACGAGAAGATCTCGCGCCGCTTCCTGGAGAACCCCAACGAGTTCTCGCAGGCCTTCGCCAAGGCCTGGTACAAGCTGCTCCACCGCGACATGGGCCCCATCGAGCGCTTCCTCGGCCCGTGGGTGCCCGAGGCGCAGCTGTGGCAGGACCCGGTCCCGCCGGTGCAGGGCGAGCTCGTCGGCGACGCCGACGTGGCGGCGCTGAAGTCGGCCGTGCTCGAGTCCGGCCTCACCGTCTCCGAGCTGGTCTCCACCGCGTGGGCGTCGGCCGCGTCGTTCCGCTCCACCGACAAGCGCGGTGGCGCCAACGGTGCGCGGATCCGCCTCGAGCCGCAGCGCGGCTGGGCCGCCAACCAGCCCGAGCAGCTCGAGCGGGTGCTCGAGCGGCTCGAGGCCGTCCGGGCGGAGTTCAACGGCCGCGGCGGCGCGCAGGTCTCGATGGCCGACCTCATCGTCCTGGCCGGCTCGGCCGCGGTCGAGAAGGCCGCCCGGGACGCCGGTGTCGAGGTGACCGTGCCGTTCCACCCCGGCCGCACCGACGCCACCCAGGAGCAGACCGACGTCCACTCCTTCCGCGTCCTCGAGCCGCGTGCCGACGGCTTCCGCAACTACCTGCGGTCCGGCGAGAAGATGCAGCCGGAGGTCCTCCTGGTCGAGCGCTCCTACATGCTCGACCTGACCGCTCCCGAGATGACCGTCCTCGTCGGCGGCCTGCGGGCGCTCGGCAACAACGTCGGCGGCGTGCAGCACGGCGTCCTCACCGACCGGCCGGGCGTGCTCACCAACGACTTCTTCGCCAACCTGCTCGCCCCCGGCACGCAGTGGAAGGCCTCGGAGTCGGAGGAGAACGTCTACGACATCCGTGACGCCGCGACCGGCGAGCCGAAGTGGACCGCCACCGCGGTGGACCTGATCTTCGGCTCGAACTCCCAGCTGCGTGCCCTCGCCGAGGTCTACGCCAGCGAGGACGCCCGCGACAAGTTCGTCCAGGACTTCGTCCGGGCCTGGACCAAGGTCATGGAGCTGGACCGCTTCGACCTGGAGTGAGCCCGACCGCCTGACCCCGCTCGAGCCCGGTCGCCCCACCACGGGGCGGCCGGGCTCGTCGCCGTCCGGGGCACTACCGTGCGGCCGTGCTCCCGGACGTCCTGGTCGAGGCGACCGCCGCCGCCTGGACGACCACGTGGCCCGTGCTCGCCTTCCTGCTCGTCATCACCCTGGTGAGCGACCTGTGCGCGGACGCCCGGCTCTTCGACGTCGCCGCCCACGCCGTCGCCCGGCTGGCCGGTGGCCGCACGCCGCTGCTCTTCGCGGCCCACTGCCTGCTCGCGACCGTCACCACCGTGCTGCTGGGGATCGACACCACCGCGGTGATGCTCACCCCGGTCTCCCTCGCGCTCGCCGCCCAGGTCGGGGTGGCGCCGCTGCCGTTCGCCTTCGCCACGCTGTGGCTGGCCAACGGCGCGAGCCTGCTCTTGCCGATCTCGAACCTCACCAACCTCCTGGCCGTCGAGCGCACGGGGCAGTCGGCCGGTGCGTTCGTCGCCGACCTCTGGCTGCCGCAGGTCGTCGTGCTGGCCGTCGTTGTCACGGTCCTCGCGCTGCGGCACCGGGCAGCGCTCACCGGCACCTACCCCGTCCCCCGCACGCTCCCGGCGTACGACGCCGTGCTGGTCGCCGGCAGCGCGACCGTCGCGCTGGGGATCGCGGTGGCGACCGTGCTCGGCGCCCCGGCCTGGGCCGCGGCGACCGGCGGGCTGGCCGTGCTCGTGCTGCTCGCCGTCGTCCGCGACCCGGGGCTGGTGCGGCCAGGCCGGCTGCTGCGCTCGGTCCCGGCGGTCATCCTCGTGGGCACCTTCGCGCTGTTCACCCTGGTCGAGGTCGCCCTGCGGGTGGTCGACGTCGAGCGCCTCGACTGGCCCGGCCCGGTCGCGGTGGCCGCCGCGGCGGCCCTGCTCGCCAACGCCGTGGACAACCTCCCGGCGTGGCTCGCGCTCGCGCCGCTGACCGACGACGGCCTCCAGCCGGCCCTGCTGGTCGGGGTCAACGCCGGCGGCATGCTGCTGCTCTGGGGCTCGCTGGCGAACCTGCTCTGGCGGCGCCGCTGCCGCCTCGCCGGCCTGCACGTCACCTGGACCCAGTTCCTCCGCGAGGGCCTGCTGGTGGTCCCCCTCTGCGTCGTCCTCGGCGCCCTCGTCGCCTGACCGCTGGTCGAGCAGCGAAGGCGCCCAACGCCTGAGCCGGCGACCGCTGGCCGAGCAGCGAAGGCGCCCAACGCCTGAGCCGGCGACCGCTGGTCGAGCAGCGAAGGCGTCCAACGCCTGAGCCGGCGACCGCTGGTCGAGCAGCGAAGGCGTCCAACGCCTGAGCCGGCGACCGCTGGTCGAGCAGCGAAGGCGTCCAACGCCTGAGCGTCGTCGAGACCCCCGCACCTCCCCACCACCGCAACCACCCTCACCGGGTCTCGACGACGGCTCGCTGGCGCTCGTCTGCTCGACCAGCGGCCCGCTGGTCAGGCCGGGTCGTCGGTGGAGGGCGCGCCGGCGGTGAGGCCGGGCCAGAGCCGGAGCTGGAGGCCGACGGCGAACCGCTGGGCGGGGTCGAGCAGGTCGAGGCCGCCGACCTCGCGCACGCGGCGCAGGCGGTAGCGGAAGGTGTTGGGGTGCACGTAGAGCGCCTCGGCGGCGCGGTTGACGTCGCCGAACGCCTCGAGCCAGGCGTGCAGGGTGGCGACCAGGCTGCCGTCGTGCTCCTCGTCGTAGGCCACCAGCGCGGCGAGCGGCCCGGTGACCGGCTCGCCCCGGGCGAGGACCCGGTCGCGCAGCTCCATCAGCAGCGACTCGGTCTGGACGTCGACGAGGCGGGCGACCGGGCCGGCCGACGGGTCGTCGCGCAGCACCCGCAGGACCCGGTCGGTCGTCTCCCGTGACCGGCCGATCTCGCTCAGCGAGGTCGCGACCGGCCCGACGGCCACCACCGTGCGCAGCCGCTCACCGATCCGCTCGAGGAAGTCGCCGGCGACACGCACGGCGCGGGCCTCGCCCTCCCCGGCGGGACCGGCGTACGCCGCCAGGGCGTAGGTGACCCCGCCGACCGGCGCGGTGGCCGACCGCGGGTGCACGGCGCTGAGGTGGACGGCGAAGGCGTCGCTGAGCCGCTGCCGCTCGTGGGCGAGGACGGGGTCGTCGCCGGTCTCCGGGTCGGGGTCGGGCACCGCCAGCGCGAGCACGAGCAGCGGGCTGTCGGCGAGGCCGAGCCGCTCCAGCGCCTCCCGGGCACCGGGGCCGCCCTCGAGCACCGAGCCGACGAGGTCCGCGCGCACGCGGCGCTCCACATCGGCGCCGGCACGCACGCGCAGCAGGTGCAGGGCGACGAGCTTCGCGGCGTCGCGCAGGGCGTCGGTGCGCTCGGGCGACAGTGGTCCGGGGACGGCGGCCCAGATCGAGCCGAGCACCTCGTCGCCGGCCCGGACCGCGACCGCGACCCGGGGCATGACGAAGACCTGGTCGGCGTCCGGCGTGGGGTCGACGAAGATCGGCTGGTCGCTGCGGTGCAGCTCGCGGAAGACCCCCCGCTCGCTGAGGATCCGGGAGTAGCGCTCGGGCACCTGCCGGCCCAGGATCGTCTCCACCCGCGAGGGGTCGGCCTCGTCCTGGCGGCCGGAGAACGCCAGGACCCGCGAGTTCCGGTCCTCGATGGTGATGGGCGCGTCCAGCAGCGAGGCGATCGCGTTGGCGACGGCGAACAGGTCGCCGGAGGGCAGCCCGCCCAGCGACTCCGGGGCCACCGCACCCACGTCGCCCTCGACGAGCAGCGAGCGCAGCATGGCGGCCAGGTGGGCCCACGGGGCGCCCCGGCTCAGGCCGAGCACCGGCACCCCGGCGGCCTCCGAGGCGGCGCGCACCTCCGGCGACACCGGCACCGGCGCCCGCAGCACCAGCGCCGCGGCGTCCCGCCGCCCGAGCTCGCCGAGCAGCTCGGCCACCCGGTCCGGCTCCTCCACGCCGACCCCGAGCACGAGCGAGCGGCGCGGCAGCACGGGCGCGTCGAGCGGGTCGTGGATGACCACGCCGCTGATCTCCTCCGCGCGACCGGGGTCGCCGTGGACCAGCTCGAGCAGCGTGCTCCCGAGGTCGTCCAGTACCCGGGCGAGGCTGGCCCGCGCCCGGGGGCCCGGGACCGCCGAGGACTGCACGACCCGGACCCTAGCGGCGTACGGCGCTCCTCACGCCGACAGCCACTCCGTCCGCGTGGTGACGGCCGCGAGCCGGTCGGCGTCGGGGGTGACCCCGATGCCGGGTCCCTCGGGCACCGCGAGCGTGCCCTCCTCGAGGACGAACGGGTCGGTGACGTCGGTCGAGTAGTACCGGTCCGAGGCCGAGGTGTCGCCGGGCATCGTGAACCCGGGCAGCGCGGCGAGCGCGACGTTCGCCGCACGGCCGATGCCGGTCTCGAGCATGCCTCCGCACCACACCGGCACGCCGTGGGCGCGGCAGACGTCGTGGATCCGGCGGGCCTCGAGGTAGCCGCCCACCCGCCCGGGCTTGATGTTGACCACCGAGCAGGCGCCGAGCGTGATCGCCGCCGCGGCCGACTGCGCGGAGACGATCGACTCGTCGAGGCACACCGGGGTGGTGATCAGCTGGGCGAGGCGGGCGTGCCCGAGGACGTCCTCCTCCTCGAGCGGCTGCTCGATCAGCAGCAGGTCGAACGGGTCGAGGCGAGCGAGGTGGCGGGCGTCGGCGAGCGTGTACGCCGTGTTGGCGTCGACCTGCAGCAGGACGTCGTCGCCGAACCGCTCCCGGACCGCCCGGACCGGCTCGACGTCCCAGCCGGGCTCGATCTTGAGCTTGATCCGGACGTACCCCTCGGCCAGGTAGCCCTCGACCGCGTCGAGCAGCTGGGGGACGCCGTCCATGATGCCGACCGAGACGCCGGCGGGCACCCGGTCGCGGACCGCGCCGAGCTCGCGCGCGAAGGAGCGGCCGCCGGCGCGCAGCTCGGCGTCCAGGACGCCCATCTCGAGGGCGGCCTTGGCCATCCGGTGGCCCTTGAACGGCGCCAGCACGTCGGCGACCCGGGAGGCGTCGAGCGGGCCGGCCGCGGCGAGGGTCGGCACGAGGTAGCGGCGCAGCACGTCGGCCGCGCCGGCGACGTACTCCGAGGAGTACCGCGGGTCGACCATCGTCACGCACTCCCCCCAGCCCTCGCCGGCGTCGGTGTCGACGCGGAGCACGAGCAGGTCGCGCGTCACCTGGGTCCCGAACGAGGTCCGGAACGGCGACACGAGGGGCATGGACACGTGGAGGAGCTCCACGCCGTTGAGCTTCACAGGTCTCTCCGAACGACGTACCAGCCGGCAGGGTCGAAAGCGGTGATGCGGGCGCCGTCGGCGAGGAGCGCCGCGAGCGCCTCGCGCACGCTGGTCCGCCAGCGGTGCGCGAGCACGGGGTCGGTGACCCGGAGGCCACTGATGTCGCGCGGCACGGCGACGCGGAGGACGGCCGCGTCGAGCCGTCCGGGCACCGGGGAGCCGTCGTCCCCGACACCCACGGCGGTGACCACCTCGCCGTCCGGGCCGTCCGGGCCCTCCGGGCCGGCGGGGAACGGCACCCGGGTACCCGAGCAGGCGGCCACGACGGCCGGGTCGAGCAGGCGCCACCGCACGAGCAGGCGGTCGGTCTCGTCCTGGCCGTTGAGGGAGTCGGGCATCAGGCCGTAGAAGTTGGTGAGGTACTCCACCGGACGCGCGGCCAGCTTGCCGACGTTGAAGTAGGCGTTGCGGCTGACGAGCGGGTCGAAGGTCCAGGCGATGTCGGAGACGCCGCGCAGCAGCGCCCAGCTGCGCTGGTGCAGCTTGAGCGCGAACCCCACGCTGCGGCCCACCACCTCCGGCGAGACACCGGCGATGTGGCTGTGCAGCGCGTCGTCGCCCGGCGCGTGGAAGAACCCCACGCAGGCGCCGACGAGCCGGCCCTCGGCGAAGGCGCCGCCGACGTAGTTGCCCGCCTTGGTGAACGCCCGGAGCAGCTCGAGGGTGACCGGCGGGTTGGTGCTGCGGCCCCAGATGCCGGCGTAGAGGTCGACGACCTGCTCCAGCTCGCCGAGGCCGGCGAGCTCGCGCACGGTCACCCCGGAGGCGAGCGCGGCGGCCTCGGCCACCCGGACGGCCCGGTCCAGCTCGGTCGCCGGCTCGGGTGCCCGCTGCGGTGCGGCGGCGAGGTCGGTCACGTGGCCGATGCTCCCGGCCTTCTCGGGCAGCGTCATGGTCGCGCCCCACAAGTCGCGCGGGCCCGGTTCGTCGGCACGGCCAGCAGGTCCTCGACCAGGGCGCGCAGCAGCGTCGTGCGCCCGACGAGCGGCGCGAGCAGGACGTGCTCGTGGTCGGCGTGCGCCCCACCGCCGACGGCGCCCAGGCCGTCGAGGGTGGGGGTGCCGACGCCGGCGGTGAAGTTCCCGTCCGAGGCGCCCCCGACCGCGGTGGCCTCGAGCGGCGGCAGCCCGAGCCGGGCGGCGAGCCCCTGTGCCCGCTCGAGCAGGGCGGCGGAGGACGACGCCTCCAGCGGCGGCCGGTTGGGGCCGCCGTGGACCTCGACGGCCGCTCCGTCGAGCACCGGCCGCAGCGCGCGGACGGCGTCGTCGACCCGCTGCTGCTCGGCCAGCGAGCGCACCCGGACGTCGACCGCGAACGACCCCTCGGCCGGCACCGTGTTGGTGGTCTGCCCCGAGCGCGCCGCCGTCGGCGTGACCGTCGTGCCCGCGGCCGGGTCGGCCAGCGCGGCCACGGCCAGCGACTGGTGGGCCAGCTCGAGCGTCGCGTTGACCCCGCGCTCGGGCTCCAGGCCGGCGTGCGCGGCGCGGCCGAGCAGGCGCACGTCGTACAGCGAGACGCCCTTGCGCTCGCTCTTGAGCGCGCCGCCGTCGGCGGCGGCCTCGAGCACCAGCGCGGCGCCGGCGGCGCGGGCCTCCTCCTCGACCAGGCCGCGGGAGCTCGGCGAGCCGAGCTCCTCGTCGCCGGTGACCAGCAGGGTGACCCCGTCCTGGCCGGCGGCGGCGTGGAAGGCCATCGCGAGACCCACCTTCATGTCCAGGCAGCCCGGGCCGCGCAGCACCCCGCCCTCGGCCGCGTCGGTGACGGCGCAGGGGTGGGTGCCCAGGGAGCCGATCGGCCAGACGGTGTCGTGGTGGCCCAGCAGCAGCACCCGCGAGGCACCCTCGCCGAGCCGCCAGCGCAGGTGCGTCCGGCCGTCGAGCACGATCCGCTCCGGGGCCCGGCCCAGCCGGCGCTCGCCGACCCGGGCGACGACGTCCGCGGACCGGGCGACCGCCGCGAGGTCGGTCGAGGGCGACTCGCAGCCGATCAGCTCGCGGGCGTCGGCCAGCAGCTCCTCCAGCAGGTCCATCAGTCGACCCGCGGCGTCGCGCGGGCACCGAAGTGGAGGTACCGCTCGCCGGTGGGCAGCTCGAAGAAGGTGACCGGGAACCACGTCTCGGCGCCCTCGGGCCGGGTGAGGAACATGCCGGGCGCGTAGGCGACCAGCGGGTGCTCCTCCACCGGGTCGGGGACCATCTCGGCCAGCGGCCCGAGGACGGTCGTCCGCAGCCGCGGTCCGGGTCCGCCGTCGAGCACCTCCATCCGGACCCCGGCCCGGGCGTAGGTGCCGACGTACGGCGCGAGGTCGACGTCCGCGGGCGGCTCCGGCGGCAGCAGCCGCGGGGTCATCCGCACGCCGGCGAGCTCGTCGAACAGCTCGCGGTAGAGGTCCTCGTAGAGGTCGCGGCTGCCGTCGTTGTTGGTCAGCAGCGTCACCGCGAGGCCGGCCTCCGGCAGGACCCGCAGGAACGCCGCCTGGCCGATGGTGTTGCCGTCGTGGCCGTAGAGCCGGTGGCCGTCCCAGCCGAACCGGATCCAGCCCAGGCCCCAGGAGTCCCCCAGGGAGTGGACGTCGGGCAGGTCGGCCTGGTGGGCGGCCATCGCGCGGGCCGACCCCTCGCCGAGGACACGGGTGCCGTCGGGGGCCAGGCCCTCGGTCAGGTGGAGCCGGGCGAAGGCGAGGACGTCCGCGGCGTCGGCGGTGACCAGGCCCGCGGGCCCGACCGACCGCGGCAGCTGCCAGATCGGCACCACCTGCTTGCGACCGTCCTCGGTGGCGTGGCCGACCGCGGCGGCCTGGAGCAGCGCGTCCTCGGGGAGCGTGAGCGCGCGCCGCATGCCCAGGGGGGCGAAGATCCGGTCGCGCATCGCCTGGTCCCAGGTGGTGCCGGTGAGCACCTCGACCACCCGGCCGAGGACCGAGAAGCCGGCGTTGCAGTAGGACCAGGTCGCGCCGAGCGGGTGGTTCTGGGTCTGCTCGTGGAGCAGCGCGACGTACTTCTCCAGGCAGTCGTCGCCGCGGCCGGTGTCGGTGAAGACGTCGCCGTCGATGCCGCTGGTGTGGTTGAGCAGGTGGCGCAGCGTGACCTGCTTGGTGACGTCGGGGTCGGCGAGGCGCAGCTCCGGCAGCACCTCCACCACCGGGGCGTCGAGGTCGGCGAGCCCCTCGTCGACCAGCTGCATGACGAGGGTCGCGGTCCACACCTTGGTGATCGACCCGATCTGGAAGACCGAGTCGGGGGTGACCGGCGCGCGGGTGTCGACGTTGAGGACACCGTGGGTCGCGACGACCACCTCGTCCTCGGCGTCGGGCCCGCCGAGGCGCAGGATGCCCAGCTGCGCCCCGGGCACGCCGTGCTTCTCGGCGAGGGCCGAGAGCCGCCGCTGCCAGTGGCCGAGATCGAGGCGGGGCCGACCGTCGCGGAGGACGTGCTGCTCGACCCAGTCCACGACGCGGCGTGCGTAGTCGAGGCGCTGCGAGGGCCGGCCGAGCAGGATGAAGGCGTGCGCGGCCCCCGGGTAGAGCACGAGCTCGGTGGGCACGCCGCGGTGGCGCAGGGAGGTGTGCCACTGCTGGGCCTGGCCGACCGGGCAGGTGAGGTCCTCGAGGCCGTGCAGCACCAGCGTGGGCGTGGTGACCCGGTCGACGTGGGTGATCGGCGACATCGCGGCGTACGCCTCGGGCTGCTCCCAGGGCGTCCCGCCGAGCTCGTAGGAGCTCATGCAGGTGCCGTCGTCGCAGGTGCCGTACATGCTGACCATGTCGCTCACCACGCCGCCGGCGACGCCGGCCCGGAACCGGTCGTCGTGGGCGGTGAGCCAGCAGGTCGTGAAGCCGCCGTAGCTGTAGCCGGTGACCGCCAGCCGGTCGGGGTCGGCGAGGCCCTCGGCGACGAGCGCGTCGATCGGCTCGAGGAAGTCCTGGGCGTCGGCGACCCCCCAGGCCCCGTTGACGCCGTCGTAGAACTCCTCGCCGTAGCCGTCGCTGCCGCGGGGGTTGACCAGCAGCACGACCCAGCCCCGCGCGGCGAGCTCCTGGTGGTAGGGGTGCATCTCGTCGGCGGCGGCGTTCCACGCGTTGTGCGGGCCGCCGTGCACGTCGAGCAGCAGCGGGCGCGGGCCGGAGCGGGCGGGGTCCCGGACCAGCCAGCCCTGGACCTCCACGCCGTCGGAGACGGTGAACGTCCGCTCCTCGGGGACGAACAGCTCGACGTCGGCGAGGCCGGCCCCGTGGTCGGTGAGCACGGTCTCGGTCCCGCTCGCGAGGTCGAGCGCGACCAGCTCGCCGTACGACGTCGGCGTGGTGAGCGCGACGACGGCCGTGCCGCCGACGACCGACAGCCCGGAGACGACCCGCCCCTCGCCGGCGAGGACCGGCGTCGCGGCGGGCGCGGGGTCGGTGGGCTCGAGCGCCCACAGGTGGGTGCAGCCGCGGTCGCGGACGGCGACGAGGACCCGGCCGTCGGCGAGCACGTGCGGCCGGGCGCCGGGGTACGCCGGCCCGCCCGCCATCACGTTGCGGTCCAGGTGGCCGGTCAGGTCGCGGGTCGCGCCGCCGTCCAGCGGCACGCGCAGCAGGTGCTGGTGCCCGACGGGGTCGCCGGGGTGGCCGATGACGAGGAGGCTCCGGCCGTCCGGGGCGTACGACACCGCGCCGGCGAGCCCGTCGGCCAGCGCGACGACCCGGGGCTCGGCCTTGCGGTCCTCGGCGTCGAGCACGTGGACGGCCGTGCGGAACGTGAGGTCGCTGTCGTCGCCGACCTTGCGCAGGAAGGCGATCGAGCGGCCGTCGGGCGACCAGGCCGGCCCGTCGGCGTGCTCACGCCCGTCGGTCAGCTGCCGGCACCGGCCGGAGTCGACGTCGAGCACGTGCAGCTGGCGGCGTGCCGCCCCGAGCAGCCCCGCACCGTCGGACTGGTAGTCCAGGCGCCGGGCGACGAGCGGCTCCGCACCGTCGGTCGGGTCGACCGGGGCCGGGACGAGCAGCCGGGTGCCGTCGGGGCTCCACGCGGGGGTCCCGGCCACGCCGCACGGCAGGTGCCCGACCTGTCGCGGCTCGCCGCCGGTCGCCGCCAGCACATGCACCTGGCCGTCGCGGACGAACGCGATCCGCGACCCGTCGGGCGACCAGGACGGCGCGGTGTCGGCGGGCCCGGCGGTCAGCGGACGCGCGTCGCCGCCGGCGGTGCCGACCAGCCAGAGCCGGTCGACGGTGCGGTCCTCGGCCGTGTCGAGGGTCCGGACCACGTGGGCGACGGTGCCGCCGTCCGGGGAGAGCGCCGGCTGGGAGGGCACGGCCAGGGCCGTGAGGTCGTCGATGCGCATGGTGCGGGTCATGGGTGGCTCCTTGGGGAGGCGCTGGAGGTTCCGGCGGTGGCGCCGGGGGTGCTCCCGGAACGGCCGGGGACGGCGGCCAGCAGGTCGCGCGTGTAGGTCTCGGTCGGCTCGGCGAGCACCCGGGCGGTGGGGCCCTGCTCGACGACCACGCCGCGGTGCATGACGGCGACGTACGACGCGACGTACCGCACGACGGCGAGGTTGTGGGAGATGAAGAGCATGGAGAGGCCCAGCTCGCGCTGGAGCTCGCGGACCAGGTTGAGGACCGTGCCCTGCACCGACACGTCGAGCGCCGAGGTGATCTCGTCGGCCACGACGACCGCGGGGCGGGCGGCCAGCGCGCGGGCCAGCGCGACGCGCTGCCGCTGCCCACCGGAGAGCTCCGCGGGGCGCGCGTCCGCGCGGGCCGGGTCCAGGTGCACCAGCTCGAGCAGCCGGCCGACCTCGGCACGCCGCTGGGCGCGGCCGACGTCGCGCGGCATGGCCTCGGCGATGCTCTCCGCGATCGTCATCCGCGGGTCCAGGGAGGAGAACGGGTCCTGGAAGACCATCTGCACCGGGCGGCGCCGGCCACGCGTCGGGACCGGCTCGCCGTCGAGGAGGATCGCCCCGCCGTGGAGCGGGGCCAGCCCGACGGCGGCGCGGGCCAGGGTCGACTTGCCCGAGCCGGACTCCCCGACCAGGCCCACGACCTCGCCGGGCGGGACGACCAGGGAGACCCCGTCCACCACGGTGCTCCGCCCGTAGCGGACCGACACGTCGTCGAAGCGCAGCTCGCTCACGGGACGTCCACCTCCGCCAGCGGACGGGGACCGAGCTCGAGGTCGACCGCCTCGTCGGCGTGCCAGCAGGCGACCCGGTGGGCCGTGCCGTCGGCGACCAGCGGCGGGTCCTCGGTCCGGCACCGGTCGGAGACCAGCGGGCAGCGGGCGGCGTACGGGCAGCCCGGCGGGACGTCGGCGGGATCGACCGGGCGGCCGGGGATCACGGTGAGCGGCCGGTCGAGGTCGGTGTCCATGGCCGGCACGGCGGCGACCAGCGCGCGGGTGTAGGGGTGGCGCGCCGCCGTGGTGAGCTCGGCGGCCGACAGGTCCTCCACGATGCGGCCGGCGTACATCACCAGCACGCGGTCGCAGACGTCGCCGACGACGGTGACGTCGTGGCTGATCAGCACCAGGGCGACGTCGTCGGCGCGGCGGATGGACTGCAGCAGGTCGAGCACCTGCTGCTGGACGGTGACGTCGAGGGCGGTCGTCGGCTCGTCGGCGACGATGAGCGACGGCGTGCCCATCAGGCCCATGCCGATCATCGCGCGCTGGCGCATGCCGCCGGAGAACTCGTGGGGGTACTGGCGCGCCCGCCGCTCGGCCTCGGGGATCCGGACGGCGTCGAGGCGGTCGACGGCGCGGGCGAGCGCCTCGCGCCGGTCCATGCCCTGGTGGTGCCGGGCGACCTCCGCGAGCTGGGTGCCGATGCGGGTGGTCGGGTTGAACGACGACATCGGGTCCTGGAAGACCATCGCCAGCGAGGTGCCGAGGTGGTGGCGGCGCGCCGGGCTGTCCCCCGTCGTGAGGTCCTCGCCGAGGAGGTCCAGCCGGTCCGCCCGGACGTCGGCGTGGTCGTCGAGCAGCTGGGCGACGGCGAGCGCGGTCAGCGACTTGCCGGACCCCGACTCCCCGACGATGCCCACCGCCTCGCCGCGGCGCACCGAGAACGTCACGCCCCGGACCGGCTCCACCGGTGACCCGCCGTCGCGGCCGGGGAACCCCACGCGCAGGTCGCGGACGTCGAGGACCACGTCGGGCGCGCCGGCGTGGGCGTCCGGCTCGGTGACCGGCGCGTGCGGCACGCCGGTCGCGCGGGTCCGACCCCGTCTGGGGGCCGCGGCCAGGTCGCCGGGCGACGCCATGCCGACGGCCTTGGCGACCGACTCGCCCAGCAGGTTGAGCACCAGGCCGGCGAGCAGCACGGCCGCGCCGGGGGCGAAGGCCGCCGCGGGGTTGACGTACAGCGAGCCGACGCCCTCGAACAGCAGCCGCCCCCAGTCGTAGGACGGCGCCTGCACGCCGAGGCCGAGGAAGGAGAGCCCCGCGAAGGAGAGCAGCGCCGAGCCGGCGCCGATCGTGGCGTTGACGATGAGCGGCTCGGCGATGTTCGGCAGCACGTGCCGCACCAGGATGCGCAGCTCGCCGACGCCGGCGACCCGCGCGGCCGAGACGTAGTCCCGGGAGGCCACGCCGGCCACCAGGGTCTGCACCAGGCGGGCGAAGCTGGGCGCGCCGGCGAGGCCGACGGCCAGCACCGCGCCGGTGGCGCCGACGCCGAAGACGACGGCGAAGAACAGCGCGAGCAGCAGCCCGGGGAAGGCGACGGCGATGTTGACGCCCGCGACGACCATCCGTCCCGAGCGGCGCCCGAGCAGCAGCGGGGCGGTGCCGAGGACCAGCCCGACGAGCACGGCGATCGCGGTCGCGCCGAGCGCCAGCTGGAAGGAGAGCCGGGCGGCCACGAGCGTCCGGAGCAGGATGTCGCGGCCGAGGTTGTCGGTGCCGGCCCAGTGCTCGGCGGACGGCCCGGCCAGGATGTCGTCGGTGTCGACGGCGTCCGCGGCGTCGGCCCACAGCAGGGGGGCGACCACGGCCAGGACGAGCATCGCGGCGGTGAGGACCGCGGTGGCCAGGCCCAGCGGAGTGCGCACCACGCCGGCCCAGCGGGGCGGTCGGCGACCGTCTCGGCTCATCAGTCCTCCTTGATCATCGACCGCGGGTCGAGCAGGGCGAGGACCACGTCGACCAGCGTGTTCACGAGCAGCACGCCGATCCCGTAGACGAGGACGATCCCCTGCACGACCGGGTAGTCCTTGTTGAGGATCGAGGAGACGATCGTGCTGCCCAGGCCGGGCCAGGCGAAGACGTTCTCGACCAGGACCGTGCCGGCGACCATCGACCCGAGCAGCAGCCCGCACAGGGTCAGGCTGGCCGTCAGCGCGTTGGGCAGGGCGTGGCGCAGGTGGACGGTGCGGGGCGGCAGGCGCTTGGCGCGCGCCGTACGGATGAAGTCCGCCTGCAGCACGGTGACCATCTCCACGCGCAGGACCCGCGCCAGGATCGCGGCCGGGCCGATCGCCAGCGCGAGGACCGGGAGCACGAGCGAGGAGAGCGTGTCGTTGCCGGCCACCGGCAGCGCGCCGAGCCGGACGCCGAAGACGTAGACCAGCGCGACGCCGACCAGGAAGTCCGGGATCGTGCCGAGCACCACGCTGGTGCCGGTGAAGGCCAGCTCGGTGCGGCGCCCGTGCCCCCGGCGGGTCAGCACGCCGGCGACGACGCCGACCGGCACCGCGACGGCGACCGCCACCGCGAAGCCGAGGACCGCCAGCCACAGCGTCGCCGGCAGCCGTTGGGCGAGGACGTCGGCGACCGGCACCTGCGAGATCAGCGAGGTGCCGAAGTCACCGGTGACGACGCCGCGCAGGTAGTCCAGGTACTGCACCGGCAGCGGGTCGTCGAGGCCGAGCGCCGCGCGCTTGGCCGCGACGAGGTCCGCGGGCGCGGTGGGCCCGAGGGCTCCGCGCACCGGGTCGCCGGGGATCAGGTGCGTCATCAGGAACGACGCGGTCAGCAGCACCCACAGCGACACCAGGAGCCGGCCCGAGCGTCGCAGCGCGAACCGCAGCCAGGGCCGCGACTCCAGGGTGCGCGCCGGCCGGCCGACGCCCGGGATCGCCGTGGTGGCCACGGGTCACTCGGCCAGCATGCGGATGCTGGTCGGCACCATCTGGCCGGGGTACTCGAACTCCGCACCCTGCTGCCACGTCTTGCCCACGGTGTTGGCGAAGGGCACCACGTCGGCGGCGGCGACCAGGTTCGACTCCGCCTCCAGCCAGGTGTCGCAGCCCTCCTGCCCGACCATCGCGGAGGCGTCCTGGACGCCGGCCTCGTAGTCGTCGTTGGCGATGCCGGCGAAGTTCGTCCCGCCCTCGTCGATGCCGGGCCCGGAGAGGAACGGCACGAGCTGGTCGGGGCTGTTGACGTTGAGCGGCAGCCAGGCGATGTCCCAGTCGCCGGTGCCGAAGACGGTCTGCTGGATCGCCGTGCCGTTCTGCGGCTTGGGCTTCACCGTGACCCCGGCGGCCTTCCACTGCTGCACCGCCAGCTCCGCCGCGGCGCCGACGCCGCTGCCGCCGCTGGGGTCGAAGAGGAAGGTCAGCTCCGGCAGGTCGGCGGCGGAGAGCACCTGCGCGGCGGCGTCGGTGTCCTGCGCGGGGAGCGCCCCGCTCACCGAGTCGCCGGGGCAGGCGACCGGGTCGAGCGCGGCCAGGGTCGTGGCCGGACCGCCCTCGCCGGAGGTGAGCACCCGCTGCAGCTCCTCGAGGTCCAGCGCCTGGGTGAGCGCGAGGCGCACCTCCGGGTCGCTGGTGGCACGGCCCTCGGCCTGGTTGTAGAACTGCTCGCCGCTCAGCGTCGCGGTGTCGTACGACGTCAGGCCGGCGCCCTCGAGCCGCTTGGCGTCGGGCCCGGTGACGACGGCCCCGTTGAGCTGGCCGGACAGCAGCAGGTTCGCGGCGGTCGACTCGTTCTGCACGATCTTGACCACGATGGTGTCGGGCATGCCCTCGGTGTCGGTCGAGGCGCCGTCGGGGCCCCACGTGTAGCCCTCGCGGATGGCGTAGGTGTAGCTGTCGCCCGGCGCCGCCTCGGTGAGCTCGTAGGGACCGGTGCCGTTGCTCTGGTCGGCGAGGGACGCGCGGTCCTCCAGCCCGGCCGCGCAGATGATCGGCACGTTGGCCAGTCCCTGCAGGGCGAACGGCGCCGGCTCGGCGAGCGTCACGGTGACCGTGCCGGCGGCCTCGTCGGCCGTCGCCTCGACCCCGACCGGCAGGAACGTGCCGAGGAAGGGGCTCTTGTTCTTCGGGTCCGCGACGTGCTCGAGATTGGCGACCACGTCGGCCGCGGTCAGCTCCGAGCCGTCGGAGCAGGTGATGCCCTCCTCGAGGGTGAGCTCGATCGTGGTGCCGTCGACCTCCCAGTCCGACGCCAGCCCCGAACGGATCTCGCCGCTCTCGAAGTCGATGTTCAGCAGCCGGTCGTAGGGCAGCTGGCTGACGCTGAACAGCGCGCTGGACACCGACGACTGCGGGTCGAGGTTCCCCGGGTCGGCGTTGATGGCCATCGTGAAGGTCCCGCCGTCCACGACGTCGCCGCCACCGCCACCGCCCTCCCCGCCGCCGCCCGAGCCGCCGCCGGTGGCGCCGCAGCCCACCAGTGCGGCCGCGGCCAGGCACAGTCCCAACGGTGCAGCCATTCGGTTCATCGCGGTTCCCCTGTCGGTGGTGGAGATCTGGGTGGTGCGGGTGGGTGGTGCGGGGGTGGAGGTGCGGGTCAGGCGCGCTGGAAGGCGCGGCCGAGGTGCAGGTAGCGGGCGTGCCCCGAGCCGTCGTCGCCCAGGAAGTTGTGGGGCATGTGCATCCCGCGGTCCGGCTCGAGCGGGATCAGGCTGTCGGGCCCGAAGGGCACCAGCTCGGTCGGCGGCTCCGGGGGCATGTCGGCGAAGACACCCTTGTACACGGTGTCGAGCCAGATCCGCTGGTCGTCGTCCTGGCGCACGACCAGGTCGAGCACCTCGGCGGAGTAGGTGCCGACGTACCGGCTCGCGTCGACCGGCTCGTGCTCGAGCGGCGGCGTGGGCAGCGTGGGGATGGCGGTGCCGCCGAGCTCGGCGACCAGGCGCCCGACGACGTCGTGGTAGAGCGCGAAGACGTCGCCGCCGTTGGTCAGCAGCGCGACGGCCAGGCCGGCCTCGGGCACCATCCGCAGGAAGGCGCTCTGCCCGATGGTGTTGCCGTCGTGGCCCACGACGTCGCCCTCGGGCATGTCGAAGCGCTCGAAACCCAGGCCCCACGAGGAGCCCATGATCCCGGTGTACGGGACCTCCACGGCGCGGGCCTGCATCCGCGCGGCGGTCCCGGGGGCGAGCACCTGCTCGCCGGTGGCGGAGCGGCCGTCCTCGAGGTGCATCCGGGCGAAGGTCACCAGGTCGCGCGCCCGCATCGAGAGCATCGTCCCGGCCGGGGAGTTGGACCGGGCCATCGCCCAGATGGGCGCCGGCTCGTACGGCGCGTCGGGCGCCGGCTGGACGTGCCCGACGGCGGCGCGGAAGAGGATCGCCTCGTAGGGGCTGGTCGCGGCGTGGGTGAGCCCGAGCGGTGCGAAGAGGTGCTCGCGCAGGCACGCGTCGTACGTCTTCTCGCGCAGCACCTCGACGAGGCGGCCGAGCAGGCAGTAGCCGGCGTTGTTGTAGGAGAACTGCTGGCCGGGCGGGAAGAGCTGCGGCACGTCGGCCAGCACCTCGACGTACTTCTCGATCGCGTCGTCGCCGGGGCCGGTGTCGGTGAAGATGTCGCCCTCGAACCCCGCGGTGTGGTTCAGCAGCTGGCGCACCGTGATCGACGCGGCGGCGTCGGCGTCGCGCAGCCGCAGCGCCGGCAGGTGCTGCTGGACCCGGTCGTCGAGGTCCAGCAGGCCCTCGTCGACCAGCTGCATGACCAGGGTGCTGGTCCACAGCTTGGTGATCGAGCCGATCTGGAAGACCGAGTCCGTGGTGGCCTCGACGCCGGTGGCCGTGCTGAGGAGGCCGGTCGCGCCGTCGACGACCGCCCCGTCCTTGAGGACGGCCCAGGCTGCGCCCGGGACGTCGTGCTTCGCCAGGAGGGCCGGCATCGACTCGTCGAGCCAGCGCTGCACGTCGCTGAGTGAGGTCACCTCCTGGACGCTAGGAGCCGCCCCCGCCGCCGTGTTGGTCGAGCCGCACGACTTCGGCGGCGCCTGTCTGTCGCCGCCGACAAGGCGCTCGTCACGCCGGCGCCACCTCGGCGTCGAGCACGCCGGCCCGGGACTGGAGCGCGCAGAGGACCGAGCGCACCCGCTGGTCGCGCCCGCGGACCACCGCCTCGAAGCGCAGCCGGCCGCCGTCGTCCTCGACCAGCGACGCGGAGCGGACGTCGAGCGCGCGCCGCGCCATCAGGGAGGAGACCACCAGCAGCGGGGCGTCGCAGGTGGCGTCGAAGACCACGCTGAGCCGCTCCCAGGCGGGCGTCGTCCGGGTCGGCGTCATCGTCATGGCGGCTCCCTCTGTACGGCGGGGGCTCCCGCCGGGCGATCTGGAGGCCTCAGCGTGCGAGGGCGCTGCAGGGAGGTCAAGCCAGCGCGCGACTAGTGTGCATCCTGCCAACCAAGCGCTCCCCGAGCCGGACGGAAGTGGTCACCGTGCCAACCATCGATCGTCTCGACGTCGAGATCCTCGCCCGGCTCACCGCGAACGCCCGGGTCGGCGTCGCCGAGCTCGCCTCGGCCCTCGGCGTGAGCCGCACGACGGTGCAGCTGCGGATGCGCCGGCTCGAGACCGAGGGGATCCTGCTCGGCTTCCAACCGGTCATCGACCTCTCCCGCGTGGGGCTCCCGGTGCGGGCCACGGTCACCCTCGAGATCGACCAGCGGCTGATGGGCGCGATCGTCGAGGGGCTCAGCGCCCTGCCCGAGGTGCTGGAGGTCCGCATCCAGGCCGGCCGCGAGGACCTCCTGGCCCAGGTCGCGATCGCCTCCCTCGAGGAGCTGCAGCAGCTGACCGCCTCGATCGTCGCGATCGACGGCGTCCGCAAGACCACCTCGACGTTCACCGTCGCCACCCCGGTCCCCCACCGCGTGCAGCCGCTGCTGGACAAGCTCACCCGCACCGCCGGCTGGGGACGCTCCACCCCCACCGCCCCGGGCGGGTGAGCGGCCGGATCCGCCTCGACCCCCGTCAGGGGACGCGGGCCGCCGCGGCGTCCTGGGCGGAGCGGGGCCGGAGGTCCAGGGTCCCGAGGGCGAGGTCGGCGACGACGAGCAGCAGCACCCCGACCATCGCGTCGAGCCACCAGTGGTTGGCCGTCACCACCACGATCGCGGTGGTGAGCACCGCGTGGCCGGCCGCGACGACCGCCAGCCACCGCGGACCGGTCCGCGCGACGACGTACGCGATGAGCACCGCCCAGCCGACGTGGAGGCTGGGCATGGCGGCGAACTGGTTGGCGACGTCCGCGCTGGCGCCCTCGTACGGCGAGGGGCCGAAGCGCGTCATCGTGTCGACGAACCCCAGCTCGGGGAACATCCGCGGCGGCGCGAGCGGGAACAGCGTGTGGATGGCCAGCGCCGCGCCGGTCTGGATGGTCAGCAGGTTGCGGGCCCACCGGTACTCCGCGCGCGAGCGGCGCGCGAAGCCCCAGACGAGGAACGCGACCATCAACGGGAAGTGCACGGCGGTGTAGTAGCTGTTCGCCGCCCGGAACAGCGCCTCGGACGCCACCGCCGCCTGGATCGCCGCCTCCGACGGCAGCCGCAGGACCGTCTCGGCGTGGTGCACGAGCTCCCCGTGCTGCAGCGCGAGGGACTCGCGGCCGGCGATCAGCCCGCGGCCCGCCTTGTAGAGCCCGAAGAGCACCAGCACGAGCAGCAGCTCGGCGGCCGCGTCCCGGACGAGTCGCAGCCGCGACCGGCTCGGAGGGGCGGTCGGTTCGGCGGCGAGGTCGGTGCGGACGGCGGACATGGTGTGGCGGCGGGCTCCCGTGCGGACGGCGATGTCGACCTCCCACTGTGGGCTCGCCCGGCCCGGTCCGTCCAGGGCGGACACCCGTCTTCTTGGTCACCAGCCCGGTGCAACGCCGGAACGGCCCCCGCTCAGCCGGGCTGGTGCTGCAGCCGCCCGAGCGGGGCCGCGGCGTTCACGGCCTCGTCGAGCAGGTCGGCGGCCACGCGGGCCGCCTGGACCCGGATCTCCGGGATCGCCGTGGACTCCCAGAGCTCGCCGCGCCGCAGGGCGCCCAGCGTCCACACCGGCTGCAGGTCGCCGGTCGCGTCGACGACCCGGCCGTCCAGCGTCGCGAGCCCCAGGCCGAGCGGGTCGGTCGCGGCGAGGGCGGACGTGCCGTCCAGCCCGAGCAACGAGTCCAGGACCGGGTCGCCGAGGCGGCGCAGGTCCGAGCGCGGGCCGGTGCAGTTGACCAGCCAGCGGGCGGTGACCCGCTCGCCTCCGGCGAGCTCCACGACCCAGCCGTCGCGGGCGGGCTCGACGCCGACGACGCCGCCGGCGCGGACCTCCAGGCGGCCCTCCTCGGCGGCCTCGTCGACCACCGACGCGGTCGACGGGGGCATCCGGTGTCGGTGCACCCCCCAGGTCCCCGCCACCTCGCGGAGGAACGTCGCCCGGTCGGCGGCGTCCAGCCGCGCCCAGAGGTCGGCCACGCGGTAGCGGATGCCGTCGACCGCGGGTCGCCAGTCGCCCCGGGTGGCCACGACGTCGTCGAGGTGCTCGGCGACCGCCGCGCGCACCTCGGCGAGCGTGCCGCCCCAGCCGGTCACGTCCGGGACGACCTCGCCGAGGTAGCTCCCGGCGTGCGGCTGCGGCAGCCGGCCGGCGCGCGAGCAGGCGACCACGCGGCGCTCCGGCGAGGACCCGAGGATGCTCACGGCCACGTCCACCATCGTCAGGCCGGTCCCGACCACGACGACGTCGCCGCCACCGTCCACGACCGGCGCGAGCGCGCCGGGGAGCCAGGGGTCGGCGACGTACCGCTCCTGGCCGGTGAGGTCGCGGGGCGCCCAGTCCTCGCCGACGCTCGGCAGCCCGGTGGCGAGCACCAGCCGGTCGCCGTCGACGACGGCGCCGTCCGCGAGGGTCACCCGGACGCCGTCGCCGGCGCGGTCGACGGCGGTCGCGGCGCACCGCACGTGCCGCACGGAGACCAGGTCGCCGGCGTCCGCGAGGGCCGCCGCGAGCCGCTCGCGCAGGTAGCGCGCCCACTCGCGCCGCGGTGCGAACCAGTACGGCGCCGCCCCCTCGGCCAGCAGGCCCTGGGTCACGCACCAGTCGACGAAGTCGAAGCGGTGCTCGGCGTCCACGGACATGCCGGACGCCGGGACGTTGAGCAGGTGGCGCGGGTCGGTCGTGCTGAACGCCGCGCCGCTGACCTGCTCGCCCGGGTCCAGCAGGACCACGTCGACCGGCTCGAGGGGGCCCCCGCGCCCGTCCCGGTGCGCCACCGCGCCGCGGGCGAGGTGGAGCAGCACCAGCGATCCGGCCGCGCCGCCGCCGACGACCACGACGCGCATCAGCGGGACCTCCGGAGCGAGGACGGGACGACGTGTTCCAAAGTCACCTTGTTCACTCTACTCCAGCGACTTGGTGACAGCACCGGCCGGCGGCCCGGCGCGTCGGCCGCTCGTCGTGGACGTCCCTACCGCTCCGGGTCGACGGGGTCCGTGCGCGGCCTCCGGCTCGATCCCGCGCCGGCCCCGATCGCGAGGCCGACCCCGATGCCGATGGCGACGAAGGCGGCGTTGCCGGTCATCACGAAGAGCCCGATGCCGAGCGCGGCGCCCACGCCCAGCCCGTTCTCCGCCGGGGTCGACTCCCTGCCTCTCCAGTCCATGCCGGCGACCGTACGGCACCGCCCCCGGGCGCCCCGGACGACGAGGAGCCGCGTGCGCGGCTACTCCGCGCGCCCGGCGGGGCCTGGCGCGCGCCACCGGCGCACGGCGAGCACGAGCCAGAACACCGCCACGGCCGCCCACGCGACCGCCCGGAGCACGTCCCCGTCCTGGACCTGTCCGACAAGGACGACCAGGCTGGACACCACCAGCACGGTCAGCAGGAGCCGCTTCGGCGCGCTCGCCCACCGCCGCGTCACCCGGCCGGGTGGAAGCGGTAGCCCATGCCGGGCTCGGTGGTGAACAGCCGCGGGTGCGCCGGGTCCGCCTCGAGCTTGCGGCGGATGCTGGCCAGGTGCACGCGCAGGTAGTTCGTCTGCCGCGCGTACGCCGGCCCCCACACCTCGTGCAGCAGCGTCGACTGGCGGACGAGCCGGCCGCCGCCGCGGACCAGCTGCTCGACGATGCGCCACTCGATCGGGGTCAGGTGGACCTCGACGCCGTCGCGCAGCGCGCGGGAGTCGGTCACGTCCAGCACCAGCCCGTCGACCTCCACGCGCAGGGGCGGCTCCGCGGTGCCGGCCCGCCGGGCCGCCGCCCGGACCCGGGCCAGCAGCTCCTCGACCGAGAACGGCTTGGTGATGAAGTCGTCGGCGCCGAGGTCGAGGGCCTCCACCTTGTCGTCGGAGCCGGTGCGCGCCGAGACCACGATCACCGGGACCTGGCTCACGGCCCGCAGCCCGCGCAGCACCGCGGTGCCGTCCAGGTCGGGCAGGCCCAGGTCGAGCAGGACGACGTCGGGCTCGCGCTCCCCGACGACCTGCAGGGCCGAGCGACCGTCGGCCGCCGTCTCGACCTCGTAGTCACGCGCGCGCAGGTTGATCGAGAGGGTGCGACGCATCGCGGGGTCGTCGTCGACGACGAGGACGAAGGTCATGGCTGCTCCTCGCAGGGCACCGGGACCGGCGCCTGCAGCTCGAGGACGAAGGTCAGGCCACCGCCCGGCGTCTCCTCGGTGCTGATCGTGCCACCCATGGCCTCGGTGAAGCCCCGGGCCACGGCCAGCCCGAGCCCGACGCCGTCCCTGCCGGGGACGTCGCCGAGCCGCTGGAACGGCGCGAAGATCCGCTCGTGGTCCTCGCCGCCGACCCCGGGCCCGCTGTCGGCGATGCGCAGGGTGACCCGCTCGGGCCCGACGGCGGCGTCGATCCGGATCCCCGCCTCGGGCGGGGTGTACTTCAGCGCGTTGTCGCAGATGTTGGCCACCACCCGGTCGAGGAGGCCGGCGTCGGCCAGCACCGCGACGTCGTCGGCCACCTCGACCAGGACCCGGCCGCCTCCGTCGAGCACCCCGACGGCGCCGCGCACGACCGAGGCGAGCGAGACCTCGGCGAGGGCCACCCGCAGCGTGCCGGTGGCCAGCCGGCTCATGTCGAGCAGGTTGGAGACGAGCGCCGCGAGGTGGTCGGTGGAGTCCTCGATCGTCTCCAGGAGGTCGGTGCGGTCCTGGTCGGACAGCCGCAGCTCGGGGGTCCGCAGGGTGGAGACCGCGACCTTCACCGCCGCCAGCGGCGAGCGGAGGTCGTGGGACACCGCGGCGAGCAGGGCGGTGCGGGTCCGGTCGGTCTCGGCGAGCCGCAGCCGCTCGACCTCCGCGGACGTCGCGCGGCGGCGGTCGTCCATGACGCGGGCGTACGCCGCGTAGGCGTTGAACAGCCCACGGTCGGTCGCCGGGAGGTCGGCGCCGGCGAGCACCAGCGTCGTGCGCTCGTCGATCGCGGCGACCATGGCTGCGCCCTCCGGCGTCGTCGGCACGTCGCCGTGCCCGGCGACCACCTCCTCGGCGCCGTCGTCGCCGCGGCGCAGGACGGCGGCCCCACGGGCACCGAAGAGCTCGCAGGAGGACGCGAGCAGCCCGTCGAGGTCGTCGCTGGCGGTCAGCAGGCTGTGCGAGAGCGCGGTGAGGGCGTCGGCCTCGGCGCGCGCCCGCACCGCCTGGGCGGTGCGCCGCGCAGCGGTGTCGACCACGGTGGCGACCGCGATGCCGACCAGCACGAAGATCAGGATCGCGACCGCGTTCTCCGGCTCGTCGATGGTGAGCGTGTAGAGCGGCGGGGTGAACAGCACGTTGAGCAGCACGCCGCTGCCCACCGCGGAGACGACGGCCGGGACCAACCCGCCGACCAGCGCGGTGGCGACCACGACGACCATGAGCACCATCGCCTCGGTGGGCAGCCCGTGCACCTCGTCGGTCCAGGCCAGCAGGGCGCTGACCAGCAGCGGCCCCAGCACGCCGAGCACGAACCCGGCCAGGCGGCGGCGCCGGCTCAGCGCCTCCGGCGGCCGCCACGTCGTCCGGGCCCGCGCGTGGTCGTGGGTGACGATGTGGATGTCGATGTCGCCCGCCCCGGCGATCACCCGCTCCCCCACGCCGGGCCGCAGCAGGGTGGAGACCCGGCCGCGCCGGCTGGCGCCGACGATGAGCTGCGTGGCGTTCT
Source organism: Nocardioides sp. Arc9.136 (assembly GCF_030506255.1). Taxonomy (NCBI): domain Bacteria; kingdom Bacillati; phylum Actinomycetota; class Actinomycetes; order Propionibacteriales; family Nocardioidaceae; genus Nocardioides; species Nocardioides sp. Arc9.136. The sequence continues at coordinate 492,062 of NZ_CP113431.1, read as the reverse complement.
CCGCGCGGGCGAAGGCGAGGATCGCCTCGGCCGGGTCGTCCCCGACCGCGGTGTGCAGCGTGCCGCCGAGGTCCTCGGCCTTGGCCCGCAGCGCCGCCAGCCGGTCCGGCGAGGTGGCGCTCAGCCCGTCGTTGCGGGCGACGTACAGCGCCCGCCACTCGGTGCCGGACCCCCGCGACGCGATCCGGGCGGCGCGCCGCATCAGCGTCGCCGACTCCGGGCCGCCGGTGACGGGGACGACCAGGCGCTCGCGCGCCGGCCACGTGGAGTCGATGCGGTGCTGGCTGCGGTAGCGCTCCATCCCCTCCTCGACCCGGTCGGCCAGCCACAGCAGGGCCAGCTCCCGCAGCGCGGTCAGGTTGCCCTCGCGGAAGTACTTCGCCAGGGCGGCGTCGACCTTCTCGGGGGCGTAGACGTTGCCGTGCGCCATCCGCCGGCGCAGCGCCTGCGGGCTCATGTCGACCAGCTCGATCTGGTCCGCCGAGCGCACCACCTCGTCCGGCACGGTCTCCCGCTGCCGGACGCCGGTGATGGCCTCCGTGGCGTCGTTGAGCGACTCCAGGTGCTGGATGTTGACCGTCGTGACGACCTCGATGCCCGCCGCCCGGATCGCCTCGATGTCCTGCCACCGCTTCTCGAAGCGGCTGCCGGGGACGTTGGTGTGGGCGAGCTCGTCGACGAGCACCACGGCCGGCGACCGGGCCAGGACGGCGTCGAGGTCCATCTCCTCGTGCGCCGTGCCCCGGTAGGTCATCGTGCGGCGCGGGACCACCTCGAGCCCCTCGACGGCCTCGACCGTCCGGGGCCGCTGGTGGGTCTCGACGTACCCGACCACCACGTCGGTGCCCCGCTCGAGGCGCCGGTGGCCCTCGTCGAGCATCGCCATCGTCTTGCCGACGCCCGGCGCAGCGCCGAGGTAGACGCGCAGCCGGCCTCGCTCGGGGCGCGCGGCGCCGTCCCCCCTGCCGCCCACGCCGTCCTCCACGGGCTCCATCCTGCCGGGGGTCACCCCCGCCGCTCGACGAGGGCGAGGTTGAGCTCGAGCACGTTGACCCCGGGCTCGCCGAGGAAGCCGAGCCCGCGGCCGTCGGTGTGCTCCTCGACCAGGTCCTCGACCTCCGCGAGGTCCAGGCCCGCGGCGCGGGCGACGCGCGGAGCCTGCAGCGCGGCGTACTCCGGGGAGATGTGCGGGTCGAGGCCGGAGCCGGACGCGGCGACCGCGTCCGCGGGCACCTCCGCCGGGTCGACGCCCTCGCGCTCGGCCACCTCGGCGCGGCGCTCGGCGATCAGGTCCAGCAGGTCCTCGTTGGAGGGGCCGAGGTTGCTGGGCGCGGACGCGAGGCTGTCGTGGTCGTTGGCCGAGGGCCGGGAGCGGAAGAGCTCGTCGTCCTCGAACTGCTGGCCCAGCAGCCGGGACCCGACCACCTCGCCGTCGAAGGTGACCGGCTGGCCGGCGGCGCGGTCGCCGAGGACCTGGCCGACGCCCCACACGGCGGTCGGGTAGCCGATGCCGAGGACGACGGTGAGGACGAGCAGGAGACGCAGGCCCGCGAGGCTCTGGCGGGCGAGGTCGGTGAGCAGTGTGGTGAGCATGGTGGTCAGCCGATCCCTGGGATGGTGGAGACGACGAGGTCGATGAGCTTGATGCCGACGAACGGCACGACGACGCCGCCGACACCGAAGACGAGCATGTTGCGGCGCAGGATCGCGGTGGCCGACGCGGCGCGGAACCGCACGCCGCGCAGGGCGAGCGGGATGAGCGCGACGATGACCAGCGCGTTGAAGACGACCGCCGAGAGGATCGCCGACTGCGGCGTGGCCAGCCCCATGATGTTGAGCGCGTCGAGCGAGGGGTAGGCCACCACGAACATCGCCGGGATGATCGCGAAGTACTTCGCCACGTCGTTGGCGATGGAGAACGTCGTCAGCGCGCCGCGGGTGATGAGCAGCTGCTTGCCGATCGCGACGATGTCGATGAGCTTGGTCGGGTCGGAGTCGAGGTCGACCATGTTGCCGGCCTCCTTGGCCGCCGCCGTCCCGCTGTTCATCGCGACGCCGACGTCCGCGGCGGCCAGCGCCGGGGCGTCGTTGGTGCCGTCGCCGGTCATCGCGACCAGCCGGCCACCGGCCTGCTCCTTGCGGATGTAGGCCATCTTGTCCTCGGGCGTGGCCTCGGCGAGGAAGTCGTCGACACCCGCTTCGTCGGCGATGGCACGGGCGGTCAGGGCGTTGTCGCCGGTGATCATCACCGTGCGGATGCCCATCGAGCGGAGCTCGGCGAACCGCTCGGTCATGCCGTCCTTGACGACGTCCTTGAGGTGCACGACGCCGAGCACCCGGCCCGGGCCGCCCGCGGCGCCGCCCGGCTTGCAGGCGATGACCAGCGGCGTGCCGCCGGCGCGCGAGATCTCCTCCACGGCGTCGGTCACGGCCGGCTCCGGCGTGCCGCCGAGCCAGGTCGCGACGGCGGTCGCGGCGCCCTTGCGGACCTCCGTGCCGTCGGCCAGGTCGACGCCCGACATCCGGGTCTGGGCGGTGAACTCGACGAACGTCGCCCCGGAGGGAAGGTCGCCGTCGTCGGCGCCCTGCTGGAGGGCCAACTCCACGATCGAGCGCCCCTCGGGCGTCTGGTCGGCGATGCTGGACAGGCGGGCGGTGTCGCGCAGCTCGCCGTCGCTGACCCCCGGCGCCGGGAGGAACCGGCTGGCACGCCGGTTGCCGTAGGTGATCGTGCCGGTCTTGTCGAGCAGCAGCGTGCTGACGTCGCCCGCGGCCTCGACGGCCCGGCCCGACATGGCCAGCACGTTGACCCGCACCAGCCGGTCCATGCCGGCGATGCCGATCGCGGAGAGCAGCGCGCCGATGGTGGTGGGGATCAGGCAGACCAGCAGGGCGACCAGCACCACCAGGTCCTGCGGCGCGCCGGCGTACTCCGCCATCGGCGCGAGCGTCGCCACCGCGGCGAGGAAGACCAGCGTCAGGCTCACCAGGAGGATCGACAGCGCGATCTCGTTGGGGGTACGGCGCCGGGAGGTCCCCTCGACCAGGGCGATCATCTTGTCGAGGAACGTCTCGCCCGCGGCGGCGGTGATCCGGACGACGATCCGGTCCGAGAGCACCGTGGTGCCGCCGGTGACCGCGCTGCGGTCGCCGCCGGCCTCGCGGATGACCGGGGCGGACTCGCCGGTGATCGCCGACTCATCGACCGAGGCGATGCCCTCGACGATCTCGCCGTCACCGGGCACGACCTCGCCGGCCTCGACGACCACCAGGTCGCCGACGCGCAGCTGGGTGCTGGGGACCTGCGTCTCCGCACCGCCCGCGGGGTCGAGCCGGCGCGCCTGGGTGTCGCTCCGGGCGGCCCGCAGCGAGGCGGCCTGCGCCTTGCCGCGCCCCTCGGCGACGGCCTCGGCGAGGTTGCCGAAGACGACGGTCAGCCAGAGCCAGACCGCGAGGCTGACGGCGAACACGCTGGGGTCGGCGACGGCGGCGACGGTGGTCGCCACCGACCCGAGCCACACGAGGAACATGACCGGCGAGCGCCACAGGTGCCGCGGGTCGAGCTTGCGCAGCGCCTCCGGGAGCTGCTCGAGCGCCTGGCCCGCGAGCAGGCGCAGGGTGAGGCGGGGAGCCGGACGGCGGTTCTGCTGCGCCGGCGCTGGGGTGACGGTCATGCGAGGGCCTCTGCGATGGGTCCGAGGGACAGGGCGGGGAAGTAGGTGAGGCCGGTGAGCACGAGGATCACGGCCACGAGGAGCGCCGCGAACAGCGGCTTGTGGGTGGGCAGGGTGCCGGCGGTCGTGGGCACCGTGGCCTGCTCGGCGAGCGAGCCGGCGAGCAGCAGCACCAGGACGATCGGGACCAGCCGGCCGAGCAGCATCGCCAGCCCGATGGTGATCTGGAAGAAGTCCGAGGTGACGGTGATGCCGCCGAAGGCGCTGCCGTTGTTGTTGGCGCCGGAGGTGTAGGCGTAGAGCACCTCGCTGAAGCCGTGGCCGCCGGGGTTGCCCATCGCGTTGGGGGTCGAGCCGAGCGAGATCGCGACGCCGGTGCCGACGAGCACGAGGGCGGGGGTGGTGAGGGTGTAGAGGGCGACGTACGTCATCTGCCGCGAGCCGATCTTCTTGCCGAACAGCTCCGGCGTGCGGCCGACCATCAGCCCGGCGATGAAGACCGCCACGACGGCCATCACGAGGATGCCGTAGATGCCGGATCCCACGCCGCCGGGCGTGATCTCGCCGAGCATCATGTTGACCATGACCGAGCCGCCGCCGGTCGGGGTGAAGGAGTCGTGCGAGGCGTTCACCGCGCCGGTCGACGTACCGGTGGAGACCATGCCGAAGAGGGCCGAGGCCCACTCGCCGAACCGGGTCTCCTTGCCCTCCATCGCCGCACCTGCCGCCTGGGCGGACTGGCCGCGGCCGCCGGCCTCGGCCGCGGTGAGGACGGTCAGGGAGACCGCCATCAGGAACACCATCGTGCCGAGGACCGCGAGGCCCTGCCGGCGGTTGCCGAGCATCGTGCCGAGGGTCCGGGTGAGGCTGATCGGGATCACCAGCATCAGGAAGATCTCGAGCAGGTTCGTGTAGCCGTTGGGGTTCTCGAAGGGGTGCGCGGAGTTGGCGTTGTAGAAGCCGCCGCCGTTGGTGCCGAGCTCCTTGATGGCCTCCTGGCTGGCCACCGGGCCACCGGTCAGCACCTGGCTGTGCCCGGCGAGGGTGTCCATCGTCGAGTCCGAGAAGCTCTGCACGACGCCGCCGGCCATCAGCAGGACGGCCGCGAGGAACGCCATCGGCAGCAGGATCCGCAGCGTGCCGCGGGTGAGGTCGACCCAGAAGTTCCCGATCCGGCCGCTGCGCACCCGGGTGAAGCCCCGGACCAGCGCGACGGCGACCGCGATGCCGACCGCTGCGGAGAGGAAGTTCTGCACCGCCAGGCCGGCCATCTGGGCGGCGAAGCCGAGGGTCGACTCACCGCCGTAGGACTGCCAGTTGGTGTTGGCCACGAACGACGCGGCGGTGTTGAAGGACATCCAGAAGCCCATGCCGGGCAGGTCCCGGTCGAAGGGCAGGTACGCCTGGCCGAGGAGGATCCCCATCAGCACCACGAGGCTGACGAGGGAGAACCCGACCACGCTCACGGCGTAGGACTTGGCCGTCTGGTCGGCCTGGGGGTCGACCCCGGTCAGGCGGTAGAGCGCGCGCTCGGCGCGCAGGTGCTTGCTGCTGGTGAAGACCCGGGCCATGTAGTCGCCGAGGGGCACGTGCACCAGTGCCAGCAGGAGGACGAGGGCCGCTACCTGCAGCAGCCCCGCGACGGTGTCGGACACTAGAAACGCTCCGGGAGGATCAGGGCCGCGAGCAGGTAGGCCGCGATGGCGACGACTGCTGCGACGAGAAGGCCGCTCTCAAGACTCATGCGGCCCAGACAAGACCCGCCGCGGTGCCCCGGACGCCGTCTTGACGCGTTCTTGACGGCCATTGACGCCGTCTTGCCGACGGTGTCGGCCGCGCCACAGCCCGGCTCGTCCCGCGGGTGTGGGCGGGCGTCAGTGGGCGCCGGGCGGGTGTGGGCGGGGCGCGTCGGCGGGGTGCCTCGGACGGGGCGTCAGGTCGGCGTCACGGGGGCGTCAAGGACCCGTCAAGGGCCTTCCGGCGGCGCTGCGCGGACCTAGCGTCGAGGACATGTCCTCCTTCGTGTCCTCCCTGAACACCGGCCTCGTCACCCTCGGCCGGTACGGCGGCGTGCTGCTCCTCGCCGCGGCGGGCTCGCTGGCCGCCGTCCTCGCGATCCTCATGCGCGTCCTCGTCGGTTGAGCCGGCCGCACCGGGCGCTCGCTACGCTCGCCGGGCTCGCCGGGCGCACCGGCGGGGAGCCGGACGAGGGGACGAGGGGGTGGGTACGTCGCCGCACGGACCGAGCCCTCGCACCCGCCGCGCCGCGCTGCTCGCCGTCGGCTGCGCGGTCGTCTCGGTCGGCACCCTCCTGGCGACGACCGCGCTCGAGGCCGAGGACGCCGCCGCCCTGCCCGCGACCGGCGGTACGGCGTGGTGGGTCACGGTCGTGGCCCTCCTGGCGCAGGCGGGGGCGCTCGCCCGGGCCCGGCTCCGGCCGCGGACGGTGCTGGTCGCGACCGGCGTCGCCGCCCCGCTCGCCGCCCTGGCCGGGGCGCGTGACGCCACCAGCCTGACCACCCTGGCGGTCGTGCTCGCCGTGTACGTCGCGGTGACCACCCGCCCCCTGCGCACGCTCGTCCCGGCTCTCGCCGTGACCGCGGTGCTCGTCGCCGCCGGCGGGGCGCTCGCCGGTCGCGACTCCGGCCTGGCCGTCGGGAGCGCGATCGGGCTGGCGGTCGTCCAGACCGTCGGGACGCTCGCCCTCGTGCTCGTCGTGGCGAGCTGGGTGGCCGCCGTCCGCGAGAGCCGGCGGGCCCGCGAGGACGAGCGGCGCGCGGTCGCCCGCGAGCAGAGCGCGCTGGTCCGGGCGGCCGTCGACCGGGAGCGGACCGCCATGGCGCGCGAGCTGCACGACATCGCCGCCCACCACCTCTCCGGGATCGCCGTCATGGCCTCCGCCCTCGAGCGCCAGGTCCTGACCGACCCCGACGGCGCCCAGGAGGCCGCGCGCCAGGTGCGCCAGCAGAGCAGGTCGGTCCTGCGCGACCTGCGCAGCCTGGTCGGCCTGCTGCGCGAGGGCGACCCCGCCTCCGACGCGCGCCCGGAGACGCTGGCCGGCGTCCGGGCCCTGGTGGCCGACGTCGCCGCCACCGGCCGCGAGGTCGCCCTGGCGGTGCTGGGCGACGAGCAGGCCGCGGCCCGCGAGGTCGGCCCGCTGGCCCAGCTCGCGGCGTACCGCGCCGTCCAGGAGGCTCTCGCCAACGCCGCCCGGCACGCCCCCGGGGCGGCCTGCTCGGTGACCGTCGACGCGCGCGACGACCGCGTCGTCGAGGTGGTCGTCCGCAACGGACCGGCCGACGGCGCGGCGGCGGGGTCCGCCGGGTCGCCGGGAGCCGCCGGGGGCTTCGGTCTCGTGGGGATGCGGGAGCGCGCCGCGCTCACCGGCGCCGACCTCGACGTCGGCCCCACCGATGATGGCGGGTGGCAGGTGCGGTTGCGGCTGCCGCGGGAGGGGGAGGTCGCGTGACTGGTCCTGCGAGTGGTCCTGTGGGTGGTCCTGTGGTCCGGGTGGTCGTCGCCGACGACCAGGCGCTGGTGCGAGCCGGCCTCGTGACCCTGCTCGGCGCCGAGCCGGACATCGAGGTCGTCGGCACCGCCGTCGACGGCCGCGAGGCGGTCGAGGTCGCCCGCCGGCTGCGCCCGGACGTGGTCTGCATGGACATCCGGATGCCGGTCATGGACGGCATCGCCGCGACCCGCGCCCTGGCCGGGCCCGGCGTCGAGGACCCGGTTCCGGTGCTGGTGCTGACGACGTTCGAGATCGACGACTACCTGTTCGGGGCGCTCGAGGCGGGTGCGGCCGGCTTCCAGCTCAAGGACGCCGAGCCCGAGGTGCTCGTCCGCGCCGTCCGCTCCGTCGCCGCCGGCAACGGCACGCTCGACGACTCGCTCACCAAGCGCGTGGTCGGCGAGGTGCTCGAGCGCCGTCGCAGCCAGCCCGTCACGGTCGCCCGGGGGACCGACCTGCTCACCGCACGCGAGCTCGACATCGTGCTGTTGCTCGCGCAGGGCATGTCGAACGACGAGATCGCCCAGCAGCTCGTCCTCGAGGTCTCCACCGTCAAGTCCCACCTCGCACGGATCCTCCCCAAGCTCGGCGTCCGCTCCCGCCTCCAGGCCGCCGTCTGGGCCTACCAGAACAAGGTCGTCGACGTCCCCGACTGACGCACGCAGCGAGCCCCGGCGAGCGTCGTCGAGACCCCCACCGCTGGTCGAGCAGCGAGCCCCGGCGAGCGTCGTCGAGACCCCCACCGCTGGTCGAGCAGCGAGCCCCGGCGAGCGTCGTCGAGACCCCCGCGCTGCCGGTCGAGCAGCGAGCCCCGGCGAGCGTCGTCGAGACCCCGCACCGCTGGTCGAGCAGCGAGCCCCGGCGAGCGTCGTCGAGACCCCGCACCGCTGGTCGAGCAGCGAGCCCCGGCGAGCGTCGTCGAGACCCTGCACTGCTGGTCGAGCAGCGAGCCCCGGCGAGCGTCGTCGAGACCCCAGGCAGCCGACCTGCGGCCTACGTGAGGTGGGTGGTCGCGGTGGTGGCGGCTACAGGACGGGCACACCGTGGGTCGCGCACCGTCGCCAGCCCGCTGCTGGTCGAGCAGCGAGCGTCGTCGAGCCCCCGTCGCCAATCCACAACGTCGCCGCACACCTTCCATTCGAACACACGTGCGAGTAGAATAAGGCCATGGCCCTCCCCGCGACGCTCGAGCACCCGCTGGACACCCCAGCCGACGTGCTCGCCGCTGCACGTGCGATCCAGCGCGCGGCGAACGCCGCCGAGGCAGAGCTGCTCCAGGCGGCGGTGCAGTGGTGCGTGATGCACCCCGCCGAATCAATCAGCACCGCCTCGGCGTGGTCGACGCTGAAGGGGTTCGGCGACAAAGCCGTCGGCCTCGCCGGGGACGGCGCACCGTTGGTGAGCGAGTTCGCCGTCATCGAGTTCGCCGCCGGGATCGGGAAGTCCGAGGACGCCGGCCGCGCCTACCTCGCCGAGGCCCTCGAGCTGCGCTACCGCCTCCCCCGGACCTGGGCGAAGGTCACCAACCTCGCCCTCCCGGCGTGGAAAGCGCGGTCCATCGCCCGGCGCACCCTGCACCTGCCCAAAGCCGGTGCGGGGTTCGTGGACACCCACGTCGCCCCCGTCGCCGCCACCATCGGCCCCGCCGCGCTCGACCGGCTCCTCGACGAAGCACTGGTCCGGTTCGACCCCGCCGAAGCCGAACGGGTCCGGTACGAACGCACCGAAGCACGCCACTTCACCATCCAGACCCGACAGGTCTCCTACGACGGCCACGTCGACATCTGGGGCACCCTCGACCTCGCCGACGCCCTCGACCTCGAGGACGCGATCACCAAGGGCGCCGCCCGCCTCGCCCAGCTCGGCTCGAAAGAGGCTGAGGGCGCGCGGCGGGCGATGGCCGCCGGCGACATGGCCCGCCGCCAGCTCCAGCTGCAGTTCGACACCGACCCCACACCCCTGGTCGTCCACGTCCACCAGAAGGCAGATGGTGAACTCGACCGCGTCACCCGGGTCGAAGCCACCAGGGGGTTCGTGCTCACCACCCAGCTCGCCGAGTGGTGCACCCGCGCCGCCCGCGACGGCGCACCCATCACCGTCAAGCCCGTGATCGACCTGAACGAACGGATCCACGTCGAGGCCTACGAGGTCCCCGACCGCCTCTCCGTCCAGACCCGGCTGCGCGACCACCACTGCGTCTTCCCCTGGTGCACCCGCCCCGCCCACACCACCAGCAAGGTCGACGACGACCACGTCATCCCCCACAGCAGGGGCGGACCCACCGCGACCGAGAACATCGCCCCCCTGTGCAGGCGCCACCACCGCGCCAAGACCCACACCGTCTGGCACCAACACACACCCCGACCAGGGACCTACCTGTGGCGCAGCCCCACAGGGCTCACCTACCGCGTCGACCACCACGGCACCCACGAGACCACCGACCCGCCCGACCAGTAGCCGCCCCGCCCCACACCCCGCCGGAGCAACCAACCGGCGGGGCACAGGCACGCCCGGCCAGCTCCTCGACGGGCCGAGCGCACCCCGTCTCTGCTTGCTCCGGCGTTCGCACACTGACGGGCCCGAGGAGGTGAGCCGTGGGACTGCGGATGAGGCCGGTCGACGGCGCACGCTGCTCCCCGCCCCGGCCCGCGGCGCCTCGACCTGGACCCGGCGGCTCACGGAGCGAGCGGCCGACGGGGTCCTGCTCAACCCTGCCTACCGGAGCGCGAACGCGTCCCACCCGCCGCAGACCAGGGGTGGCCCGGACATTGCGGCGGCTCGGACTGACGAGCAGCGCCGCTGCGCTCAGTGGAACGGGTCGATCTTCACGACCTCGCAGTCGTGGACGATCGGCCGGGTGGGGTCGGGCTCGCCGACGTCGCCGCCGTTGGGCAGCAGCACCTCGTCACGACCGGGACCGCACCAGATCTCCATCCGCTTCGGGTTGACCGACGTCGGGCGGATGACGTCGTCGCCGGCGCCCGCCCGCATCCGGTCGCCGCCGTAGACCAGCGCGTGGTCGTCGCCACCCCCGGTGAGCACCAGGTCGTCCACGCCGTCGGGATCGGCCCACACCTGGTCGGCGCCGGCACCGCCGACGATGACGTCGTACCCCGCGCCGCCGAACAGGTTGTCGCGCCCCGGGCCGCCCATCACCCGGTCGTCCCCGTCGCCGCCGTACAGGCCGTCGCGTCCGTCGCCGCCGACGATCCGGTCGTCACCGGCGAGCCCGCGCGAGCCGTCGTTCCCGCCGTACAGGCGGATCACGTCGTCCTGCGCCGTTCCCGGCAGCCGGTCGCGACCCGGCGTGCCCTCCAGGACGGCGGCGTCGGCCCGCGGGACGAGGCCGAGGGGTGAGGTGGCGAGCAGCACCGCGGTGAGCGCTGCGGTGCCGAGGCGGGTCGGGAACGTGGTCATGCGAGGTCCTCTCCAGGTTGCTGTTCCGAGTGGTTTCGCGGGTACGACGCCGCCGGCTCCGGAAAGGTTCGCGGGCCGTCGCGGGCCACCTCCATCGAAGGATGCAACCGCGCAGGTTGGTCCTTTGGCGGCTCGTGGCGGGGGCCGCCGGTTCCTAGCGTCGTGGACATCCCCACGACGACCCCAGGAGCACCGATGCAGACCCCCACTCCCACGCTCAGCACGACCCGCACCGCGACCGCCGTCCTCCTCGACGACGTCCGCCACACCTACGCCGGCCCCGAGCCGGTGCACGCGCTGCGGGGGCTCTCGCTGGCGCTGCCGGCCGGCTCGTTCACCGCGGTCGTCGGCGCGTCCGGATCGGGCAAGTCGACCTTCCTGCACTGCGCCGCCGGCCTCGAGACCCCGACCAGCGGACGCGTCCTGGTCGGCGACCACGACCTGGGCGGCCTGTCGCCGGACGCGCTGACGCGGTTGCGCCGCCGCTACGTCGGCTTCGTCTTCCAGGCCTACAACCTGGTGGGCCACCTCTCGGTCGCCGACAACATCGCGCTGCCCCTGCTGCTGGCCGGGGCGTCGACCGACCCGGCCTGGCAGGCCGAGCTGGTCGCCGCGCTCGGCCTCGGCGGCCTCGAGCAGCGCCGCCCGGTGGAGCTCTCCGGCGGCCAGGCGCAGCGCGTCGCCATCGCCCGGGCGCTGGTCACCCGCCCCACCGTCGTGTTCGCCGACGAGCCGACCGGCGCCCTCGACTCCGCGACGGGCAAGCAGGTGCTCGCCGCGCTGCGCTCCACCGCCGACCGGTTCGGCCAGACCGTCGTCGTGGTCACCCACGACCCCCACGTCGCGGCCACCGCCGACAGCGTGCTGGTGCTGGCCGACGGCCGGCTCCGCGACCGGATCGACCACCCGACGGCCGACCTGGTCGCCGCCGCCGCCCTGCGCACGACGGCGGGTGCCTGACATGTGGCGCCTCGCCCGCTCGGCCGTCGCCGCGCACCCCGGATCCCTTGTCGGCACCCTCCTCGCCCTGGTCGCCGCGGCGGCCCTGCTCTCGGCCGGCGGCGTCCTCGTCGAGTCCGGCCTCCGCACCGGGCCGTCGGTCGACGGCGGCCCCGACGGCGCCACCCTGGTCGCGCTCGCCAGCTCCTACCTGGGCACCGCGCTGGTCGTCGTCGTCCTGGTCGTCGCCGCCACCGTCGTGCTCGCCATGCGGCCCCGGCAGCGCGACCTCGCCGTCCTGCGCGCCGTCGGCGCCACGCACGGGCAGGTACGCCGCGTGGTGACCGCCGAGCTGCTGCTGCTCGCAGCCGTCGCCGGCCCGGTCGGCTCCGTGGCCGGCCTCGTGGCCGCCCGGTGGACCACCCCGTTGCTGGTCGACGCCTCCCTCGTCCCGGCCGGCTTCACCCCGACCGTCTCGCCCTGGCCGGCACTCTCGGCCGTGCTCGTCCTCGGGGCGGTCGCCGTCGTCGCCGGGCGGCTCGCCGCCCGCGACACCCTGCGGCTGCCGCCGACCGCCGCGCTGCGCTCGACGCTGGTCGAGCCGCGCGAGGTCGGCCGGGTGCGCCGCACCGCCGCCCTCGGGACCGCCGTCCTCGGGCTGGTCGCGGCGGGCTCGCCGCTCGTGGTCCCGGGCACCGTCGGCGGCGCCACCGCCGCCACCTCGGCCATGCTGCTGGTCGGCGCCGCCGCCCTGGCCGGCCCGCTGCTCGTGCAGCGCGTCCTCGCCTCCGCCGGGACCGGTGCCCGCCGCTCCCCCGTCACCCGGCTGGCCCTCGCCGCGACCCGCGGCTCGGCCCGCCGGCTCACCGCGGTCGTCGTGCCGCTCGCGACCGTCGTCGCGGTGGGCACCGTGCAGACCAGCACCGGCGAGGCCGTCCACGACGCCGCCGTCCAGCAGCTCACCGCAGGCATCTCCGCCGACCTGGTGGTCACCGCACCGGACGGGCTCGACGACGCCGGCCTCGCAGCCGTGTCCGGCGCACCGGGCGTCACCGGCACCACCCCGGTCGCCACGGTCCCCGCCCGGGTCCGCACCGACGACGAGGACGTCCCCGGCCTGGAGAGCCTGTCGTGGGAGTCCGCCGCGCTGCGCGTCCTCGCCGAGGGCACCGACCCGGCGGCGTACGACCCCGACGTCGTCGACGGCTCCCTCGCCGCCCTGGACGAGCCCGGCACGGTCGCCGTCAGCACCGACGCCCGCCTGCTCTCCGGCGCCGGGACGGGCGAGACCGTCGCCGTCCGCGTCGCCGGCGGAGGGACGGCCGAGCTGCGGGTCGCGGCGGTCTACGACCGGGGCCTCGGCTTCGGCGACTACACGGTGGGCACCGCGACCACCGCCGCCCTCGGCGTCGAGACCAGCGCCGACACCGTGCTCGTCGACACCGACGACGCCGCCGCGACGACCGCCGCGCTGGACGGCGCCGCCATCGATGCGACCACGACCGTGGCGTACGTCGCGTCGGCCACCAGCGCCGACGCCGCCGAGCAGCGGCTCTCCACCGTGCTGCTGCTCGCCCTGCTGGCCTTCGTGCTCCTCGGCGCCGGCAACGCGCTGGTGATGTCGACCGTCGGCCGGCGCGACGAGCTGCGGCTGCTGGGCCGGATCGGCGCCACCCGGCCCCAGCTGGTGCGGATGGCGTTCGTCGAGTCCCTGCTCGTCGCCGTCGCCGCCGTCGCGATCGGGACCCTCGCCGTCGTCCCCGCCGTGCTCGGCACGTCCTTCGGGCTGCTCGGCGCCGCGGTGCCGGCGCTCGACGTCACGGCGTACGGCGTGCTGCTCGGCCTGGTGCTGGTGGTGAGCGTCGCCGGCACCGTCCCGACGGTCGCCGCCCGCGTCGCCCGCCCCTGACCCACCCCATCCCACCGATGAAGGAGAACTCGATGTCACCCACCACCCTGCTCCGCCGCACCGCCCTCGCCGCCACGGCCGCCGTCCTGCCGCTCGGCCTGCTCTCCACCGCCACCGCCACCGCCACCACGACGGCCCAGCCCGACGCCGCCGACGACGCCGGCCTCCAGCGCCGGCTCGACCGGCTCGTCGACCGGGCCGGCTTCCCCGGCGTGGTCGCCACCGTCCGCGGCTCGGACGGGAAGGTCCGCACCTACCGCGCCGGCGCCGGCGACCTCGAGACCGGCGCGCCGCTGCCGAAGGACGGCCGCGTGCGGATCGCGAGCAACACCAAGATGTTCACGGCCACCGTCGTGCTCCAGCTCGTCGCCGAGGGCGAGGTCGACCTCGACGCGAAGGTCGAGCGGTACCTCCCCGGCGTCGTCCGCGGCCGCGGCGGGGACGGGCGCCGGATCACCGTGCGCCAGCTGCTCCAGCAGACCAGCGGCCTGCCCGACTACGACACCCTGGTCATCGAGGGCGGCGGCTCCCTGCGGTCGGTGGCGCACACCTACTTCGAGCCGCACGACCTTCTCGACGCCGCCCTCGCCGAGGACCTCGCCTTCACGCCCGGCAGGCGCTGGGCGTACAGCAACACCAACTACGTCGTGCTCGGGATGCTCGTCCAGCGCGTCACCGGACGCCCGGTCGGCGAGGAGATCCGCAAGCGGGTCGTCGCTCCGCTCGAGCTCGACGACACCTACTGGCCGCACCCGGGCGAGCAGCGGATCCGCGGGACCCACGGGCACGGGTACCACAGCGACGAGCGGGGCGGCCGCTGGCACGACCTGACCCGGATGGACCCCTCGCTGGGCTGGGCGGCCGGTCAGCTGGTCTCCTCGCCGCGCGACCTCGGCCGGTTCATGCAGGCCCTGCTGGGCGGTGACCTGCTGCCGGCCGCGCAGCTGGCGGAGATGAAGGAGACCGTGCGCGCCCCCGGCTTCGACGCCGACCCGGGCTGGCGCTACGGCCTGGGCCTGGCCGAGCACCGGCTCGGCTGCGACGTCACCGGCTGGGGCCACGGCGGGGACATCCAGGGCTTCACCACCCGCAACCTGGTGACCGCCGACGGCCGGTGGGCCGTCGTCACCGTCAACGCGCTGCCGCACGACCTCGAGCAGCTGGCGGCCGTCAGCCGCACCGTCGAGGCAGCGATCTGCCGGTCCTGAACCCACCGGCGACCGGGTCCACCCCGGGACCGCGGCCCCGGCGCCCGCTCAGCGGGTGGGCGGGGCCGCGCCGTCGAGGTCGAGGCTGTACGACGTCTGGGCGAGGACCGTGCGCGCCAGCTCCGGGTCGTCGCTGAGCCGGCGGCCGTAGCTGGGGATCGCCTTCTCCAGCGAGGGACGCCAGTCGGCCATCTCGTCGGGGAAGCAGCGGGCCATCACGTCGAGCATCGCCGGGACGGCGGTCGAGGCGCCCGGCGAGGCGCCGAGCAGGCCGGCGATGCTGCCGTCCCGGGCGGTGATCACCTCGGTGCCGAACTGCAGCACGCCCCCCTGGCCCGGGACGTCCTTGATCACCTGGACGCGCTGGCCGGCGGTGATCTTCTCCCAGTCCTCCGCGCGGGCGTCGGGGAAGAACGCCTGGAGCTCCTTCAGCTGAGCCTTCTTGCTGGCCAGCAGCTGCTGGACCAGGTAGACGACGAGGCCGAGGTTGCGCAGGCCGGCCTGCAGCATCGGCCGCAGGTTGTGCAGCCGCACCGACCGCAGCAGGTCGAAGAGCGAGCCGTGCTTGAGGAAGCGCGGGCTGAAGCCGGCGTACGGCCCGAACATCAGGCTCGGGGCGCCGTCGACGACCCGGGTGTCGAGGTGCGGGACCGACATCGGCGGGGCGCCGACGGCGGCCTTGCCGTAGACCTTGGCCTGGTGCCGGGCGACGATCTCGGGGTTGGTCGTGCGCCAGAACTCGCCGCTGACCGGGAAGCCGCCGTAGCCGCGGATCTCCTCGATGCCCGAGCGCTGGAGCAGGGTCAGCGCCTGCCCGCCGGCGCCGACGAACACGAAGCGTGCGGTGGTGTCGAAGTCGTGCGTGCCGGTCACGTGCCAGCCCTCGGGGGTGCGGGTCAGCCGGCGCACCTCGGTGCCGAGGTGCAGGCGCACGGCCCCGCTGTCGGCGAGGCCGGTGACCAGCTGCCGGGTCAGCGAGCCGAAGTCGACGTCGGTGCCGCCGAGGGCACGGGTCGCCGCGACCGGCTCGGAGCGGTCCCGGCCCGCCATCAGCAGCGGCGCCCACTCGGCGATGACGTCGGGGTCCTCGGTGAGCTCGATGCCGGCGAAGAGCGGGTGCTCGGCGAGCAGCGCGTGGCGGCGGCGGAGGTACTCGACGTTCTCGGCACCCCACACGAACGACAGGTGCGGGCTGGGGTGGATGAACGTCGAGGGGTCCGGCAGCGCGCCGTTCTCGACGAGGAAGGACCACAGCTGCCGGGTGACCTGGAACTGCTCGTTGACCTCGATCGCCTTGCTGACGTCGACCGACCCGTCGGGCCGCTGCGGCGAGTAGTTCAGCTCGCACAGCGCGGCGTGCCCGGTGCCCGCGTTGTTCCACGGCCCCGAGGACTCCTGGGCCAGCTCGTCGAGGCGCTCGACGATGCCGATCCGCCAGGTCGGCTCGACCTGGTGCAGCAGCGTCGCGAGGGTGGCGGACATGATCCCGCCGCCCACGAGGAGCGCGTCGTACGCCGCCGACGACCCTGCCGCGCCGGGCGGCCCGTCGTGGGCGGGACCGCTCGTGGCGGAGGTGCTGTGGACGTCGTTACCGTCAGGCTGCACGGGTCGTTCTCCTGATCGCTCAGCGCAGGGCTTCCTTGCCGACGACCCACTGTGACGGGGCCATACCGCACCCTTGTCAGTGCCCCGGTCGGGAGGGTCCCGGGCTGAGAGGTGCGCCACAGCAGCGGTGCAGCCCGGTGCGGCTCCGGTGCCGCCGGGTGCCGGGGAACGCCCGCGCGACGCCGCGCTCCCGTAGGGTGCCGGGCACGCCTCTCGCACAGGAACCCGGTGAGACTCCGGGGCGGTTCCGCCACTGTGACGCGGCCTCCGGGCCGTCAGCCAGACACTTGCGCTGGGGCTCGATCCGACCGTTCGACGGGGCGAGAACCCCGGAGGAGGAACCCGGCCATGGCCGCGTCCACGCGCATCTGCCTGCTCTCCACGTCCGACACCGACCTGCTGTCGGCCCGCGCGAGCGGCGCGGACTACACCTTGGCGAACCCGTCCCGGCCCGGCCACCAGTCGATGGCCGAGACCATCGAGGGCGCCGACCTGGTCGTCGCCCGCATCCTCGGCGGGCCGCAGGACCTGTGCGGGGGGTTCCGGCGGATCCGGGAGACCGGGGTGCCGGTGGTGGTGCTCGGCGGGGAGCAGCAGCCGAGCGCGGAGCTGATGGAGCTGTCGACCGTGCCGATCGGCGTGGCCGCCGAGGCGCACCGCTACCTCGCCGAGGGCGGCCCGGACAACCTCGCCCAGCTGCACGCGTTCCTCTCCGACACCGTGCTGCTCACCGGCGAGGGCTTCGAGCCGCCGGCGCAGATCCCGTCCTGGGGCCTCGCCCAGCGCCCGCAGGCGGCCGACCGGCCCGTCGACCCGTCCCTCCCCCGGGTGGGCGTCCTGTACTACCGGGCCCACCAGGCCAGCGGGAACACCGCCTTCGTCCACGCCCTGGCCGACGCGATCGACGCGACCGGCCGGGCCGTCGGGGTGCCGGTCTTCGCCGGGTCCCTGCGCAGCGCGCCCGACGAGCTGTTCGAGGCCCTCGGCGAGCTCGACGCGCTCGTCGTCACCGTGCTCGCGGCGGGCGGCAGCGTGCCGGCCTCGGCCAGCGCCGGGGGCGACGACGAGAGCTGGGACGTGGAGCGGATCGCCGCGCTCGACGTCCCCGTCCTGCAGGGGCTGTGCCTGACCAGCAGCCGGGCGGAGTGGGAGGCCAACGACGACGGGGTGACGCCGCTGGACTCGGCCAACCAGGTCGCGATCCCGGAGTTCGACGGCCGGGTCATCACCGTGCCGTTCTCGTTCAAGGAGATCGACGCCGACGGGCTCCCCCGCTACGTCGCCGACCCCGAGCGCTGCCGCCGCGTCGCCGGCCTGGCGATCAACCACGCCCGGCTGCGCCACGTGCCCAACAGCGAGAAGAAGCTGGCGCTCGTGCTCTCGGCATACCCCACCAAGCACGCGCGGATCGGCAACGCCGTCGGGCTCGACACCCCCGTCTCGACCG
Source organism: Nocardioides sp. Arc9.136 (assembly GCF_030506255.1). Classification (NCBI taxonomy): domain Bacteria; kingdom Bacillati; phylum Actinomycetota; class Actinomycetes; order Propionibacteriales; family Nocardioidaceae; genus Nocardioides; species Nocardioides sp. Arc9.136. Next base: position 474,352 of record NZ_CP113431.1, on the reverse strand, counting down.
TCCGGCTGCTGCGCCGGCTGCGCGACGCCGGCTACGACCTCGGCGGCCCCGGCGCCGTCCCGGGGCTCGACCTCGAGGACGACACCGAGGCCGGCGACGCGCTCATCCACGCGATGATCGCCGCCGGCGGCCAGGACGAGGAGTGGCTGACCTCCGGCCAGCTCACCGACGCCCACGTGCGGATCACCCCCGAGCAGTACGCCGCGTGGACCGCCGACCTGCCGGCCGCGCTGCGCGACGGGATGGCCGAGGCCTGGGGCGAGGCGCCCGGCACCCTGTTCGTCAACGACGCCGGCGAGATCGTGCTGGCCACGCTCGTCGCCGGCAACGTCGTGCTGCTGATCCAGCCGCCGCGCGGCTTCGGGGAGAACCCGGTGGCGATCTACCACGACCCCGACCTCGCCCCCACCCACCACTACCTCGCGGCGTACCGCTGGCTCGAGGCGCCCGCGGCCGAGGGCGGCTTCGGCGCCCATGCCGTGGTGCACCTGGGCAAGCACGGGTCCCTGGAGTGGCTGCCGGGCAAGAACGCCGCGCTGTCCGCGGCCTGCGGCACCGACGCGGCGCTCGGCGACCTGCCGCTGTTCTACCCCTTCCTCGTCAACGACCCCGGGGAGGGCGCGCAGGCCAAGCGCCGCGCCCACGCCACGATCGTCGACCACCTCGTCCCGCCGATGGCGCGGGCGGAGTCCTACGGCGACATCGCCCGCCTCGAGCAGCTGCTCGACGAGCACGGCAACATCGCCGCGATGGACCCGGCGAAGCTCCCGGCGATCCGCGGTGAGATCTGGGCCCTCATGCGCGCCGCCGAGCTGCACCGCGACCTCGGCCTCGAGGAGCGGCCCGAGGACGACGACTTCGACGACTTCCTGCTGCACGTCGACGGCTGGCTCTGCGAGATCAAGGACGTCCAGATCCGCGACGGGCTCCACGTGCTGGGCCAGCCGCCGACCGGCGAGGCGCTGGTCAACCTGGTGCTGGCCATCCTGCGCGCCTCGCAGGTCTGGGGCGGCGTCGGGCACGCCGTCCCCGGCCTGCGGGCCGCGCTCGGGCTCACCGAGGGCGCCGGCACGGCCGAGGTGGACGCCTTCGAGGAGCGGGCCCGGGGCCTGGTCACCGCACTCGCCGGGGCCGGCTGGGACCCCGCCGCCGTCGACGGGCTGCACGAGGACGCCGACGTGCGCGCGGCGCTGCGGTTCGCCGCCACCGAGGTGGTCCCCCGGCTCGCGGCCACGACCGACGAGATGGACACCCTGCTGCACGCGCTCGACGGCGGGTACGTCGCCGCCGGCCCGTCCGGCTCGCCGCTGCGCGGCCTGGTCAACGTGCTGCCGACGGGACGCAACTTCTACACCGTCGACCCCCGGGCGGTGCCGTCGCGGCTGGCCTGGCAGACCGGCCAGGCGATGGCCGAGTCGCTGGTGCAGCGCTACCTCGAGGAGACCGGGGAGCACCCGACCTCGGTCGGCCTCTCGGTGTGGGGCACCAGCGCGATGCGGACCTCCGGCGACGACGTCGCGGAGGTGCTGGCGCTGCTCGGCGTGCGGCCGGTGTGGGACGAGATGTCGCGGCGCGTCGGGGAGCTGGCGGTGATCGACCTCGAGGAGCTCGGCCGGCCCCGCATCGACGTCACGGTCCGGATCTCGGGGTTCTTCCGCGACGCCTTCCCCCACGTGGTCGCCATGCTCGACGACGCGGTGCGGATGGTCGCGGCCCTCGACGAGCCCGACGACGTCAACTTCGTCCGCGCGCACGCCCGGGCCGACCTCGCCGAGCACGGCGACGAGCGCCGGGCCACCACGCGGATCTTCGGCTCCAAGCCCGGGTCCTACGGCGCGGGCATCCTCCAGGTCGTCGAGTCCGGCAGCTGGCGCGACGACGCCGACCTGGCCGAGGTCTACACCGCGTGGGGCGGCTTCGCCTACGGCCGCGGCCTCGACGGTGCGCCGGCCGCCGACGACATGCGCACGGCGTACCGCCGGATCAAGGTGGCCGCCAAGAACGTCGACAGCACCGAGCACGACATCGCCGACTCCGACGACTACTTCCAGTACCACGGCGGGATGGTCGCCACCGTCCGCGCGCTGACCGGCGCGGACCCCAAGGCGTACGTCGGCGACTCCACCTCCCCCGACGCGGTGCGGACCCGCAGCCTGCAGGAGGAGACCAACCGCGTCTTCCGGGCCCGCGTGGTCAACCCGCGCTGGATCGCCGCGATGCAGCGGCACGGCTACAAGGGCGCCTTCGAGCTCGCCGCGACCGTGGACTACCTCTTCGGCTTCGACGCGACCGCCGGGGTGGTGCACGACTGGATGTACGAGTCGCTGGCCGCCTCCTACGTCCTCGACGAGACCAACCAGGACTTCCTGCGCCGCTCCAACCCGTGGGCGCTGCGCGGCATCGTCGAGCGCCTGCACGAGGCCGCCGACCGGGGCCTGTGGGAGGTGCCGGACCCCGAGACGCTCGCCTCCCTGCAGAAGGTCTACCTCGAGGTCGAGGGCGACCTCGAGGACGACGGCGCCGGCGAGGGCGCGGGCGGGCCGCGGTGACCCACGTCCACGTGGTGGGGATCGGCATGGGCCCCCACCACCTGACCCGCGAGGGCGACCGGGCGCTGCGCGGTGCCGACTACGTGCTGGCCGCGCGCAAGAGCGGCGAGGACGAGCTGCTGGAGGTGCGCCGGCAGGTCTGCGCCGAGCTCGACCTCCCCCTGGTCGAGGTGACCGACCCCCGGCGCGACCGGGAGCGACCGCCGGACTACCCCGCCGCCGTGCGGGCGTGGCACGCTGAGCGGGTCGAGCTGTACGCCGCGGAGCTGGCCGCCCGCGGCGGGACCGCGGCGTTCCTGGCGTGGGGCGACCCGTCGCTCTACGACTCCACGCTGCGGGTGGTCGAGCAGGCCGCCGAGCGGACGCCGCTGACCTGGGACGTGGTGCCGGGCATCAGCGCCCCGCAGGTGCTGGCCGCCCGGCACCGGGTGGTGCTGCACGACATCGGCCAGCCGGTGCACCTCACCACCGCGCGCCGGCTGGCCCAGGACGTCCTGGCCGGCCAGGAGAACCTCGTGGTGATGCTCGGCTCGGGCGCGAGCCTGGACGGGCTGGTCGCCCTGGCCGACTGGCGGATCTGGTGGGGCGCGAACCTCGGGGCCGTCGGCGAGCGCCTCGTCGCGGGCCGGGTCGGGGACGTGCTCGCCGACGTCCGGTCCGCCCGGGCCGAGGCGCGCCGGGAGGCCGGCTGGGTGATGGACGCCTACCTCCTGCGCGCGCCGGCCGAGCAGCCCGCACGGCCCGCGCGGTGAGCGGCCTGCTCGTCGCCGGCACGACGTCGGACGCCGGCAAGTCGGTCGTCACCACCGGCCTGTGCCGCGCGTTCGCCCGCCGCGGGGTCGCGGTGGCGCCGTACAAGGCCCAGAACATGTCCAACAACTCCATGGTGTGCCTCGACCGGGACGGCGCCCCGGCCGAGATCGGCCGCGCCCAGTGGGTGCAGGCGCTGGCCGCCCGGGTCGCCCCGGAGCCGGCGATGAACCCGGTGCTCCTCAAGCCCGGCTCGGACCGCCGCAGCCACGTCGTGGTGATGGGGCGACCGGCCGGGGAGGTGGCCGCGACCGACTTCGCGACCGGCCGCCGCCACCTCGCGGCGGCCGCGCACGCGGCGTACGACGACCTGGCCGCGCGGTTCGACGTCGTGGTCGCCGAGGGCGCCGGGAGCCCGGCGGAGGTCAACCTGCGCGCGAGCGACTACGTCAACCTCGGGCTGGCCCGGCACGCCGACCTGCCGGTGGTCGTCGTGGGCGACATCGACCGCGGCGGGCTGTTCGCCGCGATGCTCGGGACCCTGGCGGTGCTCGACCCGGCCGACCAGGCGCTGGTGGCGGGGTTCGTGGTCAACAAGTTCCGCGGCGACCTCGGCCTGCTGCGGCCCGGGCTGGAGCGGCTCGTAGAGCTGACCGGGCGCCCGGTCCACGGCGTGCTGCCCTGGCACCCCGACCTGTGGCTGGACTCCGAGGACGCCCTCGACCTCGAGGGTCGCCGTGCGGGCGGTGCGGCCCGCGTCCGGGTCGCGGTGGTGCGGCTCCCGCGGATCAGCAACTTCACCGACGTCGACGCGCTCGGGCTGGAGCCGGACCTCGACGTCGTCTTCGCCTCCGACCCGCGCGACCTGGCCGACGCCCACCTCGTCGTGCTGCCCGGCACCCGTGCCACGCTGGCCGACCTGGCCTGGCTGCGGGACCGCGGCCTCGACGTGGCCCTCGAGCGGCACGTCCGCGCCGGGCGGCCGTTGCTGGGGATCTGCGGCGGCTTCCAGATGCTCGGCACCGAGGTCCTCGACCCCGACGGCGTCGAGGGCCCGGCCGGGGCGCGCGCCGCCGGGCTCGGGCTGCTCCCGGTGCGCACCACCTTCGCCCGCGACAAGGTCCTCCGGCTGCCGGCCGGCGCGGCCCTCGGGGCCGCCACGAGCGGCTACGAGATCCACCACGGGCGGGTCGCGCGCGACGACGGTGCGGAGGAGTTCCTCGGCGGCGCCCGGTCCGGGCACGTCCTGGGGACGATGTGGCACGGCAGCCTGGAGGGGGACGACTTCCGGGCGGCGCTCCTCGCCGACCTCGTCGGGGTCGAGCCGTCCGGGGTGTCCTTCGCCGCCGCCCGCGAGCACCGCATGGAGCTGCTGGCCGACCTCGTCGAGGAGCACCTCGACGTCGACGTGCTGCTGGACCTCGCCCGGCACGGGGCGCCGGCCGACCTGCCCACGCTCACCCTCGGCCTGGACGGGTCGAGCCGGTGAGGGTGCTGCTGCTCGGGGGCACCGGCGAGGCCCGCGAGCTGGCCCGGGTGCTCGTCGACGGCGGGGTGGACGTGACGTCCTCGCTGGCCGGCCGGGTGGCGCGGCCCCGGCTGCCGGTCGGCCCGGTGCGGATCGGCGGCTTCGGCGGGGTGGACGGCCTGCGCGCCGCGCTGGCGGCGTACGACGTGGTCGTCGACGCGACCCACCCCTTCGCCCGCGGGATCAGCGCCAACGCCGTCGCGGCGTGCGCCGCGGAGTCCGTGCCGCTGCTGCGGCTGGAGCGACCCGGCTGGGAGCGGGACCCGGCCTGGCACGTCGTCGACACCCACGACGGGGCCGCCGCGCGGGCGGCGGCGCTCGGCGCCCGGCCGTTCCTGACCGTCGGCCGCCAGGAGCTGGCCCGCTTCGTGCCCGACCTCGGCCCGCTCGCCGTGCTCGCCCGGGTCGTGGACCCGCCCGACCTCGAGCTGCCCGCGGCCTGGCGCCTGCTCGCCAGCCGGGGGCCGTACACGCTCGACGGCGAGCTCGCGGTCATGCGCGAGCACGGCTCCGACGTGTTGGTGACCAAGGACTCCGGCGGCTCCCACACCTGGCCCAAGCTGCAGGCCGCCGCCCACCTGGGCGTGCCGGTCGTCGTGATCGCGCGCCCCGCGCCGGACCCGCGGACGCCGGTCGTGGACGCCGCGGGACCGGCCCTGGAGTGGGTGCTCGCCCAGCCGGCCCGACCCGCCGCGGACCGTGCCGGTGGCGCCGACGCCACGGTGGTACGTTCCGCGTGCCGTGGTGCACGGGAAGCCGGTGCAAGACCGGCGCGGCCCTCGCCACTGTGAGCGCGGAGTCCCGCGACCTCACTGACACCCCAGGTGTCAGGACCACTGGGCGCAAGCCTGGGAAGGTCGGTCGTCGGACGTCGATGCGCGAGCCAGGAGACCGGCCACGGCGCTTCACCTCCACGAGGGTTCCTGGAAGAGAGCACCACCGATGATCCGTCGTACCGTCCTGCCCACCCGACCCCCCGCGGCCCTGCTCGCAGCGGCCGTCCTCACCACCGGGCTGCTGTCCGGGTGCACCGGCGCACCGGCCGCCGAGCCGGCCCCGCCCGGGGCCGCCGACCGCCCGGTCACCGTCACCAGCTGTGGCCACGAGGTCACCGTCACCGAGCCGCCGAGCGAGGTGGTCACCCTCAACCAGGGCGCCACCGAGGTCGTGCTGGCCCTCGGCCTGGCAGACCAGCTCGCCGGCACCGCCTACCTCGACGACGCCGTGCCACCGCGGTGGCGGGCGGCGTACGACGCGGTGCCGGTGCTGTCGGCGGAGTACCCCACGAACGAGCAGCTGCTGGCCGCCGGTCCGGACTTCGTCTACGCGTCCTACGCCAGCGCCTTCGAGCCCGCCGTCGCCGGCACCCAGGAGGACCTCGCCGCCGCGGGCGTGGGCTCCTACCTCTCGCCCTTCGGCTGCCCCGAGGCCGGCGACCGGCCGGGGGCGTCGTTCGAGGCGGTCTGGGGCGAGGTCGAGGACGTCGCGACCGCGCTGGGCCACCCCGAGGCGGCCGACCGGCTCCGGGCGGAGCAGGAGGACCGGCTCGCCGACCTCGAGGAGGAGGCGGCCGGCTCGGGCCTGGACGTCGTGTGGTGGGACGGCGGCACCCGGTCGCCGAACGTGGGCGCCGGCGAGGGCGGGCCCCAGCTGGTGCTCGACGCGGTCGGCGCGGACAACGTCTTCGGCGACCTCGACGGCTCCTGGGCCGAGGGCAGCTGGGAGGACGTGCTGGCGGCCGACCCCGACGTCATCGTGCTCGTCGACGCCGCCTGGGATCCCGCCGCGGACAAGCGGGCCTACCTGGAGTCCGACCCGGTGCTGAGCCGGCTGACCGCGGTCCGGGAGCGGCACTACGCCGTGGTGCCGTTCTCGGAGTCGACCGCCGGGGTCCGGCTGGTCGACGGCGCCGCGTCGCTCGCCGACCAGCTCGGCGAGCTCGGGCTAGCTGGGTGAGCCTGCGGAGCGCTCGCGGCCGGGGCGGCCGGGGCCTCCTGGCAGTCGGTGCGCTGCTCGTCCTGCTCGGCAGCTGCGCGGTCGCGCTGGGCGTCGGCTCGGTTGACGTGCCGGTCACCCGGGTGCTGGCGGTGCTGGCGCGCCGGGCGGGCCTCGGCGAGCTCGACGTGAGCCTGCTGGAGGACCAGCTGGTCTGGCAGCTGCGGCTGCCGCGGGTCCTCGGCGCGGTCGCGGTCGGCGCCGTGCTCGCCTCGTGCGGCGCGGTGCTGCAGTCGCTGACCCGCAACGACCTGGCCGACCCGTTCCTGCTCGGCGTCTCCAGCGGCGCCGGGGTGGGGGCGGTCAGCGTGATCGTCCTGGGCCTGGGCGTGGGCGGGCTCGCCGCCGGCGCCGTGCTCCCGGCCGCGGCGTTCCTGGGCGCGCTGGCCGCGCTCGCGGCCGTCCTGCTGGTCGCCTCGGCCGGCGGCGGCGCGCTCCGCCCGCACCGGACGGTGCTGGCGGGGGTCGCGGTCGCGCACCTGTGCGGGGCCTACACCTCGGTCGTCGTGATCATGCACGGCCAGGGCGACACGGCCCGCCGGGTGCTCGCCTGGACCCTCGGCTCGCTCGCGGGGCTGCGCTGGAGCAGCGCGCTGGTCCTCGCCGCGGCCGCCCTGGTGGCGCTGGTGTGGTTCCTGGCCTACGCCGAGCGGCTCGACGCCTTCGCGTTCGGCGAGACGTCCGCGCGCTCCCTGGGCGTCCCGGTGACCGCGACCCGGTGGGTGCTGATGGTGGGCACCGCCCTGGTCACCGCCACGACCGTGGCGTACGCCGGGGCGATCGGCTTCGTGGGCCTGGTCGTGCCGCACCTGGTGCGACCGCTCGTCGGCTCCCGGCACCGCGACCTGCTCCCGGCCTCGGCGGTCGCGGGTGCGGTGCTGCTGGTCTGGGCCGACACCGCCGCGCGCTCGCTGGTCGACGGGCAGGAGGTGCCGATCGGGGCGCTGACCGCGCTCATCGGCGTCCCCGTCCTGGTCTGGCTGATGGCGAGGAGGACCACCGCATGACCCACCGCTCGAACTGCGTCCACCGCGGCGCCCACGGCGAGCTGGCCGACCTCGTGGCCGAGGGCGTCACCGTCCGGCTCGGCGACCGCACCGTCCTCGACGGCGTGGGCCTGCGGGCCGAGGGCGGCCGGCTGACCGGGCTGCTCGGGCCCAACGGCTCGGGCAAGACCACCCTGCTGCACGTGCTGGCCGGGCTGCGGCGCCCCGCCGCCGGGACCGTGCGGGTCGGCGGCACCGACCTGCGCGGGCTCCCCGACCGCCGGCGGGCCCGCACCGTCGCCCTGGTGGAGCAGCACGCCGCCACTACCGTCGACCTGACCGTCCGCGAGGTCGTCACCCTGGGCCGGCTGCCGCACCGCGGCCGGCTGGGCGGCGCCGCGCGCGACCCGCACGGGGCGGACGTCGTCGAGGACGTGCTGGGGATGGTCGGGCTCACCTCGCTGGCCGAGCGACCCTGGGCGACGCTGTCCGGCGGCGAGCGGCAGCGGGCGCACCTGGGGCGCACCCTCGCCCAGGAGCCGGAGGTGCTGCTGCTCGACGAGCCCACCAACCACCTGGACCTCGGCCAGCAGCTGCGGTTCCTCTCCCTGGTCCGCGAGCTCGGGCTCACCGCGGTCGCGGCGCTGCACGACCTGGAGCTGGCCGCCGCCTTCTGCGACGACGTGGTGGTGCTCGACGGCGGCCGCGTCCGCGGCCACGGCCCGGTCGGGTCCGCCCTGACCGCCCCGCTGCTGGGCGAGGTGTACGGCGTCCGGGCGTCGCTCGCCCCGCACCCCCGGCTCTCCCGCCAGCACCTGGTGTGGGACGGCCCCGTGGAGGAGGCCCCGTGACGGCGTTCGTCCTCGTCGGCACCTCGCCGGGCGACCCGGCCCGGCGCGGGGAGCTGCTCGGCCTCGCCCGCCGCGTGGGAGCCGAGCTGGCCTTCCTGCAGCTCGGCTCGCCGGGCCTCGGCACCACGCTCACGCGGCTCGCCGACGACGGCGCGACCCGCGTGGTCGTGGTGGGGGTCGGCGGCGCGACGGGCCCCGGGGTGTCGTGGCTGCGCCGGGTCGCGGCGCACTGGTGGGCGACGTACGGCGCCGGCGCGCCCGAGCTGCTGACCGCCCCGGCGTACCTCACCGACGAGACGGGCTGGGACGACCTCGTCTCCCGGGCGAGGCCGGTCACCGACGGCGGCGCCGGGCTGCGGTCCGGGGCCTGGGAGGACGTCCCGCGGCACCGCCACCAGGTGCTCGTCTGCCGCGGTCCGCGGTGCACCGCGGCGGGTGCCGAGGAGTCCGCGGGCGCGCTGGTGCTGGCGCTGGCCGAGCACGGCCTCGGCGACGACGACGTGCTGCTCACCCAGACCGGCTGCCAGTTCCCGTGCAACCGGGCGCCCGTCGTCACGGTCCACCCCGACGACGTCTGGTACGGCACCGTCGACCCGGCCGGGGCCGCGGCCCTCGTCGCGGAGCACCTGGTGGGCGGGACGCCGGTCGAACGGCTCCGTCTTCGGCGAGTGACGAGCCGGGACGACCGCCCATAAGTCACGATGGTCACATGATTGAAAGGTTTCACGCCGTGCACCCTGCGGTCACCGCTGCCCTCGGCCCGGCGCTCGGCCTCGACGAGGCGGTCCTCTCCGAGGTGCTCTCGGCGTTCGAGGTCCGCCACCTCGACCGCCACGACCGGCTCTTCGAGCAGGGGGAGCCGGGCCGCAGCCTGTGCCTGGTGCAGGAGGGCAGCCTCAAGCTGACCCGCACGACCGCCACCGGCCGGCCGAACATCCTGGCCGTCCTCGGCCCCGGCGACACCGTCGGCGAGATGTCCCTGCTCGACGGCAGCGATCGGCACGGCACCGTCACCGCGCTCACCGCGTCGGTGGTGCTCGAGCTGTCCCAGGCACGGTTCGACCGCTGGCTCATCGAGCAGCCGGCGGCCGCCCCGCTGCTGCTGCGCCACCTCGGCCGGCGGCTGCGCGCCTCCAACGACGTGATCTCCGACCTCGTCTTCGCCGACGTGCCCACCCGCGTGGCGCGGTTGATCCTCAAGCTCGCCGAGCAGTTCGGCGTCGAGGACGACCGCCGTGTCGTGGTCGTCGAGCACCAGCTCACCCAGGAGGAGCTCGCCCAGCTCGTCGGCTCGGCCCGCGAGACGGTCAACAAGGCGCTGTCGAACCTCGCCGGCCGCGGGTGGATCGAGCTGGGCCGCCGGTCGATCGCGATCCTGGACGGCGACCGCCTGCGGCGCTTCGCCCGCTGAGGCCCGCGCCCGCTGGGACGCGGCCCGTCCGGCGCCGTCACCTCCCCGACGCGCGCGCTTCACCCCCCGCTCACCGCACGCCCCACCCACCGCCGCCGGAGCCTCCTAGGTTCGCCCGGACCGGCGAGGGGAGGGCGCATGACACGCAGGACGAGGTCGACCGTCGAGCGCGGCGGCGCCCGGGTGCTGTCGGTGTACGACGGCTTCTTCACCGGTGGTGCGCGCATCCAGCACACCACCGTGGTGACCGGCCTGCACGCCACGACGCAGCAGCGGCACAGCGTGCTGGGGCTCGCCCGGACCACGACGCGGGAGGGCACCACCCAGACGGCCGACCGGGACGGCAGCTGGCGGCGCCTCGCCGGCGCGGGTGTCCCCGTCGGGGCGCTCGACCGGGCCTCGGGCTCGGCCCTGCGGCGCCACCACCTGGCCGCGCTCGAGCGGGCCGTGGGCGCGGCCGACCTGGTCCTGTCGCTGAAGGAGCAGCCGCTCGCGGCGCTGCGCCGGATCGACGCCGCCGGCACCCCGGTCGTCGTCTCCCTGCACCGCTCGGACCCCGAGCACCACGAGGCGGCCGTGACCGACCTCGTGGACCTGGTCGACCGCGGGACCGTCGCCGCCGCCGTCTGCTGCGCCCGGTCCACCCAGCGCGCGTACCACGCCGCGACCGGCATCCCGCTGGCCCAGCTCCCGGTCGTCCCCAACGGTGTGGACCTGCAGCGGTTCCGGCCCTCGGCCTGCGAGCGCCGCGACGTGCGCCGCGAGCTCGGCATCGACCCCGCCGCACCCGTCGTCCTCCTCTCGGCCCGCTTCGACCCGATGAAGGACGTCCCGCTCTTCCTGCGGGCGGCCGCCGCGTTCGCGCGCCGCCGCCCCGACGCCCACGTGGTGCTCTGCGGTGCCGGCATGTCGGCGGCCAACCCGGAGCTGGCCGGCCTGGTCTCCGCGACGCTGCGCGGCTGGTCGGGCGCCCAGGACCGGGTGCACCTGCTGGGGATCCGCGCCGACATGCCGCGGCTGCACAACGCCGCCGACGTGGTCGCGCTGACCAGCGCGTACGGCGAGGCGGCGCCGCTCTCGCTCCTCGAGGCCATGGCCAGCGGCACGGTGCCGGTCACCACCGACGTCGGCGACGCCGCGGCCATGGTCGGCGACGCGCGGCTGGTCACCGGCCGCGAGCCCGGGGCGGTCGCGCTCGCGTGGGAGGCGGCCCTCGACGCGAGGGAGGAGCACCTGGCCCGCATCCTGCGGGACCGGCCGGGGCTCTCCGAGCGCCACTGCGTCGACGCGTACGCCGCGATCGCCGAGCGGCACGCGCTGCGCGACGTCCTGCCCACCGCGGTCTGAGCTGAGCCGGGCCCGGGGCGTGGACCGACCCTCCGGCGCTCGCAGCGTGGTGCTGGGCCTGGCCGCCGTCGCGGCCGTCGTGGCAGCGGTCGTCGAGGCCTGCTGGTCGCCGGCGTTCGTCGACCTGTCGGTCTACCGGTTCGGCGGCGCGCAGGTGGCCCGCGGGGAGGACGTGTACGCCGGCACCGACCCCGCGAGCGGGCTGCCGTTCACCTACCCGCCGTTCGCGGCGCTGCTCTTCCTGCCCCTCGCGGCGCTCCCCTCGCCCCTCGCGGCCGGCCTGCTCACGGGCGCGTCGGTGGCGGCGCTGGGCTGGACGGTCCGGCTGCTCGCGCCGCGGCTGGCTCCCGCCGCCCTGGCGCTGCTGGTGGTCGGGTTGCTGCTGCTGGAGCCGGTCGAGCAGACGCTGTCGTTCGGGCAGGTGAACCTGCTGCTGATGGCGCTCGTCGCGGCGGCCGTGCTCGAGCCGGACCGGGCGCGCAGCCCCTGGCTGCTCGGGGTCGCGGCCGGCGTCAAGCTCACGCCCCTCGTCCTCGTCGTCCACCTCGCCCTGACCGGCCGCGTGCGCGAGGCCGGGACGTCGCTGGCGGCGTTCGCCGGCACCGTGCTGGTCGGCGTGGTCCTGCTCCCCGCGCAGGCGGCGGACTTCTGGACCGCGGCCGTCTGGGACTCCGGCCGGGTCGGCGGCGTGGCCTTCGCCAGCAACCAGTCGGTCAACGGCCTGCTGGCCCGTCTCGGCGACGGGGACCCGCCCACCGTGCTCTGGCTCGTGGTGGCCGGCACGGCGTCGCTCGCGGCGCTGGCCTGCGCCGTCGGCTGGCACCGGCGCGGGCACCCGCGCCTCGGGCTGGCGCTCGCCGGCGTCTCGATGCTCCTGGCCTCGCCGATCTCGTGGAGCCACCACTGGGTGTGGGTGGTCGTCGTGGTCGTCGCCCTGCCCCGCACCGCGCCGCTGGTCGTGGCCGTCTTCGCGTCCCGGCTGCTGTGGTGGCCCCCGCACCGCGACGACCGGGAGCTCGGGTGGGGCCCCGTCGAGCAGCTCGCCGGGAACAGCTACCTGCTCCTCGCGCTGCTGCTCGTGCTCGGCTCGGCGGCGGCCCTGGTCCGCGACCACGCGGGCCGGTCCGGCCCCTCAGCCCCACAGCCGGAGCAGCGCCCAGGTCCAGAAGACGACGGTGAGGGTCCCCAGGACCACCACCGTGACGACGCTGCCGCTCACGGCACCCCATCCTGAGCGCCCCGGGCCACCGGCACGGCACGGTCCGGAGGACCGCGGGCGTGCAGCCGGCGAACACCCGGCGGCCCGGCCCGGCGGGCGCACCTATCGTCGGGGCCGTGGGGACGGGTGGTCCGGAGCGACGCGAGCGGGCGGGGAGGGGAGCGCTGCGCGCGCTCGCCGAGCGCCTCCTGGTGGCGCACACCGGCGCGACCGGCGTCGTCCGGCTGTGCCCGCACTGCGGCGGCGGGGACCACGGCCAGCCGGTGCTGACGGGCGCCGGCCCGCTCCCCCGCGTCTCGATCGGGTACGCCGACGGCCTGGTGGCCGTGGCGTGGAGCCGCGAGGGGCCGGTCGGGGTCGACGTGGAGGCCGACGGCCCGCCGGTCGGGGCGTACGGCGACCGTCGGTCGTGGACGCGGACCGAGGCGCTGCTCAAGCACGCCGGCACGGGCCTGGCCCACGACCCGCGCGACGGCCTGCCGGCCGGCGTGCCGACGTACGACCTGGCGGTGCCGGAGGGCTACGTGGGGACCGTCGCGGGTCGCGGGGTCAGCTGGTGCCTGGCCGGTCCGGCAGCGGCGGGAGAGCAGGTTCGTCGAGCCACGACCGGAACAGGCCGCCGAGGTCCTGCCCGGTGACCTCGCCGGCCAGGGCGACCAGCTCGGTGGTGGTGACCGACCCGCCGCAGTGCCGCTCGCACCAGGTGCGCAGCAGCTCGAAGAACGACTCGTCGCCCACGGTCAGCCGCAGGGCGTGCAGGGTGAGCGCGCCGCGCTTGTAGACCCGGTCGTCGAACATCGTCCCCGGCCCCGGGTCGGAGAGCACGAGGTCCTGGTCGGACTCGGCGAGGCGCTCGTGGTGGGAGCGGGCGTGCACGTCGGCGGGGTCGCCGCCGGAGCGCTCCGACCACAGCCACTCCGCGTAGCAGGCGAAGCCCTCGTGCAGCCAGATGTCGCGCCAGCGCGCGAGCGTGACCGCGTTGCCGAACCACTGGTGCGCCAGCTCGTGGGCGACCAGCCGGACCGAGCGCCAGTCGGGGTCGAGGAAGTTCGCGCCGAAGGTGGAGAGCCCCTGCGCCTCGAGCGGGATCTCCAGGTCGTCGGCGGTGACGACGGAGGTGTACGCCGCGAACGGGTAGGGCCCGAACAGTTCCTCGAAGGCCGCGACCATCTCCGCCTGCCGGCCGAACCCGGCGGCGAACGCCTCGTCGCCGGTGTCGGTCCCTTCCGGCACCGCGGCGCGGACCGGCACCCGGGCGCCGTCGAGCTCGTGGACGTCGTACCGCCCGACCTGCACGGTGGCGAGGTACGTCGCCATCGGCTCGCGCTGCTCGTGCACCCACCGCAGGCTGGAGCCCTGCCGGGCGCGCTCGGTCCGCTCGCCGTTGGCGACCACGACGTACCCCGGCTCGGTGGTCACCGCGATGCGGTACGTCGCCTTGTCGTCGGGCCGGTCGTTGCAGGGGAACCACGTCGGGGCGCCGTGCGGCTGGCCGGCCACGATCACGCCGTCCTCCAGCTCCTCCCAGCCGGCGTCGCCGTGCACGTCGTCGACGAGCGGTCGGGGCGTGCCGGCGTACTTCACGACGACCCGCAGCTCCGTCCCCGCCGCGAGCGGCTCGGCGAGCGAGACGACCAGGCGGCTGCCGCGGGTGGTCCACCGCTTCGGGCTGCGGCCGTCGACGGTCACCTTGTCGACGTCGAGGCCGGCGAGGTCGAGTACCAGGCGGTCGAGCCCGTCGGTCACCGCGACGGCGTCGATGGTGGCCCGGCCGCGGAGCCGGTTGGGCGCGAGGTCGTAGTCGAGGTCGAGGTCGTAGTGGCGGGCGCTCCAGGCGGGGTCGCCGTGGCCGGGGACGTAGTCGTCGGCGGTGGGCAGGCCGTGCTGTCCGGGCAGCTTCACCTCTCCGCCGTCCAGGGGCCGATCGGGTTGCCGATCCAGGTGGTCTTGTCCGGCACGGACTCGCCCCTCATCACCAACGACACGGGGCCGACCGTAGCGTGGCGGCCCAGCGTCGCCGCGGGGAGGATGACGCTGTTCGGGCCCAGGGTCGCGCCCCGCAGGAGGGTCACCGTGTCGGTGCTGAGCATCCGGTCGTGGAACAGGTGGGTCTGCACCACGCTGCCGGCGTTGACGGTGGCGCCGTCGCGGAGGTCGACGAGGTCGGCCTCGGGCAGCCAGTAGGTCTCGCACCACACCCCCCGACCGATCCGCGCGCCCATCGTGCGGAACCACGCGGTCAGCAGCGGGGTGCCGACCGCCGCCCGGGCGAACCAGGGGGCGGCGAGCACCTCGACGAAGGTGTCGGCCAGTTCGTTGCGCCACACGAACGAGCTCCACAGGGGGTGCGCCCCCGGGCGGGTCCGGCCCACGAGGACCCACTTGGCGGCGGTGGTGACCGCGGCGGCGACCAGGCCGCCGACCGCGAGGATCGGTCCGGCGAGGAGGAGCGCCGCGAGCACGCCCCACCGGTCGAGCAGCGCCACCAGCGCCACCGCGACCACGAGGGTCAGCGCCACCGCGAGGACCACCGGGACCAGGCGGCACAGCTCGACGGCGGCCCGCGCCACGAGCAGCCGGGTGGGCGGCTCGTAGGTGCGCCCGCTGTCGGTGTCCTGTGCGACCCGGCGCAGCGGGGCGGGCGGGCTGCCGAGCCAGGACTCGCCCGACCGGGCGCGTGCCCGGCGCGGTGCGGCGGAGAGCACCGCCACCAGGGACGCCTTGGGCACTTTCCGGCCGGGCGCGGCCATGCCGGAGTTGCCGACGAAGGCGCGCTTGCCGATCTTCACCCGCTCCACCCGCAGCCAGCCGCCGCCCAGCTCGTAGCCCCCGATGAGGGTGTCGTCGGCCAGGAACGCCTGGTCGTTGACCTGGGTCAGCGAGGGCACCAGCAGCACCGTCGAGGCCTCGACGTGCCGACCGATCCGTGCCCCGAGCGCCCGCAGCCAGACCGGCGTGAGCAGCGAGGAGTAGAGGGGGAAGAGCCAGGTGCGCGCCTCGTCGAGCACCCGCACCGTCGTCCACACCGCCAGCGCGGGTCCGCTGCGGACCGGGTGGACGCCGGGCCGGACGGCGAGCGCGGCCAGGCGGACGACCAGCCACACCAGGGCGGCGAGGACCACCAGGCCGACCAGGGTGGCGAGCGGCACCCAGGGCAGGAGGCCCGCGAGCGCGGCGCGCGGGCCGTCGTACGACGCGGGGCCCAGGGCCAGCAGCACGGCCCCGCCCGCGGCGACCGCCACGACCGGCAGCAGCGCCAGCAGCGCCGCCACGGCGGCGTACGCCGCGACCCAGGCGCGGGAGGTCTCCGGCCGGTCCGACCACGGGCCGCGGGCGGCCTCGCTGACCCGCGCGGCGGGCGCACCGGACCAGAACTCGCCGTCCGGCACGGCCCCGAGGACCGCCGAGCCGGGCGCGACCTCGGCGGCCCGCCCGACCTCGGCGCCGGGGCACAGCGTCGAGCGCGCGCCGACCTTGGCCCGGGCGCCCACGGAGACCGCGCCGAGGTGCACGACGTCGCCGTCGACCCACCACCCCCGCAGGTCGACCTCCGGCTCGACCGAGCAGCCCCTGCCGAGCCGGAGCAGCCCGGTGACCGGCGGGAGGGAGTGCAGGTCGACGTCGCGGCCGACGTCGGCGCCGAGCAGCCGGGCGTACCAGGTCATCGCCGGTGCGCCCGCCAGCCCGGTCGCGCCCAGCTCGTCCGCGGCCCGCTCGGCCAGCCACAGGCGCAGGTGGACCTTGCCGCCGCGCGGGTGGTCGCCGGGGCCGACGCCCGCGAGCACGAACCGGGCGGTGCCGGCCGCGAGCAGCATCCGGCCGGGCGGGCTGAGGAACAGCAGCCACCCGAGCAGGACGAGCGGCCACGCCGGCAGCGGCAGGCCGTCGACGTCGAGCAGGGCGGCGACGTGGCAGGCGATCGCCGCCCAGGTCAGCCAGCGGGGGCCGGCGAGCATCCGCAGGGCGACCGTCGCGACGACCTGTCCGGACTGGGTCTTCAGCGGCACGGCCGGGACCGTGCGGTCGCTGGTGGCGCCGGGTGCGGCGAGCCCGTCGAGGTAGCCGGCGAGCGCGCCGAGGGTCGGCCGCTCGTAGATGTCGCCGACCGCGACCTCGGGGTGCCGGGCCCGGAGCCGCGAGACCATCTGCGCGGCGGTCAGGCTGCCTCCGCCGAGGTCGAAGAAGTCGTCGCCGCGGCCGGTCGCGCCCGCCCCGAGCACCTCCCGCCACAGCTCGGAGACCCACGACTCGGTCGCGGTCAGCCCGGCGGTCGGCGCCTCGGCCGCCGCGGGCAGCGGCCAGGGCAGCGCGTCGCGGTCGACCTTGCCCGACGTGCGGGTGGGCAGCGTGTCGACCACCGCGAGGCGCGGGACGAGTGCGGCCGGGAGCGCCCGGCGCAGCTGGTCGAGCGCGGCCGCCTGGTCGAAGGTCGCGTCGACGGCGACGTACCCGACGAGCAGCTGGTTGCCGGCGGAGGTACGGCGCACCGCGGCCGCCGCGCCGGAGGCCCCGGGCAGCCCCAGCAGGGCGCTGTCGACCTCGCCCAGCTCGATCCGGCGGCCGCCCAGCTTCACCTGGTCGTCGGCGCGGCCGCCGAAGAGCAGCCCCTCGGGGTCGAAGACGACCAGATCGCCCGAGCGGTAGGCGCGGTCCCACCCCAGCGTCGGCATCGCGGCGTACTTCTCGGCGTCCTTGGCCGGGTCGAGGTACCGCGCCAGCCCGACGCCGCCGATGATCAGCTCCCCGGTCTCCCCCGGGGCGACGTGCCGCCCCTCGGCGTCGACGACCGCGAGGTCCCAGCCGGCCAGCGGGAGACCGATCCGCACCGGCCCCTCGCCGGTCAGCTCCGCGCCGCACGCCACCACGGTGGCCTCGGTCGGCCCGTAGGTGTTCCACACCTCCCGGCCCGGCGCGACCAGGCGGGCGGCGAGCTCCGGCGGGCAGGCCTCGCCGCCCATGATCAGCAGGCGCACCTGCGCGAGCGCCTCCGCCGGCCAGAGCGCGACCAGGGTGGGCACCGTCGAGACCACCGTGACCGCGTTGGCCACCAGCCACGGACCGACGTCCACTCCGCTGCGGACCAGCGCGCGGGGTGCGGGCACCAGGCACGCGCCGTACCGCCAGGCCAGCCACATCTCCTCGCAGCTGGCGTCGAAGGCGACCGACAGGCCGGCCATCACCCGGTCGCCGACACCCAGCGGCGCGTCCTGCAGGAACAGCGTCGACTCGGCGTCCACGAAGGCCGCCGCGCTGCGGTGGGAGACCGCGACGCCCTTCGGGGTGCCGGTCGAGCCCGAGGTGAAGATGACCCACGCGTCGTCGGAGAGCCCGGGCTCCTCGACCGCGCGCGGGACCTGCGCCGCAACGGGACGCCGCGCGACGACCGCGAGCCCGTTGCCGACCACCGCCGCGACGTCGGCCTCGCCGAAGACCAGGCGGGCGCGCTCGTCAGGGTCGTCGGCGTCGACCGGGACGTACGCCGCGCCGGCCAGCAGGATGCCCAGGATCGCGACGTAGAGGTCGGTGGTGCCCGAGCTGACCCGCACGCCGACCTTGTCGCCCGGCCCGACCCCCAGCTCCGCCAGCCGCGCCGCGAGGGCGTCCGCGGACTCCTCGAGCTCGGCGTAGGTGAGCACCTCGTTGCCGGTGTCGACGGCGGGGTCGTCGGCCGCCTGGGCGACCGTCGACCGGAAGACGTCGACGAGCGTGCGCGGCGTGGGCGCCTCCGCGCCTCGGCGCAGCGGCAGCGTGAGATCGGTGAGCACGGGCGAACGCTGTCCGGGACAGGTGAACGGGAGGTGTCCGTGTCCGCCGCGGGCCCTCCGCCGGCGGGGCGGCCGCATCGGCGCGCGGCCCACGGTTCACCCGATCGGCACCCGCCGTTCCCCCTCCCGGACACCCGGCGGCGGCACCGTGGA
This sequence comes from Nocardioides sp. Arc9.136, assembly GCF_030506255.1. Taxonomy (NCBI): domain Bacteria; kingdom Bacillati; phylum Actinomycetota; class Actinomycetes; order Propionibacteriales; family Nocardioidaceae; genus Nocardioides; species Nocardioides sp. Arc9.136. Next base: position 455,798 of record NZ_CP113431.1, on the reverse strand, counting down.
CGCGCTGCGGCGGCCTCCCACGCCGCAGCCCCACTCGGAAGGATCGCCATGCACGAGCACGACCACGGGCACGACCACGGGCACTCGCACGGGCACTCGCACGGGCACGACCACGGGCACTCGCACTCCCACGAGGTCGACGACGTCACCGCCGTCGCCGCGGACACCTCGGTCCCCGACCACGACCTCACCCCCGCCGAGCTGTCGCGCCGCGGCCTGCTCCGGGCGGCCGGCATCAGCGGGGCCGCCGTCGCCGGCATGGCCGGCATGCGCGGCGTCACCCCGGCGATGGCCGCACCCGCGGCCGCGCCCGCCCGCGGCGGGAAGCCCGGGCCGGCCGCGCCGCGCCACTGGCTCGCCGGCGACCACCACATCCACACGCAGTACTCCTCCGACGGCCAGTACCGCGTCATCGACCAGGCGCAGCACGCCGCGGCGTACGGCCTGGACTGGCTGGTCATCACCGACCACGGCGGTGCGACCCACGCCCGGATCGGCGTCGACCTGGTCAACCCCGACATCAAGGCGGCCCGCGAGGAGCTCCCGGGCACCCTCATCTTCCAGGGCCTGGAGTGGAACATCCCCGCCGCCGAGCACGGCACCGTCTTCGTGGCCCCCGGGCCGAACGAGGTCGCGGTGCTCAAGCAGTTCGAGAACGCCTACGACGGCTCGGTCAAGGGCGCCTCGGGCAGCTCGCCGGCCAACGAGGCGCTCGCCGTCGCCGGCGTGCAGTGGCTCGGCCAGCAGGTCGACCGCAAGCGGGTCGCCGACGCGCTCTTCCTGGCCAACCACCCGGCCCGCAACGGCATCGACAGTCCCCACGAGATCCGCGCCTGGCGCGACGCCGACCCGCGCATCGCGATCGGCTTCGAGGGCGCACCCGGCCACCAGGCCGCCGGCCTGCCGAAGGGGTACGGCCCCGGCTCGGCCCGCGGCTACTACGGCAACGCGCCCGGCGCGGCGTCGTTCGCGGGCTACCCGCCCGAGAGCTACCGCACCTGGGGCGGCTTCGACTGGATGACCGCCACCGTCGGCGGGCTCTGGGACTCCCTCCTCGCCGAGGGCAAGCCGTGGTCGATCACGGCGAACTCCGACTCCCACGTCAACTGGACCGACACCTCGCGCCGCCCTGACGGGTCGGGCTCGGAGCAGTTCAACCGCGACGGTCGGTACGGCGATCCGGTCTACGCGGGCCGGATCAACCTCGACGCCGGCGACTTCTGGCCCGGCTTCTACAGCCGCACCCACGTCGGCGCGGCCTCCCGCGACTACCGCGCGGTCATGCGCGGCATGCGCGACGGCCGGATCTGGGTCGACCACGGCGGCCTGGTGAAGTCCGTCGACGTCACGGTCCGCAGCACCGGTGGCCGCGGACGGGACCGGAACGCCTCCGAGACGCTCGGCGGCACGCTGCTCGCTCGCCGCGGCAGCCGGCTCGAGCTCGTCGTGCGGATCACCGCGCAGGACGTGCCCAACTGGTCGCAGTTCGTCCCCTCGCTGAACCGTGTCGACGTGGTCCGCGGCCGGGTCGAGACCCCGTCCCGGTCCGCCGACCGGGACCGGTTCACCGCGCCGGACACGAAGGTGGTCGCGCAGACCGACACCTCCGGCCGCACCGGCACCTACACGCTGACCTACGACCTCGGCCGGGCGGAGGAGCCGTTCTACGTCCGCCTGCGCGGCACGGACGGCAACCGCTCGCAGCCGGGCTACCTCGGCGCCGCGGTCGACCCGGCCGGCCCGCAGATCGACGTGGTCGGCGACGCCGACCCGTGGGTGGACCTGTGGTTCTACACCAACCCGATCTGGGTCGTGCCGACCCGGTGACGACCACCCCCGACGTGCCGGCGTCCACGGTCCTGGTGGCCGTGGACGCCGGCACGCGCGACCACGCCGGCGCCGAGCACGTCGTCCACCTGCTCGACGGGCTGCTGCCGGCCGGCGACGCGACGTACGTCGCCAGCACGCACGTGGTCGCCACCGACGACGGCCCGCACACGGCCGTCGCCGCGACCTGGTCCGGTGCCGCGGCCGGCGGCCCCCACGCCGCCGGCGAGCTGGTCGGGCTGCTGGCCGCGGCCGTCGGCGAGCGGGCGGGCGTGCTCGTGGTCGCGGCCGGCGACGAGGCCGTCGCCGGCCCGGCCGCGGCGCTCGCCGGTGCCCGGGCGGCCGCCGGGCAGCACGTCGACCGGGCCGCGGGCCGGCTGGTGCGCTTCGCCGGCCGGGCGGAGGTCGAGCGGCCCTGCACCGTCGCCGACGTCGTCGCGCTCGACGCCGTGGACGCCGTCGAGGCCCTCGCCGGCACCGACGTCCGGCCCGAGACCCCGCTCGACCTCGGCGAGTGGGCGCGGCCGACCTGGCGGGCCGGGCGGTCGGTGCTGCTCGTGCAGCCCGGACGGGGCGGGCTCGTGCCGTTCGAGTCGCGCCACCAGATCGCCTGCTGCGCCGACCACTGAGCCACCCTCCACGGGAGCCGATGAGTCGGCGCCGTCCGCCGGGTCGGTGCCACCATGACGCGCTACTTCATCTCCTTCGACGACGGCGCCATGACCTTCCCCGAGGAGGACCTGCCGGCGGTGTCCGACGCCTCGCACGCCGTCGTCGAGGAGGCGAGGGCGGCCGGGGTGTGGGTGACCGGCGGCGGGATCGGTGAGGACCGGGTGAGCGTCGTCGACACCGACGGCACCGTCCGGGAGGACCCCTACCCGGCGGACCACCGCCGCGTCGGCGGCTTCTGCGTGCTCGAGGTGGCCTCCCGCGAGGAGGCGCTGCACTGGGCTGCGAGACTCGCGGCTGCCTGCCGCTGCCCCCAGGACGTGCGGGCGCTCATCGACGACCCGGCCGCCTGACCACCCCGGCCGGGCTGCGGACAGGAGACACCACGCCCGTGCCCCTCACCTCGCCGCCGCCCGCCGCCGACGAGCAGGAGCGCGCCCGCGTCCAGCGCCGGACCCTGCGCGCCGTCGTCCTCGCCCAGGTGCTGGGCGGCGCCGGCCTCGCCGCGGGCGTGACCGTCGGGGCGCTGCTGGCCCAGGAGATGCTCGGCACCGAGGGGCTGGCCGGGCTGCCGACGGCGCTGTTCACGCTGGGCTCCGCGCTCACGGCGTACCTCGTCGGGCGGGTCAGCCAGCGCGCCGGCCGCCGGGTCGGGCTCGGGCTCGGCTTCCTCGCCGGTGGCGCCGGCGCGGCCGGGGTCGTGGTGGCCGCGGCGGTCGACAGCGTGCCGCTGCTGCTCGTCGCGCTGCTCGTGTACGGCGCCGGCACGGCGACCAACCTGCAGGCGCGGTACGCCGGCACCGACCTCGCGGCGCCCGCCGCCCGCGGGAAGGCGATCAGCGTCGCGCTCGTCTCCACGACGGTCGGCGCGGTCGCCGGTCCGAACCTCGTCGAGCCGCTCGGCGACCTCGCGACCGGGCTGGGGCTGCCGGCGCTCGCCGGGCCGTTCCTCCTTGCCGCCGTCGCCTACACCGCCGCCGGTGCTGCGCTCTTCGCCCTGCTCCGCCCGGACCCACTGCTCCTCGCCCGCCGCCTGAACGCGGCCACCGCCACCAGGTCCGTCGCCGCCGGCGCCACGGGCCCCGCGGCGCCGACCGGTCGTCCGCGGCCGGGACGCGGCGCGTACGTCGGCGCGACCGTCATGGTCCTGACCCAGGTCACGATGGTCGCGATCATGACGATGACGCCGGTGCACATGCGGCACCACCACCACGGGCTCGGCGACGTCGGGATGGTCATCGGCCTGCACATCGCCGCGATGTACCTCCCCTCCCCCCTCACCGGGCTGCTGGTGGACCGGCTGGGCCGCACGGCGGTCGCCGCCGCCTCCGGCGCCGTCCTGCTCGCCGCCGGCGTCACCGCCGCGGTGGCGCCCGGGGACTCGCTCCCGCTGACGGTCCTCGCGCTCGTGCTCCTCGGGCTGGGCTGGAACCTCGGCCTGATCTCCGGCACCGCGCTCGTCGTGGACGCGACGACGACCGCGGACCGACCGCGCGTGCAGGGCAGCATCGACGTCCTCGTCGCCCTCTCGGGTGCGGCCGGCGGCGTGCTGTCCGGCGTCGTCGTGGACGCCGCGGGCTTCGCGGCGCTGTCCCTCGGCGGCGGTGTCCTGGCGCTCGCGCTGGTGCCCGTGCTGGCCTGGGCCCGGCCGCGCGCAGCGGTCTGAACCGGCTCCCGCGAGTTCGTCACAACCCCTGCCGGCCGTCGTCGCACCGCCGCATCATGGGCGGGTCATGCCTGCCCCGCCCGAGCCCGCCGCCACCCACGCTCCGTGGCGGGTCGAGCGCGCCCGGCCGACCGACCGCGGGCTCGTCGCCCGGCTCGTCGAGGCGGTCGTCGCCGCGGACCCCGCGGTCGCACCGCCGGTCGCCGACGGGACGCTGCGGGCAGCGCAGTGGCTGCAGCAGGAGCGACCCGCCTGGGAGGGCGTCGCGGTACTGGGGCCCGAGCCCCGCCGCGTCGTGGGGTACGTCGCCGCGCCGGCCGGTCCCCGGGCGGCCCCCCGCGTCCTGCTCCACCCGGACCACGGCGACCCCGCCCTCCGGGACGAGCTGGTCGCCGCCGCCCGTCGCGGCCTGGCCGAGGCGCGCCGCCGCCCGGCCGTCCCCGCGCCCCTGCCTCTGCCCCTGCCCGCGGACCGGCCGGCCATCTCCGCTGCTCCCCCCGCCCCACCGGGGCGACGCCGTCTCCGCGACCGGCTGACCGAGCCCGTGGGCGCCGTCGCGATCCTCGCCGGCGGCACCGCGGCGGTGCTCGCCGTCCAGGTCGGCGCCGGCCCGCTGTCCGACGTCGTGCCGTTCCTCCGTCCCGACCGGGAGGGGCCGGCCGCTGCTGCCGAGCCGTCCCCGGGGCCGCGGCCGGCACCGCCGACCCCGACCGAGCTGCCCCGGGCCGTCGCGCCGACGCCCGCGGCAGGACCGGCCGGCGCGCCCACCACCGGTGCGGCCACGCCGACGCCGCCCGCAACCACCGCTCCACCTGCCCCGGCCGCCCCGTCCGTCGACCCGCCCGCACCAGCGGGTCCGCCGCCCCCGCGGCAGACACCGGAGCCCACCTCGGCCCTCGTCGACCCGCTGGTCACCGAGGTGCTGGGGGCCGTCGACGGCGCCACCGGCGGCGCGCTCGCTCCGGTCACGGCGACCGTCGGTGGGGTCGCCGGCACCACCACCGACGTCCTCGACGGCCTCCTGGGCCTGCTGGTGCCGCCGCGCTGAACGGCTGTGGTTGGCTGGTGCCATGGCGAGCCGCACGGTCCTGGCCCTGGCGGCCCTGGCCCTCGCGGCCCTCACGCTGAGCTCCTGCGACGCCGGCTCGGGGCAGGGCCCGCAGGCGGTGGCTCCCTCGACGCCCGCGACCTCCGAGGCGCCCCGGGCGGCCGCCGACCTGGTCCCGGACGAGGGTGCGTGGTTCGGGGCCTCGATTGACTGGTCGCAGGACTCCCTCGCGGCGTACGCCGAGCGCCTCGGCCACGCGCCCGCGGTCGCCGTCTCCTTCTACGACCTGCCGATGACCGACCAGCAGCGCACCTGGCTCGACCAGGCCGTGGAGCAGGCGCACGAGCTCGGCACCATGCTGCTGGTCACGCTGGAGCCGAAGGACGGGCTGGCCGCCGTCACCCGGCCGGTCGCCGAGAACCTGGCGCGGACCCTGGACGGCCACAACCGCGCCGGCACCCCGGTGCTCCTCCGCTTCGCGCACGAGATGAACGGCTCCTGGTACGCCTGGGGCCAGCAGCCGGCGGCGTACGTCGCCGCCTTCCGCCGCGTCGCCGAGGCCGTCCACCGCGGGGCGCCGGGGACCGCGATGGTGTGGGCGCCGAACTACGGCGGCGGCTACCCCTTCGCCGGCGGCGCCCACCAGGCCGCACCCGGCTCGCCGGACGCGCGGGTGCTGGACACCGACGGCGACGGGTCGGTCACCCGGCGCGACGACCCCTACGCGCCCTACTGGCCCGGCAGGCAGCACGTCGACTGGGTCGGCATGTCGATCTACCACTGGGGCGCGCGCTACCCGTGGGGCGAGAACGAGGTCCCCGAGCCGGGCAAGTTCACCGACCTGCTGCGCGGGACGTACGACGGCGCCGCGGGCGACGAGCGCGTGGTCCCCGACTTCTACGCCGAGTACGGCGAGCGGCGGGGCCTCCCGGTGGCCGTCACCGAGACCGGTGCGCTCTTCGCCCCCGGCCGCGGTGGGGCCGACGAGCTGGCGGTCAAGCGGGCCTGGTGGCGCCAGGTGCTCGCCGCCGACCACGACCAGACGCTGCCGCTGGTGGGGATGGTCAACTGGTTCGAGTGGGACAAGCAGGAGCCCGAGGTCGACGGACGGGTGGACTGGCGGGCCACGGTCGGACCGGTCGGCGAGGCGTTCCGCACGGACCTGCCCGACTGGCTGCGGTTCGCCGGCGACTGACGTCGACGGGCACTACGGTGCCGAGGTGTCCCCGCTGCGCAACGGCACCCACGGCTACGGGACCGTCACCCGGGTCCTGCACTGGGTCACGGTCGTCCTGCTCGCCGTCCAGGTCGTCGTCGGCTACACGATGGGCGCCTCCGCGGACCGCGCCGCCGACCGCGCCGAGCAGCGGCTCGAGGCGTTCGAGGAGCGCGGCGAGGAACGTGCGGAGCGCGCGGGCGAGGCGGCCGAGGAGCGGTTCGAGCGCGAGGTCGAGCGGCGCGAGGGGGCGATCGACGCCGAGGAGGATGCCCCCTCCGGCCTCCACGTCGCCCTCGGGCTGGCCCTGCTCGCGCTCGCGGCCGCCCGGCTGGCGTGGCGGCGCGCCACCCCGCTGCCGCCGTGGTCGGACCGCCTCTCCCCGCGCGACCGGCGGGTGCAGGGGCTGCTCGAGAAGGCGTTGCTCACCCTCCTCCTGGTCGTCCCGGCCACCGGCCTGGCGCTGCTCCTGCGGGACGACTGGGTGGCGCTCCACGTCGCCGCGCACGTCGCGCTGTACGCCGTCGTGGCCGCGCACGTCGGGCTGGTGCTCGTGCGGGGCACGACCCGGCGGATGGTCACCGGGCGGGACCGGCCACCGCGGTAGCCGGCCAATCCGTGTGCCGGCGCGGGTCCGAAGCACCTCGGTCAGAGCACCTCCCCGACGACCGGCGGACGCCCCGATCCCCGACCCGCCGCGCGGGTACCGGCGGGGCACCGACGGAAGGAGAACCGCATGACCGATGTGACCGCCAGCTCCGGCCTGCTCCACACGACCAAGGTCCATGTCGACGACACCGGAGGGACGGGCCGCCCCGTCGTCCTCATCCACGGCTGGCCGCTCTCGGCCGAGTCCTGGAAGGACCAGGTGGGCGCACTGAGCGCCGCCGGGCACCGCGTCGTCGCCTACGACCGCCGCGGCTTCGGCCGCAGCGACAAGCCCCGCGGTGGCTACGACTACGACCAGCTCGCCGACGACCTCGCCGGTGTCCTGGACGAGCTCGACCTGCGTGACGTCACCCTCGTCGGCTTCTCGATGGGCGGCGGCGAGGTTGCCCGCTACATCACCCGCCACGGCGAGGAGCGGCTGCACAGCGTCGTCTTCGCGGCGGCCGTTCCGCCGTACCTCATGCAGACCGACGACAACCCCGACGGCCCGCTGCCGCCCGAGCAGGCGCAGGGCATGGCGGCGGACCTGGAGAAGGACCGGGACGCGTTCTTCGACGACTTCACCCGGCAGTTCTTCTCCGTCGACGGCGAGCTCAAGGTGACCGAGCAGCAGCGGCAGGACGCCATCGCGCTGTGCCACCAGTCCGACCAGAAGGCGGCGCTCGCCTGCATGGAGGCGTTCGGCGGCACCGACTTCCGCGACGACCTCCCGAAGGTGACCGTCCCGACGCTGGTCGTCCACGGCGCCGGCGACGCCACCGTGCCGTTCGAGGGCTCCGGGAAGCGCACCCACGCCGCGATCCCGCACAGCCAGCTGGTCGTCGTCGACGACGCCCCGCACGGCTTCAACGTCAGCCACGCCGAGGAGTTCAACCGGGCGCTGCTCGACTTCCTCGCCCGCTGACCCGGGTCGGCAGCGGCCGCCCCGGCAGCGTCAGCGGATCTCGTTGTCGGGGTGGTCGAGGTCGTAGGACTCGCGCGAGCGGGCGATCTCGGCCCGGTGCTCGAGCGACCAGTCCGCGAGCGCCTTGACGAGGTGTGTCAGGCTCGCACCCGTCGCGGTCAAGCGGTAGTCGACCTGCGCCGGCACGGTCGGGTAGACCGTCCGCAGGACGAGGCCGTCGCGCTCCAGCCGCCGGACCGTGAGGGTCAGCATCCGCTGCGAGATGCCCTCGACCGCGCGCTGGAGCTCCCGGAAGCGGCGCGGGCCGCCCGCGAGCTCGACGACGACCAGCACCGACCACTTGTCGCCGACTCGGTCCAGCACGTCGCGGATCCCGCAGTCGGGGTGGTCCTTCGCCCCGCACGGCTCGAGCTCGGCGGGGCCGGCGGTTACCCCGGTGTGCGTCACGGACACAGGACTGCCTCCTTGTGGGCCGACCCGGCCGGCCCAAGACTCCTCCGTAGTTACCGAAGAGAACCACGGAAGAGGACGGACCCGCAATGATCATGGTGACCGGTGCGAACGGACAGCTCGCCTCACTCATCCTCCACGAGCTCGGCGTGCGCCGCGCGCCCGCCCTGGGCGGCACGCGGTCGCCCTCCGCCGGGCAGCGCCGGCTCGACTTCGACGACCCCGGAAGCCTCGACCTCGGCGGGGTCTCGACCCTCGTCCTCGTCTCGGCCGGCTACGCCGAGGACGACCGGGTCGTCGCCCGGCACGGCGCCGTCCTCGACGCGGCGGTGCGTGACGGCGTGGGCCACGTCGTCTACACGAGCCTGACCGGTGCGGGCGACCACCTCGGCTTCGCCGCCGCCCACCGGGCCACCGAGCGGCTCGTCACGGCCAGCGGCCTGGGCTGGACGATCCTGCGCAACGGCCTCTACGCCGAGCTGTTCGGGGCGCTCCTGACCTGGACCGGTGACGGCCTGGAGTCGGCGTTCGGCGACGGCGCCCTCGCCGCGGTCGCCCGCGCCGACCTGGCCGCGGCCGCCGCGGTCGTCGCCGCCGACCCGGCCACACACGCGGAGACGACGTACGACCTCGTCGGCGAGCCGATCACGGCCGCCGACGTCGCCGCGCGGCTGGGGGTCGAGCACGCGACCACCGGGCTCGGGGAGTACCGCGCCCGGCTCCTGGCCGACCACACCCTGCTGCCGTTCCAGCCACCGATGCTCGCCTCGATCGCCACCAGCGTCCGGCACGGCTTCCTCGGTGCCGGCGGCCCGGACCTGGTGCGGCTGCTCGGCCGGCCGGCCACCGACCCGCTCGCCGTCGCCGCGGACGTCGCCGCGTCGATGCGGCCCGCCGCCGCCTGAGCCGACCGCCCGCCCGCGCGTCCGTCCGCTCTAGGTCACGGTCAGCCCCACCAGCGCCACGTTGAGGGCGATCACGGCCGCCGCCACCACGACTGCCGCCACCGTCGTCGTGCGCCGGTTGACCAGCGAGCCCATCACGTCGCGCCGGGCGGTGAACAGCACGAGCGGGACCAGCGCGAAGGGGATGCCGAAGGACAGGACGACCTGAGAGAGCACGAGCGCGCGGGTCGGGTCCACCCCGGCCGCCAGCACCGCCACGGCCGGGACGAGCGCGACCAGCCGCCGCAGCGTCAGGGGGATGCGCACACGCAGGAACCCCTCCATCACCACCTGCCCGGCCAGGGTGCCGACGCTGGAGGAGGCGAAGCCGGACGCCAGCAGCGCGAGCGCGAACAGCAGCGCGGCGACCGGCCCGAGGGTGGCGCCGAGCTCCGCGTGCGCCCCCTCGATGGTGTCGATCGGCGGCTCCGGCCCGGACAGGGCCGACGCCGCGACCACCAGCAGCGCGAGGTTCATGACCCCCGCGATCCCCATGGCGAGGACCACGTCGACGCGCTGGCTGCGCAGCAGCGCCGCGCGCTCGCGCTCGTGCGGGCGGCCGTAGCGCGTGCTGGTGAGCGCTCCGTGGAGGTAGATCGCGTGCGGCATGACCGTCGCGCCGAGCATCCCCGCGGCCAGCAGGATGCTGTCGGGCCCGTCGAACCGCGGGACGGTTCCCTCGACGAGCGCCAGCGGCTCGAGCCCGCTGCGGGCCAGGTCGTAGACGAAGCCGACCAGGATGACCGCCAGCAGCCCGGTGATGGCGTACTCGAAGGGCCGGTGCCCCCGGTTCTGCACGAGCAGGAGGAGGAAGGCGACCACCGCGGTGATCACGCCGCCCACCAGCAGCGGGAGCCCGAACAAGAGCTGCAGCGCGATCGCGCCCCCGACCACCTCGGCGACGTCGGTCGCGATGGCGACGACCTCCCCCTGGACCCAGAGGCCGCGGCTCACCGGGCGGGGGAAGTGCTCGCGGCACAGCGCGGGCAGGCTGGCCCCGGTCGCGATGCCGACCTTCGCCGAGAGGTACTGCACCAGCATCGCCATCAGGTTCGCGACGACCACCACCCACACGAGCAGGTAGCCGTACGTCGTGCCGGCCGTCAGGTTGGTGGCGAAGTTGCCCGGGTCGACGTACGCGATGGCGGTGACGAACGCCGGCCCCAACAGGGGCAGCGACCGGCGCACCAGGGCTCCCGGGCGGCCTCCCGGGAGCGACCGTTCCTGGAACATGCGCTGCTCCTTCGCGCTGGGTGCGTCGGTCGGCAAATATCGTCGATTGTGGTTCGGAGCGACGCCGGGATCGGATTGAAGAGAATTCGGCGAATGGGCGACAAATTCCCCTCCGAGACGGTGACAAAGCCCCTGGCACGTGCTTAGCGTGAGTCCCGTTCGGGTGCTGGAACGGCGCTGAGAAATAGGCGTTGACCAGCACCGATGGGTGCGACCTCAACCAGGAGCTGCCAGCCGCACCCCCGGCGCGACCGTCGTGGAAAGAATTCTGGCGAATTCGGACCGGCGGCGCGAGAAATGGTCCTGCAATGGAGCCTCGTCGCCAGGGCGACGCCTGCGCCATTGCATTCTTCTGCATGCCTTCTCGCATGCATCGACGATCAAGGGAGAACCGATGTTCGGCAAAGCAGTGGTGCGCGACATGATCAGCCGTTCGGCCGAGAACGAGGCCGACCGCCGCCTGTTCCTCAAGTCCGCGGGCGTCGCGGGACTCGGCGCCGTCGGCGCCGGCGCCGGGGTCCTCGGCACGATGTCCGCGGCCGAGGGCGCGATCAGCGACGGGGCGGTGCTCAACTTCGCGCTGAACCTGGAGTACCTCGAGGCGGAGTTCTACCTGCAGGCCGTCACCGGCGAGGGCCTCGGCGACAAGCTGACCAACGGCAAGGGCCGGCGGGGCGGTGTCGTGGGCGGTCGCAAGGTCGAGTTCACGACGCCGGCGATCCGCAAGTACGCCCGTGAGATCGCGATGGACGAGCTGGCGCACGTCAAGTTCCTGCGCACGGCGCTCGGGGGCGCCAAGGTCGCTCGCCCTAGCATCGACATCAGGAACAGCTTCACCGCGGCCGCGCGTGCGGCCGGTCTGATCGGCGCGAACCAGACCTTCGACCCCTACGCCAACGAGAACAACTTCCTCCTCGCGGCGTTCATCTTCGAGGACGTCGGCGTGACGGCGTACAAGGGCGCCGCCCCGCTGATCGACAACAAGACCTACCTCGAGGCCGCGGCCGGGATCCTCGCGGTGGAGGCGTACCACGCCGGCATCGTCCGCACCACGCTCTACCAGAAGGGCCTCTTCGACCAGGCGGCGAAGATCTCCAACGCCCGCGACAGCCTCGACGGCAAGGGCAACCGGGACCAGTACATCGGTGGCCGCATGATGGCCAACCTGGTGCCCGCCGACCGCAACGCCGTGGCGTTCAGCCGCTCCGCCCCCGAGGTGCTCAACGTGGTCTACCTCAACCCGAAGTCGGTGCAGAAGGGCGGCTTCTTCCCCAGCGGCGTCAACGGCTCGATCAACCGCAGCGGGGCGAACGCATGAGCCTCGTGGAGGTCGTCGGCGCCCTGGCCCTGACCTGGGTGCTGCTCCGTGCCATGTGGCTGCTCGTCCACCCGCCGCGGGGCTCGGCCCAGCACTGACCCCGCCGCCCGACTGACGGCGCCGGCGCGGGGACAGTCACGGACGTTTCCGACCCTGACGGGACCCGTGGGGGGCGGAGACGTCCGTGACTACCCCGTCCCGGCCGTGTCCGTACTGACGCCCGGGTGGATGTCCGTGTCCTCCGGCACCAGGTCGGCCAGGACGCCGAGCGGAGTGGGCTTGACGGGAAAGCGTCCCGAGAAGTGTCCGCTGTCGGCGGGGGCCTGGTCCCGGGCCTGCGACACGAGCGCACCGACGGCGCCCTCGCAGTAGCGGCCCTGGCAGGGACCCATCCCGGCGCGGCACTCCAGCTTCACCGCGCTCGCGGTGGAGAGGAACGGGTTGTCGGCGAGGACCTGCTCGACCGTGCCGCGGGTGACCAGCTCGCACCGGCAGATCGTGGTGTCGTGGTCGGCCCACGAGGCCATCCCGGCGCGGTCGGGCTCGAAGAGCTCCTGGACGACGCCCGCGAACCGGCCGGCCCGGCGTACGTCGTCCTCGGCGGCCCCCAGGTCGTCCGCGGAGACGGCGTGGGGGTCGGCGTCGCGCGCGAGCGCGAGCCCTGCCAGCCGACCCTCGGCGCGGGCCTGCTCGGCGCCGCCGACACCGGTCGGCTCGCCCGCGACCCACACCCCGGGGAGGGAGGCGGCGAAGGACTCGTCGTGCCGCACGACCCATCCGCCCCGCGGCGAGCTCCACTCGACCTCGCACCCGGCCTGCCGGGCCAGCTCGGTCGAGGGGGTGAAGCCGTAGCCGACGACCAGCGTCGCCGCGGCGCGGGTGCGCCGCCGGCCGGTCTGCCGCCAGGAGGAGTCGATGCGGGCCAGCTCGACGCTCTCGACGCCGTCGCGGCCGTGCGCGGCGACGACGGCCGTGCGGGTGCTGACCCGGACGCCGTGGGCCACCAGGTTGGCCACCGCTCGGGCCGTCTCGGCGAGCACCGCGGCGTGCCCGGGCACCGCGCGCCGGGCGCGGACCGACTCGGTCGGGGTGGGCAGGCCGCGGGCGAACGCGACCTCGACGACGTCGGCACCCGCGGCGCGGAGCTGCTCGGCCACGACGATGAGCAGCGGGTGCGACCCGGCGACGACGACCGGACCCGCCACCCGGACGTGCTGGCTCTTGAGCAGGCTCTGCACGCCACCGGCGGTCATCACGCCGGGCAGCGTCCAGCCGGGGAAGGCGACCGGCAGGTCGTAGGCGCCGGTCGCCAGGACCAGCCGCGGCGCGCGGAGGTTCACGCCGCCGGCGGGGGTCGAGACCGCCACGGTGAGCACGGCGCCCCGCTCGTGCGGGGCGTCGACCTCGCGCAGGACGCCGAGCGCGCTGCTGGAGGGCCGGTGGTCGACCAGGGGGTGCGACTCGAAGTCGCGCAGCAGCGGGAGCGCCCACCCGTAGCCCGCGCCGGGGCGCACCCCGACGCCGGCGAACTCCTCGGGCGGCTGCCGGAAGATCTGGCCGCCGGCACGGCGCTGCTCGTCGACGACGGCGACACGGAGACCGGCGTCGGCGGCGGCCACGGCGGCAGACATCCCGGCGGGGCCGGCGCCGACCACCACGACGTCGTGGGTCACCTGGTCCACCGCTGGACCTCCATCCCGTCGCGGACCTCGGTCAGGCAGGACCGCGTCAACGGCACCCCGTCCACGACGAGCGCGCAGTCGAAGCAGGTGCCCATGTTGCAGAACGGCGCCCGCGGGCTGCCGTCGGGCATGGTGCTGAAGACGACGTCGCCGGCGACCAGCAGGGCGGCGGCGAGGGTCTCCCCGGCGTGGCAGGCGATCGGGCGGCCCTCGTAGGTCAGGACCACCTGCTCGCCGCGCGAGGTCGGGACTCGTTCAGCCGACACGGGCTCCTCCTCGGTAGCGGCGGGGGTCGTACGGCGTCAGGTCGGTGCCGGCCGGCCGGCCCTGCACCAGGTCGGTGAGGACCTGGGCGAAGCTCGGCCCGAGGGTGAAGGCGGAGCCGCCGGTGGCCACGAAGGCACCGGGGGCGTCCGGCACCGCACCCACCAGCGGCAGCTGGTCGGGGGTCACGGTCGTGGTCCCCACCCAGGTGCGCAGCACGGGGACGTGCGCGAGCTCCGGGACGGCAGCGACCGCCGCCCGGGCGTTGCCGGCGACCGAGCCGGCGACGATCTCCGGGGAGCGCGCGAGGTCGGCCTCCCCGAGCGGGCCCCGGCCCAGGCGGGCGGGCCACCCGCCACCGATGAGCACGTTCCCGTCCCCGGCCTGCTTCAGCGACAGCCGGGTGCCGGCGTGCTGGACCAGGTGGGAGATCAGCGGCGGCCGGCGCACCGTGACGCTCATCGTCAGCGCGAGCGGGATGGTGGGGAGCTCGGAGCCGATCATGGCCCCGAGCTCGGTCGTCCAGACGCCGGCCGCCAGCACGACGGCGTCGGCCTGGACGGTCCGCTCGGTGCCCGCGGGGCCGGCCGGGCCAGCGCCGCGGGACCGCAGGGTCGCGGTCCACCCGCCGCCCGCACGCGCCAGGCGCACCACCTCGCACCGGCCCTGCACGTCTGCGCCGAGCCGCGCGGCGGCGCGCGCGAGCGCGGGTGCCGCGAGCCGGGTGTCGGCCTTGCCCTCGATCGGGCAGTGGCTGGCGGCGCGCACCGTCGGGGAGAGGTACGGCGCCTCCGCGAGGACCGCCTCGCGGTCCAGGACGCGCACGTCGAGGCCCCAGGCCCGCTCCACCTCCGCCTTGGCGTGCAGGAGACGCTCCTGCTCGGCGGTGTGGGCGAGCATCAGGCCGCCGGTCTGGGACACCCCGAGCGGCTCGCCGACCTCCTCGGTGAGCCGCTCCCACCACTGCGCCGCCTCGAGGTGCAGCGGCATCGCCTCGGCGGCCAGCTTGGCCGCCTCGATGCCGCGCTCGATCATCCGGTACTCGAGCTGGAAGTGCAGGCTGCCGGCGTTCTGCCCGGAAGCGTGCTGGTTGACCTGGTCGCGCTCGACGAGCAGGACGTCGGCTCCCTCGCGGGCGAGCATCCATGCCGTCGCGCAGCCGAGGAACCCCCCGCCGACGACGAGGACGTCGACCCTGTCCACCGGGCTCAGCGGACCGTCTCGATGTCCAGCGAGGCCAGCGTCGAGGCGATCAGGTCCACCTCGTCGGCGGAGAGCTCGAGCAGCGGGCGGCGGACGTGCCCGGCCGGGACGCCGCGCAGCCGCAGGGCGGTCTTCATGATCGCCTGCTGGTTGCCGAACCGCACTCCGTAGTCGGGGGTGAACCACGCCTGCATGACGACCCGGTCGCGGGCGCCCAGCTCGACGGCGCGGTCCCGGTCGCCCGCGTCGACGGCGTCCCAGAAGCCGGGGTGGTCGCTGCCGAGCACGCCGCCGGAGCCCATCAGGCCGTCGCCGTGGCCGAGCAGCGCCAGGTCGGCGCCGAGCGGGCTGGTCGGGAGGCCGAAGTAGCGCACCCGGCCCTCGAGGGCGTACATCCCGGCGAGGAAGGAGGCGAAGTCGCCGGTGGAGTTCTTGATCGCGACGACGTTCTCGATGTCGGCCAGCTCGCCGAGCAGGTCGGGCCCCATGTCGACGACGCAGCCGCGCGGCCAGTTGTAGACGCACATCGCGATGTCGGTGGCGTCCGAGACGTCGCTGTAGAACTGCACGACCTCGCGGGGGTTCGGCACGACGTACGGCGGCGGGGTGAGCAGGATGCCGTCGAGCCCGACCCGCTCGGCCGCCCGGGCGTGGACGACCGCCTCCGCGGCGGTGAAGGCGTTGCACGCACCGATGACCACGAAGTCCTCGGCGCGGTGGCGCGCGGCGGCCGCGAAGAGGTCGGCCCGCTCCTCGGTGGACAGGCTGAACCACTCGCCGCTCGTGCCGGCGACGACGATGCCGTGCAGGCCCTCGGCCCGGTACCAGTCGATCTGCTGGTGGAGCGCGGGCAGGTCGAGCGCGCCGCTGCTGTCGAAGGGCGTGGTGATCGCGGGGATGTACCCGCGCCAGCTCACCGAGCTGCGGTCCATGGTGTCCTCCGGGACGGACGGGTCCCGTGTGGGACGTGCGTGTGGGGGCGGGGCGTGCGGGGCGGGGCGCCGGTCACGGCACGGGCGGCGTGACCGAGACGGTGATGCTGGCCGGCTCGTCGCTGACGTTGCTGAACCGGTGCGGCAGGCGGGAGTCGAAGGTGACGGCCTCGCCGGCCACGAGGTCGTACGTCGCCTCGCCCACCTCGATGCGGACCGTCCCGCCGAGCACCAGCACGCACTCGGTCGAGGCGTGCCCGCGCGGCTCGGCGGAGCTGGTGTCGCCGGGCGCGAGGTCGGCGCGCAGCACCTCGAGCTCGCCACGGCCCGGCGTGAGCCGCTCGTAGGTGATCCGGCCCTGCGGTGCCGAGATGGTGGTGCGCTGCCCGGGTCGGCTGACGTAGACCAGGGGCGCGTTCGGCTCGGTGAACAGCGAGGCGATCTCGGCGTCGAAGACGGCCGAGAGCTTGCGCAGGGTCGCGAGGCTCGGGTCGGTCGTGCCGTTCTCGATCTGGCTCAGCAGCCCGACCGAGACCTCGGCCTGGGCGGCCAGGCCCTTGAGGGTCAGGCCCCGCTTCTGCCGCAGCTCGCGCAGACGGTCACCCAGCACGTCGCTCACCTCCCCGGTGACCGGTGGTCGTGGTCGTCACGGAGCGACCTGCTCCGCGTGGTGGTGCACGATCCGCCAGTGCCCATCGCTGCTGCGCAGCACGTCGGTCACCCGGAACAGGTCGCCGGTCGGCTCCCCGGTCAGCTGCTCGACGCCGAGGTCGTAGCGGACCACGCCGGTGTCGCCGTACACGTCGACGACGAAGCCGCGCGGCACCGGACGCACCGTCGGCGGCGCCGGCGTCTCGCCGTTCCGGCCGCCCCGCAGCCCGTCGAGCGCCTCCACTCCGACCAGCATGTCGGTCTGGTCGGACTCCCAGATCGTGATGCCGGGGTCGAGGTGGGCGTCGAAGCGCTCGGGGTCGCCGTAGGAGGCGTAGAGGTCCTTGATGAAGGACCGCAGCGCGTCCTGGCCGTTCTCACTCATGTGCGTCTCCGTTCGTGCCCGTGTCCTCGGCCAGCAGCAGCTCCTGCAGCGGCCCCAGCCCCATCGGTCCCAGCTCGAGCGCCTGCCGGTGGAACCGCTTGAGGACGAAGTCGGCCCCCTGGCGCTGCTCCTGGTCGGCCCGGGCCTGCTGCCACAGCCGGGCGCCCGCCTTGAAGGCCAGCGCCTGGCCGGGCCAGCCGAGGTACCGGTCCACCTCGAACTGTGCTGTCTGGGGGTCCACCCCCGCTACCCGGTGGAGGAAGTCCACGGCGAGCTCGGGGGTCCAGGTGGACTCCTCGGTGAAGCCGTTCCCGCGCGGGACCGGCAACGAGAGGTGCAGGCCCATGTCGACGACGATGCGCGCGGCGCGCCACATCTGGGCGTAGAGCATGCCGAGCCGCTCGCGCGGGTCGTCGAGCAGCCCGAGCTCCACCGAGACCTGCTCGGCGTAGTGGGCCCAGCCCTCGGCGTACCCGTGGACGTGGCACAGGTGGCGCTGCCAGGGGTGCAGGTCGTCGAGCCCGAGGGTCACGGCGTACTGCAGGTGGTGCCCGGGCAGGCCCTCGTGGTGCACGGTGCTGACCTCGCGCCAGGTGGGCAGCGCGGCGGTGCCGGCCGGCACCGACCACCAGACCCGGCCGGGCCGGGTCAGCGCGTGGTCCGGCGGCGCGTAGTACATGACGCCCGACCCCGCGGTGACCATGCGGGCCTCGACCGGCGCGGTGTGGGCGGGGACGTCGAAGTGGGTGCCGTCGAGGTGCGCGGCCACCCGGTCGATGCGGTCCTGGAGCCACCGCACGAGCGGCTCGCCGGCCTCGACCTGGCCCGACGGGTCGCCGTCGAGCACCGCCAGCGCGCGGTCCAGGTCTGCCTCGCCGGTGATCGAGCGGGCGAGGCTGCGGCTCTCGGCGTCGAGCCGGCGCAGCTCCTCCCAGCCGTAGGCGTGCAACTCGTCGAGGTCCACCGTGGCGCCGAGGAAGGCGCGGCTGGTGACCTCGTAGACCTCGCGGCCGACCCCGTCCGGGGCGGTCGCGGTCGGCGCCAGGTCGGTGGTGAGGTAGTCGGCGAACGCCGCGGTGGCCGCGGCGGCCGCCTGCGCCGCCGCCCCGAGCCGGCCGGCCAGCGCGCCGTCGTGGCGGGCGACGAGCGACCCGTAGAAGTCGGTGCCCCGGGGGTCGACCCAGGAGCGGCACTGCCGGGCCAGCCCGAGCGCCTGGCGCGGGGCGAACCGCCGGCCCTCGGCGCGGGCCTGCTCGAGCGTGCGGGTGTACGCCGCCAGGCCGGCCGGCACCGAGTCGAGCGTGTCCGCGATGCGGGCCCAGTCCTCGTCCGAGCCGGTCGGGAGGTCGTCGAAGACCTGGCGCATCGCGTGCACCGGGGTGGCCAGCGGCGCGAGCAGGGTGGTGGTGAACCCGGCGTCGTACAAGTCCACGTCGCTGCCCAGCCGCTCGACCATGGTCGTGGCGAGGCGCCGGTCGCCCGCCGGCACCTGCTCCGTCGTGGCCACCGCGTCGCGCAGCGCCGCGACCGTGCGGCGGTCCAGGTCGGCCCGGGCGGCGAAGGCCTCCGGCGAGAGGTCCGGGACGGGCGCGGCGCCCTCGTGGCCGAGGACCGCCGCGGTCTCCGGGTCGAGCGCCGCCTTGTCCTCGAGGTAGCGGTCGGCGACGGCGCGCACCGCGTCGGGGCCGGCGGGGATCACCGGACCACCACGCCGGCGAACCGGGAGAGGTCGTCGCGGTGCAGGACGCCGCCCTTGAGCACGGCGTCGATGCCGCGCAGCGCGGAGATGTCGGCGACCGGGTCTTCGGCCATGACCACCAGGTCGGCGCGGCGGCCGACCTCGACCCGGCCGAAGAGCTCGGACCCGAGCCACTCCGCGGGCCGCTCGGTCGCCGAGCGCATCACCTCGAGCGGCGTCATCCCCGCCTCGGCCA
Source organism: Nocardioides sp. Arc9.136 (assembly GCF_030506255.1). Lineage (NCBI taxonomy): Bacteria > Bacillati > Actinomycetota > Actinomycetes > Propionibacteriales > Nocardioidaceae > Nocardioides > Nocardioides sp. Arc9.136. The sequence goes on along the minus strand of NZ_CP113431.1, from coordinate 436,803 downwards.
TGAACTCCATCTCGCGGACCGTGGCCGTGGTGCCGTCGAACGGCGCGAACGGCGGCATGTCGCTGCCCATGGCGATGGTGACGCCCGAGGCGATCGCGTTCTGCAGGCTCCGCCAGTGCGCGGGGCCGGCGGCGAGCGCCCGGTCCATCATCCACTGCGGGACCCGGTTGGCCTCGAAGAACTCCTTGCACCGGCTGACGGTGATGGTGGGGACGTACCAGACGCCGTGGGCCGCCATCAGGTCGGTGAGCTCGCGGGTCATCTGGTAGCCGTGCTCGACGCAGTCCAGGCCGAGCCGCACGGCCCGGGCGATGGTGTCGCTGGGACCGGCGTGCGCGGTGACCTTGCGACCCCAGTCGTGGGCGGTCGAGATGACCGCCTCCATCTCCTCGTCGGTCAGCTGCGGGGTGTGGATCTGCTCGTGCTCCCCGGCGATGCCGCCGGAGACGCAGACCTTGATCAGGTCCGCGCCGGCCCGGATCTGCTCGCGGGTGGCCCGGCGGAACCCGTCGGCGCCGTCGGCCTCGAGGCCGTCGGCACCGTGGCCGTGGCCGCCGGTGCAGCACAGCGCGTGGCCGGCGGTGTAGATGTGCGGCCCGTCGACGGCGCCGAGGTCGATCGCCTTGCGCAGCGCGAAGTCGGCGTACCGGGTCTCCCCGACCAGCCGGACGGTGGTGACGCCGGCGTGGAGGGTGCGGCGGGCGGAGTCGGCCATCAGCAGCACCAGCTCGGCGGGGTCCGCGGAGGAGACGGCGTCCTCCAGCGGGCCGGGGAGGCCCAGGCCGAGGTGGACGTGCATGTTGACCAGGCCGGGCGCCACCACGGCACCGTCGAGGTCGACGACGCCGACCGACGGGTCCGCGGCGCGGGCGGCGGCCAGCACCTCCTCGGTGCCGCCGACGCCGGCGATCGTGCCGGCCGCGTCGATCCAGACCGCGGTGTCCGGACGGGTCCGGTCGCCGTCGTACACGCGACCTCCCGTGAGGACGACCGCCTGGGGGCTACGCATTGCTCTCCACCTCTCCTGTGATCGACATGTCGAGCTCCTCGGCCCGCCAGCAGGCCGCCTCGGTGCCGCCCACCCGCACCAGCGGCGGCTCGGCACTGCAGATGTCGATCGCGTGGCGGCAGCGCGGCGCGAACCGGCAGCCGCTCGTGATCGCACCGGCGTCCGGCACCTCGCCGGCGAGCACCGTCGGCATCACCCGGGTCGCGGAGACCTGCGGGACCGCGGCGAGCAGCGCCTGGGAGTAGGGGTGGCTCGGCGCGCGCATCAGCGTCTCCGTCGGGCCGGTCTCCACGACCTTGCCGAGGTACATCACGGCGGTCCGGTCCGCGACCTGGTGGACCAGCGTCAGGTCGTGGGAGATGAACAGCATCGCCATGTCGAGGTCACGGACCAGCGACATCAGCAGGTTGATCACCTGCGCCTGCGCGGAGGCGTCCAGCGCGGTGACCGGCTCGTCGGCGACGATCAGCGACGGCTCCGGTGCCAGCGCGCGGGCGATGGCGAGCCGCTGGCGCTGGCCGCCGGAGAACTGGTGGGCGTAGCGCGTCATCGCCGCTGCCGACATGCCGACCCGCTCGAGCAGCTCGACGGCGCGGTCCTTGCGGGCGGACCCGGTGACGGAGGCCGCGACGCCGTCCAGCATCTGGTCGCCGACGGTACGACGCGGGTTGAGCGAGGCGTAGGGGTTCTGGAAGACCATCTGCAGCCGGGTCTCGGCGTCCGAGCGTCGCCGCCAGCCGACCGGGCGCACCGGCCGGCCGTCGAAGCGCACGCTGCCGCCCGCGGGCTTGCCGAGCCCGACCACGGTGCGGGCCAGGGAGGACTTGCCGCAGCCTGACTCACCGACCAGGCCGACGACCTCGCCGGGCTGCACCTGCAGGCTGACGCCGTCGACGGCGTGGACGGTGCCACGGCCGCGGGTGCGGTAGCGGACCTCGAGGTCCTCGATGTCGAGCAGGCTCACGGCGCCACCGTCCTCTCGCTGGTCGTGCCGGTCCCGTCGGTGCTGGTGCTGGTGCTGCCGGTGCTGCTCGCGGCGATCGTGGCCCGCGCGGTCCGGCCGGAGACCACGTCGCAGGCGAGCGACCGGCCGGGCACCGTGGGCACGAGCGCGGGCACCATCTCGCGGCAGGCGTCGACCGAGAACGAGCAGCGCGGCTCGAACGGGCAGCCCGGAGGGGCCTGGCCGGGGACGACGGGCTCACCGGGGATGGCGCGCAGGGTCGTCCGCGCGCTGATCCCGTGGGGGCGCGAGTCGAGCAGCGCCTTGGTGTAGGGGTGCAGCGGCTGGGTCAGCACCTCGCCGGTCGGGCCGGACTCCATCACCCGGCCGCCGTAGAAGACGTAGGACCGGGTGCTGATCGCGGAGAGCACGCTGAGGTCGTGGGTGATGAAGACGACCGACAGACCCGACTCCGCCCGCAGCTGCTCGAGCAGCGCGAGGATCCCGGCCTGGACGGTGACGTCGAGCGCCGTGGTGGGCTCGTCGGCGATGAGCAGCCGCGGGGACCCGGCCAGCGCGCTGGCGATCGCGATCCGCTGCCGCATGCCGCCGGAGAACTGGTGGGGGTAGGCGCGCAGCGCGGCCCGCGGGTCGGGGATCCGCACCCGGTCCAGCAGGTCGCAGGCCTCGGTGCGGGCGGCCTTGCGGGACAGGTCGCGGTGGACGCGCATGTGCTCGGTGAGCTGGCGGCCCACGGTCAGCATCGGGTGCAGCGCGGCGGTCGAGTCCTGGAAGACCATCGCGATCTCGCCACCGCGGATCCCGCGCATCGTGGCCTCGTCGAGGCCGACGAGCTCCTGCCCGTCGTACCGGATCGAGCCGCCGACCTGCGCGCCCTCGGGCAGCAGGCCGAGCAGGGCGCGGGCGGTCAGGCTCTTGCCCGAGCCGCTCTCGCCGGCCAGGCCGACGATCTCGCCCGGCCCGACTCGCATCGTGGCGTCGTGGATGACCGTCACCCGGCCCTGCTCGGTGGGCAGCGAGACGGTCAGCCCGTCGAGGTTCACCAGGTCGGTCATCGCGCACGCCTCCACGACTGCGGGTCGAGGCGGTCGCGCAGGGCGTCGCCGAGGACGTTGAAGGCGAGCACCACCGTGAGGATGGCCAGCCCCGGGAAGACGCTCACCCACCACGACGCGAGGTCGTTGGAGCCGAGCGCGATCATCGCGCCCCACTCGGGCGCCGGCGGCCGCGGACCGAGGCCGAGGTAGGACAGCGCGGCGAGCATCAGGGTGGCGTTGCCGAGCTCGAGGCTGGCCAGCACCACCGCGGGGCCGACGCTGTTGGGCAGCACGTCCTTGCGCAGCGCGCGGAACGACCCGACGCCGAGCAGGCGCGAGGAGCTCAGGAAGTCCTGGCCGCGGATGCTGAGCACCGCCGAGCGCACCACCCGGGCGTAGACCGGCCAGGAGACGATCACCAGGGCCAGCACCGCGTTGCGGCTGCTGGGGCCGAAGGCGGCGGTGACCGCCATCGCCAGGATGATCTGGGGGAAGGCGAAGACCAGGTCGGTCAGGCGCATCAGCACCTCGTCGATCCAGCCGCCGAAGTAGCCGGCGACCAGGCCGAGGACGCCGCCGATCGCGAGCGCCAGGGCGACGATCGTGGCCGAGAGCGGCAGCGAGAGCCGGGTGCCGTGGATGACCCGGGAGAGGACGTCGCGGCCGAGCTCGTCGGTGCCGAACGGGTGCGCGCCGGAGGGGCCGGCGTACAGCTCGCCGGACTGCTCGAGCGGGTCGTGCGGCGCGATCCAGGGCGCGAGGAGCGCGACCAGGACCCACCCGACGAGCAGCACGAGCGCCAGCAGCGCGAGCGGGTCGCGCAGCGCCTTGCGGGAGCCGGCGAAGAGCCAGCCGCGGCGGGCCAGCGACTTCTGCACGGCGGGGTCCTGCAGACCCAGCGTCTCGACGGGGGCGGGTGCCACCTCGTCGGCGGTCCGGCCGCTCATCCGCGGATCCTCGGGTCGATGACGCCGTAGAGGAAGTCCACGACGAGGTTCATGAGCATGTAGATCAGCGCGACGAGCAGGCAGACGCCCATGATCGAGGGCAGGTCCAGGCTGCTGGCGCTGCGGTAGGCGTACTGCCCCAGCCCGGGCCAGCTGAAGACCTGCTCGATCAGCACGGTCCCCGAGAGCATCGAGGCGAAGGCCAGGCCGCTGACGGTCAGCACCGGCGCGAGGCCGGCACGGAGCACGTGCCGCCCGAGGACGGTACGACGCGGCAGGCCCTTCGCCGTCGCGGCGGCGACGTAGTCCTGCTGCATCACCTCGAGCATCGAGGAGCGCACGAAGCGGATCAGCATCGCGACGGTCAGGCAGCTCAGCACGAGGACCGGCAGCATCAGGTGCTGCACGGCGTCCCACCACACCGTCCACTGCCCGGCGAGGGCGGCGTCGACGGTGTACATCCCGGTGACCTCGGGCGGTGGGGCGAACTGCGGGCTGAGCCGCCCGCCGTTGGGGGCGATGCCGAGCACGAAGAAGAACACGTAGAGCACCACGATCGCGAGCCAGAACGACGGCGTGGAGAGCCCGACCAGGGCGCCGAAGCGGATCACCTGGTCGGTCACGCGACCGCGCTTGACCGCACCGAGCATCCCGATGCTGACCCCGAGGACGACCGCGATGAGCATCGCGGGGATCGCCAGCTCGAGGGTCGCCGGCACGTAGTCGCCCAGCGACGTCGCGACCGAGCGGCCGTCGACCTGGGAGACGCTCAGGTCACCGTGGAGCAGGTTGCCCATGTAGGTCAGGTAGCGCTCGACGATGGAGTCGTCGAGGCCCCACTTGTCGCGGTACGCCGCGACCACCTCGGGGTCGGCCTGCGCGGCCTCGGACAGGTTCGCCGAGGCCGCGTCGCCCGGGACCAGCTGGACCAGGGAGAAGGTCACGATGGTGACCCCGACCAGCAGGACCAGCGTGACGCCGAGGCGCCTGGCCACCAGGCCGGCGAGCTGTCGCCAGCGCGCCGCCACGGGTCGCGTGCTCATGGGTGCTCCGTCTCGTGCATCGCCCGCGGACTACTTCTTGCCGACCGCGGCGACGTCGAGCTGCCAGCCGGCGGGCGAGTACTCCGCGCCGGTCAGGTCGGGGGTCGCGACGACGGTGCCGGCGTTGTAGGCCAGCGGGATGTACGGCGAGTCCTCGTTGAGGACGCGCTGCCACTCCTGCAGGGCCGTCACCTGGGCCTCGGGGTCGAGCGTGCCGAGCACGTCCTCGCCCGCGGCGATGGCCTCGGGGGTGGCCCGCTCCGGGGTCCAGCCGGTGGTGGCGGCGGTCGACTGCCCGGGCGCGAGGTTGTTCACCAGCGACGCGGCGACGGGGTAGTTCAGGCTCTGCGGGCTGAAGCGCATGGCGACCTTGCCGCCGCTCTGGGCGTCGAGGAACGCGGCGATCGGCTGCGGGTTGAGCTCGATCTCGATGCCGGCCTTCTTCGCGTCGCCCTGGATCTTGGCGGCGATGGTGCCGAGGTCCACGCCGCGGTAGGTGATCGAGGGGTACATCAGCGAGACCTTGGGCTGGTCGAGGCCCGCGTCGTCGAGGAAGTCCGCGGCGGCGTCGAGGTCCTGCACCTGCGCGTCGGCCTCCTCCAGCGCGCCGGGGAACGCCGGCGGCACGACACCGGCGGCGGGCTGGGCGTTCTCGCCGAACAGCTTCGCCACGCCCGCGTAGTCGATCGAGGCCCGCAGCGCCCGCACGAAGTCGAGGTTCGAGGTGACCTCGTCGACGGCCGGGTCCTGGTGCAGGGTCAGGAAGTAGTAGGTGTCCTGCGCACCGGACTGCTGCAGCGACTCGGGCAGGCCCTCGAGGGAGGAGCCGGACAGGTCGAGCGCGACGGTGGCCGACGTCGCCTTCGAGACGGTCAGCTTCTGGTTCTGCACGTCCATGTTGCTGATGACGACGCGGGAGAACTCGGGCGCCTCGCCCCAGTACTCCGGGTTCGCCTTGAGCACGACCTGCGAGGAGGGGTCGAAGCTCTCCAGGACGTAGGGGCCGCTGCCGGCCGGGTTCTGGTCGAGGTACTGGGTGGCCGAGTCGGTCTTGGCGGCGTCCTCGGCGTCGGTCGCGCCGTTCTCCTTGGCGACCTTCGAGTTCACGATGCCGGTCGACGGCATGGCCAGGATGGTCGGCACGTTGGGGTTCGGCTCGTCGCTGGTCACCACGACGGTCGACTCGTCGGTGGCCTCGAAGCTCATCCCGGCGACGATGACCGACGGGCTGCCCTTGAGGTTCTTGAGGCGGTTGAGGCTGAAGACGACGTCCTCGGCGGTGACCGGGGTGCCGTCGGAGAACGTCGCGTCCTCGTGCAGCTTGAAGGTGAACGTCGTGGCGTCGTCCGAGGCCTCGAACGACTCGGCCAGCTCGCCCACCGGCTCGCCGACGTCGGAGCCCTCGAAGGTCACCAGCGTGTCGTAGAGCGCGTTCACGGTCAGCGCGCCGGTCGCCTCGTACTCCATCGCCGGGTCGATGTTCTTGATGACGAACGAGGTGTTGACGGTGAGCGTGTCGCTCCCGCCACCGCCGCCCGACGAGCCGTCGCTGCCGCCGGCCGAGCAGCCGGCGGTCAGGGCGGCGGACACGACCGCGGCGACGGCGATGCGAGCACCGCGGCCCACGCTGAGGTGACGAGACATATCGATCCCTTCGGAGGAGGACGGCCCCACTGCGAAGGACTGTTTAGTCACAGTGAACCGCGTTCAGCGTGAATAAAGCACACCGGTCCCACCGGCCACAAACCGCGACGTGCGTCACGCTCGTGCCGGACTAGACGGGCGCTTCGGTCTGGACGGTGGCGACGACCCGCCCGCGCTGCGTACCGTGGCCGGGTGCTCGACCTGCGCGACCTCGACGTCCCCGTCGTGGCGGCGCCGATGGCGGGCGGGCCCTCGACCCCCGCGCTGGCCGCGGCGGTCTCCGGGGCGGGCGGGCTGGGGTTCCTGGCCGCCGGCTACCGCACCCCCGACCAGGTCGCGGCGCAGGTGGCCGAGGCGCGCCGCGCCACCTCGGCCCCCGTCGGGCTCAACCTCTTCCTCGTCGAGCCGTACGCCGCGGACCCGGCCGCGCTGGCGGCCTACCGCCGCGCCCTGGAGCCGGAGGCCCGCCGGCTCGGCGTCGACCTCGGCACGCCCCGCTGGGACGACGACCACCGGGAGGCGAAGCTCGACCTGGTGCTCGACGTGCGCCCCGAGGTCGTCTCGTTCACGTTCGGGTGCCCGGGTGCCGACGTGCTGGCGCGGCTGCGGCAGCACGGGGTGCACGCGATGGTGACGGTCACGACGCCGGCCGAGGCCCGGGAGGCGGTACGCCGCGGGGCGGCGTCGCTGGCCGTGCAGGGACCGGCGGCGGGCGGCCACCGCGGCCGGTGGGACCCCGACGCGGCACCCGACGGCACCCCGCTGCTCGACCTGCTGGCCGAGGTGGTTCCGGCGGTCGACGTGCCCGTGGTCGCGGCCGGCGGCCTCGTCGACGCGGCCGGCGTCGAGGCCGTCCTGCGGCTCGGCGCGGTCGCCGGCCAGGCCGGGACGGCGTACCTCCTCGCCGACGAGGCCGGCACCCACCCGCTGCACCGCGCCGCCCTGACCGGCCCGGAGCCGACCGGCACCCGGGTCACCCGCGCGTTCACGGGCCGGTGGGCCCGCGGCCTGGCGAACCGCTTCATGGCCGACCACGCGGACGCCCCGGCCGGCTACCCGCACCTGCACCACCTCACCGCTCCCCTGCGGGCGGCCGCGGTCGCGGCCGGCGACGTCCAGGTGGCGCACCTGTGGGCCGGCACCGGCTACCGGAGCGCCCGCTCCGCACCGGCCGCCGAGATCACCCGGGCGCTCGCTCCCTGAGCCGCCGGCCGGGGAGGGGTCGTGTGCCCCACGACGCGCCCCGTCGCGTCCGCAGGCACACGACCGCGCCCGCCGCGCCGACCGCCCCGGCCGCGACCACCGCCGCCAGCCGGTCGACCCGGCGCGCGAGCGCGGTGGCGCGCGGCACGTCGCCCGGCCGCACGGGCCGCCCCGAGCCCAGCACCGGTCGGTGCTCGACGCGGTCGCCGTACCGGTTGGTGCCGCCGAGGGTGACCCCCAGCGACCCCGCGAACGACGCCTCGACGACGCCGGCGTTGGGGCTGGGGTGGGCCGCGGCGTCGCGCCGCCAGGCCCGCCACGCCTCGCCGGCCCGCGACGGCGCGGCGGCGAGCACGCAGAGGGCGGCGTACCGCGACCCCGGCAGCCCCAGCACGTCGTCGAGGCGCGCCGAGGCCCAGCCGAACCGCTCGTAGCGGGCGGTGCGGTGCCCGACCATCGCGTCGAGGGTGTTGGCGGCGCGGTGCGCGAGCAGGCCGGGCACCCCGCCGACGGCGCCCCAGACGAGCGGGACCGTGACGGCGTCGGAGGTGTTCTCCGCGACCGACTCGACGACGGCGCGGGCGACCTCGTCGGCCGGCAGGCCGGTGGGATCCCGGCCGACGAGGTGGGTGAGCCGCTGCCGGGCCGCGGGCAGGTCGTCGGCCGCGAGCAGGTCGTGCACGGCCAGCGCCTCCCGCTCGAGGGTGCGCCCGCCCAGCACGGTCCAGGTCGCCGCCGCGGTGGCGGCGGCGTGCAGGAGGGGCCGGCCGCCGGTGGCGTGCTCGACGGCCACGCCGATGCCGGCGCACCCGCCGACGAGGACGGCCGTGTGGACGGTCCCGCGCAGCCGCGAGTCGCCGTGCAGCCGGTGCTCCAGGCCGCGCGCCACCCGGCCGAACGCCGCCACCGGGTGGCCGCGCCGCGGGTCGCCGAGCAGCCGGTCGGCGGCGAAGCCGAGCAGCAGCCCGACCGCCCGGGACCGGCTCATGCCGGCGCGGACACGGCGTCCAGCGCCTCGAGCAGCAGGTCGGTGGTGGCCGGCGGCCGTACGGCGATCCGCACCCAGCCGCCGTCGAGGCCGGGGAACGTGTCCGCGCGGCGTACCGCGATCCCGCGCTCGCGCAGTGCCTCCCGCGCCCCCTCGCCCACCCGGGCCAGCACGAACGACGTCTCCGAGCCGACCACCTCCACGCCCCGCGCGCCGAGGCCGGCGAGCAGGTGCGCCCGCCACTGCGCGATCCGGGCGGTGCGCCGCGCGGCCTCGGCGAGCGCGCTCGGGCCGGTGCAGGCGACCGCGGCGCTGATCGCGGGGGTCGAGACCGACCACGGGACCTGCCGCGCCTCGAGGCCGGCGATGCTGCGCTCGCTGCCGACGACGTACCCGGCGCGGATGCCCGGCAGCGACCAGTGCTTGGTGAGGCTGCGGACGACGAGCAGCCCGCGGCGCCGGTCGCGGGCCAGCGACTCGCGCTCGCCCGCGACGGTGTCCATGAACGCCTCGTCGACGAGCACCACCCGCTTCGGGCGGCGCAGCCGGAGGATGTCGGCGGCGGGGTGCAGCACGCCGGTGGGGTTGGTCGGGTTGCCGAGGACGACGAGGTCGGCGTCCTCGGGCACGGCGGCCGGGTCCAGCCGGTAGCCGTCCTCGGGCCGGCACTGCACCACGGTCACCCGGTGCCCGGCCCGCTCGAGCGCGGCGTGCGGCTCGGTGAACTGCGGGTGCACGACGACCACGTGCCGCCACTGCTTCCACCGCGCGACCAGCTCGAAAGCCTCGGCGGCGCCGGCGGTCACCAGCACCTCGTCGGGCCGGCGGCGGTGCAGCTCGGCGATGGCCGCGCGGGCCGGCGCCGGGTCGGGGTAGCTCGTCGAGTCCCGCACGCCCTCGGCCAGCGCCTGCTCGAGCCAGGCGGGCCGGGGTTCGGGGTGCACGTTGACCGCGAGGTCGAGCAGGCCGGGTCCGAGCTCGCGGTCGCCGTGGTGGTCCAGCGGGTGCAGCAGCGGGTCGACCTCGGCCCGCTCGGAGGTGTCCGCGGCCGGCTCGGGGAGGGCGTCCTCGACGGGCGGCGCGACGACCGGCACCGCGGCGACCGCCGCCTCGGCGAACCGCTGGGCAAGCCGGGGGTGGCCGGCCCAGTGCACGTGGAGGTACGACGCGTGCAGGGTCGGCGACGCGACGCCGATCAGCTCCCCGTCGACGTCCCAGGCGGGCGTCCAGCCGCGCGCGGCCCGGGTCAGCGCGGTCCGGTGGAACTCGTGGCCGCGCACCTCCTCCCCCGTCCGCGCCAGCAGGCTGTCGCCGACCGCGCGGGCGACCGGGTAGCGCAGCGTGAGCCGCTCGGACATCGCCGCGCTGGTGCCGATCACGCCGGCCATCGGGGTGTCGTCGAGCGCGTCGAGGAGGTAGAGCAGGCCGGCGCACTCCCCGACCGTCGGCAGCCCGGCGCGGACCGCGTCGCGCACCTGGGCCAGCAGCGCGGTGTTGCGGGCCAGCTCGCGCACGTGCACCTCGGGGAAGCCGCCGCCGAGCAGCAGCGCGCGCGTCCCGTCCGGCAGCGAGCGGTCGGTCAGCGGGTCGAACCGCACCACCCGGCACCCCGCGGCCGCGAGCAGCTCCTCGGTCTCGGCGTAGGCGAACGTGAACGCCCGGCCGCCCGCCACCGCCACGACTGGCTCCTCGCCCGCGGCCGCCACGCGACGCACCTCCGCGGCGGGGTCCCACGGCACCGCGTCGAGGTCGGGCGCGGAGCGGGCGACGTCGAGGACGGCGTCGAGGTCGACGTGCTGGGCGACCCGTTCGCCGAGCCGGGCGACCAGCTCGGCGGCCTCGTCCCGCTCGCCGGCCGGCACCAGGCCGAGGTGCCGCGAGGGCGTGGCCAGCGAGTCGTCGCGCGGCACGACGCCGAGCACGGGCAGCCGCACCGAGCGGCGCACCTCCGCGACGTTGCGGGGCGAGCCGGCCCGGTTGAGGACGACGCCGGCGACCTCCACCGCCGGGTCGTACGCCGCCATGCCGGCCACCAGCGCACCGACCGACCGCGACATCCTCGAGACGTCGACGACGAGCACGACCGGCGTGCGGGTGAGCGCGGCGACGTGCGCCGTGGACGCGAACCCGTCGGTGCCGAGCCGGCCGTCGTGCAGGCCCATCACGCCCTCGACGACCGCGACGTCCGCGCCGCGGGCGCCGTGCAGGAGCAGCGGGGGGATCCGCTCCTCGCCGACCTGGTGCGGGTCGAGGTTGCGGCCGGGCCGGCCAGTGGCGACGGCGTGGTAGCCGGGGTCGATGTAGTCGGGGCCGACCTTGTGGCCCGACACCTCCAGGCCGCGGGCGCGGAGCGCGGCCATCAGGCCGGTCGCGATCGTGGTCTTGCCCTGGCCGGTGGACGGCGCGGCGACGACGACCCGGGGCAGGCCGGTGGGCAGGCCGCTGGAGGGCCCGGTCACCACTCGATCCCCCGCTGGCCCTTCTGGCCGACGTCCATCGGGTGCTTGACCTTGGTCATCTCGGTGACCAGGTCGGCGACCTCTAGCAGCTCGGGCGCGGCGCGGCGGCCGGTGACGACGACGTGCTGGCGGCCGGGGCGGTCGCGCAGGGTGGTGACGACGTCGTCGAGGTCGACCCAGCCCCAGGCGATCGGGTAGGTGAACTCGTCGAGGACGTAGATGTCGTGCGCCTCGGCGGCCAGCCGCCGCTTGATCTCGGCCCAGCCCTCGGCGGCGGCGCGGGCGTGGTCCTCGGCGTCGCCCTGCTTCTTCGTCCACGACCAGCCGGCGCCCATCTTGTGCCACTCGACGGGGCCGCCCTCGCCGGTCTCCCGGTGCAGCTCGCCGAGCCGCTCGAGCACGGTCTGCTCGCCGATGCGCCACTTGGCGGACTTCACGAACTGGAAGACCCCGACCCGCCAGCCCTGGTTCCAGCCGCGGATGGCGAGGCCGAAGGCGGCGGTGGACTTCCCCTTGCCGTCGCCGGTGTGGACCATCAGCAGCGGCCGGTTGCGGCGCTGGCGGGTGGTGAGCCCGTCGTCGGGCACGGTCAGCGGCTGTCCCTGGGGCATCAGCGGGTCTCCTCGAGCTGCCGGGTCGCGGTGGCGAAGGCGGCCACCTCGCCGATGACGGTGACGGCGGGCGGCGCGATGCCCTCCGCGGCGGTCGCGATGCCGACCAGGTGCGCCGTACGGACCTCCTGGTCGGGGTGGCCGCCGCGGGCGACGACGGCGGCCGGGGTGGTGGGCGGCAGGCCGTGGGCGAGCAGCTCGGCGGTGATCGCGGCGAGGTTCGCGACGCCCATCAGCAGCACCAGCGTCGTGCCGGACCGGGCGAGCGCGGCGTAGTCCAGCGTGCAGGTCGGGTGCCCCGGCGGCACGTGCCCGGACAGCACGCTGAACCCGTGCACCACGCCGCGGTGGGTGACCGGGATGCCCGCGAGGGCCGGCACGGCGACGGCCGAGCTGACCCCGGGCAGCACCCGGGCCTCGATCCCGGCCTCGGCGCAGGCGAGCACCTCCTCCATCCCGCGGCCGAAGACGAACCCGTCGCCGCCCTTGAGCCGTACGACGCGCCGCCCGGCGCGGGCGTGCTCGACGAGCAGCTCGTTGATCCGCTCCTGCGGCGTGGTCCGCCCGCGCGGCAGCTTGGCGACGTCGAGCACCTCGGCGTCGGGGCGGGCCCAGGCGAGCGCCTCCTGCGGGGCGAGGTGGTCGACGAGCAGCACGTCGGCCTGCTCGACCGCAGCGCGGCCGGCGACGGTCATCAGCCCGGCGTCGCCGGGGCCGCCTGCGACCAGGGTGACGGTGCCCGGGAGCAGGGGTGCGAGCGTGCCCATCAGGCGACGCGGCCCGGGGACCGGCCCGTGGACCGGCTGCTGACGACGTCGACGAGGCCGTCGGCGCTCACCTCGGCCATCGGCACGTGCTCGGCGCGCAGGTGGGCGGCCAGCACGTGCGCCAGCCCCATCCGCATCGGACCCTGCTCGCAGTCGACGACCACGCTCGGCACGCCCTGCGCGGCCAGGTGGGCGGCGGCGAGGCGGGACCGGTCGACGGCGTCCGGGCCGGAGGTGGCGCGGCCGTCGGTGACCAGGACGAGCAGCGGCCGGACCCGTGGGTCGCGCAGCCGCTCGCGGCGCAGCACCCGCTCGGCCTCGAGCAGCCCCTCGGCGAGCGGCGTCCGGCCGCCCGAGGGCAGCTCGTCGAGCAGCGCGGCGGCCACCTCGACCGACCCGGTGGGCGGCAGCAGCAGCTGCGCGTCCCGGCCGCGGAACCCGACCATCGCGACCTTGTCCCGGCGCCGGTAGGCGTCGGTCAGCAGCGACAGCACCGCGGTCTTGACCTGCGCCATCCGGCGCCGGGCGGCCATCGAGCCGGAGGCGTCGACGCAGAAGAGGAGGAGGTTGGCCTCACGGCCCTCCCGCACGGCGGTGCGCAGGTCGGCGCCCTGCAGCCGGACCCGTCCGCCGGCGGAACCGGCGCCCTCGCGGGCCGAGCGCTCCGCGGCCGCGCGCAGGGTCTCGACCAGGTGCAGCGAGCCGCGTCCGGTGCCGCTGCCGACCCGCCGGCCGCTGGTGCTGCGCGACCGGCTGCGCCGGCCGGGGCTGCCCTCGCCGACGCCGTCGACGGTCAGCAGCCGCGGGCGGTACGCCGCGCCGGCGCGCGCGGCGGCCTGGTCGCCGCCGCTGCCGCTGGGGGTCGGCGGGGCCTGCGGGGCGGGCTGGTCCTCGGGCTCCTGCTCGCCCGGCTGGTCGCTCGGCTGGTCGGGCTGCTGGTCGGCCTGGTCCTCGTGGCCCGGGGCGTCGGGGCCGTCCGTCTCCGGGGCCCCGCCCTGCGGGTCGTCGCCGCCTCCGGGCGGCTCGGGCTGCGGGTCGGGCTCGGGGTCCGGCTCGGGGTCCGGCTCGGGCAGCTCCTCGTCCCCGAGGATCCGGTCGAGCAGGTCCTCGTCGAGGCCGGGCGCGTCGAACGGGTTGCGCCGACGCCGGTGCGGCAGCGCCAGCAGCGCGGCGGCCCGGATGTCGGCCAGCGTCACCCGCTCGCGGCCGGCCCAGGCGGCGTGCGCGGCGGCGGTGCGGGTGGTGACGATGTCGGCGCGCAGTCCGTCGACCTCGAAGGCCGCGCACACCTCGGCGACCTTGAGCAACGCGGCGTCGGTGACCACGACCGAGCCGACCCGCGCGCGGGTGTCGGCGATGCGCCGGGTCAGGTCGGCCTGCTGGGCGGCGTACTGCTCGACGAAGGCCTCGGGGTCGGCGTCGAAGGCGAGCCGGCGGCGCACCACCTCGACGCGGAGCGCCGGGTCGCGCGGCGCCGCCACCTCGACGGTGAGGCCGAACCGGTCGAGCAGCTGGGGACGGAGCTCACCCTCCTCGGGGTTCATGGTGCCGATCAGCACGAACCGCGCCGCGTGGTGCAGCGAGATCCCGTCGCGCTCGATGCTGACCGTGCCGGTGGCGGCGGCGTCGAGGAGCAGGTCGACGAGGTGGTCGTGGAGCAGGTTGACCTCGTCGACGTAGAGCACGCCGCGGTGCGCCCGGGCCAGCAGGCCGGGTTCGAGCTCGACCGCGCCGGAGGTGAGCGCCTTCTCGAGCTGGATGGAGCCGAGCAGGCGGTCCTCGGTGGCGCCGACCGGCAGCTCGACCAGCCGGACCGGCCGGGTCAGCGTCGGGTGGCCGGCCCCGAACGGGCCGTCGGGCGAGGTCGCGAAGGCGTCCGCCGGGTCCGCGGAGAACCGGTCGCCCTCGTGCACCTCGATCGCCGGCATCACCTCCGCCAGCCCGCGCACGGTCGTGGACTTCGCGGTGCCCTTCTCGCCCCGCACCAGCACCCCGCCGATGCCCGGGCTGATCGCCGTCAGCACCAGCGCCAACCCCATCGGGTCCAGGTCGACCCGCCGGGCGTCCCGCTGGTCGAGCAGCGAGCCCCGGCGAGCGTCGTCGAGACCATCTCGCTGGTCGAGCAGCGAGCCCTGGCGAGCGTCGTCGAAACCCGGTGACGTACCCGCCAGCTCGTAGCAACCGACGACGGCAGAAAAGGGGTACTTCGGTGGCACGTGAGGCTCCCGCTCGCTTGGCCATGGATGGCGACGCGAGGCCGGTCTTCGGACTTGCCGGGTCACTCCTGGCGGAGTGCTCGGTTCACCGCAGCGGGCCTGTGCCGGAATCTCACCGGCTTCCCAGATTCTCCCCGTTGTCCGTCCCCACCGCGTGACGATGGTTGGGCCGCAGGGGCACCTCACGTTGTGCGAGGACGATAGCGTCCGGCCCCGTGCCCGACCCGACTCCCCCGCCCGACGTGGACACCTCACCGGTGGTCACCGTCGTCGGCGTCGGCGCGGACGGGCGCCTGGACGAGCACGCCGAGGCGCTGGTGCGCGACGCGGAGGTGCTGCTCGGCGGCCGCCGCCACCTGGCGGACCGCCCCGAGGTCCCCGGCCAGGAACGTCTCGCCTGGCCCTCCCCGCTGGCCGACGCCCTCCCCGCCCTCCTCGACGGCCTCCGTGGCCGCCGCGTCGTCGCGCTCGCCTCGGGCGACCCGATGGTGTCGGGGATCGGTACGACGCTCGTCCGCCTGCTCGGCCCCACCTCCGTCCGGGTGGTCCCCGCGGTGTCGTCGGTCGCCCTCGCCCGCGCCCGGATGGGCTGGTCGGCCGAGGAGTCGGTCGTCGTCACCCTCGTCGGCCGCCAGGAGGCGCGCCTGCTCCGCGAGCTCGCCCCCGGCCGCCGGATGCTCCTGCTCACCTCCGGCGCCGAGACCCCCGCCCGCGTCGGAGAGCTGCTCGCCGAGGCCGGCCACCCCGACGCCACCGTCACCCTCCTCGCCGACCTCGGCGCCCCTTCGGAGTCCCGCTCCGTCCGCACGGCGTCCGAGTGGGCCTCCGTTGCCGCGACCGACGTGCCGGCGCTGCACGTCCTGGCTGTCGAGCTGCCCACCACCCCCGGCCCGTGGTTCACCTGCTCCTGGGCCGCCGGCCTCCCGGACGACGCGTTCGAGCACGACGGCCAGCTCACCAAGCGCGACCTGCGCGCCTCCGCCTTGGCCCGCCTCCAGCCCGCGCCCGGCCAGCACCTGTGGGACGTCGGCGCCGGGGCCGGCTCGGTCGGCATCGAGTGGATGCGCGCCCACCCCACCTGCCGTACGACGGCCGTCGAGTCCCACCCCGACCGCGCCGCCCGGATCGCCCGGAACGCCGCCCGCCTCGGCGTCCCCGACCTCGTCGTTGTGGAGGGCCGCGCCCCGGATGCGCTCGCCGACCTGCCCGGACCCGACGCGATCTTCATCGGCGGCGGCGCCACCCGCCCGGGCGTCCTCGACGCCTGCCTCGCCGCCCTCGTCCCCGGCGGCCGCCTCGTCGTCCACGGCGTCACGCTGGAGACCGAGTCCCTCCTCGCCGACGCCTACCGCACCCACGGCGGCGAGCTGACCCGCCTCTCGGTCGAGACCACCGGCCCTGTCGGCACCTTCACCGGCTGGAGGCCTGCGCGCACCGTGACCCAGTGGTCCTGGAGGCGGTGAGCGCTCCAGCAACGGGCAACTGACCGCCGGCCAGCGCCCCTCAGGCAGACCTAGATAGGCGCCCACCCCGCCCAGAATGGGCTACCCGGTGCCAGCGCCCTACCGCCGAGGCTGACGCCGGGTCTTCGCGGGGATAACGTCGTCTTGGCGGGTTACGTGCAGGCATGCAGATTCACGGCACATTGAGCGCGTGAGCAAGCGAATCGCCATCTATGCACGCCTGTCCGTCTCCAAGGAGGAGTCGGTCTCCATCGCCCGCCAGCTCGAGGCCGGCGCGGACGACTACGCCTGGACCTCCACCGGCCGGACCGTCCGGGAGGCCTGGGAGTCCACCGGGGACGACCTGGAGAGGCGCGCGGTCCTCGCCGGCCAGTTTAAGGGCCGGACCGTCCGGATCCCGCGCGGCAGGGCGGCCGGTACCTCGACAGGTCGAGGGTGGCGATCGAGTGGGCGACCGGATTCCCGACGATCGCCGTCACGTCCTGACGGACTCTTCAGTCGATCCAGAAGTGATTGGTGCCCAGATAGACGTCGACATCCACCAGCCGCAGGTCCGTATCGTCCGCTGAGTCCCAGTCGAAGTCGAGCCTGAACGTGCCGGTCAAGAAAGCCCCACCAGTCGTGCCCTGCAGTTCGCCGTTGACGTCGTCCCGCTGAAGGTCCGCGGTCAGATCCCCCTCGAACTCTCCGAGGAACTCGAACTCGAAGAGGGAGCCGCTTCGCGCCATGCGAATAGTCCCAACCTGTAGGTCGAGGCGGTCAAACTCGGTATCGCCGGGGTAGATCTGGCCGACGCTCCCCCGCCACCCTTCGAAGCCGCCCTTCGCGTCAGCGACCAACTTCGCCTCGACTGCGCGGAGCGGCTCGGCAAGCGCAGCCTCGATCTCGACGGCGCAGACTTCCTCGAGGACTGTCAGCACGCGTTGGGCCGGAGGGGCGAGGGCCACCACGACCGTGCGCGGCTCCCATTGCCCAACCTCGACGTGCCTGAAGCTGACGTAGTCAAGCTGGCCGTCAGTAACGTACGCGAGCGCCCGAAGGAGACCGGGGCCGTGTTCGCGAAGGACCTCGCGGTCCTCCTCGGAGTCGACGTCCGCCAATTTTGCGCGGAGCATCGCCGCGGCAAGGTCGTTATCGCTGTGGAAGCGCTCGACATGCCGGATGACCTTCGACCGGAAACGACCGGCTTTCCGGAGTTTCGAGAGGATGCGGTCAGTCCTCGTGTAGTCGGTGGTTGATTTCTCCTGGTTGCACGCGCCGCAGATAGGTCCGAGGTTGCGCGGGTCGTGGACGTTGAAGTCCTCGTCCAGCCCTAGTTCCGCCACGAGCTCCGCAGCGCGCGCCGAGTGCTTGGGGGCCTTGGGCAGCAGGTGGTCGATCTGAGTGTGGCGGAACTTGATGGGCTCGCCGCACCACCAGCATTGAGACCCCCAGGCATCCCAGATTGCCGACTTAAGCACCTCGTTGTTGCCGTCTGGGACGTACACGACCTCGGCCATTACTGGTCCTCCTCACTTAGGAGACAGACTGCCCGATCGCGTCGCTGAACATCGGTCTTTCGCCTGAACGGCGTCCCCCAATGCAGGCCCGGCGTCGTTGTGCTCGTAGTCAGGGAGACGTGTTGGCGCGTGGCAGGACGTCTACTGGACCTCAAACGACGAGAGGGTCCGGGCTTAATGAAACGGCCCCGGACGGGTGCGTCAGGCCGTTACACGGCGTCGTCGTCCGGGCCAAGAGTGCTGGCGATGTCCTCGTGAGCCTTGTCGTAAGCCTCGAGAAAGCCCTCGTGCGCCTTCTCGGCGCGTGCCAAGAAGTCGTTCCAGTTCTGGCGCAGGACCCGCTTGTCGTCGGCTGCGGCGTTGAAGGCGCGGCGCTTGGTCCGGTCCCTCACGTTGACGTCGTCAGCGACTAGATCGATCACCCAGCCGTCCGAGAACACCCCTTCGACCCACTTGTGCGACTCGAAGAAGTCCTCGAAGGCCTCCAGATAGTTCTCCAGGCGCTCGTAGTCCTTGTCGTCGAACGCGTGACCAGGCTTCTTGATTTCGACGACGTGGAGTTGCAGCCCGACGTGCACCAAGGTGAAGTCGGGCCGCTTTTTCTCGAACGAGATCGCGATCTCAATCTTATCCCCGTACTTCTGCTCCCAGAAGGCAGCGAATTGGCTGCGGAAGGTCTTCAGGCTCTGGTTCTGCGTTATGACAGACCAGTCGGCCCGGATGAGCCAGGGGGCGCCGGCCAGAAGCTGCTGCAGGACACCCTCGTCCACTCCCTGCTTTGCCAGCGCCTCGCGAAGTTCGACCACGCTCTTCACCCGCTCGTGGGCGATCTGTGCGTAGCTCGCGAGCTCAGCCGTGCGCGTGTGCCGGAAGATGGGCAGGAGCTGATCGACGGTAGCGTCGGACAACTTGCTGATGGCCTTGAACGAGTTGATCAGGGCCTGATGGGGACCGACCTGGAGGATGATGTCGACTAGCGTGTCAACGTAGTCGGTGTCCTCGAGCTCGTCTTCGTGAGCGAGCCCCCCGATCTTCTTGCCGAAGTCCATCACGGCCTCAAGGACCGCGTTGTCCTCGCCGTACCGCTCCTTGGCGCGCTGCTCCAGCCTCGAGTTCTCGAGGAAGATCTTGACCTTGGACTCGCGGCGCGGACCCGCTGATGCTTTAGCAATCTGCTTGACCCGGGCAGCGCCCCAGGCCCGGAGGGCCTCGCCGTACTCCGAGTCCCAGAGGATGCCTTGCCGGTCCGTACGTACGAGGTCCTCGTCATTGTCAAGGTCGAGCCACTCGGCGTGCATCTCGCCGACGAGGTACGACCGGGCGGTGAACTCGCCGGTGAACCCGGCCGGCTGCTCGAAGTCGCGCGTGGTGGCGACGATCTTTCCGCGCGCGTAGATGCGGACGCCGGCCTCCTCCTCGTTCTTGATCGCCTTCTTGCCGAAGGCCATCCACCCGGTCACGGGCAGCACTTGGGCGCCGCACTCCACCGGATACGAGGCCACATCGATCTTCGTAGCCTCGTCGACCTCGATGTCAAACTTCGGGATCTCGAAATCCTCGCCGGCCCGAGTGTCGTTGATGGTGATGGTGAAGTCCGGTCGCGCTAGAGAGAACCGCCGCGCGACCTGACGCTCGAAGGTCTTGCGGGCTGGCACACGCTTCGGAAGGAAGTCCCTGAGGGTCACCACTGTCCCGGGCACCGGGTCCCAGGTCCGGTCGTCGGGCCCCCGCGGGATGGGGACCTCGGTCTCCTCGTCCCGGACTATGTTGTCGAACTCCAGGATGAAGTGGCTGACGAGGTAGCCACGATCTGTCTTATCGCCGCCCGCCGAGCGGACCTCGATGGTCTTGCAGATGCCGAAGGGCGCGAGCTTCCCGATCCCCTTGCGACCCATGACGGGCCGCCTCTTGCCGCGGGACAGCCCACCGACCTTCACCCCCTCGTCATCCTTGCGGGAGCGTCGGTCGGCACCGACGACCAGGAAAAACGACTGCGCCTCTTCGGGGGTCATCCCGTGGCCGTCGTCGACCACGGTCACGTCGTAGCCGTGCTCCGTGACGGCGCCGTCCTTCTTGGTGGCCAGCTCGGTCCCGAGCGGGAGCGTGACGATGACGGTCTCGGCATCGGCGTCGTAGCCGTTGGCGATGAGCTCCGCGACGACGGCGCTGGCGCGGTCGTAGAGCTTGACCCCGAGTTTGTCGACGGTCAGCCGCGACATCTTCATGGTGTAGTCCGAGGCGGGGTCATCAGCGGTGACCTGCTCGCCGGCCTCCACCAAGGCCACCTGCTGCTCGCTCACCAGACAGAGGCTAGGTCAAGACCAGGACGCGCGTCCGGGTTCTGGTCAGCCTGCCCCGAACCCGCGCCGCGGGTGCCATAAGGTTGCGCCGTGCGCACCGCGATCGACCTGTTCGCCGGCGCGGGCGGGGCGACCCAGGGCCTGCGCGACGCGGGCTTCGATGTGGTCGCCGCCGTCGAGAACGACGCAGCCGCGGCGGCGACCTGGCGAGCGAACCACCCGGGCAGGATGTTCGAGTCCGACATCAGGGCGGTCGACACCGACGATCTTCGCGGCGCGCTCCCCGAGGGCGCGCGGCTGGACCTCCTCAAGGCGTGCCCGCCGTGCCAGGGTTTTTCGTCTCTGCGGGGGGCCGATCCCGACCCGGAGCGCAACGACCTGGTGCTCGACACCCTGCGCCTCGTCGACGCCCTCCAGCCACGCGTCCTCCTCCTGGAGAACGTCCCCGGCCTAGCCCGCGACACTAGATTTTCAGCCCTCGTCGAGGGACTGGACGACCGCGACTACGCGGCCCGCCACTACGTGGTCGAGGCGAGCGAGCTAGGCGTACCTCAGCGCCGTCGGAGACTCGTGCTCATGGCGGTGCACCGGGACGAGGGCGCCGAACCGCCGGCGGAACTGGCCGATCTGCTGCCGCACGCCGAGCGCGCTCCCGCGACGACGGTGGGACAGGCCTTCTCCCAGCTGGTGCTTGACATGCCCGTCGACGACGAGTGGCACCGTTGGCGACGGAGCAGTGAGGCCGTCCGGGCCAGGATCGCGGCCGTGCCGGTGAACGGCACCCGGCTCGACCTACCGGAGGAGCACCAGCTGAAGTGCCACACCCGGTTGGGCACGAAGTCCGCCCTCGCCAGCTACGGCCGGATCAAGGCCGACGGGGTGTCCCCCACCATGACGACGAGGTGCACGACGCCGGCATGCGGATCGTTCATCCACCCCACCGAGCACCGAGGGATCTCCGTTAGGGAAGCGGCCGCGCTACAAACGTTCCCCGCGCGGTACAAGTGGACCGGTGGGTACGACAGCGTGGAGCGCCAGATCGGCAACGCCGTGCCGGTCCGGATGGCGGAGGCGCTCGGTCGCGCTGCCGGACGCCTACTCGACGGTTCAACGGCCTCCGCGTTGAGCGCGGGAAGCAGGCGTGGGCCCTCCAGTGAGAAAGGGACCCACGCCCCGAGGAGTCACGACTCCTTAGCCGCCTCGCGCTCGGCGCGCTTCTTCTCCGCGTAGTCGCGGCTGGCCTGACGGGCCTTCTCCAGCTTGGCCGGGTCCTTCCGGTACTCGCGGGGTGTAGTGCATCGTGCACATGCCCTTGGCGCTCGCGACGCGGTCGCGACCCCTCGCAGAACACTGCTTCTTCTTGGCGGGCGCGGCGGGCTTCTCGGCGGCCATCTCGGTTCCTTCCTCGTGTCGGGCTGACACGAGGAAGTTGCCGCGCCGTCGGGCGCTCGCGACCCCCGGCCCGGGCCGCGGGGGCGGACCCCCTGTTCCCCGCCAGCGCATGGGGTCTAGCGACCCCAACGTGTTTTTCGAACTCGGGGTGCGGACCTCGGTGAACAAGTCGATCGCGCTCGTGCGCTGCAACGCTGAGCGCCAATTCCCTTCGACGTGAGCGGCATCAACACGCACACGTACGACCCCTCGCCGAAGGCATGGCGGTTCGGGCCCGAGATCGAGGGGCTCACTGCCCATCTACTCCAGGCGGAGTCGAGCTGCGCCGACGAAAACCCCATGTGGCAGCAGTTCTGGAAAGTTCTGAAGGCCCAGGAGCCGACCCCGACGGGCACGAGGAAGGCCATTCTGGATGTCCTCAGTCAGCGGTCGACGACTTGGCTCACGGACTGAACGCCGTCTCGCATGGCCGGACCAGGTACGCGACGCCTGCCTTCCGCGACCCGGCCGACCCAGCCTCGCCTCTCACAACCAATGTCGGCGCCCTCGCCACGGGGATCGTCGCACTGGCATCGGAGACCGACCAGGTGGTCGACATCCACTTCGAACCGACCGAAGGCTTCGTCGTCAGCCATCTGACGCCGCTCAACAACGACAGTCAGACATTCAGGCATCAGGTACGCCGGGAACTCGAGGACTACTCCGTCTCCGTCCGATTCCTCACGGCCAAGGGCGCGAAGAAGATCGGCCTGATACGCGACTATCCCCCGCGACACCCACCGCGCACCGTCAACGTCCCCTCGGCTTGCCTGCTTGCGTCCCCGCCGGGGACCACAACATTGCGTCATACCGCCGCCTATGTGCCGGGCCGGTCGAACTCGACCGACGTCGCTGAGCCGACAGCACGCTCTACGGTGACCTCATGCCGACGGCCCGCAGACGACGGCTCCCCAGAGCCGCCGGTCTATCGTCCGCCTACTGGGGGGCGCTGGCGCTGCTCGTGCGACCGGCGTACATCGCGACGGAGTTGGTCGTCGCGGGCGCGACGACGGGCGGCTACAGCTTCCTCGCCGACTCGGTCAGCCGACTCGGAGAGGTCGGTTGCTCGGCGGCGTACTGCTCGCCGCGTCACGGGGTCATTAGCTGGTCGTTCATCGGGTTCGGTGCGTTGCTGGCCGGCGGCGCTGTGCTGATTCGGCGGGCTCTGGGGCCATCGGTGACGGGACTCCTCGCGATCTCTGGGCTCAGCTCGGTCGCCACGGGTCTCGCGCCTCTCGACCAGGACCCCACGCTGCACGCGATCGTCGCGGCACCCCTGTTCGTCGCTCAGCCGGTCGCGCTGGTCGTCCTCGGTGCCCGGTTGCGGCATGCCCGGCCTCGGTTGTCCCGGGCGCTGCTCGCCACGGGAGTCGTGACCGGCCTGGCGGCCGGGGCGTTCGTGCTCTCGGGTGATGGCCCCGTGTCGGGTGCCCTCGAACGCCTCGCCCTGTGGCCGGTGCTCGTCGGGCTGGCCGCGTTCGCGTGCACGTTGCTGACGTCCGATGACCGTCCGGGACCCGGTGGGGTCGGCGCGGACACCAGTCCGCCGCGTCCGGCGGACGCTGCGGGTGGACTCAGCGCCGAGGTGACGACCCAGCCGCAGACGCCCGCGGGCTGAGCGCACAGGTCTGGGCGAGACCGAGGGCCCAGCACGTCGGGCACCCGCGCAGCAGCACAGCCGCGGGGACGACGAGCAGGAGCGCGAGCGGTCCCAGCCACGGCACCAACACGAACGCCGCCACCATCATCGGCAGGCCCAGCGCCCCTCGGACGAGGTGCCGGCCGACGCTGCGGCTGGCGAACATGGTGTCGGGCTGGCTCATGCCGGGGATTCGACGCCGACGCGGCGAACGGATGGCGTGCCACGCTCGGTGGCTCACGGGTCCGAGCTCGCCAACGTGTCCAGGTCGCGGGCGCAGAACCCGTGGTGGGCCCACTCCTCGTCGAGCACCGTGCCCAGGCACTGCCGGACGGTGCGGCCCGCGGCGTACGGCGGCCACCTGCCGTCGTCCGGGACCGGCGCGGTCCGCGCGAGCTGGTAGGGCGTGACCCCGGCCAGCCACGTCTCGACCTCCGAGGCCTGCCGGTCGCGGACGGCAAGCACCTCGTCGAGGCTCGGGCGCGCGGCCGGGTCGAGCCCGATGCCCTCCTGCTCCATGACCGACGGCGGCCCCAGACCCATGGCCGTGAACGGCTCGGTGAGCCCGAGCACGCAGCGTCGGAACCAGGAGTCGTGCACGAAGACCAGGTGGCGCAGGGTCTCGACCATCGACCACTCACCGTCGACGGAGCGGTGCTCGCTGTCCTCGGGCATCGCCCGGACCCGCTCGGCGGTCGCCTCCCAGTCGTCGCACAGCTGCCGCCATCCCCGGCGCAGGTCGTCCGGGTCGTCGGAGCGGAGCAGCAGCCGCACCGGGTGACGGCGGTCGAGCTCCGCCTCGACGTACCCCATCACCTCGACCCCGTTGACCATGAGCCGGGTGACCAGGCCGTCGATCACCGCGTCCTGCATGACGACGCCGACCATCCGCGCCCCGCTCAGGTCGCACTCGCGGAACTCCGCGCCCGTGAGGTCCTCGTCGTCGAAGCGTCGCACGCCGTCACGCTAGGCCGTGCTCCGCCGAAACGCACTCGATCGGCGCGGCAGCGCGACCGGCCGGAGCGTCGTTCAGCGGCCCGTGTCACGCCAGAACGGCAGGCCGGCCCCCGCGGCCACCGCCTCGGCGGAGGTGGTGACGTCGACGCGGGGGTCGCCGGCGATGGCGAACAGCACGTCGGTGGCGATCGGCATCTCCAGGTCGCGCGGGTCACCGGTGATGGACGGCCCGGCGTAGAACAGCAACGCGGCGCTGTCGCCCTTCTCCACCACCACGTAGACCACGCCCGGGTCCTCCTCCGGCGCTTCGTCCTCCCACATCAGCACGCCCTCGTCGGTCTCCACGCACCCGGCGAGCGAAGCCGTCGCCCGGGCGTCGCAGTCGAGGAGGGAGGTGTCGAGCCCCTCGCCCACCGCCACCACCAGCACGTCCCCGTCGTACTCACCCGTGGAGCCGTACCGGAGCTCGGCCCCGACCCCGCCCCGGGCGAACTCCTCCGCGGCATCGCTCTCCCGCGCCGCCGAGTCCGGGGTCCCGGCGTGCTTAGCCGCGACGTGGGCGAGCGCCCGCGCCGTGGTCGGCTCCCGCCCTCCGCTGGCGGCGTCCGTCGGGGTCGCCCGGGTGCCGTCGCCGCAGCCGCTCAGCCCCAGGGCGAGCACGGCGCCGACCAGGACCGACGAACGCATCTCCATCGTGCTCCTCACCGGTCCGGGCTCAGCGGGCCCGGCCCCGGTCATCCCGAGCCGGCCGAACGGTCGCGTCCGCCGGTCGGCGACAGCCGGAACGTCCACTGCCGCCGATCTGCGGACGGCTGGCATCCTTCCACGGTGGCCAGGGGCGGTGAAGGCGAGCGGCGGTACGGCTGGTCGGTGCGGAACCGGGACGGAAGTCGGTCCTACTACCGGGGTGGGAGCAGGACCCCGCTACCCCGACCCGCGGCAGCCCCGGGCCCGATAGACGTCCGGGTGTTCGTCGATGACGCCTCAGGGGTCGGGCTGTGGAGGGGCGGAGCGACGTACCCCGACGAGCTGCCGCTCTCTGCCCGGCTCGCAGCTGACGTGCAGGCTTGGGTCGACGAATGGACGCTCGACTTCACCGCCCCGGACTTCGATGAGGAAGCGCACGACTGGCGGGGGCACGCCCTCAGCCTGCGCATCCAGGACGAGCTCGGCGACGGGTACTCGGTGACGTTCATCCCGCAGTCACGAGTGGTGACCGATGCCTTGCGCGGCAGCGCGACTGACTGAGGACCAGTACGTTCCCGGCGTTCGACGGTTGTCACCGATCCCTGACCCCTGTGCGCTCGGGACTCCTCGTCGTTCCGACCCTCAGTCCCGTTCGGGCCAGCGCCACGCGACCGTCATCGACGCTCCGATGTCGACGGCCCGCCACTGCTGTGACAGCGCGTCGAGGCGAGTGAGGACCCGGTCGAGGTCGGTGTCGTCGAGGTCGGTGGGCGGAGGGTCCTGACGGACGTGGTGGCTCCCGGGCAGGTGCCCGCTGCGTCGCAGCCAGCGTGGGTACACCTGGGCCGCGAGCTCCTCGGACCGCCCCATGTCACCCCCGGTGGACCTGTTGCGCCGCTCCACCCGGCGCGCCCACGCCTTCGTCCGCGGCTCCTCGGTCGGCACGAACGTCCCGGCGTTCCCGCCCGCGGCGAGCTGTCCGAAGATCCCGCTCCGCAGGCCGAGCTCCTCCTCGACCACTAGGTGCACCAGGTCGTGCGGGATCAGGTCCGAGTACCCGGGCGCCGGGTCCATGCGGAGGTCGCCGTGCTTCTCGCGGAGCACGGCGACGGCGTACCGCCGGTGCCCGGTGCGCTCGAACCTCACGTGCATCCCGGTGACGCTAACGGTGCCGTCCGAGCCCACCGACTTTTCACGCGGGTGCCGGCCGGCGGCGGCCGGCCGGATCAGCCGCGGGCGAGGTGCTCGCGGAGGTTGCCCAGGGTGGACCCGAAGGCCGCGGCGTGGTCCTCGCTGAAGATGCCGTCGGGGACGTCGGTGGCCGTGATGACGACGCGGGTCCCCTCCTCGACCGGCTCGAGCGACCAGGTCAGCGTCATGGTCCCGGCCAGGTCCGGGTCGTCGGAGACGAACTCCGCCTGCTCGACGAGCCGGTGGGGCGCGTCGAGGTCGAGGAACCTGACCTCGACGACGTCGGTGCCCCCGCCCGACTTCCCCCGGGTCGTCTCGTCGTCGTAGGTCAACGTCATCCGGTAGCCGCCGCCCGGCCTGGCGTCGAACCAGTCGAACCGTCCGGTCATCCCGGCGGGCGGCAGCCACGCGGTCCTGGCTGCCTCGTCGACCAGCGCGGCGAAGACCTCGGCGGGCGTCGCCTCGACGACGGCCTCCCCGACATCGGTGTGGGTCATCGGACGACCGTAGACCGGACCGGCGCGGAGGACCCTTGACAACTTTTCTCGTCAAGACGCAGAGTGGCGAGCATGCAGGACGTCGAGGTCATCGAGAGCACGGAGGCAGCCGCCGCCGCGCTGGACCCGGTCCGGGCCCGGCTGCTGGCCGAGCTCGCGGTCCCGGCGTCCGCCGCAGGGCTCGCCGCCCGGGTCGGCATCGCGCGCCAGAAGGTCAACTACCACCTCAAGGCGCTCGAGGCGCACGGGCTGGTGGAGCTGTCCGGCGAGCGCCGGCACGGCGGCATCACCGAGCGGGTGCTGCAGGCGTCGGCGGCGTCGTACGTCGTGTCGCCGGCGGCCGTGAGCGCGTCCGCGGCCGACCCCGACGCCAACGCCGACCACCTGTCGGCGGGCTACCTCGTCGCGCTGGCCGGTCGGCTGGTGCGCGAGGTCGGCGCCCTGGCGCGCCGGGCCGGCGCGTCCGGCAAGCGCCTGCCGACGCTGACCATCGACACGCAGATCGGCTTCCGGTCCGCCGCCGACCGGGCGGCCTTCGCCGACGACCTGACCGCCGCGGTGCTCGACCTGGCCGCTCGCTACCACCACGACGACGGGCGCCCGCACCGGCTCCTGGTCGCCGCCCACCCCCTTCCCGAGGAGAACCCATGAGCACCACCCCGAACGTCCCCTACCGCCTCGAGTTCAGCGTCGAGGTCCCCGGCACCCCCGAGCAGGTCTGGCAGGCCATCGCCACCGCCCGGGGCATGAGCGCCTGGTTCACGCCCACGACGATGGAGGAGCGCGAGGGCGGCTCCCTCCACTTCGACATGGGCCCGGACATGGGCTCGGACGGCCAGGTCACCGCGTGGGAGCCGCCGCGCCGTCTGGTCTACGAGGAGGACTGGGCCGCGCTCATGGGCAAGGAGCCGGACGCGCTCAGCCCGCTCACCTCGGAGTTCATCGTCGAGGCGCAGTCCGGCGGGACCTGCGTCGTGCGGGTCACCAGCAGCGGCTTCGGGACCGGCGCCGCCTGGGAGTCGGAGTTCTGGGACACCATGGCTCCCGGCTGGACGCCGTTCTTCGACAACCTGCGCCTCTACCTCGCGCACTTCCCGGGTCAGGAGGCCACCCACCTGGAGGCCACCGCCGCCCACGCCGGCGACGCCGAGGCGCTCTGGACGGCCGTGCGCGACCAACTCGGGCTGGGCCCCGAGGGTGCCGCGGTCGACGTGCGCGGCGCCACGGGCACGGTCGAGCGGGTCGGCGACCGGCAGGCGCTGGTCCGGCTCACCGCACCGGTGCCGGGGATGCTCAGCGTCTACACCTGGGACGACGGCGACGGCAAGGCCACCGCGGGCGTCCGGGCGTACCTGTTCTCGGCGGACGCGGCGGACTACGTGCGGCGCGAGCAGCCGGCCTGGCAGGACTGGCTGCAGAACCTCTCCGTCCCGGCCTGATCCGGCCGTCACCAGAGCGAACGTGAGGCCGGGCGGCGCGTCGCCCGCCCGGCCCCGTGCGGCTCACTGCTCGAGCAGGTGCTCCCGCAGCGTGCTGCCGGTGTACTCCGTGCGCAGCCGTCCGCGCCGCTGCAGCTCGGGGACGACCATGTCCACGAACTCCTCGAAGCAGCCCGGGGTGTACGTCGCGATGAGCATGAACCCGTCGGCGCCACCCTCGTCGGCGTACGTCTCGAGCTGGTCGGCGATGGACGACGGGGTGCCCACGAGGACCGGCATGCCCATGCCCTGGGCGTAGATCATCGCCGCCTCCGCGACCGTGACCGGCTCGCCGTTCTTGGCGTAGAGGATCGACTCGAAGAGGCCCTGGATGCCCGGCACCTCGATGTCCTGGATCTGGTCGTCGGGGTCGAAGGTGGAGAAGTCCAGGCCGAAGTGGCCCGACATCCAGGCGATCGCACCCTCGAGCGGGATGCAGGCCTTGATCCGCTCGTACTTGGCCTGCGCCTCCTCCTCGGTGGGGGCGACGACGGTCTGCACGCCGAACAGGTACTTCACGTCCCCGCGCTCACGACCGAACTTCGGCAGCCGCGAGGTGACGTCGTCGACGTACTCGCGCATCCGCTCGACGCTCGGGTGCACCGCGAAGATCGCCTCCGCGTGCTTCGCCGCGAAGTCGCGGCCCCGCGGCGACGACCCCGCCTGCCACAGCACCGGCCGGCCCTGCGGCGAGGGAGCGACGAAGTGGCGGCCCTTGCTCCGGTAGTACTCCCCCTGGTGGTCGACGACCGTGACCTTGTCAGGGTCGGCGTAGACCCCGGACTCGGCGTCGGCCACGATCGCGTCGGGCTCCCAGGAGTCCCAGAGCTTGTAGCAGAGCTCCATGTACTCCTCGAGCCGCTCGTAGCGGTCGGCGCGCGGCGTCATCTCCTCGCCGTAGGCCTCCCACTCGCTCTTGGAGTACGACGAGACGATGTTCCACGCGATGCGGCCGTCGGAGAGGTGGTCGAGGCTGGAGAGCCGGCGACACATCGAGTAGGGGTGCTCGAACGCCGTCGACAGGGTCACGCCGACGCCGAGGTGCTCGGTGGCGCGGGTGATGATCGGGACGATCGTCGACGGCTCGTGCGTCGGGCACTGCACGGCGTACCGCACCGTCGCGTCGGAGCTGTCCTCGTGCGTGGTGTACGGCGCGAGCTCGTCGGCGATGAACATCCCGTCGAAGCGCCCGCGCTCCATCGTCCTGGCCAGGTGCTCCCAGTACGCCGGGTCGGTGAACGACCAGCCGACCTTGTCCTGCGGGTGGCGCCACATGCCGGTGGCGTGGCTGTTCACGCCGTTCTGGATGAAGCCGAGGAGGTGCAGTTTCTTCGTCATGTTCCGTTCCGTTCCGGTGTCTGGGTGTGCGGCGCGGCTCAGTCGCCGCGGATGTTGTCGCGCAGGGTGGCCCCGGGGTAGCGGGTGCGGTAGCGGCCCCGGCGCTGCAGCTCGGGCACGACGAGGTCCACGAACTCCTCGAAGCACCCCGGGGTGTACGTCGCCAGGAGGATGAAGCCGTCGGCTCCGCCGTCGTCGAGGAGCTCCTCGATGCCG
Organism: Nocardioides sp. Arc9.136; assembly: GCF_030506255.1. Lineage (NCBI taxonomy): Bacteria > Bacillati > Actinomycetota > Actinomycetes > Propionibacteriales > Nocardioidaceae > Nocardioides > Nocardioides sp. Arc9.136. The sequence continues at coordinate 407,219 of NZ_CP113431.1, read as the reverse complement.
TCCGCGACGTCGGCCGGCGAGCCGACCAGGCGCGGCATCGAGAACCGCGAGGAGTAGGTGCGTGCCGCCTGCGCGACCGTGACGGCGGCACCCTCGGTGGCCTGCGTGACCAGGGCGTCCTTGACCCCCTGGATGCCGGGGACGTCGATGTCGACGAGCGGCGCGTCCGGGTCGACCGCCCCGAAGTCGACCCCCAGCTGGCCCGACAGCATCGCCAGCGCACCGCCGTCGGGCACCAGGGACTCCACGAGCGCCGCCTTCTCCTCGGCCGCCGCCCGGGTCGGGGCGACGACCGGCAGGATCCCGACGTAGATCCGGACCTGCTCGGGGTCCCGCCCGCAGCGGGCGATCCGCTCGCGCATGTCGGTCGTGTAGGCGCGGACGGCCTCGACCGTCGGCTGGATCGCGAAGACCGCGTCGGCGGTGGCCGCCGCGAAGTCGCGGCCCTGCGGCGAGGAGCCGGCCTGCCACAGGACCGGGGTCCCCTGCGGGGACGGCTTCACGAAGTGCCGGGCACGGCAGGTGAAGTGCTTGCCGCGGTGGTCGACCTCGCGGATCCGGGCGGGGTCGGCCCAGACCCCGGTGGCCGGGTCCGCCACCACGGCGTCGTCGTCCCACGAGGTCCACAGCTGCTGGCAGAGGTCGACGTACTCCGCGATCCGCTCGTAGCGCTCGGCCCGGTCCGGCATCACCCCGCCGTAGGCGTCCCACTCGCTCGGCGAGTAGGAGCCCACGACGTTCCACGCGACCCGTCCGCCGGTGAGGTGGTCGAGGGTCGAGAGGCGGCGCGCCATCGAGTACGGGTGCTCGAAGGCGGTGGAGAGGGTGAGGCCGATCCCGAGGTGCGACGTCGCCCCGCTGATGACCGGGGCGAGCGCGGCGGGCTCGTGGGTCGGGAACTGCACGGCGTACCTGACCGTCGCGTCCGAGGAGCCCTCGAAGGAGTTGTACGGCGCCAGCTCGTCGGCCAGGAAGATCCCGTCGAAGAGCCCCCGCTCCATCGTCCTGGCCAGGTGCTGCCAGTACTCCGGGCCCGCGAAGTCCCACCCCACCTTGTCCTGGGGGTGGCGCCACATCCCGACGACGTGGCTGCTCAGCCCGTGCTGGACGAAGCCCAGGAAGTGGGCACGCCTCACGCGCGGACCTCGTCGGCCCTGGCGGCGCGCGAGCGCCGGTCGACCACGAACGCGGTGACGACGGCGGCCGCGCTGCCGAGGCTGAGGACCGGCATGAGGTACCAGGCGTACGGCGTGACCCCCATCAGGACGACGCAGGTGAACGACGCCACGACGCCGCCGAGCGCCTTGACGGAGAACCGGAGGTCGCTCTCGGCCTCCACGACCTCCGAGACGTCCCGGTCCCCGCCTGCCTGCAGGTGGCGGAACTCCTTCACGCCCTCGGCGACGAGGGCGACGGTGATGGCGACTCCGATGACGGTCGCGATCCAGAACAGGGTCATCGCTCGGCCTTTGCAGTGAGGAGGGGCTCGGAGGCTTCGACGCGGTTGACGCGCTCGAGCCGCGCGTAGTCGAAGGTCGTGCGGGAGAAGGCGCTGCCCAGGACGAGGACGAGGAGCGACGTGGCGAGCAGGGTCGCGGTGCCCCACAGCTCGTCGACGTTCTCGCGCACCAGGTAGCCGGCGGTCGCGGCGGCGAAGATCGCGGCCACGAAGGCCGGGGCCGTCGTACGACGCCAGAAGATGGCGAGGGTCAGGGGCAGGATCAGCGCGCCCTTGAAGAAGTAGATGGTGTTGACAGTGGTGATGTAGTCGTTGCTCGCCAGGACCACGATCCCGCCGAGGACGCCGCCGGCGACGATGCTGCCCTTGGTGATCCGGAGGACCTGCTTGTCGGGCATGCTCGGCCAGCGCGGCTTCACGACGTCGGTCGCGACCAGCGAGGACAGCGCGGAGAACGCGCCGTCGATGGTGGAGTAGCAGGCCTGCAGGATGATCGTCACGTAGAGCGCCACCAGCACGGTCGGGAGACCGAGGTGGGTGATGACGTGCGGGCCGATGGCGCCGGCACCGTTGGCGCCGAGGTCGTCGAGGGTCACCCCCTGCGCGATGCCGATCAGGCCGAGCAGGCCCATGCACAGCGGGATCGGGTAGAACCACAGCCCCGCCCACAGGAACGTGCGCGACATGCTGGCCGGCTTCATCGACCAGGCCTTCTGCCAGAACGTCTGGTCGGCCATCGTCGAGGCGAGGAGGCCCAGGGCGAGCGAGATGCCGAACGCGGCGGCGGCCCGGGTGTCGACCGCGTCGAGGTTCGAGGCGTCGGCGTCCTCGACCGCCTTGAACACGGTGGAGGCGCCGCCGGCCTTCGCCAGCGCGTAGAGGGTGACGAGCGCGGCCGGGACCGTGATGCACAGGGTGCCGATGGTCCCGGTGATCGCGGAGGTCCACAGACCGCCGAAGTAGGAGTACACGGTCACCACGACCAGGGCGACGACCAGCACGGCGGTCGCCTGCAGGTCGAAGACGACGCCCATCACCAGCACGATGCCGAAGAGGTTGATGAGGACCTCGCAGATGATGACCGCGATCATCACCAGCAGGATCGCCGCGCTTGCGACCGGGCTCTCGAACCGGTGCCGGACGAACTCGACGATCGTGTAGCCCTCCGGCATCCGGCGGCGCAGCGCGACGGCGAACGGCACCATCAGGATCACGGCGAGGCCGTTCGGTACGACGAACCAGACCAGGCCGGACGTGCCGAAGGAGAAGGCCTGGGCGGAGGACATCATCACGGCCATGGACCACGTCCAGACCGCGATCAGCGCCCCGACTCCGTAGCCGAAGCCGATCTGGCGGCCGGCGATGATGAAGTCGCGGGTGCTGCTGACCAGGGTGCGGACCACGAGCGCGACGGCCAGCAGGCCGGCGCCGAGTCCGATCATGAGGGCATAGCCCAGCAAGGGGGAAAGCGTCACAGGGTCACCTCGAGGAAGGCGGGCAGAGGAACCGCGGCCCGAGCCGAGGTGGTGTAACCCTACTAATTCACTTGTCTAAGGTGACGACCGGTTCGACATGCGGGACGCCGGCGCCGATGGCAAGGAGACCTCCCGCTCGTCGGCAGGGAGGCGGTCGCGGCACGGCCTGGAGGCTGCGCGCCGCGAAATGAGAAGAACCGCCGGGGTCTCGGGTCCCCGGCGGTTCGAGAACGAGCCAACCACCGAGACCGCAAGATCACCTCGAGAAATCCTCAAGATCTCCGCAACGTGCACGCACGGCCGCCACCCAGGCATGCCCAATCGGGCAGTTCAAGTAGTCCATTGGTACTAGTCCCCGGCGCGTCCTGGGCCCCAGGGGTTCTACTTCTGGCCAGACACCAGAAGTTCCGCTTCTCTCGGGTGGTGCGAGTGTCCATGGGGGACCGATGTCCAAGTGCACCCAGCCCAGAGTCGTGGTCGCGGACCAACAGGCGATGCTCACCGAGTGCCTCGGGGTCGTCTTCGAGATGCGCCAGTACCAGTACCGCGTCGTCCCCATACCTCGCGAGCCGGCGAGCGTCGGGCACATGCTCAGCCAGGTCCTCAAGCTGCGACCCGACGTGCTGGTGATCAACGCCGACCTGGGCCCGACGTGCAACGGGGCGGCGCTGGTCGCGCCGATGACCCGGGCGGGCGTCGCGGTGGTCGTGCTCACCGACACCGTCGACGAGGCCCGCGCCGGCGAGTGCCTGCTGCAGGGGGCCCGGGCGGTGCTGCCGAAGAGCGAGTCGCTGGCCGTCGTGGTGTCCGTGATCCGGCGGGTCCTCGCCGGCGAGCCGGTCCTCGACCACGCCGAGCGCGATCGGCTCGTCGCCGCCTACCACCGGCGGGAGTCCCACGAGCACGGCCTGCGCGAGCGGCTCGACCGGCTCTCCCCCCAGGAGTCCGAGGTGCTGCGGCACCTCATCGCGGGCCGGACCACGCGCGAGGTCGCCCAGATGCGGGTGGTCTCCGAGGCCACGGTCCGCACCCAGGTCAAGGCGGTGCTCGCCAAGCTCGAGGTCAGCTCCCAGCTCGCCGCCGTCGCCCTCGCCCGGCGGGCGAGCTGGACGGCGTCGGGGACCGGCCCCCAGGCCGGCGCCGCCCGCGCGCCGCGACCGACCCGGGTCCGCGCCGGGCAGCCGCCTCATCCGCCTCAGCCGGTCGGCGGGACGGCGTTGCGGGCGGCGGCCGCGAAGGCCCCCTGACCAGAGGGGGCGGCCGGCGCGGCGTACGACTCCTCGTGGACGACGAGCGGCGAGCGCGAGCGCCAGCCGAACCGCTCGAGGTCGGGCACGTCGGGCAGCGCGGCCACCTCGCCGACGCAGAGCCACGCGACCGGCCGGACGTGGCCGGGGAAGCCGACGAGGTCGGCGAGGACCTGCTCACGGTAGAAGCTGACCCAGCCGACGCCGAGGCCCTCGGCGGTCGCGGCGAGCCAGAGGTTCTGGATCGCCAGGCACACCGAGTACAGCCCCGTGTCGGCGATCGCGTGACGGCCCAGGACCCGCTCGCCCGCGGTGGTCGGGTCGTGGCCGACGACCAGGCCCAGGCCGGCCTCGACGATCCCCTCGACCTTGATCCCCGAGAACGTCGCCGCGCGCTCGGGGTCGTCGGCGAGCGAGTCGGCGAAGACCTCCCGCTCGGCGGCGACGTGGTCGCGGAACGCCCCCAGCCGCGCCGGGTCGCGGACGGTGACGAACACCCACGGCTGGGACATGCCGACGCTCGGGGCCCGGTTCGCGGCCTCGAGGACGCGGGTGAGCGCCTCGTCGGACGGCGGGCCGGTGAACTCCGCGCGGGTGTCGCGGCGGCGCGCGATCGCGTCGTACAGCTCCACGCTCAGCGCCTCCGCTCGCGGTCGGGGCTGTAGAGGAACGACTCCCCGCCGTCGCGGGCGTCGCCGAGGGCGCGGCCGACCAGGACGACGGCCGCCTGGCGCAGGCCCGCCTCCTCGACCTGGTCCGCGATCGACCCGACCGTGCCGCGCAGCACGAGCTCCTCGGGCTGGCTGGCGCGGTGCACGACGACCACCGGGCAGTCCTCGCCCACGACGGGGGCCAGCTCGGCCGCCAGCTCGCGGGTGCGGGTGATCGCCAGGTGCAGCACCAGCGTGGCGCCGGTCGCGGCGAAGGCGGTCAGCGACTCACCCTCCCCCATCGGCGTGGAACGCGCGCGGGTGCGGGTGAGCACGACGGACTGGGCGACGTGCGGGACGGTGAGCTCGTGGCCGACCAGCGCCGTCGCGGCGGCGTACGCCGGCACGCCGGGCGTGACGTCCCAGGCGACCCCGGCCGCGTCGAGCCGTCGGGTCTGCTCGTGCAGCGCGGAGTAGAGCGACGGGTCGCCGGAGGTGAGCCGGACGACCGCCTCCCCCGCCCGCGCGCCGGCGACGAGGTGGGCGGTGATCGCGTCGAGGTCGAGGTCCTGGGTGTCGACGAGCCGGGCGCGCGGGCCGCAGTGAGCGAGCACGTCGGGGTCGAGGTAGGTGCCCGGGTAGAGCACCAGGTCGGCTTCGGCCAGCAGCCGCGCGGCCCGCAGGGTGAGCAGGTCGGCCGCGCCGGGCCCGGCGCCGACGAAGTGGACCGCGGGGTGGCCGGCGTGGTGACCGGCGGGGTGGCCGGTCACCGCACGTACCTCGGCGTCCACACGCCCGCCGGCGACACCCGCGTCGAGGAGGCGCCGACGATCAGCAGGCACTTCATGTCGATCGAGGCGGGGTCGAGCCCACCGAGGGTGGTCACGGTCAGCGACTCCTCGGCCCGGCCGACGTCGCGCCCGACGACGACCACGGTGCCCGATGCCCGGTGCTCGAGCAGCACCGCGCGGGCGGCGGCGACCTGGTCGGTGCGGCTGCGCGAGGCGGGGTTGTAGACGGCCAGCACGAGGTCGGCCTCCGCGATCGCGCGCAGCCGCTTCTCGACGACCTCCCACGGCTTGAGCCGGTCCGAGAGGCTCATGACCGCGAAGTCGGCGCCCACCGGGGCGCCCGCCCGGGCCGCGACGGCCTGCACCGCGCTCACCCCGGGCAGCACGCGCACCGGCACCGCGGCGTACGCCGGGTCCTCGGCCGCCTCGAAGACGGCGGCGGCCATCCCGAACACCCCGGCGTCCCCGCCGGAGACGACCGCGACGCGCTCGCCGCGGCAGGCCAGGTCGAGGGCCAGCCGGGCGCGGTCGACCTCGACGGTGTTGCCCGACGCGTGCCGGGTCAGGCCCGCCCGCTGCGGCACGCGTGCGACGTACGGCCCGTAGCCGACGACGTGGTCGACCTCCGCGAGCGCGGCCGACGCCTCCGGGGTCAGCCACCCCTCCGGCCCGGGCCCGAGGCCGACGACGAGCAGCTCCGCGGCGCCGCGCTCGGCCCGGCCGACCGCGGCGGGCGCGGGAGCGGCGAGGTCGCGGGAGCGCCGGCCGTTGAGGCTGTCGCCGGTGACGACGACCAGCGAGAAGTACGGCACGGTCGCCTCGTCGACCTCGGCCACCGGCCGCCACTGCTCCTCGGGCATCGAGGCCCGCTCGACGTAGAGCGCGTGGTCGAGCCGGCCCGCCTCGGCCAGCGCGCGGCGGACCGCGGGGAAGGTGCGGCCGAGCTTCATGATCACCGCGCCGTCGGTGTCGGCGAGGCGCCGGGCGAGCTCGGGCTCGGGCAGCGTGCCGGGCAGCACGGTCAGCACGTCGGTCTGGCGCACCAGGGGGCTGGCCACCGTCGCGGTCGCGGCCAGGAACGCGGGCACGCCGGGCACGACCTCCGCCTCGTAGCGGGCGGCCAGCCGGTCGTGCATGTACATGTAGGAGCCGTAGAACAGCGGGTCGCCCTCGGCCAGCAGCACCACGTCGCGACCGGCGTCGAGGTGCGCCGCCAGCCGCGCGGCCGAGGCCTCGTAGAACTCCGCGAGCGCGCCGGCGTAGCCGCCGGGGTGGTCGGTGGTCCCGGTCGTCACCGGGTAGGTCAGCTCCTCCTCGACGACGCCGTCGGGGATCAGCTCGGCGGCGATGCGGCGGGCGTTGGACCGCTTGCCGGCGGCGGCGTGGTACGCGACGACGTCGGCCTGCTCGATGAGCCGGGCGGCCTTGCGGGTGATCAGCTCCGGGTCGCCGGGGCCGACGCCGACGCCGGCGAAGCGGCCGGTCCTCACTCCTCCTCCTGGGCGATCGCGTTGAGCGCGGAGGAGGTCATCGCGGACCCGCCGCGGCGGCCACGGACGGTGACGTACGGGACGTCGATGCCGTGGTCGACGGCCAGGTCGACGAGCGCCTGCTTGGACTCCGCCGCGCCGATGAAGCCGACCGGGCAGCCGACGATCGCGGCCGGCCGCGGCGCGCCGTCGACGAGCAGCTCCATCAGGTGGAAGAGCGCGGTCGGGGCGTTGCCGATCGCGACGACGGCGCCCTCCAGCCACGGCTCCCAGAGCGAGACGGCGGCGGCGGTGCGGGTGGTGCCCCACTCCGCGGCCAGGCCCGGCACGCGCGGGTCCTCGAGCATGCAGAGCACCTGGTTGTCGGCGGGCAGCCGGCTGCGGGTGACCCCGCGGACGACCATCGTGGCGTCGCAGAGGATCGGCGCGCCGCCCTCGAGCGCGGCGCGCGCCGCCGGGACCAGCCGCGGGTCGACGAGGAGGTCCTCGGCCAGGTCGACCTGGCCGCTGCCGTGGATCATCCGCACAGCGAGCCGCTCCGCGCTGGGCGGCACCGCCGACAGGTCCGCCTCGCGGCGGATCGTCGCGAACGAGTCGTCGTAGATGGCCGGGCCGCGGTCGACGTAGTCGTAGCGGCGCCGGGGCCGGCGAGGCGTGATCATCGGGTCTCCTCGGGGATCGGCTCGGGGATCGGCTCGGGGATCAGGACGCCGCGCCACGGCGTGACGACGAGGACGGGTGCGGCGGCGCAGAGCCGCTCGACGGCGGCGCGGTCCAGGCCCTCGTCGGGCACCGGCTCGTGGACGCCGCCGGGCACCGCGCCGTACGGCAGGGCGGGTGCGGGCGGCGGGAGGTCGGGGTGGGGTTCCTGCGGCTCGACCAGCCGTACGCCGGGCGCGAGCTCCGCGACGTGCCAGGCGGCGTCCGGGCCGTCGCCGCGGACCTCGAGGAACCGCCGCGCCAGGTCGGCGAGCAGCCGGGGGACGTCGGCGAGCGCGACGACCGGGCCCCAGGTCTCCCCCACGCGCAGCTGCCCGCGCTCGGTGTCGAGGGCGACCACGCCCAGGTCGCAGGAGCGGTCGGCGAGGTCGCCGCGGTCGTCGAGGACGAGCAGGAAGCGTCCGGGCAGGGACGCCAGCCGGGGGTCGGCCCGCAGCTCGGCGTCGAGGGCGTCGACCACCGGCCGCAGGTCGGCGCGCCCGCCCGCGAGACCGGTCTGCGGGGAGGCCATCAGGTTCCGGGCGACGTCGTGGGCGCGGCTGGGCAGCAGGCCGGTCGCCTCGACGCCGGCCAGCACGTCGGCGGGCAGCCGTTCGGTGCCGGGTTCGGCGGGCAGCGCGCGGACCTGCAGGTTGGCGCGCCCGGTCACGTGCACCCGGCCGTCGCCGTACCGCTCGGCGACCGCGGCGAGCGCGCGCAGCGAAGAGGCCGGCAGCCGGCCACCGGCCGGGCGCAGCCGGACGAGGAGGCCGTCGGCCGCGGGCCAGGGGCGCAGGACGCCAGGGCAGCGGTCTGGTCGGTACCGGTCCACCGGGGGCTCACCTTGCTCGAGTCCGGGTCCAGTGCGCGGGACCCTCGATGACCCGACGACGGGCGTCGTCAGGGCCAGCAGGTCTTCGGACTCGGATCAACCGGGAGCGGACGCCTTCCCAGGACCCGAGGGCCCCAGTGGCTGCCGTTGCCGGCGTGTCCGTCCCGTCCCCTCACCGCTGCGCGTCAGCTCCGGATTCGCACCGGATTCCCTGACCCCACGTGGGAGTACGACTGGCTGCCGCGGACCATACCGGTCCGCGCCGGTCTCAGTCCTCCCGGTCCTCCTGGAAGCTCACCTCGACGGTCTCGAACCCCTTGTGCCGCTGGGCCCGCGCGTACGCCGCGTACGCCCGCCGGTCGGCGTCGGTGAGGTCGACCGCGTCGGTGAAGGGGGTCAGCAGCGCGCGCGGCCACAGCCGGCGGCGCAGCACGACGTTGAGCTCCATGCCGAGCACGGCCGACGTGGCGGCGACGTAGGTGACCGCGAGCAGGCCCAGCACCAGGCCGAAGGTCTGGTTCATCGACGACGCCTGGCTGCCCGCCTCCGAGGCGACCGAGGCGCTCACCACCTGCAGGACCTGCCAGAGCACCGCGGTCAGCACCGCGCCGGGCACCGCGGTGCGCAGCCGCTGGCGCCGGCCGCCGCCGACCCAGAGCATCACGGCCAAGATGCCCGCGACCACGCCGACCAGCGCCACGGTCAGCCCCCACTGCAGTGCCGCGGACCCGCCGAGCCGGGCGGCGAGGACCCGGTTGAGCGCGGCGAGGACCGAGAGCGCGACGAGCGCGAGGCCGCCGGTCGCGAGCAGGACCAGGCTGCGCACCCGCACGAGGAACGGGTTGGGCCGGCTGTTGCGCGGGACCGACCAGGTGGTGTTGACGGCGTTCTGGAGCGCGGTGCCGAGCCCCAGGGAGCCGTACAGCGCGGTCAGCCCTCCGACGACGATCGCGGTCACCGAGCCCTGTAGCCCCTCGGGCCGGCCGAGCTGGTCGCCCACGACCGGGAAGCTCGCGACCGCCGAGTCGAGGACCTGCGCCCGCAGCTCGGCGTCGCCCTGCAGCAGGAAGCCGAGGATGGACGTGGCCAGCAGGAGCAGCGGCACCACGGACACGAACGCGTAGTAGGTGATCAGGACCGCGAGGTAGGCGCCCTGGTCGTCGAAGAACTTGTAGACCACCGCGAGCGGGAGCGCCACCACCGGGTGCCGGCGCTGCCAGGCGTCCCACCGGCCGAGGGGACGCCCATCGTGCTCGACGCTCGGGGGCAGACCGGTGGCGCCCATCGCCCACCCCTCCCGTCGCAGCCCCGCACGGCCCCGCCGACTCGTTACCCGGCTCGGCGGCGCGGTAGCCGGAGCGGAGGTCGTCGTCGTGGGTGGTTGGGGCGGTGCTCAGCCCACGCAGAGGCAGAACGGGTGCCCGGCGGGGTCGAGGAAGACCCGGAACGTCGTGCCCGGCTGCTGCTCGGCCTTGGTCGCCCCCAGCTCGAGCACCTGCTCCTCGGCCTGGTCGAGGTCGTCGACCACGACGTCGAGGTGCATCTGCTGCGGCACCTGCTGGCCGGGCCAGTCGGGGGCGACGTACCCCTCGACCTGCTGGAAGGACAGGCACTGGCCGTAGTCGGCGCGGACGTCGGCCCACCCCTCGGAGGTCTCCACCTTCCAGTCGAGCAGCTTGCCGTAGAACGCCGCCAGCGCGGCCGGGTCGGGACAGTCGAGCACGACGCTCGGGAAGCGGGCGATGGCCATGGGTCCGACGCTAGACCCGACCACCCCCGCTCGTCACCGGTCCGGGGCGGGAGAGTCCGCCAGCCGCCGGGCGAGGTACGGCGCGGTCGCGCCCACCCCGGCGTCGGCGACCTCCCGCGGGGTGCCCGTCGCGACGACCCGGCCGCCCTCGTCGCCGCCGCCGGGACCGAGGTCGACGACCCAGTCGGCGGTGGCGATCGTGTCGAGGTCGTGCTCGACGAGGACGACGGTGTTCCCCGCGTCGACCAGCCGGTGCAGCTGGCGCAGCAGCCGGGCGGTGTCGGAGGGGTGCAGCCCGGCGGTCGGCTCGTCGAGAACGTAGAGCGTGTGGCCGCGGTTGGCCCGCTGCAGCTCGGTGGCCAGCTTGATCCGCTGCGCCTCGCCACCGCTGAGCTCGGTCGCCGGCTGCCCCAGCCGCAGGTAGCCCAACCCGACCTCGCGCAGCGCCTCCAGCCCGCGCGCCGCCACGGGCACGTCGGCGAGGAACTCCGCGGCCTCGTCGACCGGCATCGCCAGCACGTCGGCGATGCTGCGGCCGCGGTGGGTCACCTCGAGCGTCTCGGCGTTGTACCGCGCGCCGTGGCAGGTCGGGCACGGCGCGTAGGTGCTGGGCAGGAACACCAGCTCCACCGACACGAACCCCTCGCCCTGGCACGTCTCGCAGCGGCCCTCGGCGACGTTGAAGGAGAACCGGCCCGCGCCGTACCCCCGCGCCTTGGCCTCCGGCGTCGCGGCGTAGAGGCGGCGTACGGCGTCGAAGAGCCCGGTGTACGTCGCCAGGTTGGACCGCGGGGTCCGCCCGATGGGCCGCTGGTCGACCAGCACCAGCCGGTCGATCGCGTCCAGGCCGGTGGCCTCGCGGACGTCGAGGTGGCCGGTGACCGCCGCCTGCTCGTCGCCGTCCTCCGGCGCGGGCGCGGCGACGCCGAGGTGCCGGCGGACGACCTCGGCGAGGACCTGGACCACCAGCGTGGACTTGCCCGACCCCGAGGGGCCCGTGACCGCGGTGAACGCACCGAGCGGCAGGTCGAGGGCGACGTCGTCGAGGTTGTGCCGCGTGACGCCGCCGAGGTGGATCCGGCCCGACGGCTCGCGGGGCTCGTGCTCGAGCCGCGGCACGCGGCCGAAGAGGTGGGCGCTGGTCAGGGACTCGCCGACGTCCTCGAGCCCGGCGACGGGGCCGGAGTAGAGCACCTGCCCGCCGCCCTCGCCCGCGGCCGGGCCGATGTCGACGACCCAGTCGGCGCGCCGTACGACGTCCATGTCGTGCTCGACGACGAAGAGCGTGTTGCCGGCAGCCTTGAGCCGGTCGAGCACGGTCAGCAGAGGCTCGGCGTCGGCGGGGTGCAGCCCGGCGGAGGGCTCGTCGAGGACGTAGACGACGCCGAACAGGCCCGACCGCAGCTGGGTGGCGATCCGCAGCCGCTGGGCCTCGCCGGGCGAGAGGGTGGTCGAGCCGCGACCCAGGGAGAGGTAGCCGAGCCCGAGGTCCAGCAGCACCTCGATCCGCGCGACCAGGTCCGCGCTGATCCGCACGGCGGCGTCGTCGGGGTCGCCGGTGGCCTGCGGGCGCAGCAGCGCCGCGAGCTCGGTGAACGGCAGCGCGTTCGCCTCCGCGATCGAGACGCCGGCGAAGGTGACCGCGAGGGCCTCCGGCCGCAGGCCGCTGCCGCCGCAGGTGGGGCAGGTGGTGCTGCGGACGAACTGCAGCATCTTCTCGCGCATCTTCTCGCTGGCCGACCCCGCGAGGGTCTGGCGCACGTGCCGCCGGGCGCTGCGGAAGGTCCCCATGTAGTCGCGCCCGCCGCCGCCGTCCTTGTCCTGGGGGCGGATGAGCACCGAGGGCTGCTCGTCGGTGAACAGCAGCCAGTGCCGGTCCTCGGCGGACAGGTCGCGCCAGGGGCGGTCGACGTCGATGCCGAGGTTCTTCACGATCCGGCGCAGGTTGTGCGCCTGCCAGGCGCCCGGCCACGCGGCGATCGCGCCGTCGCGGATGCTCAGCGACGGGTCCGGCACGAGCAGGTCCTCGGCCACGTCGTGGGTGACGCCGACGCCGTGGCACTCCGGGCAGGCGCCGGCGGCGGTGTTCGGGGAGAAGGCCTCCGCCGCGAGGTGCTCCGCGCCGTCGGGGTAGTTGCCGGCGCGCGAGTAGAGGATCCGCAGCAGGTTCGAGAGCGTCGTGATGGTCCCGACGGTCGAGCGCGAACTGGCGGCCCCGCGCCGCTGCTGGAGCGCGACGGCCGGCGGCAGTCCGGTGATCTCCTCGACGTGCGGCACGCCGACCTGCTGCAGCAGCCGGCGGGCGTACGGCGCCACCGACTCGAAGTAGCGGCGCTGCGCCTCGGCGTACAGCGTGCCGAAGGCCAGCGAGGACTTCCCCGACCCCGACACGCCCGTGAACGCCACGATCGCGTCCCGCGGGAGGTCGACGTCGATGTTCTTCAGGTTGTGCTCGCTGGCCCCCCGGACCCGGACGCAGCCGTCCAGCCCGCTCGCGTCGGCGCTCACCCGGCCAGCTCGTCGCGCAGGACCCGCTTGAGGATCTTGCCGCTGGGGTTCTTCGGCAGCGCCGGGCGCAGCTCGATCCGCTTGGGGCACTTGTACGGCGCGAGCCGGCCGCGGCAGTGCTCGACCAGGTCCGCGGCGGTCGCGGTCGCGCCCTCCTTGAGCACGACCGCGGCGACGACCGCCTCGATCCACTTCGGGTCCGCGACGCCGAAGACGGCGACCTCGGAGACGTCGGGGTGGAGATGGAGCGCCTCCTCGACCTCGCGGCTCGCGACGTTCTCCCCGCCGCTCTTGATCATGTCCTTCTTGCGGTCGACCACCGTGAGCCGCCCGTGCTCGTCGAGGACGCCGAGGTCGCCGGAGTGGAACCAGCCGCCGCGGAACGCCGCGGCCGTCCCCTCCGGGTTGCGCCAGTAGCCCAGCGTCGCCTGCGGGGTGCGGTGCACGATCTCGCCGACCTCGCCGGTCGCCACCGGCCGGCCCTCGTCGTCGACCACGCGGGTCTCGACGTTCAGCACCGGGCGCCCCGCCGAGCCGGCCGCCTCCAGCTGCTCGTGCGGGGGCAGGATCGTGGCGACCGGGGCGATCTCGGTCTGGCCGTAGAAGTTCCACAGGTCGACGTCCGGGAGCCGCTCGAGCAGCTCGCGGAGCACCTCGACCGGCATCGGCGAGGCGCCGTAGTAGCCCTTGCGCAGGGTCGAGGTGTCGGTGTCCTCGAAGGCCGGGCTGCGCAGCAGCGAGATCCACACCGTGGGCGGAGCGAAGTACTTGGTGACCGCGTGCTCGGCGATCGCGGCCAGCACCGCGGCCGGGTCGGGGGCGGGCAGGATGATGCTGGTCGCGCCGAGCATCAGGTCCGGGCCGAGGAAGCAGTCCAGCTGCGCGCAGTGGTAGAGCGGCAGCGTGTGCAGGTCGACGTCGTCGGCCGACATGCCGCCGTCGACGATGCAGCTGGTGTACTCCGCGACCAGCGAGCGGCTGGAGAGCATCGCGCCCTTCGGCCGGGACTCGGTGCCGGAGGTGTACATGATCCGCACCGGCGCGTCGTCGTCGACGTACGGCGCCTCCCAGCCGGCCGGTGCGTCCTCGAGCCACTGGTCGAACGTGCGCGAGCCGCCCGTGCCGATCGTCACCAGGGGTGCCGCGGCCAGCCCGGCGGACTCCAGCGCCTCGGTCATCACGCCGGCGAACGCGTCCTGGGCGAAGGCCAGCGAGACCTCGGCGTCGCCGAGCAGGTAGGCGACCTCCGGGGCGGTCAGCATGAAGTTGACCGGGACCAGCACGGCGCCGCGCCGCGCGGCGCCCCAGGCCAGCGCCGCGAACTCCCAGCTGTTGCGGCTCAGCAGCGCCACCCGGTCCCCGGCGCCGATGCCGTCGCGCTCCAGCGACCAGGCCACGGCGTCGACCACGGCGTCGAACCGGCGGTAGGTCAGCGCGGTGGCGCCGTCGACGATCGCCGGCTTGTCGGGGCGGCGGGCGGCGCTGCGCCGGAGCACGTCGCCGAGCCCGTTGCCCCGCGCGACCCGCACGTCGAGGTCCTGGTCGGCGGTCGGGGTGTCGGGCACGGGGCTCTCCTCCTGGTCGGGCTGCTGTCAGCCGGTGTAGCGCTCCGCGCGGCGCGGGACCAGCGTGGCCACGTCGGCGTGGAAGAGCCGGCTGAGCTCCTCCTCCAGCACCGTGCCCATCCGGCGGCAGAACTCAACGGGTTCCTCCGAGGCGTCGGGCAGCTCGGGGACGATCCGGTCGACCACGCCGAGGTCGCGCAGGTCCTGGGCACGCACGTGCTGGGCCCGCGCCATGTCGGCGGCGTGGTCGGTGTCGCGGTGGACGATCGCGCTGGCGCCCTCCGGCGGCAGCGGCGAGAGCCACGCGTGCTGGGCGGCCACGACCCGGTCGGCCGGCAGCAGCGCGAGCGCCGCGCCGCCGTTGCCCTCGCCGAGCATCAGGCACAGCGTCGGCGCCTCGAGGGTCACCAGGTCGGCGAGCGACCGGGCGATCTCGCCGGCCAGCCCGCCCTCCTCGGCGGCCTTGCTGAGCGCGGCGCCCGGGGTGTCGATGACGGTGACGAGCGGCAGGCCGAGCTCGACGGCCAGCCGCATTCCCCGGCGACCGGCGCGCAGCGCGCCCGGTCCGAGCGGGCGGTCGGGGGTCTGGCCGCGGCGGTCCTGGCCGAGCAGCACGCACGGCGCGTCGCCGAACCGCGCGAGCGCGAGCAGCAGCCCGGGGTCGGTCTCCCCCTGGCCGGTGCCGTTGAGGGGGACGACGTCGGTGGCGGCGTACTTCAGGAGCCGGCGGACGCCGGGGCGCTCGGGGCGGCGCGAGCGCACGATCGCGTCCCACGCGTCCTGCTCGGGCAGGTCGGGCTGCTCGGTCGCGGGCACGTCCGCGGCCGGGCGGGCCTGCAGCACCGTCAGCGCGCGGTCGAGGATGTCGGCGATCTCCTCGGGCTCGACGACGGCGTCGACGAGGCCGTGGGCGTGGAGGTTCTCCGAGGTCTGCACGCCCTCGGGGAACTTCTCGCCGTAGAGCGCCTCGTAGACCCGGGGGCCCAGGAAGCCGACGAGCGCGCCCGGCTCGGCCACCGTCACCTGGCCGAGCGACCCCCACGAGGCCATCACGCCGCCGGTCGTGGGGTGGCGGAGGTAGACGAGGTACGGCAGCCCCGCCGCGCGGTGCGCCGCGACGGCCGCGGAGATGCCGGCCATCCGGACGAACGCCGGCGTGCCCTCCTGCATCCGGGTGCCGCCGGAGGCCGGGGCGGCCAGCAGCGGGATGCCCTCGGCGGTCGCCCGCCGGACCGCCGCCACCACCCGGTCGGCGGCGTCGCGGCCGATCGACCCGGCGAGGAAGCGGAACTCCGAGACGATGACCGCCACCCGGCGGCCGCGCATCAGGCCCTCGCCGGTCAGCACGGACTCGTCGACCCCGCTCTTCTCCTCCGCGGCCGCGAGCTCCGCGGCGTACTCCGGTGAGATGCCCTCGCGCACGGGACGGCTGTCCCAGGAGGTCCAGGACCCCTCGTCCAGGACGAGCTCGATCAGCTGACGGGCGGACGGGCGGCGTACGGTCACGACCCCGACGCTATGTGCAACGGCGTGATCACCGCCGTAGCAAGAGTTGCCATTCAGCGGCCCCGGCAGTACCAGTAGCGTCACAGGCATGTCCGCACTGCTCGACGATGTCCTGGTCCTCGACCTCACCCGCGCCCTCGCCGGGCCGCACGCCGCGATGATGCTCGGCGACCTCGGCGCCCGGGTGATCAAGGTGGAGAGCCCCACCGGTGACGACACCCGCAGCTGGGGGCCGCCGTTCATGGACCCCGAGGACCCCGACGCGTCGCGGGAGTCGACGTACTTCCTCTCGGCGAACCGCAACAAGGAGTCGATCACCCTCGACCTCAAGGACCCCGCCGACCAGGACGTCCTCGCCCGGCTCGTCGAGCGCGCGGACGTGCTGATGGAGAACTTCCGCGTCGGCGTGCTCGACCGGCTCGGCTTCCCCGTCTCCCGGCTCCACGAGCTCAACCCGCGGCTGGTCGTCCTGCAGATCACCGGCTTCGGCCACGACGGTCCGGAGGCGACGCGCTCGGGGTTCGACCAGATCGCCCAGGGCGAGGGCGGCCTGATGTCGCTGACCGGCCTCACCGAGCCCACCAAGGTCGGCGTCCCGATCGCCGACCTGCTGGCCGGCATGAACGGCGCGTACGGCGTCGTCGCCGCCCTCTACGAGCGCGAGCGCACCGGCAAGGGCCGCGTCGTGCACACCTCGCTGCTCGCCGGGATGGTCGGCGTGCACGCCTTCCAGGGCACCAAGTGGACCGTCGCCAAGGAGGTCCCGGGCCTCGCCGGCGGGCACCACCCCTCGATCGCGCCGTACGGCATGTTCCGCTCGCGGACCGCGCCCGTGCAGATCGCGTGCGGCTCCGAGAAGCTGTGGCAGGCCTTCGCCCGCGAGTTCGACATCGACCCGGCCGGCGACGGGTTCGCGACCAACCCCGAGCGGGTCGCCAACCGCGACGCGCTCATCGAGGTGATCGAGGGGCTCCTCGCCGACCTCGACGCCGAGACCGTCCTCGCCCGCCTCGACGCCGCCGGCGTCCCCGCGGGCAAGGTGCGCTCGCTCGACGACGTCTACTCGTGGGACCAGACCCTCTCCCAGGGCCTGCTCCTCGACGTCGACCACCCCACCCTCGGCCCGGTCCAGCTGCCCGGCTCGCCGCTCCGCTTCGACGACAACGCCCACTCCGGCGGCCGCGAGACCCACCAGGCCCCGCCCACCCTCGGCCAGCACAACGACGCCGTGCGCGCCTGGCTCGACGAGGCCTGAGGCCCCGGGCCGGCTCGCCGCTGGCGCTGCCTCTGGCGTCGAGCCTCCGTGGCGGGATCGTCACGGACGTTCCTGCCCCTCACGGACCCACCGGAGGGCAGAAACGTCCGTGACTATCCCGATCCGCGCCACTGAGCCCGGCCCACCCGAACCCCGACCCAGACCCACGAGCACGACGAAGGGCCCGACCGGATCGGTCGGGCCCTTCGCGTACGCCGCGTGCGCGGGTCAGCCGGTCAGGAGCCGGCAGCAGCCGTCAGCCGAGGTCGACGATCGCGGCGACCGGGCCGCCGCCGTCGGGGCCCTGGTGGGCGGCGGAGACCGAGACGAACACGGCCGGGTCGCCGGTGACCGCGGCGGTCACGCCGCCGACGCAGGACTTGATCTGGCGGTGCCAGTGCACGTCGGAGTCGTCGAGCATGGCGTTGCGGCGGCCGCGGACCTGGCCGTCGCCGGAGACCTCGCACTTGAGGAAGACGTTGACGAGCTTGCCGTCGAGGTCGGTGTGGTGCGGGCGCTCGGGGAGGTCGAGGCCGGCGTCCTTGATGGCGGCCCAGATGCCGTCCTGGTCGAGGGCGTCGTTCATCACCGAGTGGCCGATGCGGTAGCGGCCGCCGACGCCGGTGGCGTTGCCGACGACGACGATCTGGGCCTGGTCGAGCTCGACGCCGGAGGAGCAGGAGGCGACCGAGGAGTAGAGGTCGCGGTTCTTCATGACGTCCTCGTCGGAGGGCATGTCGATCTCGCCGAGGGCGACCGCGATGCCGAGGCCGGTGACGCCGTTGGAGAGGTCCATGGACTCGTGGGTGTGCTCGGTCCACACCTCCTTGCCGCGGCTGTGGGCGTCGCGGATGGTGTGGATGGTCAGCAGCGGGGTCTTGGTCTGGACGTAGTGGACGTCCTTGGGGTCGCTGATGCCGGCGCGCTCCATGGCGACCTTCACGCCGTCGGCGACCTTCTTGATCATCGCGGTGTAGCCGATCTCCTCCGGGAGGATCGCCTCGCTCATCGCGAAGCCCACCGTGAGGCGCTGCTCCTGGCGGGTCGGGTCGTCCTCGGGGACGTCCACGGTCGCGAAGATGGTGGCGTGGGGGCTGATCACGCCGTCGGTGCCGCCGGACCACACGATCGGGACCTGCTTGACCTGGTCGGCCGGGGCGCCCTTCTCGACGAGCACCTCGCGGAACGCACGGTCGGCGATGATCCGGGTGTAGTCGTTCACACCGCCGTTGCCCTCGGTCTTGCCGATGATCGCGATGACGCGGTCGGCGGCGAAGACGCCCCCGTCGATGAGCTTGGCCAGCTCCGAGGCGTCGGCGACGGAGTGGATCGGGACCTTGCGGACCTCGATGGCAGAAGGCATGGGTCAGGCTTCCTTTCGGTCGGGGACGACGATCGTCCCAGCGGTGCGGTTGGCGGCTGCGACGATGGTGCCGAGGTCGGTGATGACACCGGGCCGGCCGGAGTGCTCGACGAACCGGCAGACGGCGTCGACCTTCGGGCCCATGGAGCCGCCGGCGAAGTGGCCGGCGGCGGCGTGCTCACGCATCTGGGACAGCGTGACCTCGCCGATGTCCTCGGCCTCGGGGGTGCCGAAGGCGAGGACGGCGTGCGCCACGTCGGTGGCGATCACGAGCATGTCGACCTCGATCGCGCGCGCCAGGAGCGCGGCGCCGAGGTCCTTGTCGATGACGGCCTCGACGCCGGCGAGCGAGCCGTCGTCGCGGCGTACCGTCGGGATGCCGCCGCCGCCGTTGGCGACGACGACGAAGCCGGCGTCGGAGAGGGCGACGACCGCGGGGGCGTCGATGACCTCGAGCGGCTCGGGCGAGGCCACGACCCGGCGCCAGCCGCGCTCGCCGCGGTCCTCCCAGGTCTCGCCGTGCTCCATCATCCGGCGCGCCTCGTCCTCGGGCAGGTAGCGCCCGACGGGCTTGCTCGGCTTCTGGAACGCCGGGTCGTCGGCGTCGACGCGGGTGCGGGTCACCAACGCGGCCGAGGGCCGGTCGATCCCCCGGCGGCCGAGGGCGCGGTCGAGGGCGTTGACCAGGATGTCGCCGATGGTGCCCTGCGTCTGCGCGCCGCACCAGTCCAGCGGGACCGGGGGCACCACGTGCGCGGCCACTTCGTTCTTGACGAGGAGGTTGCCCACCTGGGGTCCGTTGCCGTGGGTGACGATGACGTCGACACCTTCGGCGACCAGGTCGGCGACGGCCTCCATCGCCTTCTCGGCGGCGGCGATCTGGTCCTCCGGACGGGCGCTGCCGTCCGGGGAGGTCATCGCGTTGCCGCCCAGCGCGAGGAGAAGTCTCATGCGTCGAACCTAGTGAGTGGGCTCACCCTCGTTCATCGTGCGGATCCGCCGACGCGACCCGCGAGCGCTGTCAACTTGTGCCAGCGAGGTCGCGGGCCAGCGCGGCCCGCAGGGAGGTGGGCGCCCGGCCCTCCCGCCCGAGCAGCGCGGCCAGCGGCAGCGGCCCGGTCGGCAGGCCGTGCCGGTCGTAGTAGGCGAACATCGCCCGCAGCCACTCCTGCTCGCGGGCGTCGAGCCCCTCGCCCCGCCACGCCTCCGGATCGGTGCGGCGCGCCGCCACCGGCCGGCCGAGCACGTCGGCGGCAGCGGCGGCGACGTCGGCGACGCTCACCAGCGCCGGGCCGCCGAGCTCGTACGTCGCACCCGCGTGCCCGTCGGTCGTCAGCACCGCCGCGGTGGCCTCGGCGACGTCGTGCAGGTCGACCAGCCCGAACGGCGTGTCGACGGCGTACGGCACCTCGAGGTCCCCGCCCGACCGCAGCGCAGGCACGAAGTTCTGCACGTAGGCGCAGGGCTGCAGGATCGTCCAGCGCAGCCCGGAGCGCCGCACGAGGTCCTCGGCGACGGCCTTGCGGAGGTGGTGCGGCATGGCGGGGGCGTACGGCGAGGCGACCGAGTGGTGGACCACCCGGTCGACCCCCGCGGCGACCGCGGCGTCGAGCACGGTGGCGACGTACGCCGGCTCGTCGGGGTGGAGGTTCGGCGCGATGACGTGGACGGCGTCGGCCCCGGCGAGCGCCGCCGGGAGGTCGCCGGACGCGGCCCGGCCCAGGGGGTGCGCGGTGGCACCCGCCCGGGCCAGGGCCGCGCCCACGGCGCGACCGGTCTTGCCGTTCCCGCCGAGGACGGCGACGTGCATCGGGTCCTGCCTCAGAGGTGGTCGACCTCGGCCGAGGCGGCGCCACCGGCGAGGGTGCCGTAGCCCGGGCCCCGGTCGAAGAACGCGTCGACCGGCTCCGGCCGGCCCGCGCGCTCCGCGGTGGTCGCCTCGGCGTCGTACGACAGCGTGTCGTCGTCGACCGAGCCGGTCAGCACCACGCCGTAGTCGGCGAGCGCCGCGGCCGGGGAGACCTTGCGCCAGCGCACGTCGCGCACGACGAGCTCGGGGTCGCGGTCCAGCGGGTTGCCCCAGCCGCCACCACCGGTGGTGCGGATGCGGATGGTCTCCCCCGCCTTCACCGGCTCGGAGTCGGCGAGCGCGTCGACCTCGCGCTCGTTCGGGCCGTCGGGGTCGATGGTGACCTGGAACGGCGTGCCCGCCTTGCCGCCCTTGACGCCCCAGCAGGCCAGGATCGAGCGGTCCGCGATGGACATGAAGTGCGCGTCCTTGAGCATGCGGATGTGCTTCTCGTAGCCCAGGCCGCCGCGGAACTGGCCGGCGCCGCCGGAGTCGACGGCGAGGCTGAGCGACTCCACGAGGAACGGGAACCGCGACTCGGTGAACTCCGTCGGGAGGTTCCGGCTGTCGGGGACGACGTGGATGGTGTCCTCGCCGTCGGCGTAGTAGCGACCGCCCGAGCCGCCGCCGAGGACCTCGCGCATGAGGTACGGACGGCCCTCGAGGTCCTCGCCGTACACGCCGGTGTAGCGGATCGTCTCCTGGTCGGCCGGCATCTTGCCGTCGACCGCCTTGGCGATCACGCCGGCGAGCACGCCGAGCAGGCGCAGGATCACGAACGTGCGGGCGTTCGTCGGCGCCGGGAAGACCGGCGTCAGCAGCGTGCCCGGCTCCGGGAAGCGCATCTCGATGAGCGGCACGACGCCCTCGTTGACGTCGAGCTCGGCCATCCGCTCGGGGGTGTCGGCGAGGTTGCGCAGGATCGGCGCGAGCCACTTCTTGAGGAAGACGCCGTCGGAGTAGTCACCGCAGTGGTTGATCGGGCCCTTGGCCTGCGGGCCGGTGCCCGCAAAGTCGAGCACCAGGCGCTCGCCGTCGGGGTCGTCGGCCGCGGTGCGGGTCAGGGTGATCCGCTGGGTGTGCAGCTGCGGGTCGTCGACGCCGTCGTGCTCGGCGTAGTCCTCCCAGGTCCAGGTCCCGACCGGGATCTTGGAGAGGATCTCGCGCCGGTAGGTCTCGGTCGAGCGGTCGATGATCGCGTCGAAGCAGGCCTCGACGGTCTCCACGCCGTACCGGTCGAAGAGCTCGCCGAGCCGGCGGGCGCCCATCAGGCACGCCGAGCACTCGGCGTCGAGGTCGGCGGCCAGCGACTCCGGCATGCGGGAGTTGCGGGTCATGATCGCCAGGGCGGACCGGTTGGGGACGCCGGCGTCCCACAGCTTGATCGGGGGGACCGCGAGGCCCTCCTCGTAGACGCTGGTGGCGTGCGAGGGCATCGAGCCCGGCACCGCGCCGCCGATGTCGTCGTGGTGGCCGAAGGCCTGGACGAAGGCGACCACGCGACGCTCGCCCTCCGGGCCGGCGAAGACCGGCACGGTGACGCAGAGGTCGGGGAGGTGGCCGATCCCGCCCTCGGAGAGGTAGACGTCGTTGTGGAAGAAGACGTCACCCTCCTTCATGTCCTCGATCGGGAAGTCACGCGCGACCGGGTGCACCAGGGCGGAGTACGACCGGCCGGTGAGCTTGCGCAGCTTCCGGTCGTGGATGCCGGCGCGGAAGTCGTGCGCGTCGCGGATCATCGGGCTGCGGCTGGTCCGCGCGATGGCCGTCTCGACCTCGTGCTCGACCGCGGCGAGCGAGCCCTGCACGATCTCGACGAGGACCGGGTCCGCGCCGCGACCGGCGTCGTCGGTCAGCGGGCCGAAGGGGAACTGCGTCGGGGCCCGGCGGCTGCCGAGGTCCGGAGCACCGGCGAAGGTGCCCGGGTGGGTGTCGGTGGTCATGCGTCGCTCCTCGTCACCACGATGTTGGCGTAGTCGTCGACCCGGGCGGTGAAGCCGGGGTGGATGGGCACGGTCGAGCCGAACTCCTCGATGATCACCGGGCCGGCGAGCACCTGGCCGGCGGGCAGGTCGGGGCGCCAGTAGACCGGCGTCTCGACGTACCCGGCGTCGGCGTCGAAGCAGACCTGGCGGGTGCCGGTCTGCTCCGGGGTCGCCTTGTCGGTCGGGGCCTTGGGGATCTCCGGGCGGCGGATCGGGCCGACGCCGGAGACGCGCAGGTTGACGACCTCGACCTGCTGGGTCGGGTCCTGCGCGAAGTCGTAGCCGTAGAGCGTGTGGTGCTCGGCGTGGAACCGCTCGGCCACCGCGGCCAGCGTCTCCGCGGTCACCGGGCCCTCGGGCACCGTGACCCGGACCTCGAAGGCCTGGCCGAAGTAGCGCACGTCGGCGGTGCGCACGAACACGTGCTGCTCGGGGTCGAAGCCCTCCTTGGCGAGCGCCGCGGCGGCGCGCTCGGTGAGCACGTCGTACTCGCGCTGGAGGACGGCCGGGTCGAGGTCGTCCTGGAGCGCGACGTGGGTCTGCACGTAGTCGTTCTTGACGTCCACGGTGAGCAGGCCGAACGCCGAGACGTTGCCCGGGTTCGGCGGGACGAGGACGGTCGGGACGCCGAGGATGTCCATCAGGCGGCACAGCAGCAGCGAGCCGGAGCCGCCGAACGTCGTGAGCGTGAAGTCGCGGACGTCGAGGCCGCGCTTGACGGTGACCTGGCGCAGGGCGTTCGCCTGGTTCCACGCCGAGATCTCCAGGATGCCGGTGGCGCAGGCCTCCGGCGTGATGCCGAGCTTGCCGGCCAGCTCCTGGATCGCCGAGGAGGCGGAGTCGACGTCGAGCGGGATCTCGCCGCCGAGCAGGTGCGGGGGGATCCGGCCGAGGAAGACGTGCGCGTCGGTGATCGTGACCTCGCTGCCGCCCTTGCGGTAGCAGATCGGGCCCGGGTCGGCGCCGGCCGAGTGCGGACCGACCTTGAGGGTGCCCTCGGGGGAGAGCCAGGCGATCGAGCCGCCGCCGGCACCGACGGTGACGACGTCGATCATCGGGATCTTGGAGGGGTAGACGCCGACGCTGCCCTCGGTGGTCAGCGTGGGCTCGCCGTCGATCACGACGGAGACGTCGGTCGAGGTGCCGCCGCCGTCGGAGGTCAGCACGCGGTCGAAGCCGGCGACCTTCGCGATCAGGGCCGCGCCGAGCGCGCCCGCGGCCGGGCCGGAGAGCACGGTGGTGATCGGCTGGTGCACGACCTCGTCGGCCGAGAGCACACCGCCGTTGGACTTCATCACGTAGAACGGGATGGTGCGGCCGCTCTGGCCGGCCAGGCGGTCCTTGATGTTGTTGACGTAGCGGGAGAGCTTCGGCTTCACCGCGGCGTCGACGAGGGTGGTCATCGAGCGCTCGTACTCGCGGTACTCGCGCAGCACCTCGCTGGAGATCGACACGACCGCGTCGGGGTGCTCCTCGGCGAGGATCTCGCGCATCCGCTCCTCGTGCGCCGGGTTGGCGTAGGCGTGCAGGAAGCACACGCCGAGGGTGTCGATGCCCTGGTCCTTGAACCAGCGGGCGACGCGGCGGGCGCCGTCCTCGTCGAAGGGGCGGATCTCCGCGCCGGTGTGGTCGAGGCGACCGCCGACCCCCTTGACCATGTCGCGGGGGACGATCCGGTCGGGCTTGACCCAGAAGTAGGAGTTGCCGTAGCCGTCGGGCACCGACTGGCGGGCGATCTCGAGCATCGCCTCGTAGCCCTCGGTGGTCACGAAGCCGAGCGCGTCGACCTTGCCCTCGAGCAGCTGGTTGGTCGCGACCGTCGTGCCGTGGCTGACCGCGACGACGTCGTCGAAGCTCGCCCCGGCAAGGTCCAGCACCTTGTCGATGCCGGCCAGGAACCCGTCGGCCGGGTTCGCCGGCGTGCTCGGGGTCTTGGTGGTGACCACCGCACCGCTGTCCTCGTCGAAGGCCACGACGTCGGTGAACGTGCCGCCGGTGTCGATGCCGATCCTCATCCGCCTTGCTGTCATGACGGACATTCAACTCACCGGGAGGGACCCCGGACGACGTCATCTTCTGCCGACAGATCGGCGGATCGTCGGCAGACCCTGCCGACGGCGTACCGCTGGTCGAGCAGGCGAGCCCCGGCGAGCCGTCGTCGAGACCCGGCGACCGTCGTCCGGCGTACCGCTGGTCGAGCAGGCGAGCCCTGGCGAGCCGTCGTCGAGACCCCGCGACCGTCCCCAGCACCGTGGGCACCTCACCGGATCTCGACGACGCTCGGCGCTGGCGCGCCTCCCTGCTCGACCAACAGAGCCGCCCGCTGGTCGAGCAGGCGAGCCCTAGCGAGCCGTCGTCGAGACCCGGCGACCGTCTTCCGGCGTACCGCTGGTCGAGCAGGCGAGCGCCAGCGAGCCGTCGTCGAGACCCCGTGAGCGTCCCCAGCGCCGTGGGCACCTCACCGGGTCTCGACGACGCTCGGCGCTGGCGCGCCTCCCTGCTCGACCAACGGAGCCCGCCCGCTGGTCAGGGGGCGACGAGCTCCTCGACGGCGCGGGCGACCTCGAGCAGCCGCAGGTCGGCGCCGTGGGGGGCGACGAGCTGGACGCCGACGGGGAGGCCGTCGCGGGTGGTGCCGGCGGGGACCGAGATGGCCGGGCAGCCGGTGACGGTGATGAAGTACGCCGACCGCATCCAGTCCAGGTAGGTCTCCATCGGCCGGCCGTTGATGTCGGAGGGGAACTCCTGGTCCGCCGGGAACGGCGGCACCTGCGAGACCGGCAGCACCAGCACGTCGTAGGAGCCGAAGAACTCCCGCATCGTCTCCGACAGCGCGGTGCGCTGGGCGTAGGCCCGGGCGACGTCCGCGCCGGTGAGCGACTCCCCCGCCCGGATGTTGTCGGCCAGCGACGGCTTGAACGCCTCCGGGTGCTCGGCGAGCAGCGGGCCGAGCTTGGCCTGGAAGTGCCAGGCACGCAGCGTGCGGAAGGTGTCCTCGGCCAGGCCGAGGTCGGGGTGGGCGCCCGAGACCGCGGCGCCCGCCGAGGCGAGCGAGCGGCCGGCGGCCTCGACGACCGCCGCGACCTCGTGGTCGACCTCGAACGCGCCGCCGAGGTCGGTGCTGAGCGCCACCCGCAGGCCGCCCAGCGACGCCGGCCGGGGGTCGGCGAACGTCGCGCCCGGGTCCCCCAGCGCCTGCGGGGCCCGGGCGTCCGGGCCGGCCAACACCGAGAGCAGCAGCGCCAGGTCCGCGACGTTGCGGGCCATCGGGCCGCCGACCGAGGTGGTCTCCCACTGGTTGTACAGCGGCCACTCCGGCACCCGGCCCAGGCTCGGGCGCATGCCGACGACCCCGCAGAACGACGCCGGGTTGCGCAGCGAGCCGCCCATGTCCGAGCCGTCGGCGAGCGGCACCATGCCCGAGGCCAGCGCGCACGCCGCGCCACCGCTCGACCCGCCGGCGGACCGGCTCGGGTCGACCGGGTTCAGCGTGGTGCCGAAGACCTTGTTGAACGTGTGCGACCCGGCCGCGAACTCCGGCACGTTGGTCTTGCCGATCGTCACCGCACCGGCCCCGCGCACCCGCTCCACGAGCAGCTCGTCGCGGTCGGGCACGTGGTCCGCGCGCAGCGTCGAGCCGTACGTCGTGCGCCACCCGCCCACGGCGTGGGTGTCCTTGAAGGCGAACGGCAGCCCGTGCAGCGGGCCGACCTCCGCGCCGCCGGCCAGCGCCTCGTCGGCCGCGGCGGCGCCCTGGCGGGCCCGTTCCTCGTCGAGCGAGACGATCGCGTTGAGCTCGGGGTTGCGCTCGGCGATCCGGTCCAGGTGCAGGTCGAGCAGCTCGCGCGCGGAGATCTCGCGCCGGCGCACCGCCGCGGCCATCTCCCGGGCGGTCGAGGCGACCGAGGTCATCGGCGACGGCCCAGCAGCCCGCCCACGACCACGCCGGCGAGCACCAGCGCGCCGCCGAGGGCGACCCCGGCGAGGAACGACTGGTCGCCGCCGGCGGCGGGGACCCGGCTCGCCTTCGGCGCGGGCGCGAAGACCGCCTGCTCGGCGGGGGCTCCGCCGGCCGCAGCCACGGCGGGGGCCTCGCCGGCGGCCGCAGGAGCGGCAGCGGCGGGCGCCTCGCTCGGGAGGCCCTCGGCGATGACCTTCTCGACGTTGCCGAAGAACTCCGCGGCCATCCGGCGCGAGACGCTGGTCAGCATCCGCTGGCCGACGCCGCCGATCATGCCGCCGACCACCGCGTCGGCCTCGTAGCTCAGGACGGTCTGGTCGCCCTCGCCGGCGAAGGTCACGCCGACGGTGGCGTCGATCGTGCCCGGCGCACCGGCGCCCTTGAGGCCCATGGTGAGCGACTCGTGCTGCTGCAGGTCCGAGAGCGTGCAGGCACCGTTGTAGGTGCCCTTGATCGCGGCGACGCCCGCGCTGACGGTCATCGCGTACGCGTTCTCACCGGTGGTCTGCAGCTGCTCGCACCCGGGGATGGTGGCGACGAGGACGCGGGGGTCCAGCAGCGCCTCCCACACCTTCTCGACGGGGGCGGCGATGGTGTTCTGGCCGGCGATCTTCATCGGTTCTCCTCAGGAGTCGTGGTGGCCGAGGCGTGCCTCGCCCGGAGCTCGAAGAGCTCCGAGGGCGAGATCGGCATGGCGGTGATGGGGAGCCCCTCGGCGTCCTCGATGGCGGCCGCGATGGCGGCCGACCCGGGGATGACGCCGGCCTCGCCGGCGCCCTTGATGCCCAGGGGGT
Source organism: Nocardioides sp. Arc9.136 (assembly GCF_030506255.1). Lineage (NCBI taxonomy): Bacteria > Bacillati > Actinomycetota > Actinomycetes > Propionibacteriales > Nocardioidaceae > Nocardioides > Nocardioides sp. Arc9.136. Next base: position 380,040 of record NZ_CP113431.1, on the reverse strand, counting down.
TGAGCGGGGACGGGGTCTCGAGGTGGTCGATCTCGATCGAGTCCGGGACCTCGGTGACGTAGGGCATCAGGAAGTCCATGAAGGACGCGTTGAGCAGCTGGCCGGACTCGTCGTAGGCCATCTTCTCGTAGAGCGCCCCGCCGACTCCCTGGGCGACGCCGCCGTGGATCTGGCCCTCGACGATCATCGGGTTGATGACCGTGCCGCAGTCGTGGACGACGGCGTACTTGAGGATCGTGATCTCGGCGGTGTCGGGGTCGGTCTCGACGATCACGGCGTGCATGCCGGAGGCGAAGGTCGAGCGGATCGGCGAGTAGAAGTCCTTGCCCTCCAGGCCCGGCTCGTCGTCCTCGGCGACCGGCGGCTTGGTGGCGTCGCCGACCGAGAACTGCGTCGCGGCCTTCGACGCCTCGTCGAAGGCGTAGCGCAGCGGGTTGGACAGCACCGCGACCGTGCCCAGGCTGATCGAGGTGCCCGGGGAGCCCTTGACCGAGACGACGCCGTCGACGATCTGCAGGTCCTCGGGGTCCGCCTCGAGGGCGTCGGAGGCCAGGCGCAGCACCTTCTCCTTGGCGCGCTTGGCGGCGAGGTGGATCGCCGACCCGCTCATCACCGCGGCGCGCGAGGCGAAGGTGCCGACGGCGTACGCCATCCGGCGCGTGTCGCCGGTGGTGATCTCGACGTCCTCGAACGGCACGCCGAGCTCGTCGGCCACGATCTGCGCGAAGGCGGTCTGGTGCCCCTGGCCCTGGCTGGTCAGGCCGGTGGCGACCTTGACCTTGCCCGAGCTCTCGATGTTGACGTGCGCGCCCTCGTAGGGGCCGGCGCCGGTGCCCTCGACGTACGCCGCCAGGCCGATGCCGACGCGGCGGCCCTGCGCGGCCATCTCCGAGCGGTAGGCCTCGAAGTCGTCCCAGCCGACCAGCGTCTTGATCTTCTCCAGCATCGCCGGGAAGTCGCCGGAGTCGTAGATCGTCTCGCGACCGTCCTGGAAGACCAGGCCGTGGTCGTAGGGGAACTCGTCGGGCTGGATCAGGTTGACCTCGCGGACGTCGGCGCGGTCCTTGCCGAGGTACGCCGCGATCGCGTCCATCGTCCGCTCCATGACGAAGCAGCCCTGCGGACGGCCCGCCCCGCGGTACGGCGTGACGATCACGGTGTTGGTGTAGAGCGAGTCGAACGTGACCCGGTAGGGGCCGGTCTTGTAGGGCCCGACCAGCTGGGTCGAGGCGTTGATCGGGACGATCAGGCCGTACGGCGTGTAGGCGCCGTGGTCGTGCCAGAACCGCACGTCGAGCCCGAGCAGGCGGCCCTCGTCGTCGAAGCCGACGTCGACGTGGTGCAGCTGGGCGCGCTCGTGGGCCGAGGAGATGAAGTGCTCGCGGCGGTCCTCGGTGAACTTCACCGGACGGCCGAGGCGCTGCGCGGCCAGGGAGACCAGCAGCTCCTCGGGCCACGGGTGGTTGATCTTGACGCCGAAGCCGCCACCCACGTCCGGGGTGATGACGTCGACCTGGAGCAGGTCGAGGCCGAGCTTGGCGGCGACCGCGGCACGGACGCCGGTCGAGGTCTGCGTGGAGGTCCACACCTGCAGCCGGCCGTTGGCGGTGTCCCAGCGCGCGGTGACGCCGCGGCCCTCCATCGGCATGCAGGCGCTGCGCTCGATGTCGAAGTCCAGCGAGAGCGTGTGCGGGGCGGCCTTGATCCCGGCCTCCGCGTCGCCGTTCTGCTGCACCGAGCGGGCGGCGATGTTGCCGGGGACGTCGTCGTGGACGAGGTTCTCCGCGGCGCGCGCGGCCTCGACGCCGACGACGGCGGGGAGCAGCTCGAAGTCGACGACGACCCGGCCGACGGCGTCCTCGGCGACGTAGCGGTCGTCGGCGACGACGATCGCGATCGCCTCGCCGACGTAGTTGACCTCGTCGCGGGCCAGGGCGTACTGCGTGCGCCCGTGGGTCAGCGTCGGGTGCGGGATGAGCAGCGGCAGCGGCTCGGCCATCGCGCCGTCGAGGTCGTCGTAGGTCCACACGGCGTGGACGCCCTCGATGTCCAGCACGGCGTCGACGTCGACGGAGCGGATGCGGGCGTGCGCGTGGGGGCTGCGGACGACGGCGAGGTGGAGCGCGCCGAGGTCGATGTCGTCGACGTACTGCCCGCCGCCGCGGACCAGCCGGTCGTCCTCGACCCGCTGGACGGCCTCACCCATCAGCTTCGTGGTCATGCGCCCAGTCCCGTCGTCGATGCGTCGTCGTCGCGGGCGACCTCGGTCTCACCGGTCGCCGCCTCGAGGCCGCCGTCGTCGCCCTCCGGCGGGGCGGCCGCGGGCGCGTCGCCGCGCGCGATCTCCGCCGCACGCTCGACCGCCTTGACGATGTTCTGGTAGCCGGTGCAGCGGCAGAGGTTGCCGGCGATCATCTCGCGGGCCTCGTCGTGGGTCGGGCAGGGGTTCTCCTTGATCCCGGCCGTGACCGTGGTCAGGAAGCCCGGGGTGCAGAAGCCGCACTGCAGGCCGTGGCACTCGCGGAAGGCCTGCTGGGCGGGGTTGAGCGACCCGTCCGGCTCGGCCAGCCCCTCGACGGTGGTGATCTCGCTGCCCACCGCGGAGACGGCGAACATCAGGCAGCTGCGCACCGGCCGCCCGTCGACCAGCACGGTGCAGGCGCCGCAGACGCCGTGCTCGCAGCCGACGTGCGTGCCGGTCAGGCCGCACTCCTGGCGCAGGGCGTCGGACAGCAGGCGTCGGGCCGGCACGGCGACCGCGTGGGTCACGCCGTTCACCTCCAGCCGGACTTCGTGGATCTTCTCAGCGGTGTTCTCAGCCACGGTCACTCCTCCCGAGCGTGGTCGTGGGCCGCGGTCAGCACGCGCGCGGTGAGCACCTTGGCCAGGTGCGCGCGGTACGCCGCGGAGGCATGGATGTCGGTCTCCGGCTCGAGCTGCGCCAGGGCGGCCTCGGCGGCCCGGGCCAGCGCGGCGTCGTCGACGGAGCCGGCGAGCGCGTCGGTCAGGTCGACCACGGTCGGCACGTCGGAGACCGAGAGGTAGCCGGCGCGGGCCGAGGTGACGCGGTCGCCCTCGACGGCGACGACGGCGGCCACGCCGCACATCGCGTAGTCGCCGTGGCGGCGGGAGATCTCCTCGAAGGCCACGCCGGAGCCGGCGGGCAGCGCGGGGAAGAACGCCTCGACGGCGACCTCGTCGTGGGCCAGGCTCGACTCGAGCGGCCCGACGTAGAGCTCGTCGGCGGCGATGGTGCGGCGACCGGCGGACCCGACGACGTCGACCGAGCCGCCGAGCAGCTGCAGGACCATCGGCATCTCGGCGGCGGCGTCGGCGTGGACGATCGAGCCGACGGTGGTGCCGCGGTTGCGGATCGTCGGGTGCGCCACGTTGGCCAGCGCGAGCGAGACGAGGGGCTGCACGCGACGTACGTCGGCGGAGGCGAGGACGTCCGCGTGCCGGGCGAGGGCGCCGATGCGGACCCCCGTCTCGTCGGCGGTGACGTGGTCGAGGCCCGGGAGCCCGTTGATGTCGACGAGCAGCGCGGGCGCGGCCAGGCGCATCGACATCAGCGGCACGAGGCTCTGGCCCCCCGCGAGCACCTTGGAGTCGGGGTGGCCGCCCAGTGCCTGGACCGCCTCCTCCAACGTCTCCGGACGGGCGTAGTCGAACGCCGTTGGCTTCACCGTGGAGGACCGGCCTTTCCCATCAGTATTCCGAGAAAATGAATGATGCGGGCCGGCCCGGGCGTGCGCCCGGGCCGGCCCGCCGCCGTGCTAGTGCGCGTGCGTCACGTCAGAGGTGCGCACCTGCTCGCCGCGAGGACGGCCGATGTTCACCAGGTGGTAGAAGACGATGACCATGATCGTGCCGAGCGCGATGCCGCTCAGCTCGAAGTCGTCGCCGATCTTCAGGGTCACGTTGCCGATGCCGGCGATGAGGCCGGCGGCCAGCGGGACCATGTTGAGCGGGTTGCCGAAGTCGATGCGGTTGTCCACCCAGATCTTCGCGCCGATGAGACCGATCATGCCGTACAGCACGACGGTGATGCCGCCCAGGACCCCGCCGGGGATGGCGTTGAGGAGCACGCCGAACTTCGGGCAGAGGCCCAGGATGATCGCGACCAGGGCGGCCACGTAGTAGGCCGCGGTCGAGTAGACCCGGGTGGCCGACATGACGCCGATGTTCTCGGCGTACGTCGTGGTCGGGGACGCACCGAAGGCGCTGGCGAACGCCGTGGCGACACCGTCGGCGCCGAGGGCGCGGCCCATGTAGGGGTCGAGGTCGTCGCCGGTCATCTCGGCGACGGCACGGACGTGGCCGGTGTTCTCCGCGATCAGCGCGATGACGGCCGGGATCACCAGCAGCGCGAAGGTGAGGGAGAAGTCGGGGGCGTGGACCTTGCTGACGCCGTCGGCGAGGTCGCCGGTCGGCAGGCCGAACCACTTCGCGTCGCCGAGGCCGGTCAGGTTGATCCGGTCGCGGGTGACGACCTCGCCGGTGCCGTCGGGCGAGGTGATCTGGCCGAAGACCGTGTCGGCCAGGAACGACAGCACGTAGCCGAAGATCAGCGCGAGGAAGATCGAGATCCGCGACCAGAAGCCGGGGAACCGCACCGTGGCGACCACGACGAACGCGGCGGTCGCCAGGGCGATCCACTGGTCCTGGGGCCAGTAGGTGTTGGCCACGACCGGCGCGAGGTTGAAGCCGATCAGCATGACCACGGCGCCGGTGACGGCCGGCGGCAGGAGGCGCTTCAGGGCACCCGAGCCGAGGAAGTGCACGGCCACGCCGACGAGCGCCAGGATCAGACCGGCGATGAGGATCGCGCCGGTGACGTCGGCGGAGTCGCCGCCCTGCGCCCGGATGGCGAAGACACCGGAGACGAACGAGCCGCTGGTGCCCAGGTAGCTGGGGACCTTGTTGTTGACGACCAGCAGGAACAGGATCGTGCAGATGCCGGAGAACAGGATCGCGAGGTTCGCGTCCAGTCCCATGATCAGCGGGAACACGAACGTGGCACCGAACATCGCCACGACGTGCTGGGCGCCCAGACCGATCGTCTTGCCCCAGCTCAGCCGCTGGAGCGGTCCTACAGCTTCACCGGGCGCAGGATCGACCTGCGTCCACTTGAACATCGACATGCGAGCGTTCCCTTCGCCAACGGTGGAACCGAGAGGACAGCGAGCCTATTGAGGCCCACGTCACGCTCTGTATGGCCACTTCCGCCGAAAGGACCCCAGGAACGTCGACACATGTCGCCCACCGTCCGCGGACGAGCCTCTGCTGCGGGTCAGCCGCCGACGACCTCGAGCACCTTCAGGGCCACCGCGACGTCGAGGCGCAGGTTGTGGTCGGAGGTGATCGGGCCGAGCAGCCGCTCGAGCTTGGTGACGCGGTAGCGGATGGTGTTGTAGTGGAAGAACTGCACGCGCGCGGCCTCCGCGACGTTGAAGTTCGTGGAGAGCAGCACCTGCAGCGTCTCGCGCAGCGCGGCCGCCTCCTCGGTCTGCCCGGCCAGCTCGCCGAGCACGTCGCTGGCGAAGGCCCGCAGCTCGGCGTCGTCGGGCACCATCGCGATCAGCCGGTGCAGGCCGAGCTCGTCGAACCAGGTCGTCGTGCCGCCCCCGCGCACGCGCCGGCCGACGGCCACGGCGCGGTAGGCCTGGGCGTAGCTCTCGGGCAGCCCGCGCACGTCGGATGTCACCCGGCCGACCCCGACCGAGAACGGACGCCGGCCGCCGCCCTTGTCGCCGGCGACCGCGCGCACCAGGCGCATGACCAGGTCCGAGCCCGGCTCGTTGCCCGCCTGGGCGCCCGCCTGGATCCCCGGGGACCGGAGCACCGTCACCACCTCGGAGCCGAAGTCGGCGACCGGGACGGACTTGGAGACCGCGCCGACCACCTGGCGCCAGGCGTCGGCGAAGCGCTCCTGCCACTGGCGCTGCTCCTCCACGGTGCCCGCGGGCTCGCCGGCCGGCTGCGGGTCCAGCTGGGCGACCAGCACGATCGAGGGCCCGCCGAGCTCCCACCCGAAGCCCACGACGTGCTCGCGGACGAACTCCTCCGAGCCCGCCCGGCCGAGCAGCACGTCGCGCAGGAAGTCGCCGCGGTACTTGTTCTCCACCGCCGAGACCGCCTGCTCCCGGCTGATCGAGAGGGCGACGGCGGTGGCGGCCCGCCGCAGGGCGACCGTCTCGGAGTCGTCCAGCTCGCGGCCGGCGACGACCACCAGGTGGCCGAGCGGCTGGGACGGGGTCGCCACGGGGAGCCGGTGCACCCGCGAGCCGTCGAGCAGCACGGTATCCTCCGCGCCGATCCGCTCCACGCGCAGGCGCCCCGTCGGGTCGACGAGGTCGCCCTTGACGAGGCTGGCCTGGGTCATCTCCGAGAGCCGGGTGACCCGCTCGCGGCCGTCGGTCGTGGTGACGGCGACGTCCGCGCGGAGCGCGGCGCGGATGGCGTCGACGACCGCGCCGAGGTCGGCGTTGGCGAGCACCTGCTGGGCCAGCGCCTCGGCCAGGTCGTCCACGTCGAGGGGCTCGTCGCGGGGCACGTCGCCGGGCAGGTCGCCGGGCACGTCGGACGCAGCCTCGCCCGCCGTCGTTATCAACTCTTGCGTCGGCTCGGGGCCGGAGTTGGCAATGCTCACCATTCGGCGCACCCTAGTTGATCCGTTAGCGTCCGATGGGTGCCACTGCCCGCCTCGTCCCCCACCCGCGTCGCGGGCGCCGGGACCGCCGCGCTGCGGCGTCGGCTGCAGGACTCGCCGGGCCGGGGCCAGGTGGTGCACGCCGGGGCGCAGGCGGTCTACGTGCTCCTCGGCGACCGGGTCGTCGGCGTCGCCGCGCGCGGCGCCGTGCACGTCCCGGCCACCATCGCCACCGCGCTGACCCACCTGCCCGCCGTCGAGGTGGGCGCCCCCGCCGAGGTGGCCGAGGGCGTGCTGCACGTGGCGGGACTGGCGGTCTCGGTCGACCGGCTGGTCGCCGGCGACGTGCCCCACCTGCCGGCCGACGCCGGTGCCCGGCTGGCCGCGACCCTCCCCGACCTCTCGCCCGCTCGCGACCAGCTGCCCGCCGCGGCGCTGGCCGCGCTCGCCGCCGGTGACGGCGCGGCGGTCCTGGACCTGCTCGGTCGCGGCGACGGGCTCACCCCCGTCGGGGACGACGTGGTCGCGGGCTGGCTGGTGGCCGCACGCGGCCTGGAGCGCGACCGCGACGCGGTCGCCGACGCCGTACGCCGGCACGCCCACCGCACCACCGCTCTGTCGGCCACGCTGCTGGTCGACGCGATCGAGGGCGGGTGCATCCCGGAGTTCCGGGCGCTGCTGCTCGCGCTCGCCGCCCGCGGCGACGCGGCCTCCCCGTCGGGGGTGGCCGCCGCAGCCTCGCGGCTGGCCGCCGTCGGTCACACCTCCGGCGCCGGGATGCTCCTGGGCGCCACCCTCGCGCTCGGCACCTGAGCCACCCCGGCCCTGCGCCCCCCACTCCCGTCCCGCCCGTCCCCGACCCCGAAGGAACCACTCGATGACAGTCGAGCACGTCGAGATCCGCCCCGGCGCGTACGCCGACAGCGTGGCCCTGCTGCAGGTCAGCCGCGACGTCGCCGCCACGCCCGGGGTCGCCGCGGCCCAGGTCGCGATGGCGACCGACCTCAACCTGGAGGTGCTCGCCGGCATGGGCTTCACGCTCCCGCCGGCCTCCCTTAACGACATGGTCGTCGCGCTCCGGCTCGACGACGAGGCCGCGCTGCCCGCGGCGCTGGCCGCGGTCGACGCCGCGCTGGCCGCCGCCCGGAAGGGCTCGACCTCGGGCGACACCACCGTCGCGGCGCCGCGCACCACCGGCTCGGCGCTGCGCCGCGCCGGCGGCGGCCTCGCGCTGGTCTCGGTGCCCGGCGCCTCCGCGCTGGTCGAGGCGATGGACGCCCTGGACGCCGGCTCCGACGTCATGGTCTTCAGCGACAACGTCCCGGTCGAGCAGGAGCTCGCCATGAAGCAGATCGCGCGCAGCCGCGGCCTGCTCGTGATGGGTCCCGACTGCGGCACGGCCGTCGTTGGCGGCGTCGGCCTCGGCTTCGCCAACACCACCGAGCCCGGTCGCGTCGGCATCGTGGCCGCCTCCGGCACCGGCTGCCAGCAGGTCCTCGCGCTCCTCGACCGCGCGGGGGTCGGCGTCTCCGCCGCGCTCGGCGTCGGCGGCCGCGACCTGTCCACCGCGATCGGCGGCATCTCCACGATGACCGCGCTCGACCGTCTCGACGCCGATCCCTCGATCGAGCAGGTCATCGTCGTCTCCAAGCCGCCGGCCCCCGAGGTCGCCGCCGCGGTGGAGGAGTACGCCGCGGGGCTGGGCACGCCGGTCCGGTTCGCGCTGCTCGGCGGCGACCAGCCCGACATCACCACCCAGGTCGAGGGCCTGCTCGCCGACCTCGGCGTGGCCGTCCCCGAGTGGCCGACCTGGGGCACGCCCGCCACCGCCACCGGCGGGTCCGCCCTGCGCGGCCTGTTCGTCGGCGGCACCCTGTGCGACGAGGCGATGCTCCTCGCCGCCCAGTCGCTCGGGCCGGTCCGCAGCAACATCCCGCTCTCCCCCGAGCTGGCCCTCGGGTCCGACCTCACCGCCGACGGTCACCTGATGATCGACTTCGGCGACGACGGGCTCACCCGCGGCCGCGCGCACCCGATGATCGACCCGACCCTGCGGCTCGACCACCTGGCGAAGGTCGCCCAGGACCCCGAGACCGCCGTGATCCTGCTCGACGTGGTCCTCGGCCACGGCGCCCAGGCCGACCCCGCCGCCGACCTGGCCCCCGCCATCGCCGCCGCGCGCGGCGTCCGCGAGGTGCCGGTGGTCGTCGCCTGCGTCGGCACGTCCGCCGACCCCCAGGGCCTCGAGCGCCAGGCCGAGGCACTCGCCGCCGCCGGCGCGGAGGTCCACCTGTCCAACGCCGCAGCCACCCGCCGGGCGGTTGCTCTCGTCTCCGGAGGGACGCTGTGAACCAGCCCGCGAACGCCACCATCCCCAACCAGGCTCCCGCCGCCGTCGCGGCCGTGGGCGCCGACATGTTCGCCGCTGCCGTCGAGGCCCAGGCCGTACCGGTCGAGCGCGTCGACTGGAAGCCGCCGATGGAGGGCACGGTCGACGACCTCGCCACCGTGGCCGCCGACCCGCTGCGCCGCGACGCCAACGCCCTCGCCGTCTCCCGGATGCTCGACGTCCAGGCGATGCTCGTCGGCGTCGCCCCGGCCTCGGAGCTCCTCGGCCTGGAGAAGGGCCAGTTCCTGCACGCCGGCCCGCCGATCGAGTGGGCCCGCACCGCCGGGCCGCTGCGCGGCGCGCTCATGGGCGCGGCCGCGTTCGAGGGCCTGGTCGAGGACCCCGAGGACGCCGTCGCGCTCTTCGAGTCCGGCACCGAGGTGACCCTCGAGCCGTGCCACCACCGCAGCGCGGTGGGCCCGATGGCCGGCGTCGTCTCCCCGTCGATGTGGATGTTCGTCCTCGAGGACCCGGCCACCGGCCGGCGCACCTACTGCTCGCTCAACGAGGGCCTGGGCAAGGTGCTGCGGTACGGCGCCTACTCGGCCGAGGTGCTCGAGCGGCTGCGCTGGATGCGCGACTCGCTGGGCCCGCTGCTCGCCGAGGCCGTCGAGGCGGCCGGCCCGATCGACGCCACCGCGATCCTCGGCCAGATGCTGCAGATGGGCGACGAGGCGCACAACCGCAACCGCGCCGGCACCCTGATGCTGCTCCGCGACCTCGCGCCGCACCTGGTCCGCTCCTCGCGGCCGGCCGAGGACGTCGCCCAGGCGCTGGCCTTCGTCGGCGGCAACGACCACTTCTTCCTCAACGTCGCGATGCCGGCGTGCAAGCTCGCGCTCGACGCCGGCCGCGACATCGAGGGCAGCACGATGGTCGTGGCGATGGCCCGCAACGGCACCGACTTCGGCATCCAGGTCTCCGGCACCGGCGACCAGTGGTTCACCGGCCCCGCACAGCTCGCCGACGGCCTCTTCCTCGGCGACTACGGGCCGGAGGACGCCAACCCCGACATCGGCGACTCCGCGATCACCGAGACCGCCGGCATCGGCGGCTTCGCGATGGCGGCCGCGCCGGCGATCGTCCGGTTCGTCGGCGGCACCGTCCCCGACGCGCTGGCCACCAGCCGCCGGATGCGCGAGATCACCATCGGCGAGAACAACCGCTGGCCGATCCCCGTGCTCGACTTCGCGGGCGCCGCCACCGGCATCGACGTCTCCGCCGTGTGCCGCACCGGCATCCTGCCGCAGATCAACACCGGCATGGCCGGCCGCGTCGCCGGCGTCGGACAGGTCGGCGCCGGCCTGGTCACCCCGCCCGCGTCCATCTTCCCCGCCGCCCTCGCCGCCCTCGCCGAGCGCACCCGCTCCCGCGGCGCCGGCGCCTGACGGCCGCCACGCGACGTACGACGGCGCCCGCCACCTCGCCGGTGGCGGGCGCCGTTCGCGTCTCCCGCCCCTGATGCTTGTGTGACTGCTGGGGCTGGGGTGACGCGCAACATCTCAAGTTAACTTGGGATTCTGAAGGTTCCCTGCTGTTGCAACGGCAGGGAAGCGTCAACATCCCAAGTGAACCTGGGATGTCGCAAGGCACGCCGAGAGGCTCCCGGCTCAGCCGGCGCGGCAGGCGACCAGCACGCCGACCACCAGCTCGCGGCCGATCAGGTCGGCGATCTCCTCCTGCTGCGCCTGGGCGCGGGCCCAGCGGGGGTCGTCGCGGTGGGCCCGCTCGACCGTCGCGTCGACGGCGTCGGCGGCGGCCTGCCAGTCCTCCGGCGCGCCGGGGAGGTCGGCGAGCCGGGCCTCGTCGACGAGCACGAGGCCGGCGGCGGCGACCGCGGCGAGCAGCTCGTCGTGGTCGGGGAAGTGGTTGCCCTCGGGCTGGGTCGGCAGGACGTCGACGGTCCGCATGTAGACCAGCAGCCCCACGCCGCCCCCGGGCACGACGGCCCGCCGCAGCTCGGCGAGGTGGGCCGGCTTGTCCTCGACGGTGCACAGCACGCCGAGCGACCAGGCGCAGTCGAACGACGCGTCGGGGAACGGCAGCGCCAGCCCGTCGGCCGCGACGACCGGCGCGTCGAAGAGCTGCCGGGCCGCCCAGCAGGCACCGGTCATCGGCTCGGCCAGCACCGGCACGGCGTCCCGCTCGCGCGCGACGTACGCCGCCGGGCCGCCGACCCCCGCGCCGGAGTCGAGCAGCCGCGAGCCGGCACCCACCCCGATCGCGTCGGCGAGCCAGTCGAGCGCGGCGGGGCTGCCGCTGCCCCGGCACGCGGCCGGGAGGGCGTGGTCCGCGCCGAGCTCCTCGACCGCGGCGACCGTCCACGCCGCCACCGTGTCGAACTCGTCGACCATGGGGTCCTGCTCGCTCATCACGCCTCCCGGATCCGTGTGCCGACCTCGGCCTTCACCCGGGCGCCGGCCAGCTCGCCCTGGCTCGAGCCGAGACCGGACAGGTTGACGCCCACGACGCCGTCGATCGCGAGCAGCGACCTCGCCTCGCGCACTGCCGCCTCGATACCCGCCTCCCGCACGTCCGAAGCACCTAGCACCGCCTCCACCTGCGTGCCGTCGAGGTGCAGGCCGGGGAACCGCTGCAGCACGCGCGCCGACCGCTCGTCGGTGTAGACGGCGACCGCGGCGACCACGGGGATCGCGAGCCCCAGCCCCCGGGCCGCCCCGACGAACGACCCCACGTCGGCCGGCGACGCCACGTGGTTCAGCACGGCCAGGTGCGCGCCCGCCCGCTGCTTCTCCACCAGGCGCCCCGGCCGGACGTGCCGGGGCGCGGCGGACGGCGCCTCGGGCACCGCGACCGCGTGCCCGGCCTCCCGGGCGAGGGCCGCCAGCTGCGTGCCGTCGAGGTCGAAGACCTGGGTCACCCCCGGTCGGATCCCGGGCGCCCGCACGTCGCCGGTGACGCAGAGGACGCCGTCGACCCCGGCGACGGCGAGCCCGGTGAGCTCCTGCTCCAGCACGACCCGGTTGCGGTCGCGGCAGGCGAGCGTCACCCACGGCGCGCCCCCGGCCCCGGCGACCAGGTCCGCCATCATCACCGGCGGGAGGTCCGGCCGATTCTGGTGCTCGCCGACGAGCAGCCCGTCGCAGGACCCGGCGAGCAGCCCGGCGATCCGCGACACCGCGGCGGGGTCGTACGCCGGCACCGTCAGGTCGGTCAGCACCACCGGGCCGCGTCGCGCCGCCGCCAGCAGCCGGCTCCGGTCGGCACCCGGCGTAGCCGGGTGGGCCGGGTGGGCCGGCGCGCCGTCCCACGGCACCACCGCCGCCGGCTCCTGGGCGAAGGGGCAGGGCCGGGCATCGAGCTCGCAGGACGCGTCGTCGCGCACGCCGCCGCACGGACCGAAGCGCATCCGCTTCGGGCAGGTCTCGACCGGGGACGTCACGGGGCCGTCCCCAGCTCGGAGTCGATGTCGAACCGCGGACGCCCCTGCGCGACGACCCGGAGGTGCTCCTCGTCGCGGCCCGTGTCGTAGAGCTGGACCACCACGGCCTGCTCGACGCCGCCCTGGAACCGACCGATCCCGCGGCACGCCAGCACCAGGCGCAGCCCGTCGTCGTCGGGGTCCTGGTCCGCCCAGTCGGAGCGGTGGTCGGTCGCCAGCTCGAACCGGTCGACGCGCAGCAGCCGGGCACCGGGCCGCTCGTTCGTCGCCGCCACGGCCTGGTCCCGCAGGCCCGCGCAGTCGACGTCGTCGTACGACGCGGACCCGCCCAGCAACCCGGCCGCCGCCAGGCCGAGCACGACCACACCGGCCCCGACCCCGCCCGCGACCGCCGCCCGCCGACGCCTCCGACGGCGCTCGGTCGTGCCGGGCCGGACGTCGTCCGCCTGCCCGCCGGCCGGCGCACCGAAGGCCGGGCCGTACGGCGGCGGGCCGGAGCGGTGGTCGTCGATCACGGCACCTCCGACGGCTGCGAGCGGCTGGTCCGGGTGGGACCTGCCTCGCACGGTACGCAGACCGCCCCCGACGCGTCGCGTCGGGGGCGGTCCTGCGGTACGGCGCGCGGTCAGTGCTGACCGTGGCCCGTCGTCCGGCCGCGGTCGTCGTCGTAGAAGTCGCGGCTGCCCGACTTGGCGAGCCCGCGGCTGACCATGTAGCCGATGGTCAGCAGGGTGACGTAGAACCACGCCTCCTGGGCGCCGAAGTCCGAGGCGTCGACGACCGCCGAGGCGATGAGGACCCCGACGACGGCGGCCACGTAGGCGATCAGCTCGGTGGTCTTGAACGACGCCTTGGTCTCGGTGCTGATCCGGCGGGGTGCGGCACCCGGGGGATGGCTCGTCGGGCGAGCGTGCTCCGCCTGTGTCCAGGCCGGCTGCGGCTGCACCCGACCCGGTCGGGGGAACGGCTGTGCTCCGGGACGTCGCACGTGCCGGCACCGCCGTGCCCACCGCGGTCACGCACCTGCCGCGTGGCCGCTCGCACGCGCTCGCGCCGTGCTCGGCGCGACGCCCCGCGCCGCGACCGTGACGGCGACCGCGACGGCGACCCCCGCGGCCGCGAGCGCCATCGCCGCGAGCACCCAGGGGACCGCGTGCTCGCTCGTCGCCCCCACCGCCAGCCCGATGAGGGGACCACCGACCAGCGGGCCGGCCAAGCCCGCCGCGAAGACACCGGTGATCCCGCGGCCGTCCGGCACGAGGGAGGCGTGCCACGCGATGACGGCGGGGAAGACCGGTCCGATGAGCAGGCCGGTCACGGCGTAGGCGACGACCGCGGACGGCGCGTGCGCCGCCGCGGCCGCGCTGGCGGCACCGGCGACCAGGCAGGTGATGACGAGGCGGCCCGGCGGCTGGCGCAGCAGGACGGGCGCCGCGCCCAGCCGGCCGAGGATGAGCCCGATCCAGAACAGGGACACCGCGGAGGCCGAGCCGCTCTCCGACAGGGAGGTCGTCGCACGGAGGTGGGTCGTCTCCCAGCCGGCCACGCCGCTCTCGACCGCGACGTACCCGAGCAGCACCGCGGCGAGCAGGAGCACCGCACCGCGGTGGCCGTGCCGCCTCCCCGCCGGGCCGGTCGCGCCGGGGTGCGGGAGGCGGAGCGTGGCGGTGAGGGCGGTCAGGACCAGCGCCGTGGCGCCGCAGACCAGGTACGGCGCGTGGAGGTCGTCGGGGCGCCTGCCCACGAGGAAGGGGAGCAGCACGGCACTGACCCCGAAGGCGGCGCTCAGGGCCATCAGCACGGCGCCGCTGCCCTCGCCGAAGGACCGGGCCAGCACCGTGTTGAGCGGGAGGTCGACGAGCCCGAACCCGATGCCGGCCACCAGGACGCCGGCGAGGGCGAGCGAGCCCGTCGGGGCGACGGGCAGCGCGAGGCAGCCCAGGGCCAGGAGGGCTGCTCCCCCGGTCAGCAGCGACGACGGCGCGACCCTGGTGCGCAGCCAGCCGGCGCCCACCACACCGGCCGCGGAGCCCGCGGCGTAGGCGGCGAAGAGCAGCGAGGAACCGAACGCGTCGAGCCGGTGACGCTCCTGCAGCAGCGGCAGTGTCGGCCCGAGGACGCTGGCGAGCATGCCGAGGGCGGCGAACCCCACCAGGCCCGTGACCGCGAGACGAGCCGACGAGGAACGGCGGGCGGGGGCGAGCGGGGCGCGTGACACCCGGGCAGTCAATCCTGCATACTTCGGCACAGTCAAGTAGACCTCGGCACAAGGAGCGGCGGACGTGCGGGTTTTCGCGAGCGAACGACAGGCGCGCGTGCTGCAGGAGCTGCACCGCCGGGGCAAGGTCGAGGTGACCGGCCTGTCGGCGCTCCTCGGCGTCTCGGAGGACACGGTCCGCCGCGACCTGCGCACCCTCGCGGAGGCCGGCCACCTGCAGAAGACCCACGGCGGGGCGGTAGCCCTGGACCCGGCCCGGATGCCCTTCCGGACGCGTGCCGACGTCGCCGGCGCCGCCAAGACGGCGATCGCGACCGTCGCGGCACGCCTGGTCGAGCCCGGCCAGACACTGTTCCTCGACGCCGGCTCGTCGGTGCTCGCGCTCGCCGCCGCGCTCGAGGTGCGCCCACTGCAGGTGGTCACCAACTCCCTCGACGTCGCGGCGCTGCTCGAGGCCGACGAGCAGGTCACGCTCGTCCTGGCGGGCGGCCGGTGGGACCCCCACTCGCGCTTCTTCGCGGGGCCCACGGCCGTCGCCACGCTCGCCGCGCACCGCGCCGACTGGGCGTTCCTGGGCGCCTGCGCCCTGCACCCCGGGGTGGGAGCCACCTCGGTGGACCCGCTGGACGCCGAGATGAAGCAGACGATGGCAGGAGCTGCTCTCCGCACCGTCGTCCTCGCCGACGCCACCAAGCACGGATCGGTCGCCCCGCACGCCGTCCTGGGCACCGACGCCATCGACGTGCTGGTCACCGAGGAGGTCGGCGACCTCGAACCCTGGCGCCTGCGGGGCGTCGACGTGCTGGTGGCCGGCGGCGCGGGCTGAGCAGCGGCGGGGACGCGACACGGCCCCCACCCGGTGGGGTGGGGGCCGTGTCGAGGGGAGCCGCCTGTCGGAATCGAACCGACGACCTTCTCATTACGAGTGAGACGCTCTACCGACTGAGCTAAGGCGGCGCGCTGCCCGGCGCGGTCGAGACCTGCCGGGCAACCCGGGAGAGTATACGGACGCCGCCTGCCGGGGCGAAACCGGCACACGCCCGGTGGTGGAGCGGTGGGTCAGGCCGCGAGGACGACCGTCGAGCCCTTGGCCGGGGCGAGGCCGTAGAGCGCCGACTGCTCGGCGCCGCACCAGCAGGTGAAGGTCGCCACCGGGCCGCGCTCGCTGTCGGCGACCGCCGTGACCTGGGAGGGGAAGATGAGCTGGCGCTTGGCGCAGGCGGTGCAGACGTGGGTGAACACGGCGGATCCTTTCTCGACTCGGGTGGAGTGGTGCTGAGTCCATTCTGGAGCAAGTCCAGCCATAGGGGTAGCCTGACTTTCCTGCGGTTGACATAGGCTGGACCTATGCTTTCTGTGCACCAGCTCACATGCTTCCTCGCGACGTACGAGCAGGGCTCGCTCACTCGTGCCGCGGAGGAGCTCGGGTACGCCCAGCCGTCGGTGTCCGAGCAGATCCGGGCGCTGGAGAAGTCCCTCGACGTGCAGCTGTTCCGCCGGGTCGGGCGCGGCGTCGTCCCGACCACCGTGGCCGACACGCTCCGGCCGTACGCCGAGCGGGTGCTGGCCTCGATCGTCGAGGCCGAGCGGGCGGTGCAGGGCGCCCGCTCGCTGGAGACGGGGACGATCCGGTTCGGCATGTTCGGCACCGCCCGGCTGTACGCCGGCGCCGGGCTCGTCGCGGACGTGCTCGAGCGCTACCCCGGCGTCCGGGTCGAGCTGATCGGCCAGAACTCGACCGACGTGCAGGAGGACCTGCGGCGCGGTCGGCTCGAGGCGGCGATGATCGCCGTGGCGGCCGCCTCGAGCGAGGGCATGACCATCACGCCGGTCGCCCGCGACGAGCTGGTCTACATCTCCGCCGACCCCGAGCGGGTGGCCTCGCCGGTCACCGCCCACCGGCTCTCCCAGGCGTCGCTGGTGCTTCCCGAGACGACCTGGCGGGCGAACGACTCCACGCGGATCGTGCTGCGGCAGATGCTGCACGAGACCGGCCGCAACCCGACCACCCGGATCGAGGTCGAGGACGTCGAGACCGCCGTCGAGCTGGTCGGCCTGGGGCTGGCCGACAGCGTCGTCCCGCGCGGCGTCGTCGACGAGCTGCTCCCGCGCCTCGCACCCCGCGCCGGCTGGGCCCCGCTGCGCCCCCGCCAGCACGACATCCTCGCGATCGTCCACCGCTCCGACGCCACCCTCTCCCCCGCCGCCCGGCTGATGATCGAGCTGGCCACGCGCCGCATCCAGGCGATCGCCGACCCCATCCACCCGAGGTGATCGCCCGAAGGCTGCGACCCTGTTATTGTCTAGTTACTCACTCGACTTAGCAGGAGGAAGCATGACCAGCACCCTGGACCGCCCCACCCGCGCCACGTCCGACCTCCCCACCGTCCGCAAGGTCGGTGGCCGCATCGGCGCCGTGATCGAGGGGGTCCGCCTCGGCGCGGACCTCGACCCCGAGGCCGTCGCCACCATCCGCGCCGCGCTGCTCGCCCACAAGGTGGTCTTCTTCCGCGGCCAGGACCACCTCGACGACGCCGGGCAGCTGGCCTTCGCCGAGCAGCTGGGCACGCTCACCACGGCCCACCCGACCGTCAACACCGGCAGCGCGCACGTCCTCAGCCTCAACGCGACCAAGGGGATGGCGGCCAACAGCTGGCACACCGACGTCACCTTCGTCGACCGTGTCCCGGCGATCAGCGTGCTGCGCGGCGTCACCATCCCGCCGTACGGCGGCAACACCGTCTGGGCCAACACCGTCGCGGCGTACGACGCCCTCACCCCGCCGCTGCGGGCCCTGGTGGACGGGCTCTGGGCGGTGCACACCAACGAGTACGACTACGTCGCCACCTCCGAGGACCCCGAGGGCGACTCCCCCGACCGCGACGCGCTCGACCGCGGCCAGTTCCGGGCGACGTACTACGAGACCGAGCACCCGGTGGTGCGCGTGCACCCCGAGACCGGCGAGCGCTCGCTCGTCCTGGGGCACTTCGTCAAGCGCTTCGTGGGGCTGAACACCGCCGAGTCCAGCGCGCTGTTCAAGCTCCTCCAGGACCGGGTGACCCGGCTGGAGAACACCGTCCGCTGGCAGTGGCAGGAGGGCGACGTCGCGATGTGGGACAACCGGGCGACCCAGCACTACGCCGTGGCCGACTTCGACAACCACCGCCGCGAGGTACGGCGCGTGACGGTCGTCGGCGACGTGCCGGTCTCGGTCGACGGCCGCTCCAGCCGGGTCGTGGCCGGCAGCTCGGACGCCTACGCCCGGATCGACGAGCTGATCAGCTGACCCGACCGGTCAGCAGCGCAGCCCGTCCTCGGGGACTGTCCCGTCGACGAGGTAGTCCTCGACCGCCTCGTCGACGCACGCGTTGCCGACGTTGTAGCCGGTGTGCCCGTCGCCGACGCGGGTGATCAGCACACCGGACTCCAGCTCGCCGGCCAGCGCCTCCGCCCAGGCGTACGGCGTCGCCGGGTCGCGCGTCGTGCCGATCACCAGGATCGGCGGCGCCCCGGCGGCGTCGATCTCCGGCGTCTCCACGGTGGCCTCCGCCCGCACCCCGAGGCAGCCGGCCTGCCCCCACGCGAAGACCTCGCCGAAGGTCGGCGAGGCCTCCTCGAACGCCGCCACCTGCCCGGGGATGTCGTCGGGGTCGACCGCCGACGGGTCGTCGAGGCAGTTGATCGCGAGGATCGCCTCGGAGCTGTTGTCCTGGTAGCCCTCCGGTCCGCGCGAGGAGTAGAGGTCCGAGAGCTGCATGAGCTGCGACCCGTCGCCCTCGAACGCCGCGGTCAGCGCTCGGGTGAGCAGGAACCAGTAGTCGCGGTTGTAGAGCGGCGCGATGATCCCCGTGATCGCGTTGCCGACGGCCAGCTCGCGCTCGCCGCCGGTGGGCAGCGGCTCGGCGTCGACCTCGTCGATGAAGTCGGTCAGCCGCTGGAGGCCGGCCTCGACGGAGTCGCCGAGCGGGCAGTCACCGCTGTCGACGCAGTCCTCGGCGTAGGCGCGGATCGCCGTCTCGAAGCCGCGCGCCTGGCCAAGGGTCTGCTCGCGCGCGGTGAGCGTGGGGTCCACCGCCCCGTCGAGCACGAACCGGCCGACGCGGTCGGGGTGGAGCTCGGCGTAGGTCGCGCCGAGCTTCGTGCCGTACGACGCGCCGAGGTAGGTCAGCGTCGACTCCCCCAGCGCGGAGCGCAGGACGTCCATGTCCTGGGCCGCCTCGACGGTGGTGACGTGGTCGGCGAGGGCTCCGGACTCCGCGGCGCAGCCGGCGTTGAAGGCGCGCTGCGCCTGCTCGAGGGCGTCGGCCTCCTCGCGGTCGTCCGGGGCGGGGTCGGCGGCGAGGAATACGTCGAGCTGCTCGTCGGAGACGCAGTCGACGGCGGTCGAGAAGCCGGTGCCACGCGGGTCGAAGCCGACGACGTCGTAGCGCTCGCGCAGCGGCTCGCGGAAGGCGAGGCCGGCCTGCGCGGCGTACGTCGTGCCGGGCGCGCCGGGCCCGCCGGGGTTGACCACCAGCGAGCCGATCCGCCGGTCCGGGTCGCCGGCCGGCACCCTCAGCACCGCGATCTGAATCGTCTCGCCCGCCGGCTCGGCGTAGTCCAGCGGCACCGTCAGCCGGGCGCACTCGTTGTCCCCGCAGGCCGCCCAGGCGATCTCCTGCTCGTAGTACTTCCGCAGGGCCGGCCGGGGCGGGTCCTGCGCACCGGGCGCGGGGGTGGTGGTCGGTGCGGGCACGGACCGGCCCGCACCGCCCGAGGAGGACCCCGAGCCGTCACCGCCGGTGAGCCCGGCGACGGCGAGCCCGACGCCGCTGAGGACGAGCGCCGCGACCAGCACCAGCACGACGATCCGGACGGTCCTCGTGCTCATCAGGCGGCTCCTCGGCTCGGCACGCGCAGCGCGACCATCATCGACTCCAGGGCGAGGGCGACCGGGACGTTGAACTCCAGCATCTGCTCGCGTGCCTCGAAGATCCACCCGATCCGGCGCAGGTTCAGCTCCGGTGTCGAGGTCCGGACGACGACGTCGAGGTCGGCCCGGATCTCGGCGTTGACCAGCTCGCCGGGCGCGCCGGTCTGGATCGCGATCGCGTCGCGGTAGACCGACACCAGGTCCATCAGCGCGCGGTCGACCACGTCGAGGACGCGCCGCTTGGCGCGCCGCTTCTGGTCCTCCTGCAGCGCCTTGGCCGCCGCGGCGTACTCGCGCGGGCGTCGACCGCGGTCCTCGTAGCCGAAGGCCTGGTCGAGCTCGGCCTTCTCCCGCGCCTCCCGCTCGGAGGTGATGGCCTCCGCCTCCTCCTTGGCGACCTCGGCGAGCCGGGCCGCCGCCCGCATGCACCTGCCGAGGTCGGTGACCGAGGCGGGGATGCCGACGACCTCGTTGCGGCGCTGCCGGGCGCCCTCGTCGCGCACCAGCGCGCGGGCGCGCCCGATGTGTCCCTGGCTGGCGCGGGCGGCGTACGACGCGAGCGCGGGATCGACCGCGTCGGTGCGGGCGAGGAACGCCGCGACGTCGGCGGTGGCCGGCGTGGCCAGGGTGACCAGGCGGCACCGCGAGCGGATCGTCGGCAGCACGTCCTCGACGGTCGGTGCGCAGAGCAGCCACACGGTCCGCGCGTTCGGCTCCTCGATCGCCTTGAGCATGGCGTTGCCGGAGTGCTCGTTGAACCGGTCGGCGTCCTCGACCACGATGATCTGCCAGCGGCCGCCGACCGGGCTGAGCGCCGAGCGGCGCACCAGCTCCCGGGCCTCCTTGACGACGAACTGCACCGACTCGGTCCGCGCGACCGCGACGTCGGCGTGGGAGCCGGCGAGCACCGTGCGGCACGAGTGGCAGGTGCCGCAGCCGGCGTCCTCGCACTGCAGGGCGGCGGCGAAGGCGATGGCGGCGTTGGAGCGGCCCGAGCCCGGGGGTCCGGTGAACAGCCAGGCGTGGCTCATCCCCTGTCCGCGGGCGGCGGCGGCGAGTGCCTCGACCGGCCGGGCCTGCCCGACCAGGGAGTCCCAGACCGTCATCGTGCGGCCTGCCCGAGCAGCGGCTCGACGCGGGCGCGCACCGCGGCGGCGACCTCGTCGACGGGAGCGCGGGCGTCGAGCACGAGGTAGTGCTCGGGGTCGGCCGCGGCCATCCGCAGGAACGCCTCGCGGACCCGGCGGTGGAACTCCAGCCCCTCCCCCTCGATCTTGTCCCGCTCGGCGAACCGGCCCAGGCCCTGCTCGGGCTCCAGGTCGAGCACCACGGTCAGGTGGGGTCGCAGGTCGTCGGTCGCCCAGCGCGAGATCCGCTCCACCATGGCGAGGTCGAGGTCGCGCCCGGCGCCCTGGTAGGCCAGCGAGGAGTCGACGTACCGGTCCATCACCACGACCTCCCCGCGCTCGAGGGCGGGCCGGACGAGGCGCGCGACGTGCTCGGCGCGGTCGGCGGCGTACAGCAGCGCCTCGGTGTGCGGGTCGAGGTCGCCGGTCGTCGGGTCGAGGACCAGCCGGCGCAGGACCTTGCCGACCTCGGTGTCGCCGGGCTCGAAGGTCAGCACGACGGCGTACCCCTCGGCCTCCAGCCACTCGCGAAGCCGCCGGGACTGGGTGGACTTGCCCGACCCCTCGCCACCCTCGAAGCAGACGAGGACGCCGGTGGGTGGGTGCACGGCCCCGAACCTACGTGGGACGACCGACACCGGCCAACGCGGCGTGCAGGAATCCCCGGGGCCCCGGGGATTCCGGCACTCCTCGGCGGAAGCTTCCCCTGAGGAGTGCCGGTTTCCCCTGAGGAGCACCCGGGCGACGTCGGCCGCCGCGCGCGCCGCGGACCGCGGCTGCCAGACTCCCGCGCCATGACCACCGCGCGCACCGTCCCGGTCACCACGGAGATGGACGGCGACGAGCTCGACGCCGAGGACGCCTGGCACCTCGCCCGCCACCACGGGCTGCGGCGGGTGGCGGTCGACTCCTTCGTGCGGTTCCGGTACGGCGACGGGTTCACCAACAGCCGCGCGCTCGCCCTGCAGGCCTGCCTCGCGGTCGTGCCGTTCCTGCTGGCGCTCACCGGGCTGACCGCCGACCTCGACCAGCAGCGGCTGGCCGAGGTCGTCGCGCTGACCGTCCAGCAGGTCTCGCCCGGGCAGGGCGGTGGCGACGCGCTCGCCGGGGCGGTCGCCGGCGGCGACAGCAGCGAGGACGCCGGCGAGGTCGCGCTCGTCCTGGGCCTGGTGCTGTCGCTGGTGTCGATGACGACCGCCATGGGCCAGGTCGAGCGCGGGACGAACCGGATCTACGGCATCCGCCGCGACCGGCCCGCCCTGCACAAGTACGGCCGCGCGGCGGTGCTGACCGCGCTGCTGGCGGTGCCGGTGGGGCTCGGGTTCCTGCTGCTCGTCGCGGGCGGGGCGTTCGGGGACGCGATGGTCGAGGTCTACGGCTGGTCCGCCTGCACCGACCGGGCCTGGGACGTCGCCCGCTGGCCCCTGGGCCTGCTGCTGCTCGTCGTGACGATCGCGGTGCTGCTCGACCACGCCCCGCGGAGACGCCAGCCGGCGCTGTCGTGGCTCGCGCTCGGCTCGGCCACCGCGGTGGCGGTCAGCCTGCTCGCGGCGGCCGGCCTGGCGGCGTACGTGCGGCTCAGCGGGTCCTTCGGCGACACCTACGGGCCGCTGGCGGGGATCATGGCCCTGCTGCTGTGGTCCTGGCTGAGCGCGACCGGGCTGTTCTACGGCACGGCCGTGTGCGCGCAGCTGGAGGCCTACCGCGCCGGCGAGCCGGAGCCGGCGTACGACGACCCCGGCCGCCCGCACGGGCGGGCGGTCCGGGACTCCTGAGAGCGGCGCCGGTCAGGCCTTCTTGGCCGCGGCCCCCGTCGCCTTCTTCGCCGTGGTCTTCTTGGTCGCCGCCTTCTTCGCCGTGGTCTTCTTGGCCGCCGCCTTCTTGGCCGGCGCCTTCGTCGTCTTCTTAGCGCCCTTCTTGGCCGGGCCGCGCTCGCGCCGCTCGGCGAGCAGCTCGGCGGCGCGCTCGATGGTGATCGACTCGACGGTGTCGTCCTTGCGGAGGGTCGCGTTGTACTCCCCGTCGGTGACGTACTCCCCGAACCGGCCGGACTTCACGACCACCGGCTGCCCGGAGACCGGGTCGTTGCCGAGCTCCTTGAGCGGCGGCGCGGCCGCGGCACGACCGCGCTGCTTGGGCTGGGCGTAGATCCGCAGCGCCTCGTCGAGGGTGATCGTGAGCAGCTGGTCCTCGGAGGCCAGCGACCGCGAGTCGGTGCCCTTCTTCAGGTACGGCCCGTACCGGCCGTTCTGCGCGGTGATCTCCTCGCCGTCCTCGGCGGTGCCGACCACCCGCGGCAGCGACAGCAGCTTGACGGCGTCCTCGAGGGAGATCGTGTCGAGCGACATCGACTTGAACAGCGAGCCGGTGCGCGGCTTGGCCGACTTCGGCGCGTCCTCGGGGAGCACCTCGGTGACGTACGGGCCGAAGCGGCCGTTCTTCGCCACGACCTCGAGGCCGGACTCGGGGTGGCGGCCGAGCTGGATCTCCTCCCCGGCGGGGTTGGCGAAGAGCTCGGTGGCCTTCTCCAGCGTCAGCTCGTCGGGCGGCAGGTCGTCGGGCACGTTGGCCCGCTTGCCGATCGGGTTGCCCTCGTCGTCGGGCCCCTCGAGGTAGGGGCCGTAGCGGCCCACGCGCAGGTTGATCCCGGAGTCGGGGCCGCCGACGGGGAACGTCGCGAGCTCGCGCGCGTCGATGTCGCCGAGCCCGTCGACCAGCTTCTTGAGGCCCTCGACGTCACCGGTGCCGAAGTAGAACTCCGCCAGCTCGGTGCCGCGGTCCTTGCGGCCGGCGGCGATCTCGTCGAGCGCGTCCTCCATCTGGGCGGTGAACTCGTAGGAGATCTGCCGGGGGAAGTGCTCCTCCATCAGGCGGATCACCGAGAACGCCAGCCAGGCCGGCACCAGGGCCGTGCCCTTCTTGTAGACGTAGCCGCGGTCGATGATCGTCTTGATGATCGAGGCGTACGTCGACGGGCGGCCGATCTCGCGGTCCTCGAGCTCCTTGACCAGCGTGGCCTCGGTGTAGCGGGCCGGCGGCTTGGTCTCGTGGCCGGCGGCGGCGAGCGAGGCCGCGGAGAGGGCGTCGCCCTCGGCCAGGACGGGGAGCCGGGTCTCGGCGTCGTCCTTCTGGCCGCCGTCGTCGGTGCCCTCGACGTAGGCCTTGAGGAAGCCGTGGAAGGTGATGGTGCGACCGCTGGCGGAGAACACCACGTCCTCGCCGGTCGCGGCGGTGCCGCCGATGCGGACCGAGACCGACTGGCCGGTGGCGTCCTTCATCTGCGAGGCGACGGTGCGCATCCAGATCAGCTCGTAGAGCCGGAACTGCTCACCGGTCAGGCCGGTCTGGCCGGGGGTGCGGAAGGTGTCGCCCGCGGGGCGGATCGCCTCGTGCGCCTCCTGGGCGTTCTTGACCTTGCCGGCGTAGGTGCGGGGGGCGTCGGGGAGGTACTCGGCGCCGTACAGCTCGCGCACCTGCGACCGTGCCGCGTCGATCGCGGCCCCCGACAGCGTCGAGGAGTCGGTACGCATGTAGGTGATGAAGCCGTTCTCGTACAGGCGCTGGGCGACCGACATCGTCACGCTCGCGCTCATGCCAAGCTTGCGGCTGGCCTCCTGCTGCAGCGTCGTGGTGCGGAACGGCGCGTACGGCGAGCGGCGGTAGGGCTTGGACTCCACCGAGCGCACCTCGAAGGTGCTCTCCTGCAGCGCCTGCGACAGCGCCTCCGCGCGGGTCCGGTCCACGTGCAGTGGTAGCGGTCGCTTGGGGTCACCATCGGTGGTGGCGGCTTTGAGGTTCCCGTCCGGACCGAAGTCCGAGCCGCGCGCGACCCGGACCGCGTCGACGGAGTGCAGCTTGGCCGGGAACATCCGCTGGTCGTGCTCGGAGCCGGCGTCGAAGGTCGCGTCGAGGTCCCAGTACGACGCCACGCGGAAGCGCATCCGCTCGCGCTCGCGGTCGACGACCAGGCGGGTGGCCACGGACTGCACGCGGCCCGCGGAGAGGCCGGACATGACCTTCTTCCACAGCACCGGGCTGACCTCGTAGCCGTAGAGGCGGTCGAGGATGCGTCGGGCCTCCTGGGCCTCGACGAGGTCCATGTCGAGCTCGCGGGGGTTCTCGGCCGCGGCGAGGATCGCCGGCTCGGTGATCTCGTGGAAGACCATCCGGCGCACCGGGATGCCCTTGGGCTTCAGCTCGTCGAGGAGGTGCCAGGCGATCGCCTCGCCCTCGCGGTCCTCATCGGTGGCGAGGAAGAGCTCGTCGGCGTCCTTGAGCAGCGACTTGAGCTTCTTGACCTGGTCCTTGGAGCGCTTCGGGACCACGTAGTAGGGCTCGAAGCCGTTGTCGATGTCGACACCGAACCGGCCCCACCACTTGTCCTTGATCTTGGCCGGGATGTCGGCGGCGGACTGTGGCAGGTCACGGATGTGCCCGATCGAGGACTCGACGACGTACCCCTGACCGAGGTAGCCCCCGATCTTCTGGGCCTTCGCCGGGGACTCGACGATCACCAACTTGTGTGCCACGGACCTGTCATTCCTCACGTTGCCTGGGACGGAGCCACGATCACCGGGGCTCACGGCCGCTCACGGTAGCGCGTGCTGTCGACCCGGCCGCCCCGACGGGGGCCGGGGACCAGCGCCCCGAGACCGATCTCTCCCTCAACGTTCCGGGCCCGGTCACCGTCAGAAGGGGGACAGTGGACACCGGACGGACGGGAGAGGGCACATGGCTGGAGGCGGACCGGGGACCGAACCCGGCCTCGGCGGGTTCGCCGACTTCATGGCCGTGCACCAGGCCGCGCTCCTGCGGCTGGCGCACGCGCTCACCGGCGACCCGCACGACGCCTGGGACCTGACCCAGGAGACCTTCGCGCGCCTCGGCGAGCGGTGGGACGGCCGCCGGCCGGACGTGCCCGAGGCGTGGGTGCGGACGGTCATGGTGCGCCTCAACATCGATCGGGTGCGCCGGCTGAGGCGCGAGCTGCCGCTGCTCGGCGGGGCCGACCGCGGCCAGCCGGTGCAGCAGGTCGGCGCGGTCGACGTGTGGCTGGTCGAGGCGCTCGCCACGCTCACCCCGCGGCAGCGCACCGCCCTCGCGCTGCGGTACGTCGAGGACCTCGACGTCCGTGGCATCGCGGAGCGGATGGGCTGCTCGGAGGGGACCGTGAAGAGCCAGCTCTCCCGCGGCACCCAGCGCCTGCGCGAGCACGCCCGCTACCACGCGGACCACCACGCAGGCCACCTCCCGGCCGTCCCGGGTCCGGCCCGACGAGAGGAAGCGAACCGATGAACGACGACACCGGGCACGACCGCACGATCGCCGCCGCCTACGACCGGCTGGGCGCCGCGGTGCACCCGCCGGGCGACGCCCCGCAGCGGGTCGCCCGCCGGATCGCCGTACGCCGCCGCCGGCGCCGCGCCGCCGGGGGCGTCGCCGCCCTCGCCGTGGCGGCCGTCGTCGGCACCGCCGCGGTCAGCACCGGCGGCGAGCCGGACCGGGCGGTCGACCCGGCCACGGAGCGCGAGCCCGGACCGGTGAGCACGCTGAGCACCACGATGCCGGACGGGACGACGCACACCTTCGACGAGGTCGAGGTGACCTGCGAGGGCGGCACCATCACCGCACAGTCGCCCTTCCGCACCATCGGCGAGACCGCGGACGGCGGCCTGTCAGAGCCGTACCTCTTCATCGAGGGCGAGGTCGACAAGCTGCCCGCGGGCCGGGTCCTGCACCTGCCGGTCGACGGGCCGGGTGGCTCGGACACCTACCCGGTCGTCCTCTTCTTCGCCCTCGCCGGGGACCGCGAGGCCAACGAGCTGTCCAGCGCCGTGGGCGGCGCCTCCGGCACCGTCGAGGTGATGGAGGCGACGTGCTCGCCCGAGCCGCACCTCGAGCTCCGCGCCGACGCCGTCCTCGGCAGCGAGGTCGAGCAGGAGGCGATGCCGCTCACGGGCGAGCTGCGGTGAGGAAGCCCTCCTCGACCAGCTCGGCCACGACGGGCAGGTAGGTCGCCCGGGTCTGCTCGGCGTCGCGGTCGGTGAGCTGGGCGACGGCGTCGAGGATCTGGCCGACGCTCAGCTCACCGTCGCAGGCACCGACCAGCGCCGCCTCGACGGTGTCGGCCTGCCGGGCCCGCCGCAGGCCGCGCTGCTGGCGCAGCACGATCGTCTCCGGGTCCTCGGCGCCCACCGGGCCGACGGTCTCCTGGCGCACGTCCTCGCGGACCACGAGCCGCACGTCCGCGCCGACCTCCACCGAGCCCGCGTCGCCCCAGGCGCGGATCGCGGGGCCGATCGGCTGCTCGACGTCGTAGGGCCAGTCAAGGAAGGTGCGCCGGCTCGCGCCCGGCCCGGTCCGGTGCAGGTTGATCCACCCGAACCCGATCGCCTCCACGCCCTGCTCCTCGAACCACGAGAGCCAGGTGTCGTAGCGGACCAGGTAGTCCGGCGCGCCGTGCTGCCCGGCGTCCTTGAGCCACAGCTCGACGTACGCCGAGGGGTCGAGCAGCTCGCGCTGCACGACGAGCGCGTCGCAGTCGTCGGCGATCCACGGTGCCAGCCGCTCGTCCCAGGGGCGGCCGTCGAGCACGGCCCAGTTGGCCAGGACCTGGCACCAGCCGCCGTCGGCGAGGTGCGAGGGCGCCGCACGGACGATGTCCTCCACGACGCGGTCCCCCGGCAGCCCGGAGTCGCGGTAGACCAGGCGCTCGCCCGTCGCCGGCGAGATGACGAACGGCGGGTTGGTGGCGATCAGGTCGAAGCGCTCGTCCGCGACCGGCTCGAAGAAGGACCCCTCGCGCACGTCGATGCTGCCGGCGACCTCGTTGAGCGCGG
Source organism: Nocardioides sp. Arc9.136 (assembly GCF_030506255.1). NCBI lineage: Bacteria > Bacillati > Actinomycetota > Actinomycetes > Propionibacteriales > Nocardioidaceae > Nocardioides > Nocardioides sp. Arc9.136. Next base: position 352,500 of record NZ_CP113431.1, on the reverse strand, counting down.
CGTTGAAGCGGGTCACCCACAGCGCACGCCGGTTGACGTCGGTGGCGACGACCTGGCCCACGTGGGTGGCGAGGTGCAGCGCCTGCACGCCGCACCCGGTGCCGAGGTCGAGCGCCCGGCCGAACGGCTCGCGGATCGTCAGCTGGGCCAGCGAGGTCGAGGCCGGGCTGATCCCGAGCACGTGGTCGGTGCCGACCACCTGCGGCCCGCCGTCGAGGCCGGGGGTCAGGTCGCTGACGACCCACAGGTCGCGGCCGTCGGCGGCGTACGGCCGCACGTCGAGGCGCGCGGCGACCTCGCCGACGGTCTGCTCGAGCAGGCCCTCGGCGGCCATCCGGTCCACCAGGTCCGGGAGCGCGCGCTGGGCCTCCGCGAGGCCGACCGGCGTCTGGAGCAGGAAGAGGCGGACGAGCGTCTCCAGCGGCGAGCCGCCCTGGGTGCGCCGCAGCCCCGGGGTCGTCTCGTTGCGGGCCAGGGCGTCGTGGGCGCTGGGACCGAGCAGCTCGGCGACGGCGTCGTAGGTGAAGCCGGCCACGGTCAGCGCCGCGCGCAGGCGGGCCGGGAGGTCGGAGGCAGAGGTGCTCACCGGCTCGACTCTAGGGCCATCCACGTCCGGGCGGACCTCCCACATGGCTCGTCCGGATGACTACCGAGCACCTGCCGCATGGCCCGGATGGACTAGTCCGTTCGGGCCATCCCGAGGCAAAGACCTGTCTTAAGACCCGTCCTTGGCCCTAGGTTCCGTCCAGGGGAAGAACGTGACGTGCGTGACACGTCGCGACACAGCTGTGCGTCCGGCCGGGAGCCCGGGCGTCCGATGGGGAGGGACCTGCATGCCCACGCACCACCGCGCCCTGAGCGCGCTCGCCACCACCGCCCTGCTGTCCTCGGGCCTCGCGCTCGGCACCGCCGGCTCGGCCGCGGCGGCGCCGGCGCAGCCGGCGCCGGTCTCCCGGCCGCAGACCGGCGACGGCATCCTGGACCCGATCCTCGACCCGATCCTGGGCGGCCTCTCCGTCGTCACCCAGCCGCTGCTGTCGACCCTCGGCGGCGCGCCCGGCGTGGGCCAGCTGCTGACCGCCACCGCGCCAGTCTGGAACATTCTGAACAGCCTCGTCGCCACCGACGTCGAGTGGCTGTGCGACGGCGTCCCGATCCCGGGGACGCAGGGACAGCTCACCTTCGTGCCGACCCAGGCCCAGGCCGGCTGCCAGGTCGCCGCGAAGTTCGTCGGACGGGTCCTGGGCATCCTGCCGGTCGAAGCCGTCACCGCCTCCGTGCTGGTGCCGCTGGGCGTGGCGCCGCAGACGCCGGTCGCCACCAAGCCGGTCGCCGTCGCCGGCACCCCGAAGGTCGGCGCACCGCTCACCGCGACCGCACCGGCCTGGGACACCGACGCCACCGACGTCGCCACCACCTACCAGTGGCTGCGCGGCGGCACGGCGATCACGGGCGCCACGGCCGCGTCGTACACCCCGACCGCCGAGGACCTCGGCAAGGCGGTCACCGTCCGCGCGACCGGCACCCGGGACGGTGCCCCCGAGCCCGCCACCTCGACCAGCTCCGCCGTCACGGTCCTCCTCGGCGACGCCCCGACCGCGGCTGCACCGGCCGTCTCGGGCGACCCCAGGCCCGGCAGCACGCTCACCGTCGCGGCGCCCGCCTGGTCGGGCACCGGGCCGGTCGTCACGACCTACCAGTGGCTCCGCGACGGCCAGCCGGTCACCGGCGCGACGACCGCGTCGTACGCCGTCACCGAGGCCGACGCCGGCCACAGCCTCGCCGCGCGGGCCACCGGCACGCGGGCCGGCCACGCCCCCGGCACCGCGACGTCCCAGGCCGTCACCGTCGGCGCCGCCGAGCCGCTGACCGCGACGGTCCCGCCCTCGATCACGCGGCCCGCGGGCGGCGTCACGGTCGGGCGGACGCTCACCGCCACCCCCGGCACCTGGAGCGCCCCGGCCACCGCGGTCGCCTACACGTGGCGGCGCGACGGGAGCACGATCCCCGGCGCCACCGGCCCGACGTACGTCGTCCGGCCCGCCGACGTCGGACGCGCGCTCTCGGTCGCCGTCACGGCGAGGGCGACCGGCTTCGCGGAGGGCACGTCCAGCTCGCCCACCGTCACGGTCGCCCGGTCGTCCTCCACCACCGTCGCGCGACTCAGCCGCACGGAGGTCCGCAAGGGCGCGAAGGTCACGCTCCGGGTCGCCGTCCGCTCGGCCGCCGGCGCCCCGACCGGCACCGTGCGCGTCCTCGACGGCACGCGGGTGCTGACCAAGGTCGTCGTGCGTGGCACCCGCACGGTCAAGCTGCGGGGGCTGGCCGTCGGCAGGCACCGCATCCGGGTCCAGTACGTCGGCTCGACCACCACGGCACCGTCGACCTCGAAGGTCGTCGTGCTCACGGTCCGGAAGCGGGCGTGACCACCTCCGGACCGGTCCAGACCAGCAGGGGCGCGCGGCCGATCCGTGTGTCCCACGTCACGCTCCGCCGTACCGTCGCGAGCGGAGAGAGCAGTTCCGGCGCCCCGTCCCGGGCGCCGTCATGGGAGGGAAACATGCATTCCTTGAAGCGCGCCCTGGGCGCCGTCGCCACCACGTCCCTGATCAGCACCGGCCTGGTCGCGGGAGCAGCACTCACGCCCGCCGAGGCGGCACCGGCCCAGCCGGCCCGCCCGGCGTCGGCCGAGGTCCCGGGCCTGCCTGGGCTGCCCGGACTGCCGGGCCTGCCGGGCCTGCCGCTGCCCGGGCTGCCCCTGCCGGGCCTCGAGGGCCTGCCGCTGCCGAGCGCGCCGCCGTCGCTGTCGCTCGACACCATCCCGGGCGTGGGCCAGGTGCTCACGCTCACCAAGCCGCTGTTCGAGGCCCTGCCGCTCGACCTGCAGAAGCTGCTGTCCTTCGACGTCTCCTGGCTCTGCGACGGCTCCCTGATCGAGCTGCCCGCGCAGGCCGACCCCTGGCAGTTCGTCCCGACCGAGGCCCAGGCCGGCTGCCAGGTCGCGGCCAAGGTGACCACCACGCTCCTCGGCTTCCTGCCGCTGGACACCATCACCTCCGCGCTCCAGCTCCCGGGCGCCAGCGCCACGGCCCCGAAGGCGACCACGCCGGTCTCCATCCGGTCGAGCGCCGCGCAGGTCGGGTCCACGCTCGAGGCGGTCGCACCCGCCTGGGACGTCGCCGACGCCACCACGACGTACCAGTGGCTGCGCAGCGGCGTCGCCATCCCGGGCGCCACCAAGCAGACCTACACCGTCGCCCCGGAGGACGCCCTCAAGGCGCTCACGGTCCGCGCCACGGGCACCAAGGGCGACCAGTCCGGCACCTCCACCAGCGCCGCGGTCACCCCCTCGCTCGGGGCTGCCCCGACCGCGGTCAGCGCCCCGGCCGTCACGGGCCAGCCGAAGGTCGGTGGCCGCCTCTCGATCAACCCGGGCACGTGGAGCGGCACCGGCACCACGCAGTTCGCCTACCAGTGGATGCGGGGGAACCAGCCGATCGCCGGCCAGACCGGCTCGACGTACATCGCCGGCGCCGCCGACGCCGGCAAGCAGGTCTGGGCCGTCGTGGCCGCCAGCCGGACCGGCTACCAGCCCGGCCGCGCCAGCACCGACCCCGTCACGGTCGCCAAGGCCGCCAGCACGGTGAAGCTCGGCCTGGCGAAGAAGAAGGTCGCGAAGGGCACCAAGAGCGTCCTGCGGATCACCCTGAGGGCCGCCGGCGCCTCGCCCGCAGGCACCGTCACGGTGCTCGACGGCCGCACGAGGGTGAAGAAGTACGTCGTGCGCGCCGCGGACAACGGCAGCAAGCTGGTCAAGCTGCCCAAGCTCGCCCCCGGCAAGCACAAGCTGCGCGCCGTGTACGCCGGCAACGGCTCGACCAAGGGCGCCACGTCCAAGGTGGTCACGCTGACCGTGCTGAAGTAGCAGCCCGCTCCACGTGCAGAGCCCCCCGGCGCCTCGGCGCCGGGGGGCTCTCGTGCTGCTGGTGCCGCTCCGGGACTACGGCGTCGGCGACTGGTAGGGCTGCGTCGGCGCCGGGTCGGCCACGGGCTCACCGGGAGGTCGGCCGACGGGGTGGCCCGGGGCGGTGACCGGGTGACCGGTGGCCGGGTCGACCGCTCCGGCCGGGGGCAGCGGCGGGGGCGCCGGCGGGGTGGGGTTGCCGTCGTCGTCGCCGATGACCACCGACCGGCGCTTGGAGATGACCACCGCGACCAGGATGCCGGCGGCGGCGACCAGCGCGATCACCACCGACAGCGGCCGGTTGGCGTCCTCGCCCATGGTCAGCGAGACGACCGCGCCCACGATGAGCAGCGAGACCAGGTTCATCACCTTGATGAGTGGGTTGATCGCCGGACCGGCGGTGTCCTTGAACGGGTCGCCGACCGTGTCGCCGATGATCGTCGCCTCGTGGGCCGGCGACCCCTTGCCACCGTGGTGCCCGTCCTCGACGAGCTTCTTGGCGTTGTCCCAGGCGCCACCGGCGTTCGCGAGGAACACCGCCATCAGGGTGCCGGCACCGATCGCGCCGGCGAGGAAGCCCGCCAGCGGCCCGACGCCGAGGCCGAAGCCGACCGCGATCGGCGCGAGGATCGCCAGGATGCCGGGGGTCGCGAGCTCCCGCAGCGAGTCGCGGGTGACGATGTCGACGACCTTGCCGTACTCCGGCCGGCCGGTGCCCTCCATGATCCCGGGGATCTCCCGGAACTGGCGGCGCACCTCGTAGACCACCGCACCGGCCGCACGGCCGACCGCGTTGATCGCCAGGCCGGAGAAGAGGAAGACCACCGCCACACCGATGAGCAGCCCGACCAGGACGTCGGGGCTGAAGACGAAGAAGCCGAGGATCAGGTCCGCGGTCCCCTCCTGGTCGAGGTCCGCGTCGCGGGCGGAGTCGATCGCCGAGCCGATGTAGGAGCCGAACAGCGCGCTCGCGGCGAGGACGGCGGTCGCGATCGCGATGCCCTTGGTGATGGCCTTGGTCGTGTTGCCGACCGCGTCGAGCTCGGTGAGGATCTGCGCGCCGGCCGGGCTGACGTCGCCCGACATCTCCGCGATGCCCTGGGCGTTGTCCGAGACCGGTCCGAAGGTGTCCATCGCGACGATGACGCCCACGGTCGTGAGCAGGCCGCAGCCGGCCAGCGCGACCGCGAACAGCGCGATGGACAGCGAGCCGCCGCCGAGCAGGAACGCCCCGAAGACGGCGGCCCCGATGACCAGCGTCGTGTAGACCGCCGACTCGAACCCGACCGACAGGCCGGACAGGATGACCGTCGCGGGACCGGTGAGCGAGGTGCGGCCGACGTCCTTGACCGGCTTGAAGTCGGTGCCGGTGAAGTAGCCGGTCAGCGCCAGGATCACCGCGGCCAGCACGATGCCGATCGTCACGGCGACCGCACCGATCAGCGCGGGGTTGCCGTCCGCGGCGTTGCCCAGCAGGAGGTCCAGCGAGCTGTCGCCGGCGTTCTCGAGGTCCGCGAAGTCGGTGGGCAGGTAGAGGAAGGACAGCGCGATGCAGGCCAGTGCGGCGATGCCGGCGGAGAGGTAGAACGCCCGGTTGATGGTGGTCAGGCCGTTCTCGCCCACCCGCGGCTTGCACAGGTAGACACCGGCCACCGCCGTCAGCGCGCCGATGGCGGGGATGAGCAGCGGGTAGACCAGGCCCTTGTCGCCGAACGCCTGGGAGCCGAGGATCAGCGCGGCCACGAGCGTGACCGCGTAGGACTCGAACAGGTCCGCGGCCATGCCCGCGCAGTCGCCGACGTTGTCACCGACGTTGTCGGCGATGGTGGCGGCGTTGCGCGGGTCGTCCTCGGGGATGTTGTTCTCGACCTTGCCGACGAGGTCCGCGCCGACGTCGGCGGCCTTGGTGAAGATGCCGCCGCCGACCCGCATGAACATCGCCAGCAGGGCCGCGCCGAACCCGAAGCCCTCGAGCACGTCGGGCGCGTCGTCCTGGAAGATCATCACCACCAGGCTCGCGCCGAGCAGCCCGAGCCCGACCGTGGCCATGCCGACCACGGCGCCGGTGCGGAAGCCGATGTTCATCGCCGGCTCGCGCCCGGTGGTCTCCGCCGCGGCCGCCACCCGGAGGTTGGCCCGCACCGCGAGCGACATGCCCAGGTAGCCGATCGCCGCGGAGAAGCCCGCGCCGAGCAGGAAGAAGACCGACCGGAAGACCCGCACGACCGTGTCGTCGGCGGGGAGCACGAGCAGCAGGAAGAAGGCCACGACCGCGAAGACGGCCAGCGTGCGGAACTGCCGCTGGAGGTAGGCGTTGGCCCCCTCCTGGACCGCGGTGGCGATCTCCTTCATCTTCGGCGAGCCCTCGGGGGCGGCGAGGACCTCCTGACGGAACATCACGGCCATCGCGATGGCGCCGAGCGCGATCAGCGCCACGACGATGACGAGGACGAGGTTCCCTCCTTCCACGGCGACGGCGGGATGGATCCCGGTCATGCGCTACCTCCTGAGGTGAGGGGTGCGATCGCGCCGGCAGCGACGTCGACGTGATCCAGGTCACGATCGAGCCGGAGTCTACGCACGGCGTGCTGCCGGCATGCAGCACAACGTGACCTGGGTCACAGGCGCGTCGTCACGACCTCGGGTCCGGACGCACGACGACCGTGCCCCGAGCGGGACACGGTCGTGAGGGCCAGCGGTGCGCGGCGTGGAACGCCGCGGCCGGCGGGATCAGCTGCCGGCGAGGGCGGCGTCCGCGGAGTCGTGGATGACGAAGACCTTCGCCAGGCCGGTGATCCGGAAGATCTTGAGCAGGCGGTCCTGGGTGCACACCAGCTGCAGCGAGCCCTCGTGGGCGCGGACCTTCTTCAGGCCGCCGACCAGCACGCCGAGACCGGTGGAGTCGAGGAACTCGACGGCCTCCATGTCGATGACCAGGTCGTACACGCCGGCCGCGACCAGCTCGGTGATCTTGTCGCGCAGCTTGGGTGCCGTGTACACGTCGATCTCGCCACCGACGGCAACGATGGTCGTCCCATCGACGTCGCGCGTCGCAAGAGTCAGGTCCACGTGTTCTCCCTGGAGGCACTGTCCGGTCGGTGCCGAGAGTACGGGGTGGGCATGCGGTCCCGACACTCGGCCTGCACTATGAAACCACGCCGACCCGCACGGTGCACAAAGACAGTAAAGAAGGCTGTGGGGTGCCGCCCGGGGTGCTGCCTCGTCGGCACTGTCCCCGGTCCCTGGGACACTGGACCAGTGACGTCGACCGCCCAGCAGCACCGGCCCGCCGTGGCCGACCTGGTCGCGCGACTCTCCTCCGTGCCCGGCCGCGAGGGCCGGCTGACCCACCTCGAGACCCTCCCGTCGCGACCGGCCGTGACCGCCGAGTGGCCGGAGTGGGCCGAGCCGGCCGTCGTCGACGCCTTCCGCGCCTGCGGCGTCGACCTGCCCTGGCAGCACCAGGCCGTCGCGGCGGACGCCGCACACGCCGGGCAGCACGTCGTGCTGGCCACCAGCACCGCCTCCGGCAAGTCGCTGGCCTACCAGCTGCCGGCGCTCTCCGCGGTGCTGTCCGGCCGGGGTCGCCGTGGCCAGCGGGGGGCGACGGTGCTCTACCTCGCCCCGACCAAGGCCCTCGCCCAGGACCAGCTCGCCGGGATCTCGGGGCTCGGGCTCGACGTCCGGGTGACCACCCACGACGGCGACAGCGGCCGCGACCAGCGCGACTGGGCGCGCGACCACGCCGAGTACGTCCTGACCAACCCCGACATGCTGCACCGCTCGCTGCTGCCCGGGCACCAGCGGTGGGCGCAGTTCCTCGGCTCCCTGCAGTACGTCGTCGTCGACGAGTGCCACCACTACCGCGGGGTCTTCGGGGCGCACGTCTCCCACGTGCTGCGCCGGCTGCGGCGGATCTGTGCGTCGTACGGCGCGACGCCGACGTTCGTGCTGGCCTCGGCCACCGTCGCCGACCCGGAGGTCGCCGCCGGCCGGCTCACCGGCCTCGACGTGCTGGCCGTGACCGGCGACGCCTCGCCACGGGGCCGGCTGTCCCTGGCGCTGTGGGAGCCGCCCTTCACCTCCTACACCGGGGAGAACGGCGCCCCGGTCCGCCGCGCGGCCTCCTCGGAGACCGCGGACCTGCTCGCCGACCTGGTCGTCGAGGACGTCCGGACCCTGGCCTTCGTCCGGTCCCGGCGGGGGGCCGAGCAGGTGGCGATGACCGCGGCCGACCTCCTGGCCGACGTGGACCCCTCGCTGCCGGGCCGCGTCGCGTCGTACCGCGGCGGCTACCTGCCCGAGGAGCGCCGCGCCCTCGAGGAGTCGCTGCGGCGCGGCGACATCACCGGGATGGCGGCCACCAACGCCCTCGAGCTCGGCATCGACGTGAGCGGTCTGGACGCGGTCCTCATGGCCGGCTTCCCCGGGACGCGGGCGGCGCTGTGGCAGCAGGTCGGCCGGGCCGGCCGCGGGGCGCAGGACGCGCTCGGCGTGCTCGTCGCCCGTGACGACCCGCTGGACACCTACCTCGTCCACCACCCCGAGGCGCTGCTCGGTCGGCCGGTGGAGGCCACCGTGTTCGACCCGGGCAACCCCTACGTGCTCGGCCCCCACCTGTGCGCCGCCGCGCAGGAGATCCCGCTGACGGCCGAGGAGCTGGAGCACTTCGGCCCGACCGCACCGGCCGTGGTCGACCAGCTCACCGCCGCGGGGCTGCTGCGCAGGCGCCCGCGCGGATGGTTCTGGACCGACCGGCGGCGCGCGGCCGACCTCGCCGACATCCGCTCCGCCGGCGGTCGGCCGGTGCAGCTGGTGGAGGGCGGCACCGGCCGCGTGGTCGGCACCGTCGACGCCTCGAGCGCCCACGGCACGGCCCACGCGGGCGCCGTCTACGTCCACCGCGGCGAGACCTACCTCGTCGCGGACCTCGACCTCGAGGAGCACGTGGCCGTCGTCGACCGGACGGAGGTGCCGTACTCCACCACCGCCCGGGAGGTCACCGAGATCACCGTCGTCGGGGAGCGCGAGTCCCGCACCTGGGGCGACTGCCGGCTCTCGTTCGGCGAGGTCGACGTCTCCCACCAGGTCGTGTCGTTCCTCAAGCGGCGCCAGCCGAGCGGGGAGGTCATGAGCGAGGAGCCGCTCGACCTGCCGGTCCGCTCCCTGCGCACGGCCGCCGTCTGGTGGACCGTCCCGGACCACGCCCTCGAGGAGGCCGGCCTCACCCGGCAGGACCTGCCCGGGGCCGCCCACGCGGCCGAGCACTGCTCGATCGGCCTGCTGCCGCTGTTCGCGACCTGCGACCGCTGGGACATCGGCGGCGTCTCGACCGCGCTGCACGCCGACACCGGCATGCTCACCGTGTTCGTGTACGACGGGCACCCCGGCGGCGCGGGGTTCGCCGAGCGCGGCTTCGGTGCAGCCCGGGAGTGGCTGACCGCCACCCGCGACGCCATCCGCTCCTGCGCCTGCGACGTGGGCTGCCCCTCCTGCATCCAGTCGCCGAAGTGCGGCAACCAGAACAACCCCCTCGACAAGCTCGGCGCCGCGGCGCTCCTCGACGTGCTCCTCGGCGGGCACTGACCCGCGGACCGCGCGCTCAGCCGGGGCCGGCGCGGGCCTCCGCGCTGAGGTCGGCCACCTGTCCCAGCCAGCGCGGCCCGGGAGCCTCGGAGACCACGCGGACCTCCCGGCCCCGGACCGCGCAGTCCAGGATCCTCGCCCCGTTGCGCTCCGCGATCCCCGCGGCCGCCGCGCACGGGTCGCCGTCCCCGACGGTGGTCGCGCCGGCCAGGGCGGCGAGGTCGGCCGCGGCCTGGGCCGTCCGGTGGGCGCGGACCATCGCGGCGACGACGCCGAGGGCCGAGCCGAGGAGGAGCAGCAGCGCGAGGCAGCCCACGGCGAAGAGCGTGGCCGAGCCGCGCTCCCCCGGTCCGCGCGTCACGGGCCGGCCGCCTCGTCGAGGGCGTGGGCCGTCGCGCTGACCTGGACGGCGGGCAGGAAGTCGAAGAGCCCGCCCGGGCCCCGGACGCGGCCGGACGCCTCGGCCACGACCTCGCCCCCGGACCGGCCGAGAGTGACGCTGCTGCCGGGCGGCGCGACCCGCTGCCCGCGGGCGACCGCGCTCGCGTCGTCGTCACCGCGCGCCGCGGCGCGGGCCGTCTCACGGGCCGCGTCGACGACGCGGACCTGGGCCGCACCGACCGCGAGCAGCCAGACCAGGCCGGCGGTCACCGCGACGAGGAGCGGCAGCACCATCGCGAGCTCGGCGGTGGCCATGCCGCGCTCACCCCGTCGCCCGCGTCCCCTACGTCCCTCGCGTCCCTCGCGGTCGGTGCGGCGCATCAGCCGATGCCGAGCAGGCCGAGCACGTGGTCGAACAGGGTGGTCAGCAGCTGGTTGCCGAAGCCACCGCTGAGCATCTTGTAGAGCAGGCCCGCCAGGCCGGCGCCGGCCGCGGTGCCGACGGCGTACTCCGCGGTCGTGATGCCGTCCTCCCGCCGCCGCCGGGACCGGGCGGGACGGGTGCGGGGCGTGGCGGGCGTGGTGGTCGTGCGGGTCCTGCGGGTCGTGGTCGTGCGGGTCACGGGTTGCTCCTCGGGAACGGGCCACGGTCGTGGCCGGGTGCGGACGAGCCTGGTCGTCGGGACGGTCGGTGCGCGGCCCGCCGGGCGGCGGGTGTGGAGCGGCCGGCCGGGGCCGCCGCTGTGGAGAGCAACCGGCTGCTCACCGGGTGAGCTCGGTGAGCAGGCCGGCGACGAGCGGGACGATCCCGACGAGCAGGAACGCCGGGAGCAGGCAGATGCCGAGCGGCACGGCCGCCCGCACCCCCACCGTGCGTGCCCGGTCCTCGACCTGCGCCCGGGCGCGGGCCGCCAGCTCGTCGGCGAGCCGCTCGACGGTCGCCACGACCGGGGCGCCCGTGGTGTGGGCGCGGGCCAGCGCCCGTCCGAGGGGCGCCAGCTCGGGGTCGCCGCCGAGCCCGGCCCAGACCGTGCCGGGGTCGACGCCGAGCGCGAGCCGGCTGACCGCCGGGGCGAGCCGGTCGGCGGCGGGTCCGGGCAGGGCTCGGCACACGAGCTCGACCGCCTCGGCCGGCGCCGCCCCGGCCCGCACCGCTGCCCCGAGGAGCGTCACCACGTGGGGCAGGTCCCTGCGGACGGCGGCCCGGCGGCGGCGAACCTCCGGCGGCTCGGACCGGCCGAGCACCCCCCACGCCACGACCGCGACCACCAGGCCGGCCAGGGGCCCGGCCGGCCCGCCGAGGAAGAGGTGGGCGCCCACGCCGGCGAGCACCGCGAGGGGCAGCCGCCGGCGCCGCATCCAGCCGACGTCGGCGACCGGCGCGGAGGGGACCTCGGCAGCGGCGGGGAGCCGTTCGCGTCCGGGCAGCAGCACCGCCGCGGCGAGGGCGGCGGCCAGCACGGCGAGCGCGACCGTGGGCGTCATGTCGAGGCATCCACGTCACGCGCGATGGCCTCGATCCAGGCCAGGCCCGCCCAGCCCAGCGCGAGCCCGGCGGCGAGGCAGGCCAGGCCGACGGGGTGCCCGAGGAGGAAGCCCCACGGGTCTCCCCCGGCGCCCGAGCCCATCAGCAGCGCGAGCACCGGCAGGCAGCCGACGAGCCGCGCGGTGGCCCGGGCCGAGGCCAGCTCGCCGCGGACGATCCGCCGGGTGGACTGCGCGGCCCGCAGGTCGGCGGCGACCCGGTCGACCGCGTCGGCGAGCCCCTGCCCGGTCCGCGAGGCCACCTGCCAGGCGGCGGCGACGAGCCGGAGGTCGGCCGCGCCCGGCCGGTCCCCGGCGGCCCGCAGCGCCGACGGCACGTCGGCGCCCATCCGGAACGCCGAGGCGACCGGGCCCAGCGGAGGCCAGGTGACCGCCGCCCGGTCGAGGGCCGCGCCCGGGGGCTGCCCGGCCGCCAGCTCCGAGGCCAGCTGCTCACAGGTCTCCAACACGTGCTCGCCCGTCGCGAGCACCTCCCGCCGCCGGCGTCGCGCGGTCAGCAGCGAGCGCCCGGCCAGGACGGCGAGGACGGCGACCACGGCCAGCGCGGTGGTCGCCGGCCCGGCGCCCAGGAGCAGCAGCCCCGCCGCGAGCGGCGCGGTCAGGCCGAGCGGCAGGGCCCGGTGGGCCGCGGTGCCGGCACCGGTGGCGGCACTGGTGGCGGCGGGGTCGAGCCGGGGCACGGGCGGCACGAGGAGGAGGACCGCCGACCCGGCGGCGAGAGCCGCGACCGCGGCGACCACCGCGCCGTCGAGCCCGACGGCGGCACCGGTCACGACCCGCTCCGGCGGTCGAGCAGGTCCTCGAGCCGGTCGGCGCCGGGACCCGCCCGCACCGCTCCCTCGGAGGTGACCTCGACCGCCGGCACCAGGTCGACCGTGCCGTCGGCCAGCCGCCGCGTGACCGCGACCTGGGCCAGCCGGCGCCGGCCGTCCCTCGGCCGGACCAGGTGCAGCACCACGTCGAGGGCGGAGGCCAGCTGGCTGTGCGCGGCGGCCCGGTCGAGCCCGCCGGCGAGCGCGAGCGCCTCGACCCGCGCGGCGACGTCGACGGCGGAGTTGGCGTGCAGCGTGCCGCAGCCGCCGTCGTGACCGGTGTTCATCGCCGCCAGGAGCTCGACGACCTCGGCCCCTGGTCAACTGGGTAACCACCGGTCCCGGTCGGTCCGCCAACGCCGGGCGAGGCGAACAGCCCGCCGCCGCCCGGCACCACACCCTCGATTCGTAACGACGGGTTGGAATTCCCGTCGAGGACAGCGACATTGATGCGCAGCAGGCTCAGCACCTCGCCCTGCTCGTGAAGATCCATCAGCGGGAGCCGCTCAGCCGCTCGTCGAGCCAACTCAGCGAGTGCAGATGCTCGGCTCTGCTCCGCCTGTGCGTCAGCCCTGTACGCCTCCAGTTGAGCCAGGTAGGCACGAGCCGCCGCAATCTCTCCGTCGATTCGCAAAGCCGCCTCAGCGACCACATCCGCAGCAACTCCCGCCCGGAGGTACTCCGCAACCTTCTCAACCCGGGAGCGCTCCAACTTGTCGATGCGGTGCTGCACTTGAGTGATCGTGTCGGCTTCCGGCCTCTCCGCCTCTCGGCGCAAGCCGATGTAGTCAGCGGCCAGCGTCAGCAGACGGTCCGGGTCAGACAGGACTTCGGTGACTGCCTGCCACACCCGGCCGTCCAGCCAGTCGGCATTGATCCGAGCGCAATCGCACAGCGGCGGGTTTCCGGCGATCCACTTGCTGCGGTTGCACCGGTACTGCCGAAGGTCGCGGTCGCGCCGCCAGACACCGCCGAGGCGTCCGCCGCAGTCAGTCACTGAACCGGAGTTCGGGTACGGCTTGGCGTCAGCCTTCACGCCATACCCCCGACCCTTGAGGACGCGCTGCAAGGCGAGCCACCTCTCGCGATCCATCGGCGGATCCTCAAGGTCGATGCGGATCGGTTCGCCGTACTTGGGTTTGCCGTCCGCCCCCAACTTCGTGTTGTGCCCGTAGCGACGGTTGGCCTTGCCCCAGTAGACGACGCCAACCAGCGCCTCGCTCTCCAACATCCGGTGGACCATCTGGTGACTCCACGCGGAGCCTCGGCGACCCCGGAAGCCCAGGCTGTTGAGCAGCGCCGCTGCGTCACCGGTCGTCCTGCCGTTATCGAGGATGGCCTCAGTGGCGACCCTGACCACCTCGCGCTCGTTCGGGTTCGGGACGATCCGAACATCGCGCCCCCGGCCCTCACGCTGGTAGCCGTAGGGGGCTTCGCCACCCGGCCACCGACCAGCCGCTGCCTTTGCCCGCTGCCCGTCGACGCCGCGTTGCGCGATGGTGGCTCGCTCGAATTCCGCCACCCCCGCCAGCACCGTCAGTTGCAACTTGCCCGCCGGGTTGGTGAGGTCGATGGACTCACTCAGGGAAACGAACTGCACGCCCAATGACGTCAGCGCGTCGATCTCGGTGAGCGCGTGGCTCGCCGAACGGGAGAACCGGTCGAGTTTCGTCACCACGACCACGTCGATCTCGCCCGCTTCGGCGGCCCGCAGCATGGCTCGCCACGCGGGGCGGTCTGCCTTGGTCCCGCTGATGCCCTGGTCCACGAACGGGGCCGCCGCGAGCGTCCAGTCCTTCAACTCGACGTACCGCTTGCAGCGCCGCTCCTGCTCCCCCAGGCTGGTGCCGTCGACCTGGTCCGCGGTCGAGACCCGGCAGTAGATCGCTGCGCGCATCACTCGCCACGCTCGAACATGTCTGCGGCGAGGTTGGCGACATGCGCCGCCCAGTCGTCCGAGCGCTCGACCAGCAGCACCTCGGGGGCGACCCATTCCAGCCACTTCTCGCCGAGCAACTTCGCCGCTTCCGGGGCGGCCATGAGAATTGCGCCTGTGACTGGCTGCAATACCTCTACACGTTGGCCCCTGATATTCGCCCGCGCCAGTTGTCCTCGGAGGCGCTGGTTGTGACCCTGTGCGAAATGGCCAGGAACTTTCTTCCCGCAACCACATGTGCAATTGCCGGGACGCAAGTCGACCGTTGTTCTTGACTCGCTGTCAAGCCAATAAGGGTCCCGGTCCGGAACGCCGTTCGCGGGCCATTCCCGGCGCGGCGAGCGCTCAGAAGCGTCGGAACTGGGGGGTGTCATGGGTGGCTCCTTGCTGGCCGGGCCCCATGGGGCCCGGCCGTGGTTGTCAGGAAAGAAGCAGGCCAGCGGCGGTGGCGGGGCTGTCGACGGCCGCCGCGGCCACGCCGTCGAGGAACGCGTGGTCCTCGTCGCCGAATGCGTCGTAGAGCGCCAAACGCAGGCCGTCCGCGCCGTCCGTGGCGTCGCGGAGCGCTGCGAGCGCGGCGGCCGCATCGTCCTGCGTCTCGGCGTCGATCAGGCCGTCGAAGGCGGCGTTGAAAGCGATCTGCTTGGCGTCCATGACGTGGCTCCTTCGGAAGAAAAAAACTCAATCAAATCATCCAAAATCGCCATTTCACAATTATTCGTCTTATCCTTTGGACGCCCCTTTTTGGTTACCCGTCCGGGGCGCCTGGGTGCCCCGGGTGACCCGATATTCGGACCGCCGCAGAAATGCAGAAACGCCGTTTTCCGACGACCCGTGCGGCATGATGCGCGGGTGAGCACCGCGCCGACGCCCGCCCCTCGGGATGACGATCAGGATGACGGCGGCCAGGGCGGTCCACCCCCCGCCGCTCAGCCGCTGCTGCCTGGAGGGACGCGAATCGCCGCAGCCGTCCTCTCTCTCGGCGGCCTTGGCGCTGGCGGCGCTGCCGTGTTCGAGACAGACAACGAGATTGGCTCGACCGCTCTCCTCGCCGTAGGTCTGTTCCTCGGTATCGTGGCTGCGATCGGCCGGATCCCCAGGATCAAACTCGGCGACAACGAGATTGATCCATCCGTCGTCTATGCGGCAGGCGCCCACTACGGAGCCGATGCCGTCGCTGACGCTGCGGCTGCAGCCGCCCTCGAAACGAGCGATCCGAAAGCGGTGGCGGCTGCTGCCCGCGAAACCGAGGAAGCCGTGCATGTGCGATCGCTCTACTTGCGGCCGCGCACCCAGCTCGAAAAAGGGTCGTACGAAGCAGACTTGATGAAGGCGATAGCCCGGGCGAACGGCGAGCTCATCAATCGCTCCTGGATGAGGGCGGCCGCTCGCAAGGGAGCGGCCGAGGCGAGCGACGGCAACGGCAACGGCAACGGCAACGGCAACGGCAACGGACTGGACCTTGGGCCGGTTAATCACGGTTGACCCAGGGTCGGGGTCGGGGTCGACTGACCGCCTCTCGACGGCCCACCCGACTGCCGGGTCTCTGCCGCTCGACGCGACCGCCGCTTCTGTTCCAGATACCGCGCCCGGTAGCCGGGATCGAACAACTGCCGCGCCGCCGTGTAGTGCGGAGTGCACAGACCCAGCGCCTGCTTCGGCCTGGCGCACGCCTCCACGGCGCAGACTCGGACCGGCGTCCGGACCGGCGGCAGCGCCACGATCTCGTCCCAGTGTTCCTCAAGCCACGACATCGAGTGCCTCCCTCGCGTGCGCGTTTCGTGTGACGCGCTTGTTCTCCGCGCCCCTGCGGGCGGGCGCGCTCTTTCCCGGGTGCGCCCCTGCACCCGCCCGCCCCGTTGCGCGACGCCCGTGGTGGGGCGTGGGGCACACGCCATACGTGGCGGCGTGGCGGCCCTCCGGGGCCGCCGCCACACCCGCCACGTATGTGGCGCATGTGGCGGCCACGTGGCGGCCACATCCGCCACGTGTGATGGTGGTGATCATTGCTGCACCCCCTTTTCAGATCCGTCGAGCGTCATGCCCGGAATGGCCGGCTCGTTCAGGAAGTGCTTGCGCGGTGCGCCGCCGTGGCCAGCGCTGTCGACCCGGATCTCGCCTGCTTCTCTCATCTCGTTCAAGACCCGCTCCAGAGCGTCCTTCCCCGCGATCTTGGCTTCCCGCAGGGCACGCGTGGATGCCCCGGGGTTGGCGCGCAGGAACGAGACGACATCGGTCCGAATCCCGGCGTCCTTGCCGGGGTTCGGCCCCCGGCTTGCCCTGGCACTGATCGAAGCCGCCTCCTCCGTTGTCAGGTGGGAGAACCCGAGCCGGATGCGGCTGTCGGAGGTGTCGACGTTGACGTCCCACACCGCGTTGCGCCCGAACTCCCCCAGCCGGTCCTTGGTGGAGGTAATCCGCACTCGGCCGCTGCTCACCTTCGAGAACGGCTGGACCGCCTCGACGTAGTAGGCAGCGTCGGCCTTAGCCAGCTTGGCGCCAGAACCTCGGGCGTAGCGGGTGTTGCTGACGCTCTTGGTCATGTGATCGAGCACCACCACCGACGCGTTCACGGAGTGCGCCAGTGGCAACAGGCCCCTGACGACGAACTTCGTTACGTCGGTTGCGGAGTCTTCGTTTAGGTCCGCGATCGCCAGGTGCGCTGCCGCACCGTCGACCCCCACGAAGGTGGCTCGCCGGTCGCCAACTACATCCCGCAGCGTCTCTGCCTCTCGGAGCAGGTTCCGGCCCGCCGGGGGCAGGTAGGTGAGGTGGCTCGCCAGCAGGTCTGGCGATGCGCCAAGCGCCTGCAACTTCGCAAACACGTCGCGCGGTCCGGCCTCCTCGTCCAGCAGGACCACGTTGTTGCCAAGCCGCATCTCCTCCAGAGCCCACTGGAGCATCAGGATCGACTTGCCGCTCTCGGGCTCTCCCGCGAGCCAGTGCAGCGCACCGCGATACAACATCTGCCCAGATCCGAAGCGCTGCGCTGGAGGGGGAGGCGACCGGAACCACTGCGCGAGGTCGAGCGGTTCCCACGCCCCCGCGTCTACCGGTGTTGCAGCGGGACCAGAGCGGGGGCTCGCCGCACCCGCATCGAAGCCGGACTTGATGGTCTTGCGCGACGATGCCTCGTCCAGGCCAGCCGTAAGCGCCGCGTCGAGCAGAGCCGTCTGGACCTCGTCCGGGTGCAGGGCGCCTCCGGCGGCCAACTGCCCAAGGTTGAACGCCGCCCCGTTCAACGTCTCGTTGCGTGTGCCCTCTCGCGCATTCCGCACCGACCGCACCTCATCACGGAGAGCAACCTCCGCGTAGCCGGGGGCGGCAGGCGCTGCGACCCGCTCGGCTACGCGAGCTGGTTCGGGGGTCAGCGCGTCAACGAGCCAATCAGGCATCGGGGCGACGGGCGCATCGAGGTCGTCCGGCTCGTACTTCGCTCCGGACTCGTGGACCGACCCGGGGCCGACGACGTAGCCGTTGCCTGCACGGACGTCACATCCCGACAGCGGGCCCCGACCGTTGCCGAACTGCAGGCCGTCCGGCACGCGGAAGTAGAAGTGCTTGCCTTTGCCGGTTCGGACGACGAGCGTCTTTGGCACCTCGTGTCCGGCCTGCGTCGCGAAGCGCTCGAACGCCCCGGGTTCGTCCTCGTCGACCACGAGCAGCCCAGAGCGTCCGCAGTGAACGCCGATGTTGCGGTCGCTGGCGGCGAACCACTTCGTGATCTTGGCCGAGTCGCGGCTCGCTGCGTTGGTCCAGGAGGCGCTGATCGCGGGCGTCTTACCTCCTGGCGTGAGCGGGAAGACGTGGCAGCCCCGTCCGGCGAGCCACTCTCCCCACTCCTGCACCGTCCCGGGACCGCGGGACGGGCCACTCCTGACCTTCGCGGCACCGCGTCGGGGTTGGGCCCCGGTGGATGGCCCGCCGGTTCCCGACGCGGGCTTGCCCCGCGAAGGTGTGTTGAGGGTTGTCGGGCGATCATCTGACAACTCGAAGGTGAGTGGCTCCGTCACGGGAGACCACCGGCCTCAGTCTCGCGGCCGTCGAAGGTCCCGACTAGGAACAACACCTTGATGCCGTCCCGTCGAACGAGGACGACGACGGAGTCACCAGGGTCGCCGCATACGCCACCGGTCTCATTGTCGAACTCGCCCGGGACGTACTTGCGGATGCGCTTGGTGAAGCGCGGGTGCTGGCGGAACCACTCTGCGTCGAGACCGCCAACGACGTCACGGACCTCGGTGTAGGTGCGCTCCCTGATCGCGTCGGCGAACGGGTCGTCCTCGGCGAAGTCGTAGGGGTCGAAGTCGCTCATCGTGCACTCCGGTTCACCAGACCACGGCGAGGAGACAAGGAAGGGAACCCCTCGCCGTGATCTCGGCTTGCATCGCGGGCGACATCGTGAGCACCCGCCTCCCCGCCAGTCGGCATGCCTGGCTCTGGGAAGTCGAAGAGAAGGCGCAGTAGGCGCTGGTGGTCCGAGCGAGAGAGTTCGCTCGGGATCAGGTGGACGCGGAGTTCCGGGATGGCAGAGTGCAAGGGTCAACCTCGAATGAGATTGACCCTTCGCTCACCCGACCGGGGTCATCGGATGGTCCGGGTCAGACTAATTGGCGGTCTGGAATCAGCCTTGAATGTCTTCAGGCTCCGTCCAGAAGCGGTTGCATCGCACTGCCCATTTATCCGCCGTCTGACTTCGCGACCGGTCTAGGTGCGGCCGCTGCGCCCAGTCAAGCACGGCAGGATTCAGCCGTGCAAGTGCCGCACTTTGGGACTGGAGGGTGGTGTCCCCGCCCCCCGGGACGCTGCAAGACCCCCGACCGGAGCCACCAGGTCGGGGGTCTTGTGAAGTGTCGACTCTGCCAGGAATCGCCACACTAGGAGACCACGCACCTCGCCGGATGCGCAATCCCCTACAAAGCGTCCAGTACGCCCTGGAGTAAGTGTCGAGCCTCCTGACGGAAAGCATCACGATTGGTGTCTCGCCAATCACTGTCAGCATTGTGCAGACGCTTCAACTCAGGAAGTATTTCGAATGCGACATCCTGAAGCAACTTCAATCCTTCCTCGTCGTCCGACAACGGCTCGTCATTCAAGTCGTAATCGTACTCAGTGTCACCGCGGTAGATCGAGAAAGCACCCGATGAGGTAACTTCAAGCGACACCCGCAGCGACAGCGACTCGGAGGAAACGATGATCTTTGCTGGTCCGAACTTGTTGAGCGCACCAGCGAGGAGTGCGAGCAATTCCGGACGATCAAGTTCGACGCCGCGGGTCATGCTAGTCGCCCGGAACGAGACGTCCTGGTTCGCCATCGAACGAACCCATAGGATTTCGAGATCATCGTTCAACTCGGGGTCATGCGTCGCCCGGTACAGGACCCAGCGGAAGAAGTCGTCATCACCGAATGACAGATCGTTGTCGTCGCGCTGGAGCGTGGCGGACTTGTCGACTGACCGGACTAGATCCTCCACGGCCGGAAGTACCTGCGCCCTCAGCCGGCCGTCGTTCCGTTCACCGAGGAGGCCGACGAGCTCGCCGTCCTGGCTGCTCGGCGCGAACGTCACGTCCGCCGCACGGAGCAGGCTGACAGCCGTCGAGTCTCCTTGCATGCCGATGACTTGCTCAAGCCTCTTGTCCCGCTCGTCCCAGTAGAGGCGCGCGCGCAACTGCTTCGGGTACGGATCGGGGTCGAAGACAGGTTCTGGCCGTCCGCCACTGGGACGCTCTCTCGTGACCCGCCCGATAAGAGGGTCAGTCCCGTCCTTCACCGACCCCCAGCCGCGGCTACCAGGTTTGCCGCGATACAGATCTTTCCCGATGGCATCCTGCAACGCCTCTAGCGTTGCAGTCGTGTGGATGCGGACGGGCGTGACCGAGATCTGGCCCGACGTTGTGGTGGCCATGACGCTCCGATATCTAGTCGCCGAGTTCGACGTTCTTTACGCAGGCGTCTAGGTGTACCAGGCGGCGCGCCAGCCGTCCTTGCTTCCCAACAACTTCCAGACGCCACCGCACCGAGCAACGGACGGGAAGCCCGGGACGAGCCGGCTCCCACTCAACGCGAGTCAGAGCTATCAGGCCCGACTCACCTAGATCCGGCAGGGTGTGCTTGAAGCCGTACGCCTCAGGGATGAACTGGACCGTTTCCAACGAGAGATCTTCGGTGAGGTAGAACGCCCCCTCCGGAACCACCCTGAGAGCCAGATAGGTGTGATCCCTCGACAACCTACGAAGGACCAGCCAAGAGAAGATCGAGGGCTCGGAGGCGCACACTTGGTGGCTGACCACCCGGCGCCGACGCTCGTCTCCAGCCCGGATTTCGAATGTGGGCTGGTCGACTACCTTGTCTCCGACCGCCCACACGAGGGTGAGCCGGGGCCATCGCCACAACTTTTGACTTGCTAGTCCAGATACCAGCAAGGCCGCAAGGACGGTTATTCCTTCGCCGACCAGGAAAGGAGGGTCGAATCCGACTTCACCCTTTAGCCAGCGGACTGAGAAGTAGGC
The DNA here is from genome assembly GCF_030506255.1 of Nocardioides sp. Arc9.136. Lineage (NCBI taxonomy): Bacteria > Bacillati > Actinomycetota > Actinomycetes > Propionibacteriales > Nocardioidaceae > Nocardioides > Nocardioides sp. Arc9.136. The sequence continues at coordinate 331,766 of NZ_CP113431.1, read as the reverse complement.
CGCTAGCGCAGCGGCCGTGCGGAGGAGAGCGTCGACGGGGCCGAACCAAGTCGGCATCCTCAGCCCTCGCGGCGGAAGCCGAAAGCAAGCCCGAGATCCCCCACTACCTCAGGGAGAGTTCCCTCCCGCAGGACACGGAGTTCGCCATCGCGATTGACACTGAACTCTTTTTTCGATTTCGGCATTCGGACGGTCACTCCGACCAGTACCAACTCGTGATCGAGCAGCAAGCGCTGGCTCGCCCGGTCATCTCTCTCATTGAGGAGCCGACGAAGGAGCGAGGAAAACTCCTGGTCGATATCTTCGCTCAACTCGCTGAATTCGGAGTCCCGGATGTCGACCTCGGCGATCCGGTAGCCGGTTGATACCAGCGCGGCTGCGAGCCTGAGCAGGCCCGCGGTGCCAAGGACGGCTGGCTTTCTACCAATGCTCGGGTCGGCGTAGTCCCAAGGTCGTGTGTGAGCGCGACGGTCGACGGCATCGAGCGAGTCGCCACTCAGGCCGTGGGCCTGAACAACGAGTTGCTTGGCCGCCATTCCAGTCATCATGCCACCCGCTTCGCGAGTTCGACACGGTCTCTCGGATTCACCTGCGTTGACACCGTGCCTCGTTGGACGATCCAGAGTAGGACGACGCGCCGACATTACGGCGCGTCGCGAAGGGACACACCGAGGGTCCTGAACCAGGGCCCTCGGTGTGCCGTCTACCTCAGTCGCGCGGTGAGGCGACCCACCCACCTGTCTGCGCGTCGCGCTCCGACTTCTCGCTCTTGCCGAAGGAGACATCGCCAGTCGGGCGGGAGCCAGCGGAGCCGGACATCCCGTCCCAGGCCTCGTTCAGTTCTTCGTCGGTCGCCTTTGGCATCGACCCGAGCGGGAGCCCTTGGCGGCCCAGCAAGCCAGCCACCTCGCTCATGGCCTCTCCCGGCCGCATCCAGTTGTCACGGATGCGACCTAACAGTTGGTGCGCCTCCCGCTGCTGAGCCGTGTTGCCTTCCAACAGCGGTCGCGCCAGGTAGACGACTCGTGCGTCGACTCCCTGGTGCTCCCAGTCGCGTAGTTCCTGCTCGAACCACACGTCGTTAACCGAACCCGCCTCTCCATCCAGTCCGATGTGGTGGACGTCCTGGCCGTCGAAAGAACTGAACCGATCCTTCGTCTTCGCTTTCTTCATCTCTGTCTCCGTTGCTCGCTGTAGTGGCCGTCTTTGCTGACTTCCGAACGCTCGCGGGACCGGCCCGGGGCTCGGGCCCGCCCGCCTGCCGCCAGGTCCTCCGATGGCCCCTCCCACGTCTCCGGCGGACCATCCCGTCGCACAGCGTCACGCCGCGACCTCCAGACGGAAGCCCAGGTCGAACCCGGTGGTTACCCCTCCAACCGACGACCTCGCCCCCGCGCACCTCGCCGACCACGATCCGGTCCGGGCGCATCCGCAGCGCCTGGCGCACCAGGGTGCGGAGGGCGACCTCACCGGCCCCCTCGAGGTTGGCCGGCCGTGCCTCGAGCCCGACGACGTGGGGGTGGTCGGGTCGCAGCTCGGAGGAGTCCTCGACGACCACCAGGCGCTCGGTGGGGTCGACCAGGGCGAGGAGCGCCGCGAGCAGGGTGGTCTTGCCGGTCCCGGTGCCGCCGGTGACCAGGAAGGCGAGCCGGGCGTCGACGACGGCCCGCACCAGCCGGGCCGACTCGCTGGTGAGCGTCCCGGCGGCGACGAGCTCGTCGAGGGTGAAGGTGCGCGCGTGCGGCACGCGCAGCGAGACGGTGGTGCCCGGCCGGGCCACCGGGGCCAGCACGGCGTGCAGGCGCGTGCCGTCGCCCAGCCGCAGGTCGACGTGGGGCACGGCGTCGTCCAGGCGCCGTCCGCCGAGGCCGGCCAGGCGCTGCGCCAGCCGCCGCACCGCCGCGTCGTCGGGGAAGCGCACGTCGGTCCGCTCCAGGCCGTCGCCGCGGTCGACGTACACCGCGTCGGGGCCGTTGACGAGGACGTCGGTCACGCCGGGCAGGCGCAGCAGCGGCTCGAGCGGTCCGGCGCCCAGGACGTCGCGGCGCAGCGCGTCGTGGACCGCCAGCACCGTCGCGTCGCCGACGGGCCGACCGGCGGCCCGGAGGGCCTCGGCCACCCGGTGCGGAGTGAGGTCGCCGGGCGTCCGGGCGAGCCGCTCGCGCACCGCGTCGACGACGTCCGCTCCCACCCCCTCCGCCGCGGGACGGACAGCGTCCCCGGGCAGGACCGCCCGGCTCACGCCGCCACCCCGAGGACGGCCAGCCGGGCGAGGACCGCCTCGGCGGCACGGCCGAGGTGGCAGCGCGGTGAGCGCACCGGTCCCAGGCCGAGGTCGATCGACTCCGCGAGGCCGCGCTGGTCGGCCATCGCGGCCACGACGGGGGCTCCGCAGACGCGCGCGACCTCGCCCGGCTCGAGGCCCCGGCCGCGGACGACCAGCCGCACCCGGTCCCGGTCGGGCAGCCGGGCGCACAGCCGCGCCGCCGAGGACACCCCGGCCACGGTGGGGCGGACCACGAGGAGCACCTGGTCGCAGCGCGCGAGCACCTCGTCACCAGCCGACCCCGTCATGGCGTCGACCGAGCGCGGCAGGTCGACGACGACGGTGTCGTGGCCCCGCCGGGCCGCGGAGAGGACCTCGCGGAGGGCGCCGGGCTGCAGCGGGTCGGTCGAGCCGGCGTACCAGCCGAGCGCCCCCAGCCCGCCCCGCCGGGGCAGCGCCTCGCGCAGCGCACGCCCGCCGAGCCGGCCGCTCGTGCGGCACAGGGCGTCCCAGCGGAAGCCCTCGCACCCCTCCAGCCCGAGCACCCGGTCGACCCCCGGCCCCAGCGGGTCGGCGTCGACGACCACGGCCCGGCCCGTCCTCGCCGCCACCTGCCCGAGGGCGCAGGCGAACGTCGTGGCGCCGGCGCCCCCGGACCCGCCGACCGTCCCGAGCACGAGACCCGGCGCGGGTCCGCCCTCCCCGAGGTCGGTCAGCGCCTCGGTGAGCCGGGCCTCCGCCCCGGGCAGGCCGAGCACCGACTCGACGCCCAGCGCGACCGCGTCGCGGTAGACGTCCTCGCCCGGCGGGCCCCAGGTGACCAGGTGGACGCCGGGGCGGCGCGCCGGTCCGAGGTGGGCGAGGTCGCCGGCGACGTCGGCGCCGACCAGCACCAGCGGTGGGGCGGTCCAGCGGCGCAGCGCGGCGACCGCGTCGGGCGCGACCTCGGCCTCGATGCCGGCCGCGGCGGCGAGGCGACGCAGGTCGTCGAGCAGGGCGGGGTCGCTGGTGACCAGCAGCGGGGCGGGGGTCTGGGGTGCAGGCATGTCCGGAACCGTTCCCGGGGGCGCCGACGCCCCCGGCTCGGCCGGCGAGGCGTTGTGGACAACCCCACTCCGCGGGTTGCTGTGGACGCCTGCCGGGCTGCACCCCGCGCCCTACGATGGCGGCATGTCCCGCCCGACCGCGGCCTTCTTCGACCTCGACAAGACCATCATCGCCAAGTCGAGCACGCTGGCCTTCAGCAAGCCCTTCCAGGCGGGCGGCCTGATCTCCCGGCGGGCGGTCCTGCGCTCGGCGTACGCGCAGTTCGTCTACCTCGTCGGCGGCGCCGACCACGACCAGATGGAGAAGCTGCGGCTGTTCCTCTCCCAGCTCGTCGGCGGCTGGGACGTCGCGACGGTCCGCGAGATCGTCGGCGACACCCTGCACCACGTGGTCGACCCGCTGGTCTACGACGAGGCCGTCTCGCTCATCGAGGAGCACCGTCTCGCCGGGCGCGACGTCGTCATCGTGTCGACCTCCGGCAGCGAGGTCGTCGAGCCGATCGGCGAGATGCTCGGCGCGGACCACGTCGTCGCCACGCGCCTGGAGATCGTCGAGGGCCGCTACACCGGCGAGATCGAGTACTACGCCTACGCCGAGGAGAAGGCGAACGCGGTCCGCCAGCTCGCCGAGGAGCGCGGCTACGACCTCGACGAGTGCTTCGCCTACAGCGACTCGATCACCGACGTCCCGATGCTCGAGGCGGTCGGGCACCCCTACGCGGTCAACCCCGACCGTGACCTGCGCAAGGTGGCGACGACGAACGGCTGGCCGGTGCTGGTCTTCGTCAAGCCGGTCGCGCTGCGCAGCCGGGTGCCGCTGCCCCCGGCCGGCCCCACCATCGCCGCGCTCGCCGTCGGTGGGATCGCCGCCGTCGGCGGCGTCCTGTGGGCCAGCGCCCGCCGACGACGCGAAGGCGCCTGAGCGGCCTGCTCACCCACTCCGGGCCCCGGAAGTCAAGGGTTGATCGTCCTCGCGGACCGGCGTACAACGGAGAGCAGAACTCCACAGACGTACACGGGGACCGAGGTACCCACGCGGCGATCCACCCTTTTTCAGGGCGCTGGCACTCGGAAGACTTCCGCGGCAGCAGTAGAGATGCACGCCTGGTAGCCATGGTCAACGTGTCAGCGGTGGCACTCGAGTCGAAGTCAGGGCCCGGGTGCCACCTGCATGTCCGGGGTCCTCAGCCGGACGTGCCGTCGCGCAGGGGGCTGGCGTCGGCGCCCGCGGCGTACGCCTCCGGCGCGTAGAGCAGCCAGGAGTGCACGCCGTTGCGGGTGCCGCCGGCGTACCCGCGCAGGTTCGACTCGTATGCCGCGCGGTTGGCGAGGTGCCCGGCCTCCGGGACGACGAGCGACTTCTCGTCGACCCCGCGGGCGACCAGCACGAGGCGCTCGACGGCCCGGGCCACGATGCCGTTGTGCGAGGGGAACGGCGAGGTGGAGACCAGGTCGGCGTGCACGACCGCGGCGACCAGGAGGGCCGGGGCCGAGGTGGTGCTGGTCAGCAGCGAGGCGATGTCGCGCAGGCGCGCGGCCGACTCGGCGTCGCGCGGGCGGCCGAGCTCGTCGTCGGCGAGCGTGCCGCGGGCGGCCAGCGCGTGCAGGCGGGCGAAGGCCTGCAGCGGGGCGCGGGAGAGCAGCGGGGTGAGGCCGAGGAGCTCGGTGGAGACGCGCACCGCGTCCTGCGCGATCGGGTCGGCGTCGCCCGCGCGGACCTCCTCGATGGTCGAGGCCGACCCCTCGAGAACGGCGCTCGCGTGCGCCCCGCGCAGGAGCGACTCGGCGGTCGTCTCCGGCGAGGTCTTGCGCAGCCCGCGGTCGCGGAGCATGACGTCGATGCCGTCGCGGACGGCGGCGTACGCGGAGGGCACGCCCTCGAGGGACACCAGCCAGGCGAGGGGATCGGCGGTCACGGCGAGAAGGGTACGCAGCCGGTAGCCTCGGCCCGATGGCAGACCAGTCCCCCGCGAACGGTCCCGGGCGCTCCTTCGGCGGCGTCGCGGACGCCTACGACCGCGGCCGGCCGTCGTACCCGCGCGAGGCCGCCGCGTGGCTTGCCGGCACCGACGGGTGCACCGTGCTGGAGGTCGGCGCCGGCACCGGCAAGCTGACCAAGGTCCTGGCCGACCTCGGCCACGACGTGCACGCCACCGAGCCCGACCCGGCCCTGCTCGAGCTGCTCAAGCGCGACCTGCCCGACGTGCCGGTCACCGGTGCGCCCGCCGAGGACCTGCCGCTGCCGGACGCCTCGATCGACGTGGTGGTCTGCGCCCAGGCGTTCCACTGGTTCGACCACGAGCGGGCGCTGCCGGAGATCGCGCGCGTGCTGCGCCCCGGCGGCCGGCTCGCGCTGGTGTGGAACGTCCCCGACACGCGGATCCCCTGGGTGCGGCGGCTCGGGGAGCTGCTCGGCACCCAGGAGCAGCAGGAGGACCCGGCCGGCGCCGTGGTGACCTCGCCGCTCTTCGGGTTCGTCGACGAGGCGACGTTCAAGCACTGGCAGGTCGTCGACCGGCACTCGATCCGCGACCTCGCGCTGTCCCGGTCGAACGTCGCGACCCTCCCGGAGGCCGAGCGCGAGGCCAGGCTCGCCGAGGTGGTGGCGTTCTACGACGACTTCGGGCGCGGCATGGACGGCATGCAGCTGCCGTACCTGGCCCGCTGCTTCCGCGCGACCGTCGTCCGCGAGGAGACCGCCGGTGCCGCGGAGGAGGAGCCGGAGGGCGAGCGCGACCCGATGACCGACACCATCTCGGACGGCACCGACACCGACATGCTGCTCATCGACTTCCGCTGAGCGGGGCGACACCGTGGTCCGTGCCTGGCGCCGCACCCACCTCGGCAGCGAGACCGACCGGGCGACGTTCCGCGCCCTGCACTCGGCCTCGCTGGCCAGCCCGGCGCTGCGCGAGGGCCTGACCGCGGACTCGGCCGAGCGGAGCATCCGGCACCTGCGCGCCCTGCTGGGCACCCCCGCGCTGGCGATCACCGACACCGCCGGCCTGCTCGCCTGGGACGGCACCGGCCAGCACCACGGCCCGCAGGTGCCCGCGCTGGTCGCCGCCACGCTCGAGCGCGGCGGCACCCGCGGCTTCGACCGCACCGACCTCGCCTGCCGGGAGCAGGGCTGCCCGGTGCGGACGGCGGTGGTCTCCACGCTGGTGGTCGAGGAGCGCGTCGTCGGCACGCTGCAGGCGTTCGCGCCGTACCCCACCGCCGGCCTGGCCCGCGCCACCGACGAGGTCGCGCAGTGGGTCTCCGGCCAGCTCGAGCTCGCCGAGCTCGACGCGTCGCGGACCCGGCTGGTCGAGGCGGAGGTGCGGGCGCTGCGCGCCCAGATCAGCCCGCACTTCATCTACAACTCCCTCGGGGCCATCGCGAGCTTCGTGCGCACCGACCCCGACCGGGCGCGCGAGCTGCTGCTGGAGTTCGCCGACTTCACCCGCTACTCCTTCCGCCGGCACGGGGAGTTCACGACCCTGGCCGAGGAGCTGCGGTCGGTCGAGCGGTACCTCCTGCTCGAGCAGGCCCGGTTCGGCGACCGGCTCCAGGTGACCCTCGGGATCGCCCCCGAGGTGCTGCCGGTCGCCGTACCCTTCCTCTGCGTCCAGCCGCTCGTCGAGAACGCCGTGCGGCACGGCCTGGAGTCGGCCGAGGGCGTCGGGCACATCCGGATCACCGCGCACGACCGTGGGCAGGCGTGCGTCATCGAGGTGGAGGACGACGGCGTGGGCGAGGACCCGGAGCGAGTACGGCGCGCGCTGGCCGGTGACGCGGCGCTGGACTCCGTCGGGCTGGGGAACGTCGACGCGCGGCTGCGCAACGCGTTCGGCGACGACTACGGGCTGGTCGTCGAGACCGCGCCCGGTGCCGGCACCCGCGTGGTCGTGCGGGTGCCGAAGTTCGCACCCGGGGTGCACCCGTGAGGGGCCGGCCGTGAGGGCCCTGGTCGTCGACGACGAGCGGCCGGCGCTCGACGAGCTCTCCTGGCTCCTGGCCCGGGACGACCGGGTCCGCGAGGTGCTGACCAGCGACTCGGCGACGGAGGGCCTGCGGATGCTGCAGGAGGTCGACGTCGACGTCGTCTTCCTCGACGTGCAGATGCCGGGGCTGACCGGGCTGGAGCTGGCCCAGGTGCTCAGCCGGTTCCGGACGCCGCCGGCGATCGTCTTCGTCACCGCCCACGAGGAGCACGCGGTCGAGGCCTTCGACGTCCGGGCGGTCGACTACGTCCTCAAGCCGGTGCGGGCGGACCGGCTCGCGGAGGCGGTACGCCGCGTGGTCGAGGCGACGGCCGGCGGGCGCCAGGCGGTCCCGGAGCAGGCGCCGGCGCGCGACGACGTGCAGGTGGCGGTCGAGCGGGGCGGGGTCACCCGCTTCGTCGACCGGGTCGCGATCAGCCACGTCGAGGCGCAGGGCGACTACGCGCGGCTGCACGTGGCCGACGGCGCCGAGGGGGCGTCGGGCGGCTCCTACCTCGTGCGCACCCCGCTCTCCCAGCTCGAGGAGGAGTGGGCGGCGGCGGGGTTCGTGCGCATCCACCGCTCGCTGCTCGTCTCCCTCGCGCACGTGGCCGAGCTGCGGATGGAGGCCGGCCGCTGCTCGGTCGTGGTCACCGGCGGCACCGAGCTCGGCGTCAGCCGGCGGCACACCCGCCAGCTGCGCGACCTGCTGCTGCGCCGGTCGGGGGCATGAGCGGCCACCCGCCCGAGCGCCCGGCCCGGCCGGAGCGGGTGCGGGTCGAGCGGGTGCGGCCCGAGCGGGTCCGGGTCGAGCGGGTGCGCGTGACCGGCCCGCCCCGCCGGCGCACCCCTGCCGCGCGGACGCGCGACATCGACGCCGAGACCCGGCTGGGCGAGGTCTACATGGGCTCGTTGCTGCGCGAGCAGCTGTGGTTGGCGGTGCGGGTGCTGGCGGTGCTCGCGGTGACGCTCGGGTCGCTGCCGCTGGCCTTCCACCTCTGGCCGGGGCTGACCGGCGTCCACCTGCTCGGGGCGCCGCTGCCGTGGCTGCTGCTCGGCGTGGCGGCGTACCCGCTCCTGGTGGTGCTGGGCTGGCGCTACGTGCGTCGCGCGGAGCGCAACGAGCAGGACTTCCTGGACCTGATGAGCGAGGTCGAGGGGTGACCAGCGTCCCGGGCGTCGTCGCGATCGCCCTGGTCGCCGTCGCCACCCTCGCGATCGGGACGTGGGGCCTGCGCTTCTCGCGCACCACCAGCGACTTCCTCGTCGCCTCCCGCTCGGTCGGTCCGCGGCTCAACGCCAGCGCGATCGGCGGGGAGTACCTCTCGGCCGCGTCCTTCCTCGGCGTCGCCGGTCTCGTGCTGACCTTCGGCGCGGACATGCTGTGGTACCCGATCGGGTGGACCGCCGGGTACCTCGTCCTGCTCGTCCTGGTGGCCGCCCCGCTCCGCCGCTCGGGGGCCTACACGCTGCCGGACTTCGCCGAGGCGCGGTTCGGGTCGACCGGTGTGCGCTCGGTGTGCTCGGTGCTGGTGGTGGCGATCGGGCTGCTCTACCTCTACCCGCAGTTCCAGGGGGCGGGCCTGACCCTGCGCTCGGCGGTGGGCGCGCCGACGTGGGTCGGGCCGGTCATCGTCGGCGCCGTCGTGCTGGCCAACGTCACCTCCGGCGGGATGCGCAGCATCACCTTCGTGCAGGCCTTCCAGTACTGGCTGAAGCTCTGGGCGCTCCTGCTGCCCGCCGCCGTCCTCGCCGTCGTCTGGCTCTCCGACGGGCGGCCCGGCGCCTCGCCCGCGCTGACGGGGTCCTCGGCGGTGGGCGACTGGTCCTCCCCGCTGGCCTCCGGGGGCGGCCAGGGGCTCTACGTGACGTACTCCCTCATCCTCGCGACGTTCCTCGGCACCATGGGCCTGCCGCACGTGGTCGTCCGCTTCTACACCAACCCCGACGGCCGCGCCGCCCGCCGCACGACGCTCGTCGTGCTGGCCCTGCTCGGCGTCTTCTACCTCCTCCCGCCGGTGTACGGCGCGCTCGGGCGGGCCTACGCCGCGGAGCTGGCCGCCTCCGGCCGCTCCGACGTGCTGGTGCTGGAGCTGCCGCGGCTGATGGTCCCGGGGCTGCTCGGGGAGGTGCTGACCGGCCTGGTGACGGCCGGCGCGTTCGCGGCGTTCCTCTCGACGTCCTCGGGGCTCTCGATCGCGGTCGCCGGCGTGCTCTCGCAGGACGTCACGGGCCGGCCGTTCCGCGGCCGGCGGCTTGCCGGCGTGACGGCGTTCCGCCTCGGCGCGGTCCTGGCGGTCGTCGTCCCGATGCTGATGGCGCTCGCCGCCCCGCACGTCGGCGTGGCCCGGGCCGTGGGGCTGGCGTTCGCGGTCGCCGCCTCAACGTTCTGCCCGTTGCTGCTGCTCGGCATCTGGTGGCGCCGGCTCACCGACGCCGGCGCCGTCGCGGGCCTGGCCGTGGGCGGGCTCGGCTCCGGCGCGGCCGTGCTGCTGACCCTGACCACGGCCGCCCCCGCCGGCTGGCCGTCGGTGCTCCTCGAGCAGCCCGCCGCCTGGTCGGTGCCGCTCGCCGTCGCCACGATGGTCGGCGTCTCGCTGGCCACCCGCTCCCGCGTGCCCGCCCACACGGGCCGGTTCATGGTGCGGCTGCACACCCCCGAGGCGCTCGACCTGGACCGCGGGTAGTGGTGCGGCGGCTTGGTGGTGGGAAAGGCAGGGAAGCTTCAACATCCCAAGTGAACTTGGGATGTTGAAGCCTCCCTGCCATCGCAACACCCGCGGAGCGTCAGAGAAGGCCGCGGAGTGGTGCGGGAGTCCCCGGTGAACCGGTGACTCCTGCAAGGCGAGGCGCTCACCGCTCAGGCCGCGCGTCGCTCCCAGTGCCGGGCGGCGACGAGGGCGCGGGCGCGGGCGACGACGAGGTCCACGACGAGCGGGTGCGGGCCGACGACGTCGGCGACGACGGCGGCTCCGGCGGCGAGGCAGTCGTCCCGCAGGCGGCGGTCGAAGTAGCCGGTCGCGAGCAGGTACGGCGCCACCGCGTCCCCCGGCCGCACCACGTCGGCCGGGCGGGGGCCGAGGCCGCTGAGGGTGGCCCAGCGGACCGGTGCGCCCCAGGCCCGGCCGAGGAGGTCGGCGGACCGGTCGAGGTCGCGGACGGCGAGCGGGTCGGTCGAGCCGGCCGCCACCATCACCACCGGGGAGCCCGGGGCGGCCCCGGCGGAGACGAGCCGGGAGACCATGGCGGAGGCCAGCAGCGGGTGCGGGCCGAGCTGGCGGCCGAGCCGGAGCGCGGAGCCGCGCACCATCGCGGGCAGGTCGGAGCGCACGTGCATCCCGGTCGAGAGCAGCAGCGGCACGACCACGCCCGGCTCCCCTCGCCGGCCGGCGTCGGCCGCGACGTCGGCGAGGAGCGGCTCCGCCAGCTCGACGTACGCCGCCACGCCGGGCAGGCCGAGCCGCTCGGCCGCCGCCGTGGTCAGCGCCCGGGCGACCTCGTTCCCGGCGGCCGTGCGCGTGCCGTGGGCGACCGTGACCAGGAGGGTCACGGCGTGACCGCCAGCCGGTAGCCGCGCTTGACCACCGTCTGCACGATCCGGGTGCCCAGCGCGGCCCGCAGCCGGGCGACCGCCATCTCGACGGCGTGCTCGGAGCCGGCGGTGCCCGAGGGCAGCGCGGCGAGCAGCTCGCGCCGCGAGACCACGTGGCCGGGGTTGACCAGGAGCGCCTGGAGCAGCGCGAAGGGCGCCGGGGAGAGCCGGACCTCGGCGCCGTCGAGCAGCACCTCGTCGCCGTGCAGGAGCAGGGTGTGGCCGGCGACCTCGATGCTGACCCCGGCGCTGCGCGAGGGCAGCTCGGTCTCGAGCTGCTTGACCATCGCGGCCAGCCGGTTCCGCTCGGGGTGGATGGTGGGGACGCCCCACAGCTCGAAGGCCGCGGCGGTGACCGGTCCGACGCAGGAGGCGACCACGTCGGCCTGGAAGGCCGCGACGACGTCGTCGCGGCGACCGGTCGGGCCGGCCGCCTCCATCAGGGCGGCGACGGCGGGCGCGGAGGTGAAGGTGACCGCGTGGAGCGCCCGGTCGGCGACCAGGTCGATCATGCCGAACAGCGGCTCGAGGTCCTCGGCGGACTCGACGCGGTAGACGGTGACGACGGTGACGTCCGCGCCCTGCCGGCGCAGCGCGTGGGCCACCATGGAGAGCGACTGGCCGTGCTCCTGCACGACGATCCGCAGCCCCTCCAGCGAGCGGCCCCGCAGGTGCTCGAGCACGTCCTCGAAGCACTCCGAGGCCGGCGCCCACAGCTCGCGCAGCCCGCGCCGGCGCAGCGCGCCAACCGACTTCGGCCCCCGCGCCAGGATCTCGGCGCGGCCGATGGCGGCGACCAGCGCGTCGCCGAGCCCCCAGGAGTCCGCGGCCTCGAACCACGTCCGCATCCCGATGCCGGTGGTCGCCAGGAACATGTCCACCGGCCGCGCCAGGACCTCCTCGGTCGCCGCGCGCAGCGAGGCGTCGTCGACCTGGTTGGGCTCCAGCGACAGCGCGGGCGCCCACACCACCTCGGCCCCGCGCCGTTCGAGCAGGCCGATCTGGTCCTCGACCTTGCGGGCGGCGGTGACGCCGATGCGGTAGCCGGCCAGCGGGAGCGGTTCGCCCACGGTCCCTCCCTCCTCCTCGGCCCCGTCCGGTCCGTTCACCGGCGGGCCGGACCCACCAGGACCGTCCCGTCGCGGACGGCGACGTCGTACGTCGGTACCCGGACCGCCGCGTCGTCGAGGCACTGCCCGGTGCGCAGGTCGAAGGCCTGCTTGTGCATCGGCGAGGCGACGAACGGGACCTCCCCGCGCGTGCCGACGATGCCACGGGCCAGCACCGAGGCCCGCGAGAAGGGATCGTAGTTGTCCAGGGCGAACACCTCGTCGTCCCAGGTCCGGAAGACCGCCACCGCCCGCCCCTCGACCAGGGCGCAGACCCCGCCCTCCCGCGGGACCCGGTCGAGCCCGCACACCACCGTGTACGCCGTGGTGGGGACGCCCGCGCTCACCGCGGCGCCCCGACCGGGATCGTCGCGCCGAGGGTGACCGGGCCGGTCGGCTCCGCCGGGACCTCCTGGTCGCGCTCGGCGCGGAACGCGATGTGCGGGTCGGGCACGTCCGGGGCGTTGACGAAGGACACGAAGCGCGCGAGCTTGTCGGGGTCCTCCAGGGTGCCCCGCCACTCGTCCTGGTAGCCGTCGACGTGCCGGGCCATCGCCGCCTCGAGCTCCGAGCCGAGCCCGAGCGCGTCGTCGACCACGACCTCGCGGACCCGCTCGAGCCCGCCGTCGAGGGAGTCGATCCACGGGGCGGTGCGCTGCAGCCGGTCGGCGGTCCGGACGTAGTACATGAGGAACCGGTCGAGGTAGCGCACGAGCGTCCCGTCGTCGAGGTCCCCGGCCAGCAGCCGGGCGTGGGCGGGGGTGGCGCCGCCGTTCCCGCCGACGTAGAGGTTCCAGCCCTTCTCGGTGGCGATGATCCCGAAGTCCTTCGCGCGCGCCTCCGCGCACTCGCGGGCGCAGCCGCTGACGCCGCCCTTGAGCTTGTGCGGCGAGCGCAGCCCGCGGTAGCGCAGCTCCAGGTCGATCGCCATCCGGACCGAGTCCTGCACGCCGTACCGGCACCAGGTCGAGCCGACGCACGACTTCACCGTGCGCAGCGACTTGCCGTAGGCGTGGCCGGACTCGAAGCCGGCGTCGACCAGCCGCGACCAGATCGCCGGCAGCTCCTCCATCCGCGCGCCGAACAGGTCGATGCGCTGGCCGCCGGTGATCTTGGTGTAGAGCCCGAAGTCCCGGGCGACCTCGCCGATCACGATCAGCCCCTCGGGGGTGATCTCGCCGCCGGGGATCCGCGGGACGACCGAGTAGGTGCCGTTGCGCTGGATGTTGGCCAGGTAGGCGTCGTTGGTGTCCTGCAGCGCCGCGCTCCCCTCGTCGAGCACGTGGTGGCCGAGCTGGGAGGCGAGGATCGAGGCGACGGTGGGCTTGCAGACGTCGCAGCCGCGGCCGGTGCCGTGGCCGGCGACGACCTGGTCGAAGCCGGTGTACCCGTGGACGGCGACCACGTCGAAGAGCTCCTGGCGGGTCATCGCGAAGTGCTCGCACAGGCTGCGGTCGACCGTGCGGCCCTGCGCGGCGTAGTACTCCTCGATCACCTTCTTGACCAGCGGCTTGCACGAGCCGCAGGTGGCGCCGGCGCGCGTCGTGCCCTCGCAGGCGGCGGCCGCGACGATGTCGGCCTTGCTCACGTCGTTGCAGGAGCAGACCTGCGCGTCGTCGGGCAGGCTCACCTCGGCGCCGCCCCGGGAGGCCGGGAGGATCAGCTCCTCGGGGTTCTCGGGCAGCTCGATGCCGGAGCTGACCATCGGGCGGAGCACGCCGTACGCCGACGCGTCACCGACCAGGATCCCGCCGAGGAGCCGGCGACCGTCCTCGGAGACGACCAGCTTCTTGTAGACCCCGGCCACGGCGTCGGCCAGGACCAGCTCCAGCGCACCGGCGGTGGTCGCGAACGCGTCGCCGAAAGACGCCACGTCCACGCCCATCAGCTTGAGCTTGGTGGACATGTCGGCACCGGTGAACTCCCCCGGCCCGCCGAGCAGCGCGTCGACGACGACCTCGGCCATCGCGTAGCCCGGCGCGACCAGGCCGTACATCCGTCCCGCCGGCGCCGCGCACTCCCCGACCGCCCACACGTGCGGGTCGGAGGTGCGGCACCGCTCGTCGACCAGCACGCCCCCGCGCTCGGCCAGGTCCAGCCCGGCGGCCCGGGCCAGGGCGTCCCGCGGGCGGATGCCCGCGGAGAACACCACGACGTCGGCCTCCACGCGGCCGCCGGCCTCGCCGAGGTCGAGCCCCGCGGCACGGCCGTCGCGCTCGAGGACCGCCTTCGTCGCGACCCCGGTGTGCAGCCGCAGCCCCAGCCCCTCGACGTGGCGGGCCAGCGTCGCGCCGCCGGCGTCGTCGACCTGGACCGGCATCAGCCGGGGCGCCATCTCGACCACGTGGGTCTCCAGGCCGAGGCCGTGCAGCGCGTTGGCGGCCTCCAGCCCGAGCAGGCCACCCCCGACGACGGCACCCGTCCGCGCACCGGCGGCCGCGTCGCGGATCGCCTCGAGGTCCTCGATCGTGCGGTAGACGAAGCAGCCGGGCAGGTCGTGGCCGGGCACCGGCGGCACGAACGGCGCGGCGCCGGTCGCGAGCACGAGCTCGTCGTAGGCGACGGCGGTGCCGTCGGAGAGGCGCACGGTCCGCCCGGCCGGGTCGACCTCCACGACCGACGTGCCGAGCAGCAGCCGCACCCGCGGGTCGTCGTACTCCCCGGCCGGCAGGAACGACAGTGCGTCGGCGCCGACCTCGAAGAACGAGGTGAGCGCGACGCGGTCGTACGCGGGGCGCGGCTCCTCGCCGACCACCACGACGTCGTGGGTCTCGGTGAGGCCGCGCTCGATCGCCGCCTGCACGAAGCGGTGGCCGACCATGCCGTGGCCGACGACCACGAGGGTCTTGCGGAGGTGGGGGCTCATCGGGGGGTTCCTTCCATGCTGCTGAGGGACGGTCGTGCTGCGAGCAGGTCGCGGACGCTGGCGGCGCAGCCGCCGCAACCGGTGGTGGCGCGGGTGGTGGCGGTGACGTCGGCCAGCGAGGAGCAGGCGCGGACGCGCCCGGCGGTGACGCCGGCGCACGCGCAGACCTCGGCGTCGTCGGGCAGGGCCGCGGCGGCGCTCGGCGCGCCGGCCGCGGGCCGCTCGGGCAGGAGCAGGTCGGCCGGCTCGGTGGGGCCGAGGACGGTGCCGCGGTCGAAGTGCTGGGTGACCAGGCCGACGCGGGAGAGGTCGCCGACGAGGGTCGCGGCCACGATCCGCCCGTCGCGCACGACCAGCTTGCGGTGGGAGCCGACGACGGGGTTGGTCACCTCGACCACCTCGCCCTCGGCCCGCTCCGGCTCGCCCAGCACGGCGACGTCGAGGTCGGTGGCGCGCAGCCGGGCGACGACCCGCGACCCCTCGTAGGACCGGTCCTCGCCGCGCAGGTGCCGGGCCAGCACCTCGGCCTGCTCCCAGGCGGGAGCGACGAACCCCGTCGTGCGGTCGCCGCGCTGGGCGCAGTCGCCGATCGCGTGGACCTGCTCGTCGCTGGTGCACAGGCGGTCGTCCACGACCACCCCGCGACGTACGGCGAGGCCGGCCCGGCGGGCGAGCGCGGTGCTCGGCCGGCCGCCGGCGGTGAGCACGACCAGGTCGAGGTCCTCCAGCGCGTAGCCGTTGTCCAGGCTCAGCCGGCACGTGTCGCCCGTGGGGGTCAGCCGGACCGCGCGCGCACCGGTGCAGACGGTGGTGCCGAGGCGGCGCAGCCCGCGGGCCAGCACGGACCCGGCGGCCGGGCCGACCTGGCTGCGCAGCAGGTGCTCGCCGCCCTCGACCACCTCGGTGACCAGCCCGCGGACGCTCAGGGCTCGAGCCACCTGCAGGCCGAGCAGGCCGCCACCGACGACGACGGCGCGGCGCGCCGCCGGGACGGCCGCGTCGAGCCGGCGGCAGTCCTCGAGGCTCCGGAAGGCGTGCACCCGGTCGTCGAGGCGACCGTCGACCCGGACCAGGCCGCGGATCGGCGGCAGCGTCGGCACGCTGCCGGTGGCGAGCACGAGCCGGTCGTAGCCCACCCGGGTCCGGTCGGCCAGCTCCACCTCGCGCTCGGCCCGGTGCACCTCGACGACCCGGGTGCCCGTGCGCAGGTCCACCTCGTCGGGCAGCGGCAGCGCGAGCGACGCCGGGTCGTGGGTGCCCTCCAGCACGGCCGAGAGCAGGATCCGGTTGTACGGCGCGTGCGGCTCGTCGCCGAGCAGCACCACGTCGTGGGCGCCGCCGCCCGCGAGGTCGCCGGCCAGCCGGACCGCCGCCATCCCGGCGCCGACGACGACCACCCGCTCGAGGGTCCGCCCGCGGCTCATGCGCGCACCGCCGCCGCACAGGCCTTGAACTCCGGCATCCGCGAGGAGGGGTCGAGCGCGTCGTTGGTGAGCCGGTTCGCCCCGACCCAGTGGAACGGCACGAACACCGTGTCGGCGCGGATCGTGGCGACCACCCGCGCCGGCGCCGTGAGCTCCCCGCGCCGGGTGGTCACGACGACCGGCTCGCCGTCGCGCGCGCCGATCCGGTCGGCCAGCATCGGGTGCAGCTCCACGAAGGGCCCGTCGTCGGGCAGGTCGCGGACGCGGCGGGTCTGCGCGCCGGACTGGTACTGCGCGAGGACCCGCCCCGTCGTCAGGTGGAGGGGGTACGCCGCGTCCGGCTGCTCCGCGGCGCCGGCGTGGTCGACCACCACGAACCGCGCCCGACCGTCGGGCGTGGCGAAGCGGTCCGCGAACAGCCGCGGGGTCCCGGGGTGGTCGGCGTCCGGGCAGGGCCAGAACACCCCGTGCTCGGCCCGGATCCGCTCGTGGGTGATGCCGGCGTAGTCCGCGCGACCGCCGGCCGAGGCCCGGCCGAGCTCGGCGAACACCTCGGCCGGGTCGGCGGAGAACGGCACCGGCGACCCGAGCCGCCCGGCCAGGTCGGCCATCAGCTCGAGGTCGGTGCGCACGCCCGCGGGCGGCGAGACCGCGCGCTCGCGCAGCACCACCCGGCCCTCGAGGTTCGTCATGGTGCCGGTCTCCTCGGCCCACTGGGTCACGGGCAGCACGACGTCTGCCAGCGACGCGGTCTCGGAAAGAACGATGTCGGCGACGACGAGCAGGTCGAGGGCGGCGAGCCGCTCGGTGACGTGGGTGGCGTGGGGCGCGGAGACCACGATGTTGCTGCCCAGCACCAGCAGCGCCCGGGCGCC
Organism: Nocardioides sp. Arc9.136; assembly: GCF_030506255.1. Taxonomy (NCBI): domain Bacteria; kingdom Bacillati; phylum Actinomycetota; class Actinomycetes; order Propionibacteriales; family Nocardioidaceae; genus Nocardioides; species Nocardioides sp. Arc9.136. The sequence continues at coordinate 314,623 of NZ_CP113431.1, read as the reverse complement.
CTCGTCGGTGCCGAGGGAGTCCAGCAGCTCGTACGCCGACCGGCCGGGGCCCGGCAGCGAGTCCGGGTCGACGCCCCACACCCCGGCGACGTGGGCCCGGGCGGCGGGGTCGTCGATCATCCGGTAGCCCGGGAGCTGGTCGGCCTTCTGGCCGTGCTCGCGACCGCCCTGGCCGTTGCCCTGGCCGGTGAGGCAGCCGTAGCCGGCGCCGACCTTTCCCGGCATCCCGAGGGCGAGCGCCACGTTGAGCCAGGCGAGCACCGTGGCGGTGCCCTGGCTGTGCTGCTCTGCCCCGCGGGCGGTCAGCACCACCACGCGCGGGGAGCCGGCCAGCAGGTCGGCCAGCGCGCGCAGCTCCGCGGCGGGCACGCCGGTGACCCGCTCGACCCGCTCGGGCCACCAGCCGACGACCGACCTGCGGACCGCGTCGAACCCGGTCGTCCGCGTGGCGACGTACTCCTCGTCGACGGCGCCGGCCGCGTCGAGCAGGTGCAGCACGCCGAGGGCCAGCGGCAGGTCCGTGCCCGGCACCGGCTGGAGGACGAGGTCGGCCCGCTCGGCGGTCGGCGTGCGTCGCGGGTCGACCACCACGACGCGCCCGCCCCGCTCGCGGAGCCGGTCGAGGTGCCGCGCCGCCGGGGGCATCGTCTCGGCGAGGTTCGAGCCGACCAGCACGACGACGTCGGCCCGCTCCACGTCGGCCAGCGGGAACGGCAGCCCCCGGTCGATCCCGAGGGCCTGGTTGCCCGCGGAGGCGGCCGAGCTCATGCACCAGCGGCCGTTGTAGTCGACCTGGCTGGTGCCGAGCGCGACGCGCGCCAGCTTGCCGAGCTGGTAGGCCTTCTCGTTGGTCAGCCCGCCGCCGCCGAAGACCGCCACGGCGTCGCGGCCGTGCGCGGACTGCACCGCCCGGAGCCGCTCGGCGACGAGGTCGAGCGCCTCGTCCCAGCCGGCCGCCCGCAGCTCACCGGTCGCGGCGTCGCGCACCAGCGGCGTGGTCAGCCGCTCCCGGTGCCCGCGCAGCCCGGTCGCGGTCCAGCCCTTCCGGCACAGCGCGCCCTCGTTGACGGGGAACTCCGGCCAGGGCCGCACCTCCAGCGTGCGGCCGACCCGTTCGAGGGTCATGCCGCACTGCAGGCTGCAGTAGGGGCAGTGGGTCCGCGTCGAGCCCGTGGTCACTCAGATCGCCGTCCGGACCGCGCCGGCCTCCCCCGCGCGACGGCGCAGAAGACGACGTGCACGACGGCGGCACAGACGACGTAGAACGCCGTGAAGACGACGAACGCACCCTTGGTCGCCGACATCGGGTCCTCGACCCACGGCGAGCTGAACGCCAGCGGGACCAGGAAGCCGCCGACCGCGCCGACGGCCCCGATGACGCCGATCGCCGCGGAGGCCTGCTTCGTCGCGGCGTCGACCGCAGCGGTCCGCTCGGGCGTGCCCGCCGTCGTCGCGCGCTCGGCCTCGGTGCGCCAGATCGCCGGGATCATCTTGTACGTCGAGCCGTTGCCGATGCCGGTCGCGGCGAAGACGCAGAGGAAGAAGGCGAGGAACCACGGGAACCAGGAGCGGTTGTCGGTCGCGATCGCCGGGTCCTGCGTCGGGTTCGGCGTGAGCTGGGTCAGCGTCCACAGCACCGCCAGCGTGCCCACGATCATCGCGGCGAAGGCGCCGAGGGTGACCTTCGCACCGCCGACCCGGTCGGCCAGCCAGCCGCCCAGCGGCCGGGTCGCGGAGCCGACCAGGGCGCCGAGGAAGGCGTAGTAGGCGAAGTAGACGCCGGTGCCGAGGGCGCCGGGCCCGGGGACCCAGAAGTTGAGCTTGATCAGGAGCGGCATCGCCGCCGAGTAGCCGATGAACGAGCCGAACGTGCCGATGTAGAGGAACGCCATCACCCAGGTGTGGCGGTGCCGCACGACGCGCAGCTGCTCGCGCGGCCGGGAGACCGCGGTCCCGAGGTTGTCCATCCAGCGCCACGCCGCGAACGTCGCCACCACCGCCAGCCCGGCGTAGACCCAGGCGGCCCGCTCCAGGTGGACGCCGCCGTCGGAGGCCTGCACCAGCCCGAAGATCCCCGCGCCGCCGACGAGGACGGGCAGGAGGAGCTGGACCAGCGAGACACCGAGGTTGCCGCCGGCCGCGTTCAGGCCGAGCGCGGCGCCCTTCTGGGCGGCGGGGTAGAAGAAGTTGATGTTGGCCATCGAGGAGGCGAAGTTGCCGCCGCCGAAGCCGGCCGTCGCGGCGATCAGGCAGAAGGCCCAGAACGGCGTGGTCGGCTCCTGCACGGCGTAGGTGAACAGCAGCGTCGGCACCAGCAGCATCGCCGCGCTCACCATCGTCCAGTTCCGCCCGCCGAACCGCGGCACCGCGAAGGTGTAGGGCAGCCGCAGCAGCGAGCCGACCAGGTTCGGCAGCGCCACCAGCAGGAAGAGCTGCTGGGCGGTGAAGTCGAAGCCGGCCGAGACCAGGAACGCCGAGCTGACGCTCCAGATCAGCCACACCGAGAAGCCCAGGTGCTCGGCGAAGATCGACCAGGCCAGGTTGCGGCGGGCCACCGCGCGACCGGTCTGCTCCCAGAACGTCGCGTCCTCGGGCCGCCAGTCCTCGATCCACCGGCCGGTACGGCGCGCGGGTGCGGACGGCGCGGACGGTGCGGGAGGGGCGGGCGGCGCGGCGGCCGGCGTCGCGGCGGCAGCGACCTCGGTCGCGGGTGCGGTCGTCGTCATGGCTCCCAACCTCGGCGCCGGAGATGACCTCCGGCGCCGCCCGCTGGTTCGCCGACGTCAACTTGTCCTCACGGCCTCACGGACCTCACCGCCTCACGAGCCCGGCCGCGAGCCACCCGTGATCCCGGCCCCGACCCGGCGACCGTTCGTCGCGCGCGACCGACCGCTCACCGACGAGCGCTCGCCGCTGGGCGACGTACCCGCGCGGAGGCCTGCCGTCGCCCGCGCGCCCGCTCCTACGGTGACGCCGATCACACCTGTCCACGAGAGGGGCCATTCGGTGACCACACCGCCCGAGGTGCCGGAGCAGGCGGGCCGGCACGACCCGGTCTACGACCAGCTCTCCGCCGCACCGGAGTTCCACGAGCTGCGCAAGCGCTACCGGGGCTTCGTCCTGCCCGCCACGGCCGCGTTCCTGGCCTGGTACCTGCTCTACATCCTGATGTCGAACTACGCCGGTGGCTTCATGGACACCAAGGTCGTCGGCAACATCAACGTCGCGCTGGTCTTCGGCCTGCTGCAGTTCGTGACGACGTTCGGCCTGGCGTTCCTCTACGCCCGCTACTCCGAGAGCAAGCTCGACCCGCTGGCCCGCCAGCTCGACGAGCAGTACGTCGCCGAGCGCGGCGCCCACTCCCCGCGCCGCCACCACGAGGGAGGGGCCCACTGATGGACGACCAGGTGCTCACCACGATCCTGTTCCTCGCCGTCGTCGCGCTGACGGTCGGCATCACCTTCTGGGCCAGCCGGCAGACGTCCGGGACGGCCGACTTCTACGCCGGCGGCCGGTCGTTCTCGCCGGTGCAGAACGGGCTCGCGATCGGCGGCGACTACATGTCGGCGGCGTCGTTCCTCGGCATCTCGGGCGCGATCGCGCTGTCGGGCTACGACGGGTTCCTCTACTCGATCGGCTTCCTCGTGGCCTGGCTGGTCGCGCTGCTGCTCGTGGCCGAGATGCTGCGCAACTCCGGTCGCTACACGATGGCCGACCAGCTGGCGTTCCGCATGAAGCAGCGCCCGGTGCGGATGGCCGCGGCGACCTCGACGGTCGTGGTGTCGATCTTCTACCTGCTCGCGCAGATGGTCGGCGCCGGCGCGCTCGTCGCGCTGCTGCTCGGCGTCGACGACCAGGCGGTCAAGAACATCGTCATCTTCGGCGTCGGCGCGCTGATGATCTTCTACGTCACCGTCGGCGGCATGAAGGGCACCACCTGGGTGCAGATCGTCAAGGCCGTCCTGCTGATGACCGGCTCCGCGCTGATCGTCGTGCTGGTGCTCGCGAAGTTCGACTTCAACCTCTCCGAGCTGCTCGGCGCGGCGGCCAGCAACTCCGGGCAGGGCTCGGCGTTCCTCGAGCCGGGCCTGAAGTACGGCGCCACCGCGACCAGCAAGATCGACTTCATCAGCCTCGGCATCGCGCTGGTGCTCGGCACCGCCGGCCTGCCGCACATCCTCATCCGCTTCTACACCGTCCCGACCTCCCGGGACGCCCGGAAGTCGGTCCTGTGGGCGATCGGGCTGATCGGCGTCTTCTACCTCTTCACGCTGGTGCTCGGCTTCGGCGCTGCCGCGCTCCTCGACATCCCGGGCCTGCGGGAGTCCGGTGAGCTCGACGCGTCCGGCAACCTGGCCGCCCCCTTGCTGGCCGAGTCCGTCGGTGGCGGGGCCGGGTCGACCGGAGGCGCCATCCTGCTGGCACTGATCGCGGCCGTGGCGTTCGCGACGATCCTCGCGGTGGTCGCCGGCCTGACCCTGACCTCGTCGGCGTCGGTGGCCCACGACATCTACAACTCCGTGATCAAGAAGGGCACCGCGACCGAGGACCAGGAGATCAAGGTGACCCGCTTCGCGGCCGCCGGCATCGGCCTGGTCTCGATCCTGCTGGCCATCCCCGCGCAGAGCCTGAACATCGCGTTCCTCGTGGCGCTGGCCTTCGCGGTCGCCGCCTCGGCGAACCTGCCGACGATCATCTACAACATGTTCTGGCGCCGCTTCAACACCCGCGGCGCGCTGTGGAGCATCTACGGCGGCCTGATCTCGGCCGTCGGGCTGGTGATCTTCTCCCCGGTGGTCTCCGGCAAGGGGCTCGACCCGACCGGCAAGAACCTCTCGCTGCTGCCGACCAGCATCGACATCTCCTGGTTCCCGCTGGAGAACCCCGGCATCGTCTCGATCCCGCTCGGCTTCTTCTTCGGCTGGCTCGGGACGGTGACCAGCCGGGAGCCGGCGGCCGAGGACCGCTACACCGAGCTCGAGGTCCGTGCGCTCACCGGCGCCGGCGCCGAGCAGGCCGTCCAGCACTGAGGCCCACCCCCGGTCGTGTGCCCCGGGACGCGCCGCACCGCGTTCCGGGGCACACGACCCTTCACTACTGTGGCGAGGGCCACCCCTCGTCGGACGATCAGGAGCCCTGAAGTGAGCGAAGAGACCCTGTCCAACCTCCTCAAGGAGGACCGTCGGTTCGAGCCGCCGGCCGACCTCGCGGCCCAGGCCAACCTGGGGGAGGAGGCGTACGCGCGAGCGGCCGCGGACCGGGAGGCCTTCTGGGCCGAGCAGGCCGAGCGGCTCGACTGGACCCAGACGTGGGACCAAGTCCTCGACTGGACCGACCCGCCGTTCGCCAAGTGGTACGTCGGCGGCCGGCTGAACGCGGCGTACAACTGCGTCGACCGGCACGTCGAGGCCGGCCGCGGCGACAAGGTGGCCATCCACTGGGTCGGCGAGCCGGTCGAGGACAAGCGCTCGATCACCTACGCCGAGCTGCAGGCCGAGGTGAGCCAGGCCGCGAACGCCCTGACCGACCTCGGCGTCGGCCCCGGCGACCGCGTCGCGATCTACATGCCGATGATCCCCGAGGCCGTCGTGACCATGCTGGCCTGCGCCCGCATCGGCGCCCCGCACACGGTGGTCTTCGGCGGGTTCTCCTCCGACGCGCTCGCCTCCCGGCTGACCGACTGCCAGGCGAAGGTCGTGGTCACCGCCGACGGCGGTTACCGCCGCGGCGCGCCCTCCGCGCTCAAGCCGGCCGTCGACGAGGCCCGCGCGAAGGCCGCCGACCGCGACGGTCACACGGTCGAGAAGGTCCTGGTCGTCCAGCGCACCGGCCAGGAGGTCGAGTGGGACGACGCCGTCGACGTCTGGTGGCACGACTCGGTCGCGCAGGCCCCGACCGAGCACCAGTGGGAGGCCTTCGACTCCGAGCACCCGCTCTACGTCATGTACACCTCCGGGACCACCGGCAAGCCCAAGGGCATCCTGCACACCACCGGCGGCTACCTCACCGGCTGCGCCTACACGCACTGGGCGGTCTTCGACCTCAAGCCGGAGACCGACGTCTACTGGTGCACCGCCGACATCGGCTGGGTGACCGGCCACTCCTACATCGTCTACGGCCCGCTCGCGAACGGCGCGACGCAGGTGCTCTACGAGGGCACCCCCGACTCCCCGGAGAGGGGCCGCTGGTGGCAGATCATCGAGGAGTACGGCGTCACGATCTTCTACACCGCGCCGACCGCGATCCGGTCGTTCATGAAGCAGGGCCGCGAGATCCCCGACGCCCGCGACATGTCGAGCCTGCGGATCCTCGGCTCGGTCGGTGAGCCGATCAACCCCGAGGCCTACGTCTGGTACCGCGAGGTCGTCGGCGCCGGCCGTACCCCCGTCGTCGACACCTGGTGGCAGACCGAGACCGGCTCGATCATGATCAGCCCGCTCCCCGGCGTGACCCACGGCAAGCCCGGGTCGGCGATGATCCCGATCCCCGGCGTCGCCGCCGACGTCGTCACCGAGGAGGGCGAGTCGGTCCCGAACGGATCCGGCGGCTACCTCGTCCTGACCGAGCCGTGGCCCTCGATGCTGCGCACCATCTGGGGCGACGACCAGCGGTTCAAGGACACCTACTGGTCGCGGTACGCCGAGCAGGGCTGGTACTTCGCCGGCGACGGCGCCAAGAAGGACACCGACGGCGACCTGTGGGTCCTCGGCCGGGTCGACGACGTCATGAACGTCTCGGGCCACCGGCTCTCCACCACCGAGATCGAGTCCGCGCTCGTCTCCCACCCCAAGGTCGCCGAGGCGGCGGTCGTCGGCGCCAAGGACGAGGACACCGGCCAGGCGGTCTGCGCGTTCGTCATCCTGCGCGACGAGGCCGGCGACGGCGGCGAGGACATCGTCGAGGAGCTGCGCAACCACGTCCGCAAGGAGATCGGCGCGATCGCCAAGCCGCGCCAGGTGATGATCGTCCCCGAGCTGCCCAAGACCCGCTCGGGCAAGATCATGCGGCGCCTCCTGCGCGACGTCGCCGAGCAGCGCGAGGTCGGGGACGTCACGACGCTCGCCGACTCGACGGTGATGGACCTGATCTCGGGCAAGCTCAGCTCCGGCAAGGCCGCCGACGACTGACCCGTGAGGGCCGTCCGGGGGTGGGCCCCGGGCGGCCCACGGGGGCCGGACGTCACGGAACGGACGGTAGGCTCCGAGCAGGGTGTGCCGGGAAGTCTGGTCGGCGTCCGTTCCGCGACCCCTGGAGCCCCATGACCACCCCGACGCCCTCCCCCCAGCGCGGCCGCCTCTTCGTCCGCCCCTCACTGCTCGAGAACACCCGCATCGCCGAGGTGCTCCGCTCGGAGACCACCGGCGGCATGCTGCTGATCGCCGGCGCGCTCGTCGCGATCGTGTGGGCCAACACCCCCTGGGCCGACGTGTACGAGGCGGCGCGCGACTTCCGCGTCGGGCCGGAGGCCCTGCACCTCGACCTGACCATCGGCACCTGGGCCGCCGACGGCCTGCTGGCGATCTTCTTCTTCGTCGCGGGCCTCGAGCTCAAGCGCGAGTTCGTCGCCGGCGACCTCCGCGACCCGCGCCGCGCGGCCGTGCCCGTCGCGGCCGCGGTCGGCGGCATGGCCCTGCCGGCCGTCGTGTACGTCGGGTGGAACCTCCTCCACGACGGCGAGCTGGCCGGCTGGGCGATCCCCACCGCCACCGACATCGCCTTCGCCGTGGCGATCCTCGCGGTGATCAGCACCCACCTGCCCGCGGGGCTGCGCACCTTCCTGCTGACCCTGGCCGTGGTCGACGACCTGCTGGCCATCACGATCATCGCGCTCTTCTACACCGACGAGCTGCGCCTGCCGTTCCTCGCACTGGCGCTGGTGCCGCTCGCCGCGTTCGCGTTCCTCGTCCAGAAGCGGGTCCGGTCCGGCTTCCTGCTCGTGCCGCTCGCCCTGGTCACCTGGGTGCTGGTGCACGAGTCCGGCGTGCACGCGACGGTCGCCGGCGTGCTGCTCGGCTTCACCGTCCCCGTGCTGCGCCGCGACGGGGGCGACGGCCCCGGGATGGCCGAGCACCTCGAGCACGTCGTACGACCGCTCTCGGCCGGGTTCGCCGTGCCCGTCTTCGCGTTCTTCGCCGCCGGCGTCACCGTCGGCGGAGTCGACGGCTTCCTCGAGGCCCTCCGGGACCCCGTCGCGCTCGGCATCGTGCTGGGCCTGGTGGTCGGCAAGACCGTCGGCATCGCCGGCTCCACCTGGCTGCTGGCCACCTTCACCCGCGCCGACCTCGACGAGGAGCTGTCCTGGGTCGACGTGATCGGCATGGCGATGCTGGCCGGCATCGGCTTCACCGTCTCGCTGCTGATCGGCGAGCTGGCGTTCGGCCAGGGCACCCAGGACGACCACGTCAAGGTCGGGGTGCTGGTCGGCTCGCTGCTGGCCACCGTGCTGGCGGCGCTGGTGCTGCGCGCGCGCAACCGGGTCTACCGGCGGATCTGCGAGGCCGAGGAGCGCGACGCCGACGCCGACGGGGTACCGGACGTCTACCAGCAGGACTGACGACGACTGATCCCCGCCCAGAGGGGTTCTGTAGGGTCAGGGCCACATCTCGACGCAAGGGGAACGAACGAATGTCGCATCCGGTCAGGCCGCCGCAGGACGGCGACCCCACCATCGGTCGTCTCGTCGCCGACGCGAGCCGCGACATCTCGACGCTGGTCTCCAAGGAGATCCAGCTCGCGAAGTCCGAGCTCAAGGTCAGCGTCAAGGCCGGCGGCATCGGCGTCGGGCTGTTCGCCGCCGCGGGCTTCGTCGCGGTGCTGGCGATCATCATGCTCTCGGTCGCGATCGCCTACTTCATCCACTGGGACGACAAGGGCCTCGAGCTGCACTGGGCGTTCCTGATCGTCTTCGGCTTCTACCTGCTCCTCGCCGGCCTGCTCGGCTTCGTCGGCCTGAAGAAGGTCAAGCAGGTGCGTGCCCCCGAGAAGGCCATCGAGCAGGGCCGCGAGATCCCCCGCGCGCTCAAGGGCCAGGCCTGAGCCGCTGACCGGGCTGACAGTTTCCCCGGGGAACCGGGGAAACCGGCACATCTCGGCCGATGCTTCCCCTGAGAAGCGCCGGAATCCCCGGGGAACCGGGGATTCCTGCAGCCCGCCGGCTCAGCCCGCGCAGTCGCCGGTCGACACGGCCTCGGTGTTGGTGACGCCGATGCGGCGGGCGTCGGCCACCTGCTCGGCGGTCAGCGCGTAGCCGGTGTCCTTGTCGGTCACCGAGGCCGCGAACACCACGCCGACGACGTCGCCGCGCGAGGAGACGATCGGGCCGCCGGAGTTGCCGGGGCGCACCAGCCCGCGCAGCGAGAAGACCTCGCGGATCACGGTGCCGTCGCCGTAGATGTTGGGCGAGCGCAGCCGCTGCTCGGCACGGATCCGGCCCGGGTTGACGTTGTAGGGCCCGTCCTGGGGGTAGCCCAGGATCGCCACCCCGTCCCTGGGCTGGGCGTCCTCGTCGAAGTCCAGCACCGGCAGCCCGCCGTCGTCGAGCGCCAGCACCGCCACGTCGAGCTCGCTGTTGTAGTAGACGACCTGCGCCGAGACGGTGTCCTCGCCGAGCTCGACCGCCGGCTCCGCGACCCCGGCCACCACGTGGGCGTTGGTCATCAGCCGGTCGTCGGCGTAGAGGAACCCCGAGCCCTCGATCCCGCGGCCGCACCCGTTCGTCCCGCGGATCTTCAGCACGCTGGGCTGGGCGGCCTCGACGTCGGGGTCGCGCAGCAGCCGCTTCGGGCCGGGGCCCACCTCGACGATCCGCTCCGGCGCGAACGGCTCGAGGTAGCGGGGGAAGAACGTCGTCCCGACCACGTTGTTGAACGTGTCGAGCACGTTCCCGGCCGAGCCGGGCAGCGCCCCGTCGACCTTCGCGAGCACCGTCGACCCGCGGACCAGCGGGGTGACCCCGGAGATGGCCGACCCGGAGATCGCGACGCCGAGCGCCCAGGCCACCAGCAGCACGGCCGCCGCGCTGAGCGCCGCGCCGCCGACCGCGTCGATGGCCCGCACCGGCTGCCAGGTGATCCGGTCGCGGATCCGCGCGCCGGCGTACTGCAGGACCGCCTGGCCCAGCGAGGCGGTCAGGATCACGATGAACAGCGCGCCCAGCGACACGACGAGCGAGGGCGCCGCGTCACCGAGGGCGACCGGGGCCAGCCACACGCCGGCCAGACCGCCGAGGAGCAGCCCCGTGGTCGCGAACGCGCCGGTGACGAAGCCCTGCCAGTAGCCGGAGAGCGCGTACGCGAGCACCAGCAGGACCAGCAGCCAGTCCAGCGCGTTCACCGATCGGGCTCCTCGATGTCCAGCATGCCCGCGCGGGCGTTCCGCTGGGTGCGGGAGTCACCTTGCAGCATGTACGCCGGCAGGTCGCGGACCCGCGAGGTGTCCCACGCGCGCGTCCAGCCCAGGTAGTCGAAGAGCCGCGCGATGATCCCGCCGGTGAAGCCCCACAGGATGACGTCGCGCTCGGGGCCGATCAGGAAGCCCGGGCTCGTGTAGCCCACCGGGTGACGCACGGTCACGCGGTTCTCGGGGTCGACGAGGTCCTCGATCGCGGCGTGGTGGATCGCGTGCACCTCGGCCCGGCTCACCACCGAGACCTGCGCGGGCTCGCGCCACCAGCCGACCACCGGGGTGACCGCGAAGTTGCTCGGCGGCAGCCACAGCTGCGGCAGGCACCCCACGACGTCGACCGAGCCCGGCACGACGCCGACCTCCTCCTCGGCCTCCCGCAGCGCCGCCTCGACGACCGACTCCCCCGGGTCGATCGAGCCGCCGGGGAAGGAGACCTGGCCGGGGTGGCTGCGCATGTCGTGCGCGCGCTCGGTCAGCAGCACCTCGCCGCCGCGCGGACCCTCGCTGAAGAGCATCAGCACCGCACCCTCGCGGGCGTCGGAGTCCTCCGGCGGGACGAAGCGGGTCAGGTGGGTGACCTCGATGGTGGAGACGGCCTGCTCGACCGGCCGCATCCAGTCCGGCAGGCCCGGCACCGGCCGGTCGGCGCTCACGCGGGGCCCTGGGTCTTGACCAGGGCGGCCGCTGCCTCGGGGTCGGTCGGGCCCGCGCCGTACGCCGGGCACCAGCGCGCGACCGGGCAGGCGCCGCACGCCGGCTTCTTGGCGTGGCAGACCCGCCGGCCGTGCCAGATCAGGTGGTGGGACAGCATCGTCCAGTCGCGCTTGGGGAAGAGCGCCCCCACGGCGTGCTCGACCTTGACCGGGTCGGTCTCCTCGGTCCACCCGAAGCGGCGCACCAGGCGGCCGAAGTGGGTGTCGACGGTGATGCCCGGGATGTCGAAGGCGTTGCCCAGCACGACGTTGGCGGTCTTGCGGCCGACGCCGGGGAGCTTGACCAGGTCGTCCAGCCGCGGCGGCACCTCGCCGCCGTGGTCGGCCACGAGCGCCGCGCTCAGCTTCAGCAGCGACTCGGTCTTGGCGCGGAAGAAGCCCAGCGGGCCGACCAGCTGCTCGAGGTGGGCCCGGTCGGCGGCGGCCATCGCGCGGGCGTCGGGGTACGCCGCGAACAGCGCCGGCCGCGCCGCGTTGACCCGCCGGTCCGTGGTCTGCGCGCTGAGCACCGTGACGACCAGCAGCTCGAAGGGGTTGGCGAAGTCCAGCTCGCACCGGGCGTCGGGATAGGTCTCCGCGAGGACCCGGTCGATCTTGCGGGCGCGCCGGACCAGCGCGGTCGGCGACTCCTCGGCTGGCACGGCGACAAGGGTACGGACCGCCACCGACAGCGCGCCCGGAGCACCGGCAACCGCCCATCCTCGCGGGCGACCCGCCGTGCCGATGGTGCTTGTGAGGAACGGCACTGAGTAGGATTCCCGAGGACGCGACCCATGCCCGGTGGATCGCCGAGGAGGAGGACCCGTGGACAACGACGTACTTCGTCAGGCGCCGCTGTTCAGCGCGCTGGACGACGAGGCGGCGACGGCGCTGCGGGCGTCGATGTCGGAGAGCCGGCTGCGCCGCGGGGACGTGCTGTTCCACGAGGGCGACTCCGGTGACAAGCTCTACATCGTCCTCGACGGCAAGGTGAAGCTCGGCCGCACCTCCTCCGACGGCCGCGAGAACCTGCTGGCGATCCTCGGCCCCGGCCAGATGTTCGGCGAGCTCTCGCTCTTCGACCCGGGTCCGCGCTCGGCGACCGTCACCGCGGTGACCGACGCCTCGTTCGCCTCGCTCTCCCACGAGGACCTCCTGCGCTGGCTCGAGGGGCGCCCCGTGGTCGCCCGCGGCCTGCTCACCCAGCTCGCCGGCCGGCTGCGCAAGGCCAACGACGTCGTGGCCGACCTCGTCTTCTCCGACGTCCCCGGCCGCGTCGCCAAGGCCCTGCTCGACCTCGCCGACCGCTTCGGCCGCACCGCCGACGACGGGGTGCACGTCCACCACGACCTCACGCAGGAGGAGCTCGCCCAGCTGGTCGGCGCCTCCCGCGAGACGGTCAACAAGGCGCTGGCCGACTTCGCCTCCCGCGGCTGGCTCCGCCTCGAGCCGCGCTCGGTGGTCATCATGGACGTCGAGCGCCTGTCCCGCCGCGCCCGTTGAGCCGGGCCTGACCCTCGGGTCAGGACCCCTGACCGTCGAGCCGCCCCGACTCGGCTGGTCAGCGGGCGGCGAGGTGGGCGAGCTGGGCGCGGACCGAGAGCTCCGCGGCGCCCCACAGGACCGGGTCGACGTCGGCGTACACGACCTCGACCACCCGCCGCGGCAGCTCCTCGAGCGACACGTCCGCCAGTCCGGCGACGGCCGCCTCGACCTGCGCGAGCCGGTCACGCCGGTGGCCGATGTAGAAGTCCAGGGCCCCGAGCGCGTCCTCGATGACCGGGCCGTGACCGGGCCAGATCGTCCGCGCCTCGGCCCGCTCGGCCAGGGCGTGCAGCCGGTCGAGGCTGTCGAGGTAGGCGCCGAGCCGGCCGTCGGGGTGGGCGACGACGGTGGTGCCGCGACCGAGCACGGTGTCCCCGGTGAGCAGGGCACCCTCCGCGGGCAGCAGGAACGACAGCGAGTCGGCGGTGTGGCCCGGGGTCGCGACGACGTGGACCTCGAGGCCGTCGACCTCCACCACGTCGCCGTCGGCGAGGCCCTCGGACCCGAGCCGGTACGCCGGGTCGAGCGCGCGGACCCCGCAGCCCATCCGCTCGGCGAACTCCCGGGCCGCCTCGGAGTGGTCGAGGTGGTGGTGGGTCAGCAGCACCGCGCCCACCTCGCCGGCCGTCTCCGCGACCGCGTCGAGGTGCTCCAGGATCGAGGGGCCGGGGTCGACCACGATCGAGCGCCGCGCGCCCGGCTCGCGCAGCACCCAGGTGTTGGTGCCGTCCAGCGTCATCAGGTCGGGGTTGGGCGCGAGCACGCACGACCCGCGCTCGCCGAAGGACCCCCCGGCCCAGCCGGTGGCGGAGCCGCTCACGGGCGGCGGCGCTGGGCCACCAGGGGCCGCAGCCGGTCGGGCATGGACAGCGTCCAGGCGTCCCCGAGCGGCTCGACCGACGGGGTGAACATGGCCACCGCCCGCTGCTCGGCCTCGGCCAGCACCTCCGCGGTCGTGCCGTGGGTGCCCACCTCCAGGCACGTGAGGTACGTCGGCGGCAGCATCGCCAGCTCGCCACCGTCCGCCTGGTCGGCCGCGACGGCCGCCGGCAGCCAGGTGACCGAGGAGGACTCGGTCGAGACGTCGCGCGTGCGCTGCCCCTCGGGCAGGAGCGCCACGAAGAACCAGGTCCGGTAGCGCTTGGGCTCGAAGACCGGCGTGAGCCACCCGTCCCAGGTGCCGAGCAGGTCGGTGCGGAGCACCAGCCCGCGGCGGTTGAGGAAGTCGGTCATCGCGAGCTCGCGCGACTCCAGGGCGACCCGGTCGGCCTCCCAGTCCTCGCCGGTCGTGTCGGCGACCACCGTCTCCGCGGACTCCCCGGCGAGGAGCACGCCGGACTCCTCGAAGGTCTCGCGCACCGCCGCGCACACCAGCGCCCGCGCCAGCTCCTCGTCGGTGCCGAGCCGCCGGGCCCAGTCGGCCGCGTCCGGGCCGGCCCAGGCGACTGAGGCGTCGAAGTCGCGCTGGTCCACGCCGCCGCCGGGGAAGACCGCCATGCCGCCGGCGAAGTCCATCGACACCTGCCTGCGCAGAAGGTAGACCTCCGGTCCCGCGGCCGAGTCGCGCATCAGGACCACGGTCGCCGCGTCGCGCGGCTGCACCGGGACGCGCGTGCCGTCGTCGTACTCCCGGGCGACGTCGAGCAGGTGCTCGGGCAGCGGGACCGGCGGCAGCGGGATCCTCATGCGCCCGGACGGACCGCGACGACGACCTCGACCTCGACCGGCGCGTCCAGCGGCAGCACCGGCACGCCGACCGCGGACCGGGCGTGGACGCCGGCGTCGCCGAAGGCGTTGCCGAAGAGCTCCGAGGCGCCGTTCGCGACCCCCGGCTGGCCGGTGAAGTCGGGCGTGGAGGCGATGAAGGCGGTCACCTTGACGACGCGCTCGACGTTCGCCAGGTCACCGACCTGCGCCTTGATCGCGGCGATCGCGTTGAGGGCGCACTGCTGGGCGCAGGCGTAGGCCTCCTCGGCGCTGACCTCCCCGCCGACCTTGCCGGTCACCAGCAGCTCGCCCTGGCGCATCGGCAGCTGGCCCGAGGTGAAGACCTGGTCGCCGGAGCGGACGGCCGGGACGTACGCCGCCACCGGCGCCGCGACCTCCGGCACCTCCAGCCCCAGCTCGGCGAGCCGCTCCTCGGGGGTCGCGCCCACGGCTCAGCCCTCGACCGGGCGCTTGAAGTAGCCGACGAGGTTCTCCGGGCTCATCCCCGGCGCGACCTGCACGAGCTCCCAGCCATCGGCCCCGAAGTTGTCGAGGATCTGCTTGGCGGCGTGCGTCAGGATCGGCGCGGTCAGGTACTCCCACTTGGTCATGGGCCGCACCCTACTCGCGGCGCGGTGGGCCGCCGTCGCTCGCGAGTCATCCCCTGGTCGGACGCGCCGACCAGGGCCGCACGCCTAGGGTCGCGCTCGTGAGCACGTCCCTGCCCGACCAGCGGCCGCCGCGCCGTCTGGGTCCGCGGGGGCGTCGCTGGTTCGACCGGCTGCTCGTGCTCGGCCTCCTGGCCCCGCTGGCGCTGGCGGCCTTCGGCGGCGACCTGGCGTTCCTCCTGCTCAGTGCCGCCGCGATCGTCCCGCTGCTGTGGCGGCGCAGCCACCCGGTCGCCGTCTTCTGGGCCGTCACCGCGGTCCACGTGCTGCAGGTCCTCGCGGTCGACGAGCCGGTCCTCGGCCAGGTCGCGTGGCCGGTGGCGGTCTACTCCGTCGCGCGCCACGCCCCGGCTCGGCACGGCTGGGCCGCGCTGGCGGTGAGCGCGCTCGCCGCGGTGACCGCCTCGCTGGACTGGGGCGGCACCGGCACCAACGCGCAGTGGTCGACCGTCGTCGCCAACACGATGTTCCTGGGCGCCATCGCCGCGACGGCGTGGGCGCTCGGGACGCTGGGCCGCACGCGCCAGGCGTACGTCGACGCGCTGGTCGAGCGCAGCGCGCGGGTCGAGCGGGAGGCCGCCCAGCAGGTGGCGCTCGCGGCCGCGGACGAGCGCGCGCGGATCGCCCGGGAGATGCACGACGTCGTGGCCCACGGGTTGTCGGTGATCGTGGTGCAGGCCGACGGCGCCCGGTACGCCGCGCGGACCGACCCGGAGGTCGCCGCCCGCACGCTGGAGACGGTCGCCTCGACCGGCCGGGAGGCGCTGACGGAGATGCGCCGGATGCTCGGCCTGCTGCGCGCCGAGGACGACGGCGGCACCCCCGCCCTGCGGCCGCAGCCGGGGCTGGCCGACCTGGACGCCCTGGTGGCCGAGGCACGGACCGCCGGGGCCCGCGTCGAGGCCCGGCTCCCCGACCCCGCGGCCGTGGTGCCCGACGGCGTCGGCCTCACGGCGTACCGCGTGGTCCAGGAGGCGCTCACCAACGTCCGCAAGCACGCCGGCCCCGACGTC
This sequence comes from Nocardioides sp. Arc9.136, assembly GCF_030506255.1. NCBI lineage: Bacteria > Bacillati > Actinomycetota > Actinomycetes > Propionibacteriales > Nocardioidaceae > Nocardioides > Nocardioides sp. Arc9.136. The sequence goes on along the minus strand of NZ_CP113431.1, from coordinate 298,594 downwards.
GCCGTCCGGATCGAGGTCGCGGTCACCGGCAGCGCGGGCGGGCGGGCCGTCGAGGTGCTCGTGGAGGACGACGGCCGCGGCGCGGCGGCCGCCGACGACGGCCGCGGGCTGGGCCTGCTCGGCATGCGCGAGCGGGTCGGCGCGCACGGCGGCTCGGTCGAGGCGCACGCGCGGACCGGCGGCGGCTTCTCGGTCTCTGCGAGGATCCCCGCGTGACGGCGGCGGAGCGGATCCGGGTCTTCCTGGTCGACGACCAGCAGATGGTGCGCGGCGGCTTCCGGATGCTCGTGGACAGCCAGCCCGACCTCGAGGTCGTCGGTGAGGCCGGCGACGGTGCCGAGGCGCTCGAGCGGCTGGCGGTCACCCGCGCCGACGTGGTGCTCATGGACGTGCGGATGCCCCGGCTGGACGGTGTGGAGGCCACCCGCCGCCTCGCGGAGCGCCCCGACGCGCCGCGCGTGCTGGTGCTCACGACGTTCGACCTCGACGAGTACGCCTTCGCCGCGATCCGCGCCGGCGCCGCGGCGTTCCTGCTCAAGGACGCCGCCCCCGAGGACCTGCTCGGCGCGATCCGCACCGTCCACGCCGGCGACTCGGTGGTCGCTCCGAGCACCACCCGACGGCTGCTCGAGCAGTTCGCGGCCGTCGTGCCCGACCCGCACGCGGAGCCCCGCCCGGGTCAGGGGGAGGCGCGGGACGACCGGCTCGCGCCGCTCACCGAGCGCGAGCGCGAGGTGCTGACGCTGGTCGGGCGGGGGCTGAGCAACACCGAGATCGCCGCGGAGCTGGTCGTGGCGGAGACGACCGTCAAGACCCACGTCGGTCGGTTGCTGGCCAAGACCGGCTCGCGGGACCGGGTGCAGCTGGTCGTCCTGGCGTACGAGACCGGGCTCGCGCGTACGACCTGAGTCGTACGCCGGGTCCCGCCCCGGGACTGACGACCCCGACCCCCTCCGGCGGCGAGGCTCGTGCCATGACCACGAGCACCCATCCCCCGACCGCCCCGGACCGGGTCGCGCTGGCCGCCAGCGCACGCGGCCTGACCCGCGTCCACGGCCGCGGCGACGCCGCCGTCCACGCCCTGCGCGGCGTCGACCTGGACCTGCCGGCCGGCCGGTTCACCGCCGTCATGGGCCCCTCGGGCTCCGGCAAGTCGACCCTCATGCACTGCCTGGCCGGCCTGGACGCCCCCACCTCCGGGACCGTCGAGGTGGCCGGGCGGGCGCTCGAGGCGCTGGACGACACCGCCCTGACGCTGTTCCGCCGCGACCACGTCGGGTTCGTCTTCCAGGCCTTCAACCTGCTCCCGATGCTCACCGCCGGGCAGAACATCGCGCTGCCCCTCGAGCTGGCCGGCCGCCGGCTGACCGGGGCGGCGCGCGAGCGGCACGACCTCGTCGTCGACGTGCTCGGCCTGCACGACCGCCTGGGCCACCGGCCCGCCGAGCTCTCCGGCGGCCAGCAGCAGCGGGTCGCCATCGCCCGCGCGCTGGTCACCGAGCCCGCCATCGTCTTCGCCGACGAGCCCACCGGGAACCTCGACAGCGCCGCCTCCGCGGAGGTGCTGGACTTCCTGCGCCGCTCGGTGCGTGAGCTCGGCCAGACCGTCGTGGTGGTGACCCACGAGCTCGACGCGGCGGCGTACGCCGACGACGTGGTCGTGATCGCCGACGGCGCGATCCGCGCCCACCTCGTCGAGCCGTCGGCCGACGAGCTCGTCGCCACCCTGCGGGGCGAGCGATGAGGACCGTGCTCCTGGCCTCGATGCGCACCCACGCGCGGCGCTACGTCGCCGCCGCGGTCGCGGTCGTCATCGGCGTCTCGTTCGTCGTGGTGACCAGCGCGTTGTCGGCCGCCACCAAGGACGGCCTGGTCGCCGGCGTCGGCCTGCCCTACCGGGGGTCCGACGCCGTGGTCTCCCAGATCGCCGCCGAGGACGCCGCGCTGGTGGTGCGCCGTGCCGCGGCGACCGGTGACAGCGCGGCCGTGCTCGGCTTCGTGACCCAGCCGGTGACCGCCGACGGCCGGGTCGTCGGCCAGCGCGTCGACCTCGCCCCGATCGCCGACGACGAGGCGCTGCGCTGGCAGGACCTGCGGGAGGGCCGCTGGCCCGCCGGGAGCGGCGAGGCGGTCGCCGACCTCAACGACGCCAAGTCCAACGGGCTCGCGATCGGCGACCGGGTCCGCGTGGGCGCCGGCAGCCGCGCGCTCGAGGCGGAGGTCGTCGGTCTCGTCGACAGCCCCTCGGCGTCGGCCGGCGCAGCGCTCTACCTCCCCTGGGCCGACCTCGAGCCCTGGACGTCGAGCCTTTACGTCGACGGCGTGGCGTACGCCGGAGACGGCGCCCGGGCGGCCGCGCGCGGCACCTCGGCCACCGTGCAGCCGACCGACGAGTTCGTGCAGGAGCGGCAGGCCGAGATCACCCAGGAGGTGGACGTGATCGCGATCGTGCTGCTGGTGTTCGCGGCCATCGCGCTGTTCGTCTCGGTGCTGGTCATCGCCAACACCTTCTCCATCCTCTTCGCCCAGCGGCAGCGCGACCTCGCGCTCCTGCGCTGCGTCGGCGCGACCCGCCGCCAGCTCCTGCGCTCGGTCCGCCTCGAGGCCGCGGCGCTCGGCGTGCTGTCGGCCGGCCTCGGTCTCGTCGTCGGCACGCTGCTGGGCCGGGCCCTCGTCGCGGTCGCCCGGGGACGGCTCCCCGACGGCACGATGGGCGAGGCCACCGTCTCGCCGCAGTGGTACGCCGGGGCGTTCGCCGTCGGCCTGCTCGTCACCGTGGTCGCCGCCTGGCTCCCGACGCGCGCGGTCGTCCGGGTCAGCCCGCTGACCGCGCTGCGCCCCGACACCGGCGTCGACCTCCGCACCGGCGCCGGCCGGTTCCGCACCGCGGCGGGCGTGGTGGCCGTCGTGGCCGGCGCCGCCCTCCTGCTCGTCGCGATCGCCGGTCACTCCGTGGGCGTCATGGTCGCCGGCGGCACCCTCGCCTTCACCGGCGTGCTGGTGCTGGGCCCGCTCGTCGTGCCCGCCCTCGTCCGGCTCGCCGGCGCACCCCTGCGCGGCACCACCGCCCGGCTCGCCACCGGCAACGCCGTGCGCAACCCCCGCCGTACCGCTGCCACGACCGCCTCGCTGCTCGTCGGCGTCACGCTCACCACCGCGGTGCTGACCGGCCTCGCCAGCTCGCGCAGCGCGGTCGCCGACGACATGGACACCTCCCACCCCGTCGACCTGACGCTGACCTCGCCCACCGACCCGCTCGCCGGCACCCTGCTGCCCGACGTCCGCGCGACGCTCGGGGTCCGCGAGGCGGTCGCGCTGGAGGGCGTCGTGGCGGAGGTCGAGGGCGTCGGCCGCCTCCCCGTCGTCGACCCCGGCCCCGCCGCCGGGGTGATCCGCGACGACACCGTCACCCGGCCCCGCGCCGGCGTGATCACGCTGCCCTACGACGTGCTGCCCGGCGGGGACGTCCCGCGCCGCGTGGACGTCACCGTCGACGGCCGCACCGAGCGGCTCCGGGTCAGCACCGGGAGCGGCTGGGGCGAGGCCGGCCTGGTCTCCTCCGCCACGCTCGCCTCCCTCGGCGGGGACCCGCTGCCGCGGGCGGTGTGGGCCCGCGCGGACGACGGGGCCGACGTGGAGGACCTCACCGGCGACCTCGGGGCCCTGGCGACCAACGCCGGCGCCGACCTCTTCGACGGCCTGGCCGAGCGGGCCTGGGTGGAGCTGCAGCTCGACGTCCTCACCGGTGCCGTGGTCGCGCTGCTCGGGATCGCGGTGGCGATCGCCCTGATCGGCATCGGCAACACGCTCGGGCTCTCGGTGCTGGAGCGGGCACGGGAGAACGCGCTGCTCCGCGCGCTCGGGCTGACCCGGCGCCAGCTGCGCCGGATGCTCGCCGCGGAGGCGGTGCTGCTCTCGGTGGTGGCCACGGTGCTCGGCACCGTGATCGGCGTGGTCTTCGCCTGGGTCGCGGTGCGGACGATGGTCGACGTGGCCGTCGACGACGCCGCCGTGGTGCTGCCCTGGGGCCAGCTGCTGGTGGTGGTCCTCGTCGCGGCCGCCGCCGGGCTGCTCGCGGGCGTCCTGCCCTCGCGCCGGGCCGCGCGGGTCGCCCCCGCGGCCGGCCTCGCGCTGGACTAGCCGGTCAGGGCCTGGCCCGCTGGGGGTAGATCGTCTCCTGGCGGGCCAGCATCGCGACGTACTCCGCGATCTTGCGCTCACGGGTCTCGGCGCGCTTGACCGCCCCGAGGCGGTGGACCAGCGCGTACCGGTTGCTCTTGGTCAGCACGTCGAACATCGCCTGGGCCTGCGGGTCGGCGGCGACGGCCGCCAGCAGGTCCGCGGGGACCTCGGCGGTCGAGGGCGGTGCGTACGCCGCCTCCCAGCGCCCGTCGGCCTGCGCCGCCTCCACCGCGGCCCGGCCGGCGGCCGCCATCCGCCCCTCCGCCTCGAGCCGGGCGATGACCCCGACGTTCACCTGCGACCACCGGCTGCTCGGGGTGCGGCGGGTCATCCGCTGCAGCGACGACGCGGCGTCGCGGCTGCGCGCCTGGCCGTCGATCCAGCCGAAGCAGAGCGCCTCGTCGAGCGCGTCGGCGCGGGTCAGCGAGGTGACCTCGCCGCCCTTCTTGGTCAGCACCAGCCAGACGCCGGGGGAATCGGCGTGGTGCTGCTCCAGCCACGCCCGCCACGCGGCGGCGTCGGGGACGAGCAGCTCCTCGAGCTCCTGCTTCGGCGTGGCCACGGGTCAACCCTCCAGGAAGGGGACGTACGGCGCCAGCACGCCGCGCAGCTCGTTGGCCCCGAGCAGCAGGAACAGCACCGCGCAGACGACCAGGCCAGTGTTGGAGAGCCACCCGTTGCGCCACTGCTGCGGCACGTCGGAGTGCGGGAGGGCGCCGGGCCGACGCTTGTTGAGCAGCACGAGCAGCGTGATCGCCAGGAACGGCATGAACAACGCGCCCAGCGCGCCGTAGGCGAGGATCAGCCCCACCGGCTCGTCGAGGAGCAGCAGGAGCATCGGCGGGAACGTGAGCCACAGCAGGTAGCCCTTGAACAGCCGCCCGCCGGTGCGGGTGTCGGGGTGGCCCGAGGGCAGGTCGCGCAGGTTCCCGACGAAGTCGGCGAACATCAGGCTGACCCCGCTCCACACGCCGATGAGCGAGGAGAACGACGAGGCCCAGAACCCGACGAGGAAGACCGTGCCGAACACCTCGCCGTACCGGTCGGCCAGCACGTCGGAGAGCTGCACGAGCGCCTGGTCGCCGGTCTCGAGCGCGATCCCGGCGGAGTACAGCAGCTCCGCGCCGACCACCAGCATCGACACCACGAAGATCCCGGTGACGACGTACGCCACGCCGTTGTCGATCCGCATCACCCGCATGAAGCGCGGGGTGTGCCAGCCCTTCTCGCGCAGCCAGTAGCCGTAGGCGGCCAGCGTGATCGTGCCTCCGACACCGCCGGCGATGCCCAGCACGTTCACCACCGAGTCGTCGGGGAAGACCGGCCGCAGCCCGAGCAGCACCTCCCCGAGGTTGGGCAGGGTCAGCACCGCTGCCCCGACGACGGTCACGAACATGACGCCCACCAGCGCCGCCGTGATCTTCTCGAACGCCGCGTAGCTGCCGAACCACACCAGCGCCAGGCCGACCAGGCCGAACGCGACCGCGGTCCACCGCAGCGGCAGGTCGGGGAAGAGCGCCACGACCGGCAGCGCCGTCGACGACATCGCGGTGGCGCCGTACACCAGGCCCCAGACCAGGATGTACGGCGCGAAGTACCACGTCGTCCAGCGCCCCAGGCTGCGCCAGCCCTCGAAGATCGTCCGCTGCGTGGCAAGGGAGTAGCGGCCCGCTCCCTCGACCAGCACCACCTTGATCACCGCGCCCAGCACGGCCACCCACAGCAGCGTGTAGCCGAACTTGGCGCCGGCGACCAGCGTCGCCACCAGGTCCGCGGCACCGACGCCGGTCGCGGCGACGACCAGGCCGGGGCCGACGACCTTCCACCGGGGCACGGCGTCGGGCCCGTCGGGGCCGCCGGGCCCGTCGTGCGGGCCGTCGGCAGGGGCTTCGGCGGAGGTCATCGCCGCATCATCACCCGTGCTGCCGGCCGCTGGCTACGCTCGCCCCCATGACCGACTGGCCGCGGGTGCAGCTGCACGTGGTGACCGGGAAGGGCGGCACCGGCAAGTCGACCGTCGCGGCCGCCCTCGCCCTCGCGCTCGCCTCCTCCGGGCGCAACGTGCTGCTGTGCGAGGTCGAGGGGCGCCAGGGCATCGCCCGGATGTTCGACGTCGACCCGCTGCCGTACGCCGAGCGCCGGATCGCCACGGGCCTTCCCGACGCCACCGGAGCGCTCCCCGGCGTGGTGCACGCCCTCCACATCGACCCGGAGGCGGCGCTGCTGGAGTACCTCTCGATGTACTACAAGCTCGGCCGGGCCGGCCGGGCGCTCGACCGGTTCGGGGTCATCGAGTTCGCGACCACCATCGCCCCCGGCGTCCGCGACGTGCTGCTGACCGGCAAGGTCTTCGAAGCGGTGCAGCGCAACAGCCGCAACAAGGGCGCCACGCAGTACGACGCGGTCGTGCTCGACGCCCCGCCGACCGGCCGGATCGTGCAGTTCCTCAACGTCAGCGACGAGCTCGCCGGGCTGGCCAAGGTCGGCCCGGTCAAGAACCAGGCCGACACGATGATGACCCTCTTCCGGTCGCCGCGGACCGCGGTGCACCTGGTGACCGTGCTGGAGGAGATGCCGGTGCAGGAGACCGTCGACGGGATCGCCGAGCTGGAGGCCGCGCAGCTGCCGGTCGGCGGCGTCGTGGTCAACCTGGTCCGCCCGCGCGACCTCGACGCCGAGGACCTCGCCGCCGCCCGGGCCGGCACGCTGGACCGCGGCCGGGTCGCCGCGGACCTGGCCACCGCCGGGCTCGCCGCCACCGACGACCTCGTCGACGGGCTGCTCGCCGAAGCCCACGACCACGCCGAGCGCCGCGCCCTCGAGGACAGCCAGCGGGCGGTGGTGGCCGAGCTGGACCGGCCCTCCTACGAGCTGCCGCGCCTGCCGGGCGGGGTCGACCTCGGCGGGCTCTACGAGCTGGCCGGCGAGCTGCGCGCCCAGGGGCTGGCGTGAGCGCGCGCACGCGGGTCGGGCCGCTGAGCAGCCGCGCCGCCGGCGCGCTGGACGTCGACGCGCTCCTCGACGACCGCGGGACCGGGATCATCGTGTGCTGCGGCTCCGGCGGCGTCGGCAAGACCACCACCTCCGCGGCGCTGGCCCTGCGCGCGGCCGAGCGCGGCCGGAAGGTCGTCGTGCTGACCATCGACCCCGCGCGCCGCCTCGCGCAGTCGATGGGCATCGAGATGCTCGACAACACGCCGCGGCCGGTCGCCGGGGTCGACCCCGCGGCGGGTGGCCGGCTCGACGCGATGATGCTGGACATGAAGCGGACCTTCGACGAGGTCGTGCTCAGCCAGGCGACGCCGGAGAAGGCCCGGCAGATCCTGGAGAACCCCTTCTACATCGCGCTGTCGAGCTCGTTCGCGGGCACGCAGGAGTACATGGCGATGGAGAAGCTCGGTCAGATCCACGCCGACGCCCGGCAGTCGGGGACCTACGACCTGGTCGTCGTCGACACCCCGCCCTCGCGCTCCGCGCTGGACTTCCTCGACGCCCCCGAGCGGCTCTCGAGCTTCCTCGACGGTCGGTTCATCCGGCTGATGCTGGCCCCCGCGCGCGGGCCGGCGAAGCTGATGACCGCCGGGTTCGGGCTGATCACCAACGCGCTCACCAAGATCCTCGGCGGACAGGTGCTGCGCGACCTGCAGACCTTCGTCGCCGCGCTGGACACCGTCTTCGGCGGGTTCCGGGCCCGCGCGCAGAAGACCTACGCGCTGCTGCAGGCCGAGGAGACGGCCTTCCTCGTGGTGGCCGCGCCGGAGCCGGACGCGCTGCGCGAGGCGGCGTACTTCGTCGAGCGCCTCGGCGAGGACCGGATGCCCCTGGCCGGGCTTGTCGTCAACCGGGCCAGCCCCGCGCCCCAGGGCACGGTGTCGGCCGACGAGGCGATGGCCGCTGCGGCGCGGCTGCGCGCGGTGGACCCGACGTCGCTGACCGCGGGACTGCTGCGGCTGCACGCCGACCGCACCCGGATGGTCGAGCGCGAGGCGGTGCTGCGCGAGCGGTTCGCCGCGGCGCACCCGCACGTCGCCACGGCCGTCGTGCCCGCCCTGCCCGGCGACGTGCACGACCTCGACGGGCTGCGCCGGGTCGCCGGGCTGCTCGCGGGCGGCTGAGCGGCTGCCGGATTCCCCGGCCCCCCGGGGAAACCGGCACACCTCAGGGGTTGCATCCCCTGAGAAGCGCCGGGATCCCCTGAGAAGTCAGGGCCCGGCGCCGCGCGCGCCGTACTCCTCAGACGGAGGCGGTGCGGGCGGCCGGCACGGTGGCCGACTGCTCGCGGGCGGTCTCCAGCACCGAGCGCCACGAGGCGTTCGGGCGGCGGCGCAGCAGGGCCCGGCGCTCGCGCTCGGTCATGCCACCCCAGACGCCCCACTCGATCTGGTTGTCGAGCGCCTCCGCGAGGCACTCGGTGCGCACGGGGCACCCGGCGCACAGCTGCTTGGCCTTGTTCTGCTCGGCTCCGCGCACGAACAGCTGGTCCGGCTGCGCCGACCTGCAGGCAGCGCGCGGCGTCCAGTCCTCAACCCACATGATGTCCCCACATCTGTTCCGAGATAGGTGCGCGTCCCCATGACGCCTACCTGGGATGTCCCCTCGGCCTCCAAGGTAAAGCCCACGGGCGGAACCGGTACAGACACGTTCAGCCCAAGTGGCATAGTCCGAAATGACTAGTGCTCCGATGTCAGGCGCGCCTGGGGTGTTCGCGTGCTCGCGTAGCCTGGTGCCATGAGCGAGCAGCGCCCCGAGCACCTGACCCCGGCCAAGGTCGCCTCCCACCTCGGCGTCATGCTCGCCGTCGCGGCCGTCCTGGGCGTGGTGGTCGCCGGGCTGGCGATCCCGTTCGCCGGCGTGGTCGGCATCGGGGCCAAGAACGTCGCCGAGACCATGGACCAGCTGCCCGCGGAGCTGGAGACCGAGGCGCTCGCCCAGCGGACCCAGGTCCTCGACGAGGACGGCGAGACCATCGCCACGCTCTACGACCAGAACCGCGTCAACGTCCAGCTCGCCGACGTGTCGCGGACGATGGTCAAGGCGATCGTCGCGATCGAGGACTACCGCTTCTACCAGCACGGCGCCCTGGACCTGAAGGGCACGCTGCGCGCGTTCATCACCAACCAGGCCAACTCCGGCGTCGTGCAGGGTGGCTCGTCGATCACCCAGCAGCTGGTCAAGCTCACCCTCGTCGACCAGGCGAAGACCAAGAAGGAGCGCCAGGAGGCGACCGACGACAGCTACGCGCGCAAGCTGCGCGAGCTGCGGTACGCCGTCGCGCTGGAGCAGCGCCACAGCAAGGACTGGATCCTGGAGCGCTACCTCAACACCGCCTACTTCGGCGACGGCGCCTTCGGCATCCAGGCCGCCGCGCGCCACTACTTCGGCGTCAACGCCTCGGACCTGGACCTCAAGCAGTCCTCGCTGCTCGCCGGCCTGGTGAAGAACCCCACCGGCTACGACCCCACCAACTCCCCCGACCGCGCCCTCGAGCGGCGCAACGTGGTGCTGGACCGGATGGCCCAGCTCGGCATCGTCAAGGAGAAGCGGGTCGACAAGATCAAGAAGCAGAAGCTCGGCCTGGACACCCAGACCACGCCCAACGGCTGCGTCAACGCCCGGGCGCCGTTCTTCTGCGACTACCTGCTCAACTACCTGCTCAAGGACCCCTCGCTCGGCAAGAACGCCAAGCAGCGCCGGGAGCTGATCTTCTCCGGCGGGCTCACGATCCGCACCACCATCGACCTGCAGGCGCAGGCGGCGGCCGACGAGTCGGTCACCAGCGCGGTCTACCCCGAGTCCCAGGCGATCGGCGGTCTCGCCATGGTCGAGCCGGGCACGGGCAAGGTCCGCGCGATCGCCCAGTCCCGGCCGATGGGCGCCGACCGGTCCCAGGGGCAGACGTACCTGAACTACGTCGTCAACAACAAGTACGGCGGCTCCTCGGGCTTCCAGCCCGGCTCGACGTTCAAGGTCTTCGTGCTCGCCGCGGCGATCGAGCAGGGCCTGCCCACCAACACCGGCTTCAACTCCCCCGAGCAGATGGAGATCCCGGAGTCGGCCTACGAGGACTGCGACGGCGAGCCCTACGGGTACGGCACCTGGTCGGTCGGCAACTCGACGACGTCGGGCTACAAGGACATGTACACCGGCACCCGCGAGTCGGTGAACACCTTCTTCGCCCAGCTCGAGCAGCGCACCGGCATCTGCGAGCCCTACGAGCTCGCCAAGGCCATGGGCGTCGACCTGACCAACCCCGAGGGCAAGGGCGACGGCCTGCCGGAGCGGGTCCCGACGTTCGTGCTGGGCATCCCCGACGCCAGCCCGCTGGAGATGGCCGAGGCCTACGCGACCTTCGCGGCGCGGGGTCTGCACTGCGACGCCCACCCGGTCACCGCCATCGAGGACGCCCGCGGCAACGTGCTCAAGGAGTACGAGCCGGAGTGCCAGCAGGTGATGGAGGAGACCACCGCCGACGCGGTCAACGACATCCTCCGCGGCGTCATCGAGGGCGGCTTCGCCTCCGCCCAGGCCCTCGGCCGCGACGCCGCCGGCAAGACCGGCACGACGCAGAACGGCCAGGCCGTGTGGTTCGTGGGCTACACCCCGAACATGGCCGCCGCCGCGATGATCGCCGGCGCGAACGAGTCGGGCACGCCGCTGAGCCTCGAGGGCGTCAGCACCGGCCCGACGACGATCTACGGCGCCTCCGGCTCGACGTACGCGGCACCGGTCTGGGGCGGCGCGATGCGCGGGATCCTCGACGAGCTGCCGGTCGAGTCGTTCGTCCCGCCGTCGTCGACGACGACCTACTCCACCAGCGACGACTTCGGGGACGACGACTTCGGGGACGACGACTTCGACGAGTGACCCGGCGGGTACGCCGTCAGCCGAGCTGGCGGCGTACCTCCGCGGCGACCGCGGCACCGTCGGCGCGGCCCTTGACCTGCGGCTGCACGACGCCCATGACCTTGCCCATGGCCTTCATCCCCTCGCCGGCGGCGCCGGTGGACTCCACCGCCTCGGTGACGATCCGCGAGATCTCCTCCACCGAGAGCTGCTCGGGCAGGTAGTCGGCCAGGACCTTCGCCTCGGCGCGCTCCTTGGCGGCCATGTCGGTGCGCCCACCGTCGTCGAAGGCGATGGCGGCCTCGCGGCGCTTCTTCGCCTCGCTGGAGAGCACCCCGACGACCTCCTCGTCGCTCAGCTCGCGCTGCACCTTGCCGGCCACCTCGGCGTTGGTGACGGCCGTGAGCACCATCCGCAGGGTGGAGGAGCGCAGCTCGTCACGCGCCTTCATCGCGGTGGTCAGGTCGGTGCGCAGGCGGTCCTTGAGCTGGCTCATGGGGTCATTGTGGCAGCCTTGCGCAGATGAGCCCGCTCCCTGCCGCAGCCCGCTCGCTGGCCGCCGTGACGGGGGCGGGCGCGCTCCTCGGCGCCGGCCTGGCGACGTACGCCGCGTGCGAGGCGCGGGCCTACGTCCTGCGGCGGGTGGAGGTGCCGCTGCTGCCGCCGGGGCACCGCCCGCTGCGGGTGCTCCACCTCAGCGACCTGCACGTGACGCCGGGGCAGCGCCGCAAGCTGGAGTGGATCGCGGGCCTCGCTGACCTGCGCCCCGACCTCGTGGTGGACACCGGCGACAACCTGGCGCACCGCGACAGCGTGGGCCCGCTGCTCGACGCGCTCGCCCCGCTGCTCGCCGTGCCGGGCGTCTTCGTGATGGGCTCCAACGACTACTTCGAGCCGACGATGCGCAACCCCGTGCGCTACCTGCTGCCCGACGACGGTCGCCGCCACACCGACACCCCCCAGCTGCCCTGGCGGGACCTCGCCGGCGCCTTCACCGGCGCGGGCTGGCTGGACCTGACCAACCGCACCGGCACGCTGGCCGTGGGTGGCACGACGTTCGGCTTCGCCGGCGTCGACGACCCGCACCTGGGCTACGACCGCCTCGACGACGTCACGGGGGTGGCGGGCGCCGACCGGCACGCCGACGTCCGCCTCGGCGTCGCGCACGCGCCGTACCTGCGGGTCCTGGACGCCTTCGCGACCGACGACTGCGACGCCGTCCTCGCCGGGCACACCCACGGCGGCCAGGTGTGCCTGCCGGGCGGGCGCGCCCTCACCACGAACTGCGACCTCGAGCCGGCCCGCGCCCGGGGCCTGCACCGCCACCCCGCGGACTCCCGGCCCGGCGACCCCGGCTCGGCCTGGCTGCACGTGAGCGCGGGCCTGGGCACCAGCCCCTACGTCCGGTTCCGCGTCGCCTGCCGCCCGGAGGCCACCCTGCTCACGCTGGTGCCGCAGGGGGCCCCTCGCCGCTGACGTGGCGGTGACCTGGGGGCGACGTGGCGGCCACCACCGGCCCGATTGGGGCCGGCCGGCGGTGCTCCGGTATGCTCCGGTGCTCGTGAGCCCGGTGATCCCGGACTCGCGGATCGGGCTGTGGCGCAGCTTGGTAGCGCGCCTCGTTCGGGACGAGGAGGCCGCAGGTTCAAATCCTGTCAGCCCGACAGCAGAGGGCCCGGAACCCAGGAACACCTGGGATCCGGGTCCTTCGCCGTTCCCCGGCCCTCGCCGCGTGACAGACTGGCGGGCATGACTGAGGACCGCGACAAGGACGCTCCGAGCCTGGAGCCGCCCCGCCTGTTCGGTCGCAAGCGCCGGCAGAAGGACGAGCGGCCCGCCGAGGTGGTGCCCCCGCAGGTCGAGGACCGTGCGGACGCCGAGCCGACGCTGGTCGACGTGCCCGTCGTCGAGCCGGACCAGACGCCCACCGCAGCGGTGCCGCCCGTGGCGGCGCCGGCGCCCGTCGTGGAGCCCGAGCCGGCCCCGGAGCCGGCCCCGGAGCCGGCCCCGGAGCCGGTCATGGAGCCGGTCATGGAGCCGGTCGTGGAGCCGGTCGTGGAGCCCCCGGCCGCCCCGCCGGTCCGGGAGCCCGTCGCGCAGCCCGTGCGGGAGCCCGTCGCGCGGCGGGTGCCGGTCTCGACACCCGCGAGCCCGCCGCCGCCCGCCGAGCCCGCCCCGCCGCTCTTCGTCGAGCAGGCCCTCCGTGAGCCGGCCGACCACGCCCCGGCCGAGCAGGAGCCCGAGCAGCCCGCCGCGCCGCGCGAGCCCTGGGAGCCGTTCGTCACCGGCATGGCCGCCGCCTGCCTCGTCGGGGCGCTCGTCGGCCTCGGCACCGTCGCGCTGACCTGGGCCGGCCTGCGGGCCTGCGAGGTCGCGCAGGGCACCAGCTCCTGCGGCAACCCCGGCTTCCTGCTCCTCCTCGCGATCCTGGTGGCGATGGTGCTGGCGGGCTCCGCCCTGCTCAAGGCGTTCCGCGTGGCCGACCCCGGCTCCACCAGCTTCCTCGCGGTCGGCCTGCTCACCGTCCTCGTCCTGCTGTTCCTCATCGAGGTGCTCTTCAGCTGGACGATGGTCATCGTGATCCCGCTGCTCGCCGTGGGCTGTTTCGCGCTCTCCCACTGGGTCACCACGACCTTCGTCGAGACCGACGCCGACTGAGTCGCGCGCGAGCCGGTCCCGGCCGGGACGCCGCCACGACGACGAACGCCTCCGACCCGAGGGTCGGAGGCGTTCGTGCTGTCGGAGGCCGTCAGCGGGCGGCGACGACCAGCTCGGCGATCTGGACGGTGTTGAGGGCCGCACCCTTGCGCAGGTTGTCGTTGGAGATGAACAGCGCGAGCCCGCGGTCGCCGTCGACGCCTGGGTCCTGCCGGAGGCGACCGACGTACGACGGGTCCTTGCCGGCCGCCTGGAGCGGCGTCGGGATGTCGGCGAGCTCGACACCGGGCGCACCGGCGAGCAGCTCACGGGCGCGCTCGACCGTCATGGCCCGCTCGAACTCCACGTTCAGCGCCAGCGAGTGCCCGGTGAAGACCGGCACGCGCACGCAGATGCCCGAGACCCGGAGGTCGGGGATGCCGAGGATCTTGCGCGACTCGTTGCGCAGCTTCTGCTCCTCGTCGGTCTCGTGCGAGCCGTCGTCGACGAGCGAGCCGGCCATCGGCAGGACGTTGTAGGCGATCGGCCGCGCGTACTTCTGCGGCTCGGGGAACGCGACGGCCTCGCCGTCGTAGGCGAGCTCGCGGGCCTTCTCGCCGGCCGCCAGCACCTGGGTGGCCAGCTCCTCGACCCCGGCGACGCCGGAGCCGGAGACGGCCTGGTAGGTCGAGGCGATCATCCGGACCAGCCCGGCCTCGTCGTGCAGCGGCTTGAGGACCGGCATCGCGGCCATCGTGGTGCAGTTCGGGTTGGCGATGATGCCCCGGCCGGCGTCGAGCACCGGCTGCATCGCGTCGGGGTTGACCTCCGAGACGACCAGCGGGATGTCGGGGTCCTTGCGGAACGCCGAGGAGTTGTCGACGACGACCACGCCGGCCTCAGCGAAGGCCGGGGCGAGCGCGCGCGAGGTGGTCGCGCCCGCGGAGAACAGGGCGATGTCGAGCCCGGACGGGTCGGCGGTGGAGGCGTCCTCCACGGTCACCTCGCGGCCGGCGAACGGCAGGACCGTCCCCGCCGAGCGGGCCGAGGCGAAGAAGCGGACCTCGTCGGCCGGGAAGCCCCGCTCCTCGAGGATCTGGCGCATGGCGACGCCGACCTGGCCGGTGGCGCCGACGATCCCGATCGCGGTCATCGGCCGGTACCGCCGTACACGACGGCCTCGACCTCGTCGGCGTCGAGGTCGAACGCCGTGTGCGTGGCGCGCACGGCCTCGTCGACCTGCGCCTCGTCGACGATCACCGAGATCCGGATCTCCGAGGTGGAGATCATCTCGATGTTCACCCCGGCCGAGGCGAGGGAGGCGAAGAACTTCGCGGTGATGCCCGGGTGCGAGCGCATCCCGGCGCCGATCAGCGAGACCTTGCCGATCTGGTCGTCGTAGAGCAGCTTCTCGTACCCGACCTCGTCCTGGATCCGCGCCAGCGCACCCATGGCGGCCTGGCCGTCGGTGCGGGGCAGGGTGAAGGAGATGTCGGTGAGGCCGGTGGCGGCCGCCGAGACGTTCTGCACGACCATGTCGATGTTGACCTCGGTCGCGGCCAGCGTCTCGAAGATCCGAGCCGCCTCGCCCACCTTGTCGGGCACGCCGACCACGGTGATCTTGGCCTCGCTGCGGTCGTGCGCGACGCCGGAGATGATCGCCTGCTCCATGGGCTCTTCTCCCTCTCGGGGCTCGGGGATGATCCAGGTCCCCTCCTTCTGGGAGAAGGAGGACCGGACGTGGACCGGCATGTTGTAGCGGCGGGCGTACTCGACGCACCGCAGGTGGAGGATCTTCGCGCCGGACGCCGCCATCTCGAGCATCTCCTCGGTGGAGACCCGGTCGAGCTTGCGCGCCGCGGGGACGATCCGCGGGTCGGCGGTGAAGACACCGTCGACGTCGCTGTAGATCTCGCACACGTCGGCCCCGAGGGCGGCGGCCAGCGCGACGGCAGTGGTGTCGGAGGCGCCGCGACCCAGGGTGGTGATGTCCTTGGTGTCCTGCGAGACGCCCTGGAAGCCCGCGACGATCGCGATCGCCCCGTCGCGGATCGCGGCCTCGATCCGGCCGGGCGTGATGTCGATGATCTTGGCCTTGCCGTGGGCGGAGTCGGTGATCACGCCGGCCTGGGAGCCGGTGAACGACTGCGCCTTGTGGCCCAGCTGGGCGATGGCCATCGCGACGAGCGCCATCGAGATCCGCTCGCCGGCGGTCAGCAGCATGTCCAGCTCACGCGGCGGCGGCAGCGGCGAGACCTGCTCGGCGAGGTCGCGCAGCTCGTCGGTGGTGTCCCCCATAGCGGAGACCACGACGACCACGTCGTGGCCGGCCTTGCGGGTGTTGACGATGCGCTGGGCGACCCGCTTGATGCCGGCGGCGTCGGCGACCGACGATCCGCCGTACTTCTGCACGACAATGCCCACGACGACGTCCTCGGGAGTAGGGGGAAAGGCGCGGCCGAGTCTACCGAGCGGTGCGGACGCCCCCGCCGAGCATCTCATCGGCCGCCGCCAGCACGTCGTCCTCGCCGGGCACCTCGTGGTCGAGGCGGTCGTGGGAGACCACCGAGAGCAGCGCGTTGAGCGCCGCACCGGCCAGGTTCCCCCAGGAGGAGACGTAGGAGAACTGCCACCACCACAGCGCCTCCTCGGAGTTGCCCTGGCGAAAGTGCCGCAGGCCGGTCTCGAGGTCGCTGGCGATGCTGGTGAGGTCGTCGGAGAGCTGGCTCTCGACGACCTCGGGGTCGTAGGGGTCGAAGACCAGGCTGTAGGTGTCGACCGGCTCGAGGATCGCGGCGAGCCGCATCCGCATCGGGTCGAGGTCGGTCTCCGGGCCGACGTCGGGCTGGTACGCCGCACGCGGGGTGAAGTCGCGCTGGGCACCGAGGCGGGCCCCGGCCAGCAGCACCTGGCTGATCTCGAGCAGCAGCAGGCTGATCGCCCGGCCACCGCCGTCGGCGTCCCGGGAGATCTCGCGCAGCGCGAGCAGGAAGCTCGCTGCGGAGTCGGCGACCTGCTGGGCGAGGTCCTGGGTGGCGACGTCGACCCGGGCGACCGCGGCTGCGGCGCCGGGGAGCGGCCGGGCGAGCTCGGCGAGCGCCTTGTCGACGTCGATGGGGTGCTCGTCCATCGGCGGCAGCGCGCCGGCCAGGACCGCCTGCTCGAGCAGCGTGGTCGGGTCCGGCCCGCCGGTCGTCTGCTGGTCAGTCATCTGCGCTCCGCCTTCCCGCGAATGCTCGTCCGAGGGTGACCTCGTCGGCGTACTCAAGGTCCCCACCGACCGGAAGTCCACTCGCCAACCGCGTCACGCGCAAGCCGAGCGGCTTCAGCATCCGGGTGAGGTACGTCGCCGTCGCCTCGCCCTCGAGGTTCGGGTCGGTCGCGAGGATCGTCTCGGTGATCGCGCCGTCGGCCAGCCGCTGCATCAGCTCACGGATGTGCAGCTGCTCGGGCCCGATGCCGTCGATCGGCGAGATCGCCCCGCCGAGCACGTGGTAGCGACCCCGGAACTCCCGGGTCCGCTCGATGGCGACGACGTCCTTGTACTCCTCGACGACGCACAGCACCGACGGGTCGCGCCGGGGGTCGCGGCAGATGCGGCACCGCTCGTCCTCGGAGACGTTGAAGCACACCGAGCAGAACTTCACCTTCGCCTTGACCTCGATCAGGACGTCCGCGAGGCGGCGGACGTCGACCGGGTCGGCCTGCAGCAGGTGGAAGGCGATCCGCTGCGCGCTCTTGGGACCCACGCCCGGCAGCCGGCCGAGCTCGTCGATCAGGTCCTGGACGACACCCTCGTACAAGTGCGGACGTCCCCTAGAAGCCGAGCTGGCCCAGCGGGCCGCCCTCGCCGGGTCCCGCGCCGCCGCCGGCCAGCGGGCCGAGCGCCTCGCCGGCGAGCGCGTCGGCCTGCGCCTTGGCGTCGCGGTACGCCGCGACCACCAGGTCCGAGAGGTCACCGAGGCTCTCGGCGTCGTCCCCGTCGACGGTCCCGGGCTGGATGGAGAGCCCGACGAGGTCGCCGACGCCGTTGACCTCCACGCTCACCGCACCGCCGGCCACCGAGCCCTGCACGGTGGTGTCGGCGAGCCGCTGCTGGGCGGCCTGCAGCTGCTCCTGCATCTGCTGGGCCTGCTGGAGGAGGGCGTTCATGTCGAGTCCGCCGCCGCCGAGGGCGTCGAAGGGGTTCTGGCTCATCGGGTGTCCTTGCCTGTGGGAGTCGCTTGCGAGGTGTCGGGGGCGCTCGCTGCCCGGTCCAGTCTTGCGCGGCGCTGGTCGCTCGGGGTCGGCGGCCTACTGGTGCCGGATCTCCTCGATGACCGTCGCCCCGAGCTCGCGCTCGAGCAGGTCCGCCCCGGCCAGCCCGTCGTGGTCGGCGTCGAGGTCGTCGGGGCGCGCGTCGGCGTCCGGGTCGTACCGGTCCTCCTCGCGCGGCGCCTCCGGTCCGCCGGTCCGCGTCTGCTGGATGCGAGCCCGGGCGGCGGCGATCGACTGGGGGTCGGCGGCCGGGCGCGACGGCGGCTGCGGCGCCGCCTGCGGAGCCGCGGACGACGGCTCGGTCCCGGCGGGGCCGTCGGCGCCGGTCGGCTCGTCGGCCCAGGCCGGAGGGCCGTCCTGTCCCGGCGGCGGTCCCTCCTGGAACGCCGGCTCCGGCTGCGCCCCCGGCTGGACCGCGGGCGCGGTGGGCTGGCCCGGCTGGGCCCAGGGAGCCGGGTCGGTGGGGGCGGACGGCGGCGGGGGCGGGGGGACGTCCGCGCGGGCGCCCGGGTCGACGATCGTCTCGATCCGCCAGTCCGCGCCGACGACGTCGATCGCCGCCTGCCGCACGATCTCCGCGCTGCCGCCGTTGTCGAAGCTGTCGCGCGCCCCGGCGTTGACGAACCCCAGCGTGAGGGTCCGGGCGTCGACGGCGACGACCTGGGCGTTCTGCGTCAGGTGGATCCAGGTGACCCGGCGGCGCAGCTTGGTCGCCTCGACGATGTCGGGCCACAGCCGGCGCACGTCGACGAGCGTGAGACCGCCCGGCTCCGCCGCCGCGGGCGCAGCCGCGGGCGGGGTCGCCGGGGTCGGGCCGGCCGACTCCTGGACGGGCACCGGCTCGGGCACCGGGGTCGGCTCGGGCACCGGGGTGGGCTCCGGCACCGGGGTGGGCTCCGGCACCGGGCTCGGCTCGGGCGTCGAGCTCGGCTCGGGCGTCGGGCTCGGCTCGGGCGTCGGGCTCGGCTCGGGCGTCGGAGTCGGAGTCGGCTCCGGGCTCGCGGGCAGCGAGACGGTGGTCGCGGGAGCGACGTGCGGCGCGGGACGGGACGGGACCACCGGCTCCGGCTCGTGGGCGAGCGGCGCCGGCCGGTCCTGAGCCGGGGCGACGGGGGTGCTCGGAGGTGCGGCGGCGGCCGTCGGCACACCGGTGATCGAGACCCGCTTCTCCAGCCGGTCCAGGCGGGCCGCGAGGCCCTCGACGGCGTGGTCGGCGCCCGGCAGCAGCACCCGGGCGCAGATGAGCTCGAGCAGCAGGCGCGGCGCGGTGGCCCCGCGCATCTCGGTGAGGCCCGTGGCCACGATGTCGGCGGCCCGGCTGAGGTCGTGGGCCCCGAACCGTGCCGCCTGCGCGACCAGCCGCTCACCCTGGTCCTCGGAGACGTCGATGAGCCCGGTAGCCGGCGCGTCCGGGACCGCGGCGACGATGACGAGGTCGCGGAGCCGCCGCAGCAGGTCCTCGGTGAACCGGCGGGGGTCCTGGCCGGTCTCGATCACCTTGTCGACCACCCCGAACACCGCTGCGCCGTCGCCGGCGGCGAACGCCTCGACCACCTCGTCGAGCAGCGTGTCGGGGGTGTAGCCGAGCAGCCCGGTGGCCAGCTGGTGGGTCACGCCACCCGGACCGGCGCCGCCGAGGAGCTGGTCGAGCACCGAGAGCGTGTCGCGCGCAGAGCCGGCGCCGGCGCGGACGACCAGCGGCAGCGCCGCCGGCTCGATCGCGACCCCTTCCTTCTCGCACAGCTCGGAGAGGTAGGTGGACAGCAGCCGCGGCGGGATCAGCCGGAACGGGTAGTGGTGGGTCCGCGACCGGATGGTCGGCAGCACCTTGTCGGGCTCGGTGGTGGCGAAGATGAACCGCAGGTGGGGCGGCGGCTCCTCGACCAGCTTGAGCAGGGCGTTGAAGCCCTGCGTGGTCACCATGTGCGCCTCGTCGATGATGTAGACCTTGTAGCGGCTGCGCACCGGCGCGAAGAACGCCTTCTCTCGCAGGTCGCGCGCGTCGTCCACACCGCCGTGCGAGGCGGCATCGATCTCGATGACGTCGATCGAGCCCGGCCCGCCGCGGGCGAGGTCCCGGCAGCTGTCGCACTGCCCGCAGGGGTCGGCGACCGGCGCGAGCTCGCAGTTGAGCGCCCGGGCCAGGATCCGTGCCGACGTGGTCTTGCCGCAGCCGCGCGGGCCGGAGAAGAGGTAGGCGTGGTTCACCCGGTTGTTGGCCAGCGCCGCACGCAGCGGCTCGGTGACGTGGTCCTGGCCGATGACCTCACGGAACGTCTCCGGCCGGTAGCGGCGGTACAGCGCGAGGGGTGACTCCACGCCAGAACACTAACCACCGGCGCCGACATCCCGACAGGCCGCCGGACCCGCCGGGGGACGTGGTGCCCCGGATCGGCCCCCGGGCATGAAAAGGCCCCCCATGCACCCGACAGAGCTCACTTGCCCTTGCTGCCTTCCGGCCCTGGGGGATTGGGCGAGATGCCGCCGCACGGGGGGTTGCCCCGCAGTCTAGGTGAGGGGCGCGAGGTCACCAACACCAGGCTGCACCGCCCGCACCCGGAGGGGATTTCACCGGCGTCGCAGGTGACCGGTACGCTCCTCCGCGGAGGATTCGCCTAGTGGCCTATGGCGCTCGCTTGGAAAGCGGGTTGGGTTAACAGCCCTCAGGGGTTCGAATCCCCTATCCTCCGCCACTCGGACGGCGCCGCACCGCAAGGTGCGGCGCCGTCCGTCGTCCGGGGGACCTCAGGAGCGGCGGCGCGCCAGGACCGGGCGCAGGACGAGCGCGAGCAGCAGCGCCCCGCCGGCCACCAGGCCCCACCACAGCGCGCGGTCGCTGGCGCCGGCGAGCAGGTCGACCTCCTCGGGCGGCGCCGTCGCCCGCTCCACGTCGCGGTCGTCGCTGGTGCTGCGGCGCAGCTCCCCGTCCTTCGACGGGCGCAGCGGCCGCACGAGCGCCTCGTAGGGCTGCACCACGCCGGCGCCGGTCTGCACGTTGCGGGTCGCGGCGGTGTCGGGGGTGCCGCTCGCGGTGGCCACCAGCCGCGCGACGATCTGCGGCGCACGCTCGTCGAAGGCGGAGCGCAGCACCGCGACGATGCCGCTCACCTCGGCGGCCGCCCACGAGGTGTAGATCGACGGCAGGCCGCAGGTCCCTCCGTCGAGGCCGTAGGAGATGGCGCCGAACGCCGGCACGGCGACGTCGATGTCGCTGTTCTGCAGGACCACGTCGGTCGCGTCGGGGGCGCCGCTGCCGTCGGCGGTGGAGCTGACCGCCAGCACCCGGGGGTACGCCGCCGGCCACACCTGCCCGGCGGCGTCCTGTCCGGGCGGCGGGGCGTCCTGGCCCTCCTCCAGCCCGAACTCGGCGTACAGCGGGTCGCCCTCCTCGGGGCGGTTGCCGCTGGCGGCGACCACGACCACGTCGGCGGCGGCCAGCCGGCGCAGCGCCCGGGTCAGCGGGGGGTACTCCCCCACCGCGAGGGACACGTTGACGACGCCGATCCGCAGCGCCCTGGCGTTGTCGGCGACCCAGTTGAGCCCGGCGACGAGGTTGGCCGGCTCCACCCCGTCCTGCCCCTCGTCGGGCTGCGCGGCGTCGTAGACCTTGACGTCGACGATCTCCGCGCCCGGGGCGATGCCGACCGGCAGGTCCTCGCCGCCGGTCCCCTGCCGTGGCGGCCCGGCGATGAGGCCGGCCACGGCGGTGCCGTGCGCGTCGTCGACGACCGCGCCGCCGCGCGTGAACGAGACCTGCCGGACGACGGGGATCCCGGCCTGCACGGCGCGCGGCGCCACGCCGGAGTCCAGCACCGCCACCCGCACGCCGGCGCCGGGCCGGTCCCGCCGGCCGGCGGCGCGCGTGTCCAGCCAGTCCTCGACCTCGGACATGCCGAGGGCGTCGAGGGGCAGGCTGCGGTCCGTGCTCGAGGAGGGGATCGGCGCCTCGGGGTCGGTGCTGAGGCAGTCGACCGTCTCGGCGTGCGCCGGGCTGCCGGGGACCAGGACGAGCCCGGCCACCAGCGCGCCGGCGACCGCGGCCCGGCTCACTCGCACGTCGTCGACCCTCGGCGCTTGTCGGGCAGCTCGGGGGGACACAGGGCGGCGTCCACCGAGAGCGCCACGCCTGGGTCAAACAGCTCGACCCAGGTGTCGGGGACGATCGGCGGGTCGGTGTCGCCGTACCCGAGGCGGTCCGCGACCTCGCGGCCCACCAGCGCGTAGGAGATGCCCTTGGAGTCGATGAAGTGCGGCGACCCGACGCGCCGCTCGTCCCACCCGGCGCTGAGCACGTAGGCGCCGCGGCCGGCGTCGAGCGTCTGGTCGACCTTGCCGCGCGGGGTCGCGGCCTCCTCGACGGAGGCGTCGGCGGTGGGGTTGGTCCCGATGTGCACGACCGGAGCGCCGTCGGGCTCGGGAAGCAGAACGGCGCACTGCTCGCCGGGCACGGCGTCGAGGGTCCCGGCGGGCCAGTTGGCGCGCTGGTAGGCGGGCACCGCCTGGGTCAGCTGGGGGTCGCCCTCGGGCTCGAGGGTGCGGGGCTCGTAGCCCGCGGGCTTCTCGACGCTGGCGTAGACCGCCGCTGCGAAGGGGTCGAGGCTGACCGGCCCCTCGGCCGTGAGCAGCAGCTCGATGCCCCCGGACTCGTAGCGGTCGCCGATCCGGGCCCCGGTCGGGATGCCGTCCTGGCCGGCGTTGGGCGAGCGCTCGCCGAAGCCGGTGAGCCCGAAGCTGGAGAAGCTGAGCGGGCCGCCGGCAGGGAACAGCGTGAGCCACTGCTCGGGCACGCGCACGGCCTCCTCGCGGATCCCGAGCCCGAGCTGCTGCAGCAGCAGGTCGCTGGCGCCCTGGTCCGGCACGGCGTAGAGGTAGGCGCGGGTCTGGTCGCCCAGCTCGGCGCGCTCGGACTCCGCGACCAGGTAGAACCGCCCGCCGGCCTCGACGAGGAGGCCGGCGGTGGTCGTCGGCGTGACGAGCTGCTCGGCGGAGACGTCGACCTTGATGCCCCGGCCCTCGGCGGTGCAGGCCGTCCAGTCGGCGTCCAGCAGCATGTCCTCGTCCGGCACGGTCGCCGGCGCGTCGAGGATGCCGATCGGCTCCCCGGGGACGTACTTGTCGATCTCCGACTGGTCCACGAAGCTCGGCTCGGTGTCGGAGCCGAGGATGAGCTGGGCCGAGGTCGGGTTGATCACCGGTCGCAGCTCGGGGTCGTCCCCGCCCTCGAGGATGACGTACGACGCGCCGCCCTTCTTGGAGACCACCAGCCCGCCGTCGGTCCAGTCGCTGGGCGCCCGCGGGTTGAGGATCGAGGCGATCGCGGCGCCGGCGACCAGCAGGATGGCGAGCGCCACGCCGCCGATGACCGTGCGGCCCGGCCGGGTGGGCTCGACCTCGCGGCCACCGGGTGCACCGGAGACGAACGCCGTCACCAGGCGCCGGCGGCTGAAGGAGTGGGCCTCGACGAGGTCCTTCTTGGTGGCCATCGGCGGCTAGCCCCGCACGGCCGCGAAGACGCCGGTCGCCACGACCGTGAGCGGGAGGAGCGAGAGCAGGCACAGCGACTCGGCGAGGTCGCCGAGGCGGCCGCGCCGCAGGGACGGTTCGCCGGGGAGCAGCGTGGCGGCGAGGAGGACCGCGCCGGTCGCGGCGAGCGCGACCGCGGCGGTGGGGCGCCAGTCCGGGTGCAGCCACAGCAGCGCGACGGCCACCGCGACGAGGCCGGCGATGCCGGAGACGAGTCCGACGAGGACCTCGGAGCCGGTGCGGTACTGCCGCGTGCGCAGCATGACCACGAGGCAGGCCACGACGGCGAGGAGCGTGCCGGAGAGGCCGAGGGACACCGCGAGCGGGGCCGCGATGACCAGCAGCAGCCCGACGGTCGAGGAGATGCCGATGAGGATCTCGTGGGCCACGCGGGCATCGGACCGGACCCGGTGCGGGTCGACGTCGTCGGGGTCGGCGGTGATGTCGGCGACCGTGTAGAGCTGCTCGGTCTTCGTGCCGGTCGCGCCGAGCGCGAGCCAGGGGAAGACCGAGCCGGCCAGCACCACCAGCACCAGCGTCGTGGTCAGCACGACCCGGTGGTCGACGTCGACGGCGTCCATCACCAGTCCGGTCGCCAGCAGGACGGCGCCCACGACCACGGGCGGCGTGACGAGCGTGCGCCCCTCGCCGAGCCCCAGCAGGGACACCAGGCCGGCGAGCAGCGCGCCACCGCCGGCGGCGGCCATCGGCAGGCCGAAGAGGTAGTCGTCGGTCACGAGCATCAGGCCGGCGACGGCGGCGTACGCCGCGCCCATCCAGGCGACCGCGACGGCGGCCTCCGGCTCGCGCTGCGCGCGGGAGAGCACGATCGCGCCGGCGACCAGGGCGAGGGCCACGACGCCGGCGGCGACGCCGGCGAGGAGCGACCCGCGCTGGATGAGCAGGGCGACCGCGCCCAGGGCCATCAGCAACCCGGCCGCGGCGAGGGCGGTACGTCGCCCGGAGGCCGGCTCCCAGGGCTTGAGGTCCCGCTCGACCACGTCGGTCATCGCCTCGACGACGTCGTCGTAGACCCGTGGCGGCTCGTCGTCGACGCCCGCGGAGACGGTGAGCAGCCCGCCGTCCTCCACGCCCTGGATGGTCAGGCCGGAGTCACCGGCCAGCCGACGGCCCTCGGCCGTGACGATCCGGTAGCCGCCGTAGACCGTGGCCGGGTCCAGCAGGCCCACGCTGCGGGCCAGCTCGGGGAGCAGCTCGGCGACCGGCACCGCGCCGGGGAGGACGAGGTCCACCCGCCGCGTGCCCGAGGCCACCGTCACCCGGACCAGTCCGGACGTGCTGGTGGACGCCTGGCTCATCGTGTCTCCTCGAGGGGGTCGTGCCGGTTGGCCGCGCGAAGCCTAGCGCCGGCGCGGCGGCGCGCAGGGAGACCTCGAAGGGGCCGACGCCCGGAGGCATCGACCCCTTCGAGGTCGTCTCCACCCGGACGTGCCGGATGGTCGGTCGGCTCGGTCGCCGACTCAGATGTCGAAGGCCGCGGCGCCGCGCTTGTCGGCGGCGGCGTACTCCTGGTTCGACTGGCTGACGGCCTGGCTGGTCTGGGACAAGATGTCGCGCATCTCGGTGATGGCGCCGTCCCACTTCTGCTTGGCGACGGTGTAGGCCTGCTGGGCCTGGCCGTCCCAGTCACTGCGGAGCGGGGCGAGCTCGCTCTCGAGGCGGTTGAGCCGGTCGTCGATGTTCTTCACGGCCTGCATGAGGTCGGAGGCCGCGGTGTCGAGGCCGGCGTGGTTGACGCGGATGCCGTCGAGGTTCATGTCGATGTCTCCTCAGTCCTTGGTCGGGGGGTCAGCTCAGGCGGGAGGTGAGGTTGGAGAGGTTGCCGCTGTTCCCCTCGTCGGTGGACTTGTTGTCCTTCTCCGTGGACTGCAGCGAGTTCTCGAAGTCGGTGAGCGCGTTGACGATCACCTTCTGCTTCTCCGACCAGGTCTGGTGCAGGGTGAAGAAGGCCTGACCGCCCTGGCCGACCCACTTGCCCTGGAGGCCCTGGATCTGGCCGGTGAGCGTGTTGGCGAGGTTGTTGAAGTCGGCGTGTGCGTCCGACACCATCCCCGCGGCCTGGGAGAGAGTGTTCTCGCCCTGTCCGTACATCCCCTGCGACATGTCGCATCTCCTCACGTAGATCAGCGGCAGTCGCCGCCGGATGGGTTCTTCCCTGATGGCCCCGGGACGTCCCGAGGTGGTGCTCTGCAGATCTGAGGCCCACCCGGTCCTGCGGGGCGGACAGGCAACGATCTACCCGGCGCCCCACCCCCTAAACCTCAGAAAGTCCTTTCCCACAGGGCACGGAAGAGACCCACCGCGACGACCACCGAACCCACGGCGAACGCGCCGCAGACGCCCTCGAGCACCTCGGCCCGGCGCGACCACCACGCCGAGCGCCAGCCGCGACCGGTCGCCACCGCGACGACGACCAGCAGCACGGCGACCGCGATCGCGGCCGTGGCGACCGTGGTCCCCCACCCGCCCCCGAGCTCGTCGAGCAGGTGGACCAGGAGCGCTGCCTCGCACGCGAGGCCGGCGGTCCGAAGCAGGCGGCGCGCGGCGACGTGCCGGTAGCTGCGCGCAGCGAGCAGCAGCGTCGCGCCGGCCGCGCCGACGAGCACCCGGGCGCCGATCCGGTCGAGCGGGACCGTGGCGGTCGCCAGCAGCAGTGGCGCGGAGGTGGCGGCGACGGCCAGGACCGCCACCGAGGCCGCGGTGATGATCCGGGCGCCGCGGGCGGCCACCTCGGCGACGGCACGCGGCCGGACGAGGGTGCGACCCCGCCGCCCGGTCGGCCGGTCGCGGGCCGACCAGGCGGTCACGGCGAGCCGCTCGAGGTCGATGAGGAGCTGGTCGGGCACGTCGACCGCCCAGCCGGGGACGAGCCGGGCCGCCAGCACCGCGGCCACGAGCAGCGTCGCCCAGACCACCTGCTCGGAGAACCCGGCCAGCGCGGCGAGCACCGACACCACGAAGACCCCGCCGCCGACGACCATCCAGGTCCGCAGCGCCTCCTCGGAGCGCCGGTCGAGCGACCGGGCCACGGCCGCCGCGACGGCCGCCACGAGGGCGGCGGTGCCGACGACGGTCGGCAGCCGCTCGGGAGCGGGGTCCCAGAGGACGGCGAAGGCGGCGGCGCCGGCGAACGCCGGCGCGGTGACGGCACGCCGCCCGGCGTGGCGTCCCACCGGGAGCACGGCGACGACCGCGGCCACGGCGAGCAGGACCACGGCGGCGTCGCGCAGGTCGCCGGGCCCGGCCTGGGCGGCGAGCCAGCCGGCCAGCCCGGCGAGCGCCGAGGAGACGCCGAACCACAGCACCGAGAGCGGGCCCGGCTCGCCGGGGCCGTGGGCGGCGGTGGTCTGGACACGGGCTCGGCCGCGACCGCTCGCCGCCGGGGCCGTCGGCGCGCCCTCACCGGGCAGCAGGGCCACGAGCACCGTCCCGGCGTCGACGCCGGCGTCGGCCAGCGCCACGTCGTCGGACAGTGCCGCGCCGGTCGCGCGGGCAAGGCGCGGGACGGCTGCCAGGCCGGCCTGCTCGGCGTACGCCGCGGCGACGTCGCGCGCCACGGCCTCGGCGGGGACGACCAGGTCGACCACGCCTGCGGAGCCGTGGACGCTGAGCGCCAGGACGTCGGTGGTTCCCCCGGCCATCGGTCCTCCGTGGTCGACGCGTGCGGCTTCAGAGCCCGGTGGCGAGGAGAGTATCCGGGTCGGTGGCCGGCGTGGTGCCCGCTGCCTATCATCAGGCGACCACGAGCAGGATTGAGCGACTCCCTCCCGGGCACGATGCCGCGGGGGCCGCACGACCGCGGCTCGACGCGCAACGGCCATCGAGGAGCCTGGGTGAGTACGACGCTTCGTGGGGCACGCGCCGAGGAGCCGGAGATGCCCTCCGGCCAGCTCGTGCTCCAGCCGCCGCCGGAGATCGAGCCGCACGAGGGCGCCGCCGGCGTGCTCATGAACGCGATCCCGATGCTCGGCAGCCTCGGCTCGATCGTCCTGGTGGCCACGATGGCGGGTCAGTCGGGCGGCAACTCCAGCCGCAGCTTCATCGCCGCCGGCATGTTCCTCTTCGCGACCATCGGCTTCATCGTCGTCCAGATCGACCGGCAGCGGAAGCAGCGCGCCCAGCAGGTCACCGGCTCGCGGACCGAGTACCTCCGCTACCTCGCCACCGTCCGCAAGCTCGCCCGCGAGTCCGCCGACCAGCAGCGCCGCGCGCTGACCTGGCACCACCCCGACCCCTCCGCGCTGCCGGTCATCGCCGAGGAGCGCTCGCGGGTGTGGGAGCGCGGCGCGAGCGACCCCCGCTTCCTGCAGGTGCGGTACGGCACCTGCGCCCAGCCGCTCGCGGTCGACCTGGTGCCGCCGGAGAGCGCGCCGATCGACCAGGTCGACCCGGCCGCCGCCTCGGCGCTGCACCGGCTGCTGGTCGTCCACCGGCTCCAGCCCGACCTGCCGGCCTCGGTGGACCTGCGGGCCTTCGACCGGGTCGAGGTCTGCGGCCCCGAGGAGCCCTCCCGCGCCCTGGCCCGGGCGATGATCTGCACCGCCGCGACGTTCCACTCCCCCGAGCACCTGCTGGTCGCGGTGCTCGCCTCGGAGCAGAACCTCGCCCACTGGGACTGGGTCAAGTGGCTGCCGCACGCCCAGAGCGCCCAGCAGTCCGACGCGGTGGGCCCGATGCGGATGGTGACCACCAACCTGGCCGACCTGGCCGCACTGCTGCCGCCCGACCTCAGCGACCGGCCCAGGTTCGGCGCCGACGAGCGGCCGGCGACGCCGCACATCCTGCTCGTGGTCGACGGCGGCGAGCTGCCGCCGGGCAACCACGTCGTCCCGCCGGACGGCCTGCACGGCATGACGATCCTCGACCTCCCGGCCCGGTGGGACGAGCTGGAGGACGCCACCCGGCTGCGGATCCAGGTCGAGGGCCACACCGACCGCGAGGGCCGGCAGCCGGTGCTGGCGCTGCGCCTGCGCGAGGAGCCCATCCCGGCCCGCGCCGACCAGTGCGACCTGGCCAGCGCCGAGGCCTGCGCCCGGCGGCTCACCCCGCTGCACACGGTCGCCTCCGGCGTCGTCGAGCCGACCAGCGGCGAGATCACCGGTCCCACCGACTTCATGGACCTGCTCGGCCTCGGCGACGTGCGCCGCTTCGAGCCGAGCGCCGCCTGGCGCACCCGGCCGGCGCGCGACCGGCTGCGCGTGCCGATCGGGCTCGGCGAGGGCGGCGCGATGGTCCACCTCGACATCAAGGAGTCCGCCCAGCAGGGCATGGGCCCCCACGGCCTGGTGATCGGCGCGACCGGCTCGGGCAAGTCGGAGTTCCTGCGCACCCTCGTGCTCGGCCTGGCGATGACGCACAGCCCCGAGCAGCTGAACATGGTGCTCGTCGACTTCAAGGGTGGCGCGACCTTCGCCGGGATGAGCGCGATGCCGCACGTCTCGGCGGTCATCACCAACCTCGAGAACGAGCTCACGCTCGTCGACCGCATGCAGGACGCGCTGTCCGGTGAGATGGTGCGGCGCCAGGAGCTGCTGCGCGACGCCGGCAACTACGCGTCGGTCCGCGACTACGAGAAGGCCCGCAGCGCCGGCGAGGACCTCGCGCCGCTGCCGTCGCTGTTCATCGTCGTCGACGAGTTCTCCGAGATGCTGTCGGCCAAGCCGGAGTTCATCGACCTCTTCGTCGCGATCGGCCGCCTCGGCCGCTCGCTGGGCCTGCACCTGCTGCTCGCCTCGCAGCGCCTCGAGGAGGGCCGGCTGCGCGGGCTGGAGTCCCACCTGTCCTACCGGGTCGGCCTGCGCACGTTCAGCGCGCAGGAGTCCCGTGGCGTCCTCGGCGTGCCCGACGCCTACGAGCTGCCGCCGGTCCCCGGCCTGGGCTACCTCAAGCCCGACCCGACGACGCTGCTGCGGTTCAAGGCGGCGTACGTCTCGGGCCCGCCGACCGGGCGCCAGCGGGTACGCCGCGACGAGGGCGGCCACGTCCAGGGCATCCTGCCGTTCACGGTGGCGGAGGTGCTCACCCTCGACGCGCCCGAGTCCGACGAGCCCGAGCAGCAGCCGGCAGTCGTGGAGCACGAGAGCCAGGAGTCGCTGCTCGACATCGCGGTCTCGCACATGGTCGGGCAGGGCCCGGCCGCCCACCAGGTCTGGCTGCCGCCGCTGGACGTCCCCGACACCCTCGACGAGCTGATGTCCGGCCTGGTCGAGGACCCCGAGCTCGGCCTCGTCGCACCGGCGTGGCGCGACCTCGGCGGGCTCGTGGTCCCGCTGGGCACCGTCGACCGCCCGCGCGAGCAGCGCCGCGACACCCTCACGGTCAACCTCAGCGGCGCCGGCGGCCACGTCGCGGTCGTCGGTGGCCCCCGGTCGGGCAAGAGCACGCTGCTGCGCACCGTGGTGACGAGCATGGCGCTCACGACGACGCCGCTGGAGACGCAGTTCTTCGTCCTCGACTTCGGTGGCGGCACGTTCGCGCCGATGACCGCGCTGCCGCACGTGGCCGGCGTCGGCAGCCGCTCGGAGCCGGACGTGGTGCGACGGATCCTCGCCGAGGTCCGCGGGGTCGTCGACCGGCGCGAGGCGTACTTCCGCGCCAACGGCATCGACTCCATCGAGACCTACCGGTCCCGCCGGGCGGCCGGCCGCGTCGACGACGGCTACGGCGACGTGTTCCTCGTCGTGGACGGCTGGAGCAGCATCCGCGCGGACTTCGACGACCTCGAGCTGGAGATCCAGCAGCTGGCCACCCGCGGCCTGACGTTCGGCTTCCACGTCGTCGCGGGCGCCACGCGGTGGGCGGACTTCCGCGCCGCGATGCGCGACATGTTCGGCACCCGGCTCGAGCTGCGCCTCGGCGACGCCATGGACTCCGAGATCGACCGCAAGATCGCCCAGCTGGTGCCCGCGGGGCGCCCGGGCCGCGGCCTCGTGCCCGGCAAGCTGCACTTCCTCGGCGCGCTCCCCCGCATCGACGGCACGCCCGACACCGAGAGCCTCGGCGACGGCGTCGACGACCTCGTCAAGCGGGTCGCCGCCGCCTGGCCCGGCCCCGACGGCCCGAAGCTGCGGCTCCTGCCGGAGCGGATCGACCTGGCCGAGGTCCGCCGCCTGGCCCGCGTGGACACCACGGTCGAGCCCGCGGACGTCACCGACAAGCGGGTCCTGCTCGGCATCAACGAGAAGGAGCTGGCGCCGGTCGCGCTCGACCCCGACACCGAGCCGCACCTGCTGGTCTTCGGCGACGGGCAGTCCGGCAAGAGCTCGGTGCTGCGGGCCTACGCGCAGGAGATCATGCGCACCCGCAGCCCCAAGCAGGCGCAGATCGCGATCGTGGACTACCGCCGCTCGCTGCTGGGCGAGGTCCCCGAGGAGTACCTCCTCAACTACCTCACCTCCGCGACCCAGGCGCAGCCGGCGCTGCGGGACCTCGCGACGTACCTGGAGAACCGGATCCCCGGCCCCGACGTCACCCCCGAGCAGCTGCGCAACCGCACGTGGTGGACCGGCGCGGAGGTCTTCGTGCTGGTCGACGACTACGACCTCGTCGCGACCCAGCAGTCCTCGCCGGTCACCGCGCTGCAGCCGCTGATGGCGCAGGCCCGCGACGTCGGCCTGCACGTGGTCGTCGCCCGGCGGTCCGGCGGCGCGTCGCGCGCCCTCTACGAGCCCGTCATCCAGTCGATGCGCGACCTGGCGATGCCCGGCCTGCTGCTCTCGGGCAGCCCGGACGAGGGGCCGATCCTCGGCAACCTGCGGCCCACCCCGGCGCCCGCCGGCCGCGGCCGGCTGCTCACCCGCGACCGCGGCGTCGACGTGGTGCAGACGGCCTGGACCGAGATGACGATGTGAGCCGGGCCCGGCGGCTCAGGCGTGGGTGTGGGAGCCCGGGCCGCTGACCTTGAGGCTCGGCACGTCGTCCATGCTCCACGTCATCTCGTAGGTGCGCCGGTAGCCGGTGTGCGCCACCCGCCAGCCCGCGGGCGTGCGGACGTAGCGGTCGGTGTAGATCGCCGCCCCCTCGAGGACGAAGCGGAACGCCTCCACGATCACCTTGTCCTGGAGGTACCAGTGGCCGGTGGCGCTGTCGCCGGTCACGGTGATCTCGGGGTGGTGGGCCTGGTGGAGAGTGATCATCCCCTCCACGACGTTCTCCCGCATGTAGCCGACCAGGGCGCCGCGGTCGGCGAAGGCCAGGCCGTTGTAGTCCCCGGTCGCCTCCGGGACGAAGCACTGCTCGAAGTCGTCCCACTGCTTGGTGTCGAGCGTGCGCAGGTAGCGGTACTTCAGCCGGCAGATCTCGTCCACGTCGCTGGTCACCGGTGCAACGTAGATCACACCGCGGTCCGCTGTCGTTAAACCTGCCCGTAACCGTGCGTCAACCCGCCCGCGACGTGGCTCCTCCACGCTGGTGCCACCCCGTTCCGCCCGTAGAGGAGGCCGTCATGGAGCCCACCACGCTCGACCCTGCCACCACCATCGACCAGAGGCTCGAGCAGATCCGAGCCCAGCGCGTCGCCCTGCGCCTGCGCCACTCCCAGGCCCTCGCCCGGCTGATGGAGGAGCGCGACGACCTGCGCGGCGTGCACGCGCTCGCCGACTTCGTCGACGACTCCCTGCGCTGGTCGGCCTGACCCGGCGCTAGCGCCGGCCGGTGCGGAACATCCCACGGGCGATCTCCCGGGCCGCGGTGCGCACGACGTCGCGGAAGACCTTCGACTCCACGACGTCGCGCACGAGGTCCGGCTCGCCCCGGGTGCTGCGCCGGCCGGTGCGCCGGCGGGTCGGCCTCGGCGCCGGCTCCTCCGGCACCCGGTCCTGCTGGTCCTGCTGCTCCTGCGCGGCCTTGCGCGCGCCCTCCTCGAGGCGG
The DNA here is from genome assembly GCF_030506255.1 of Nocardioides sp. Arc9.136. Taxonomy (NCBI): domain Bacteria; kingdom Bacillati; phylum Actinomycetota; class Actinomycetes; order Propionibacteriales; family Nocardioidaceae; genus Nocardioides; species Nocardioides sp. Arc9.136. Next base: position 266,263 of record NZ_CP113431.1, on the reverse strand, counting down.
GCGGCCAGCCGCTCCCGGGCCGAGTCGCGGTCGACGGCGGCGCCGTACCGCTCCTGCAGCGGGCTCGCCGCGACCAGCGCCGCCTGCGCGGCGGGGTCGGTCGGCGCCATCAGCGACTCCGGCGCGCGTAGCCGGGTCCACGCGACCGGCGTCGGCGCGCCCCGCTCGTCCATCACCGTCACGACCGCCTCGCCGATGCCCAGGCCCGTGACGACCCGGCCGAGGTCGTCGTAGGCCGAGTGCGGGTACGTCGACACGGTGGCCTTGAGCGCCTTGGCGTCGTTCGGCGTGTGCGCGCGCAGCTGGTGCTGGACGCGCGAGCCCAGCTGGGCCAGCACCTCGTCCGGCACGTCGGTCGGGCTCTGGGTCACGAAGAAGACGCCGACGCCCTTGGACCGGATCAGCCGCACCGTCTGCGCCACCTGCTCGAAGAACGCCTTCGAGGCGTCCCGGAAGAGCAGGTGCGCCTCGTCGAAGAAGAACACCAGCCGCGGCCGGTCCACGTCGCCCACCTCGGGGAGGTCGTGGAAGAGGTCGGCCAGCAGCCAGAGCAGGAACGTCGAGAACACCGCCGGCCGGTCCTGCAGCTGGGCCAGCTCCACCAGGGACACCACTCCCCGGCCGTCGTCGGTGGTGCGCAGGAGGTCCGCGGTGTCGAGCTCGGGCTCACCGAAGAACGCCTCGGCACCGAGGTCCTCCAGCGCGACCAGCTCGCGCAGGATCACCCCGGCGGTCGCGGTGGAGAGCCCACCGAGCGTCTTGAGCTCCGCGCGGCCCTCCTCGCTGAGCAGGTGCGCGACCACGGCCCGCAGGTCGGCGAGGTCCAGCAGCGGCAGGCCCGCCTCGTCGGCGTAGTGGAAGACCAGGCCGAGGCTCGACTCCTGGGTGTCGTTGAGGCCGAGGACCTTCGAGAGCAGCACCGGCCCGAACGCGCTGATCGTCACCCGCAGCGGCACGCCGGTGCCGAGGCCCCCGATCGCGAGCAGCTCGACGGGGAACGCCCGACCGGTCCAGTCCTGGCCGACCGAGGCCGCCCGCTCCACGACCCGGTCCGACCGCTCACCGGCGGTCGCCAGGCCCGACAGGTCGCCCTTGACGTCCGCGGCGAAGACCGGGACGCCCGCCGCGCTCAGCTGCTCGGCCATCAGCTGCAGCGTCTTGGTCTTCCCGGTTCCGGTCGCGCCCGCGACCAGGCCGTGCCGGTTCAGCATGGCCAGCGGGATGCGCACCGGCACGTCGGTCAGCGTCTCCGCGTCGACCAGCAGCCGGCCGAGCTCGAGCGCCGGCCCCTCGAAGTCGTAGCCCGCTCGGACGGTCGGGACGAGGTCCTGCTCGGTGCCGGCCATGGCGCGAGCGTAGCCAGCCCGGAACGCGGCGTACCCCCTGTGCGGCGGCGAGAGACGCCGCCGCTCCTGCGGTCGGGGGCGCACCGGGGCCCGGATCGCTATGGTCGGCACGTGATCTTCAAGCGGGTGGGCGACGGTCGGCCCTACCCCGACCACGGGCTCAGCGCCCGGGCGTGGGCCGCGCTGCCCCCGCGGCAGGTGCGCCTGGACCAGCTGGTCACGACCAAGGACACCCTGCAGCTCGCGGCGCTGCTGGACGAGGACTCGACGTTCTACGGCGACCTGTTCGCCCACGTGGTCCTCTGGCGGGGGGAGTACTACCTCGAGGACGGCCTGCACCGCGCCCTGCGCGCCGCGCTGCAGCAGCGCAACGTGCTGCACGCCCGGGTGCACAGCATCGAGGGGACGGCCTAGGTGCTCCACGGACTCGACCAACGGGTGCGCACCCTGCTCACGATCGGCGTGCTGGCGCTGCTGCTGCTCGCCGGCGCCGCCTGGGGCTGGTCGGCGGTGACCAAGCCGTTCCCCGGCGCCGTGGACACCCCGGTCTGCACCGACGTCGAGGTCGAGGCGGGGAGCAAGCTCTTCGCCGACCAGGTCGTCGTGAGCGTGCTCAACGCGAGCGGCCGCGAGGGGCTCGCCGGGCGGTCCATGCAGCTGCTGACCGACGACGGCTTCGTGGCCGGCGACACCGGCAACGCGGCGCGCGGCACCCGGGTCGACTACGCCCAGGTCTGGACCGACGGGCCGGCGAACCCGGCCGTCCGGCTCCTGGCCCGCCGCCTCGGGCCGGACACCCGGGTCGTCCGGCGCGAGTCGGACTACCCGGGCGTCACCGTGGTGGTCGGCGACCGGTTCCAGGAGCTCGCCGGTCCCGACCGCACCTCGATACGGGTCGGCCGCGACTCCGTCGTCTGCAGCCCGCCCGACTAGCGGCGTCGGGTCGGGGCCGGCGGGGTCAGGGCAGGTCCGCGGCGCCGGACGCGTGGTCGTGCTCGCCGAGCCACTGTCCGAGCCGGCCGCCCAGGGAGACCTGGCGCAGCCGCTGCTCGGTCTGCTCGCGCACCTTGCGCGGCGTGACGACGAGCAGGTCGTCGCCCCGGCGCAGGACCGTGCGCCGCTCGGGGACGATGGTCTCCCCGTCCCGGATCACCATCGAGACCACCGCCCCCTTGGGCAGGCGCAGCTCGCCGACCTCGACGCCGTGCATCAGCGAGCGCGGGCTGATCGTCACCTGCAGCAGGTCCGCGGCGATCCGCTCCAGCGGCGCCGCCTCGACGTCGAGGTCGCGCGGCTGGGAGCGCCGGGCGACCCGCAGCAGCCGGGCCACGAGCGGCAGCGTGGGGCCGGTGAGCAGGGTGTAGATGACCACCAGCACGAAGACGATGTCGAAGAGCTGCTCGGCTCCGTCGATGCCCTCGGCCAGCGGGATGGTCGTGAAGACGATCGGCACCGCGCCGCGCAGGCCGGCCCAGGAGATGAACGCCGCCTCCCGCTTGGGCATCCGCTGCACCAGGCAGCAGGCCAGCACCGAGAGCGGGCGGGCCACGAAGGTGAGCACCAGGCCGGAGGCGAACCCGAGGCCGACGGTCTCCCAGGTGAGCCGGCCCGGCGACAGGAGCAGCCCGAGCATCACGAACAGCCCGATCTGCGCGATCCAGGCGATGCCCTCGGAGAAGGACCGGGTGGCCGCGCGGTGGGGCAGCTCGGCGTTGCCGAGCACCAGCGCGGCGACGTACACCGCGGCGAAGCCGGAGGCGTGGACCGCCGCGCCCACGCCGTACGCGAGGACCGTCAGGCACATGACCGCGATCGGGTAGAGCCCCGAGGACGGCAGGGCCGCCCGGCGCATCACCCAGCCGCCGCCGAAGCCGATCGCCAGGCCGATGGCGATGCCGGCGAGGAGCTCGAAGACGATCAGCCCGGCCATCGCGAGCACGCCGTCCTCGGCCGCGGCGCCGGAGGAGACCAGGACGACCAGGACGACGACCGGGGCGTCGTTGAGGCCGGACTCCGCCTCGAGCGCGCCGGTCAGCCGTCGGGGCAGGGGCACCGCACGCAGCACCGAGAAGACCGCGGCGGCGTCGGTGGCCGAGGTGCACGCACCGAGCAGGACGGCGAGCTGCCAGTCCATGCCGAGCAGGTAGTGCGCACCGCAGGCCACCACCGCCACCGATATGGCGACGCCGAGGGTGGAGAGCGCGACGCCGAGCCGCATCGCCGGCCTGATCTCCCGCCAGCTCGTCGTCAGGCCGCCCTCGGCGAGGATCACGACGAGCGCGCCGAAGCCGAGCGCGTGGGCGAGCTCGGCGTCCTCGAAGTGGATCCCGAGGCCGGACTCCCCCAGCAGGACGCCCATGAGCAGGTAGATCAGCAGGCTCGGCAGCCCGGCCCTGCTCGAGGCACGCACGGCGAGGACGGCGAGGAACGCGACGGCCGAGCCGACCAGCAGGAACACGTCCAGCTGATGGGCGTCGAAGGTCATCTCACCTCGGGCGATCGGGGACGGCGGAGCCCTCAGTCTATCGGCCGGCGAGGCCGCTCCCCGACGCAGGAGCCGAGGTGCGACCGGTCAGGTCGTGGGGGTGTAGCCGGGACGGCCCGCGGCGGCCCACTCCTCCCAGAAGGAGGTGAACTCCTCGCCCAGGAAGGGGTCGCCGCCGGTCATCATGATCCCGCCCCGGCGCACGGTCCAGTCCCACGGCGCCAGCGCCTGCGCGGTGGCGAGGTGCGCCCGGGCGGCGCCGGTCCGCCCGGCCCGCTGGAGATGCGCCGCCACCCGCCGCTCGGCCAGCGCCAGCTGCTCGTCGTCGGTGCGCTCGGGGGCCGGGGCGGACGCGCTCGCCGGCAGCACGCCGTCGTGCACCCAGCGCCGCAGGGCCTCGTGGTGCTGCTCGCTGTCGATCCTGGTGAAGTCGACGAACTGGTCGTCGCCCGGCGCGATGGTCGGCGGCTTGACGATCCGGTCGTCCTCGTCGACCCACACCACCGAGGGGACGTTCGTGATGCCGTACCGCTCCGCGGTGACGTGGGCGGTGTCGACGGCGACGGGGTACGTCGGCGCGCCGGCGACGATCCACGGCCGGGAGTCCTCCGGGTCGGCGTCGAGGGCGACGGAGAAGATCCGCAGCCCGGCGTCGGCGAGCTCGTCCTGCACCCGCTGCCAGCCGGCCAGCTCGTGGCGGCACCCGCACCAGGACGCCCAGGTGACCAGCACCCGCTTGTGGCCGGAGAGGTCGTCGAAGGACACCGGCTCGCCGTCCACGTCGGGCAGGACCAGGCTGGGCGCCCGGCCGTCGCCGAGGTCCCGGGCGTGCGCCGCCGCCGAGGGCGCGAGCGCGGCGACCTGCTCCTCGGCGTCCAGCACGAGCAGCAGGTCCAGCGCGGCCGCCCAGGCGGCCAGGGACACCCGCCGCGGGTCGTCGGGGTGGGCGACGGAGCGGCCCAGCAGCGGCACGCACACGTCGCCCCGGCACAGGCCGACCGGCTTGAGCACCCACCCGGTCGCGGCCGCGAGGGCGTCGGCGTCGACGTACCCCTCGATGAGCGGCAGGTCGTGCGCGGTGCCGTCGACGTCGATGAGGACCACCATGCCCGCGAGGATCGCACGGAACTGGAACATGTTCTAGATTCCTCGCATGACTGCGACGACTCCCGACACCCCGAGCAAGGGCACCGAGGTCCCGGCGACGGTCCCGGCCTCCTCGCTGCCCGCCGACGCCGAGTCCTACGACGTCGTGGTGGTGGGCTTCGGGATCGCCGGCGGCTGCGCGGCGCTCGAGGCGGCGCGGGCGGGCGCCCGGGTGCTGCTGCTGGAGCGCGCGGCGGTGCACGGGGGCACCTCGAGCCTCTCGGGCGGCCACTTCTACCTCGGCGGCGGCACGGCGGTGCAGCGAGCCACCGGGCACGAGGACTCGGTCGAGGCGATGTACGACTACCTCGTCGCGGTCTCCAAGGAGCCCGAGCACGACAAGATCCGCGCCTACTGCGAGGGCTCGGTCGAGCACTTCGACTGGCTCGAGGGGCTCGGCTTCGAGTTCGAGCGCTCCTACTACCCGGAGAAGGCGGTCATCCAGCCCGGCACCCAGGGACTGATGTACACCGGCAGCGAGAAGGTCTGGCCCTACCGCGACCTGGCCCGTCCCGCGCCCCGCGGGCACAAGGTGCCGGTCGCCGGCGACACCGAGGGCACCAAGATGGTGATGGACCTGCTCCGCGACCGGCTCGAGGAGGCCGGGGTGGAGGTCCGCTACGAGACCGGGGTGACCAACCTCGTCGTCGGCGAGGAAGCCGAGGGCCGCCAGGTCGTCGAGGGCGTCGCGTGGCGCTCCTTCGAGACGACCGGGCACGTCCGGGCGGGTGGCGTCGTGCTGGCCGCCGGCGGGTTCGTGATGAACCCCGACATGGTCGCCGCCCACACCCCCCGGCTCGCGGAGAAGCCCTTCGTGCTCGGCTCCACCTACGACGACGGGCTCGGCATCCGCCTGGGCAGCTCGGTCGGCGCCGAGCTCAAGCACATGGACGAGCCGTTCATCACCGCGCCGTTCTACCCGCCGTCGGTGCTCCTCACCGGCATCATCGTCAACCGCGCGGGGCAGCGGTTCGTGGCCGAGGACTCCTACCACTCGCGCACGTCGCAGCTCGTGATGGAGCAGGCCGGTTCCGCGGCCTACCTCATCGTCGACAGCGAGCACGTGGAGTACGCGAAGTACCCGCTCGTCCCGCTGGTCGACGGCTACGAGACCGTCGCGGAGCTCGAGGAGGCCCTCGGGTTGCCGAGCGGCTCGGTGCAGGCGACGCTCGACCGCTACAACGACCACGCCGAGCGCGGCGAGGACCCCGACTTCCACAAGCACCCCGACTGGCTCGCCTCCCAGCGGGTCGGCCCCTGGGCGGTCTTCGACCTGACCCTCGGCAAGGCGGTGTACGCCGGGTTCACCCTCGGCGGCGTCCGCACCACCGTCGACGGCGAGGCGCAGCGGGCCGACGGCTCCGTCGTGCCGGGGCTGTACGCCGCGGGCGCGTGCGCCTCGAACCTCGCCCAGGACGGCAAGGGCTACTGCTCGGGCACCCAGCTCGGCGAGGGGTCGTTCTTCGGGCGGCGTGCGGGCGTCGCGGCGGCCCGCGCCCGGCTCGCCTCGGCCGGCTGAGGCCGCGCCGACGGCCGCCGTAGGGTCGGCGGCGTGAACCACGAGCGTCTCGCCGTCGCCAGCCGCGCCAACGTCCCGCCGTTCCACGTCATGGACCTGCTGGCCGCGTCCGCCGAGCGGCAGCGCACGCACGGCGACATGGTCAACCTGCTGGCCGGCCAGCCGAGCACGGGGGCCCCGGCGCCGGTCGCGGCCGACGCCGTGCGGCTGCTGCAGTCCGGCGACCCGCTCGGCTACACCCCGGCCGCGGGCATCCTCGAGCTGCGGGAGGCGATCGCCGGCCACCACCGCCGCGCGCACGGCATCGAGGTCGCCCCGCAGGACGTCGTGGTGACCACCGGCAGCAGCGGCGGCTTCCTGCTGGCCTTCCTGGCGGCGTTCGACGTGGGCGACAAGGTGGCGATGGCCCGTCCGGGCTACCCCTGCTACCGCAACGTGCTGGCGGCGCTCGGCTGCGAGGTGGTGGAGATCGCGACCGGCCCGGCGACGCGGTTCCAGCCGAGCGTCGAGCAGGTCGCCGCGCTGCACGCCGAGGTCGGCCTCGCGGGCCTGGTCGTGGCGAGCCCGGCCAACCCGACCGGCACCATGCTGCTGCCCGAGGAGCTCGCGGCGCTGGCCGCCTGGTGCGAGGCCAACGGGGTGCAGCTGATCTCAGACGAGATCTACCACGGCATCGAGTACGCACCGCTCGACGGCGCCCCGGCCCTGGCCCGCAGCGCGTGGGAGACGTCGCGCGAGGCGGTCGTCTTCTCGTCGTTCTCCAAGTACTTCTCGATGACCGGCTGGCGGATCGGCTGGATGCTCGTCCCGGACCGGCTGCGGCGCGCGGTCGACGTGCTGACCGGCAACTTCACGATCTGCCCGCCGGTGATCGCGCAGCGCGCCTGCCTGGCGGCGTTCGACGACGCGTCGTACGCCGAGCTCGACGGGCACGTCGCCCGGTACGCCGCGAACCGTCGCCTGCTCCTGGACGGCCTGGCCGGGCTGGGGATCACCCGGCTCGCGCCGGCCGACGGGGCCTTCTACGTCTACGCCGACGTCGGCCACCTCACCGACGACTCGATGGCCCTCGCCCACGACCTGCTGCAGCGGGTCGGCGTCGCGGTGGCGCCGGGCGTCGACTTCGACACCGTCGAGGGCGGGCGGTTCGTGCGGATGTCCTTCGCGGGCCAGCAGTCGGAGATCGAGCAGGCTCTCGAGCGGTTGTCCACAGCCCTCTGACACACGGGTTATCCCCCCGGCGCGCCCGGGCAAGCCTTCCCCATGGACGGAGCAGGCAGCAGCAGGTACGGCGACCCGGGGGCGATCCGGGCGCTCGCCGCTGGGTTGCGCGAGCAGGCGGCGGCGGTCCGGTCCGAGGCGGACCGGCTGGTCGGGCTGGCCCGGGCGGTCCCCTGGGACGGTCTCGCGGCCGACGCGCTGCGGCACCGTGCGGCCGCGGGCGGGTCCGGGCTGCGGCGCACCGCCGCGCTGCACGACGACGCCGCCGACGCCCTCGACCGGCACGCCGCGGAGGTCGAGCACCGCCTCGAGCTGGTCGCCGCGGCCGAGGCACGGTTCCGGGCGCTCGTCGCGGCGGCGCTGGACCGGCTCGGAGGGCTGGGGGACCCGGTCGAGCGGCTGCTCGACCGGTTCTCGCCACCGCCGCCCGGGCACCGGGACTGGCTCGACGTCGACCTGCCGCGGGTGCCGTGGTGAGCGGCGCCGTGCCGGCGGCGGCAGCAGCGGCCCAGGTGACCGGCGTGACCGGGGGCTCGCACGGCCTCGCCGCGGCGTACGTCGCGGTGCGGGCCCTCGCGGAGGCCTACGACCGCGCCGGCGACCGGATGCGCGGGTGGGCCTCGCTCGGCACGCGCACGCTGCTCGACGGCGACCTGGCCGCGTCGGCCCTGCTCGCGCCGCGGACCTTCGTCGAGGCCGAGGTGGCCGTCCTGGCCGCGGCGACCGGTCCGCAGGGCGCCCTGGCCGCGGCCGCCGCGTGGGAGGCGGACGCGGTGGCCGTGCGGCTGGCGGTGGCGGCGCTGGAGGAGGCCGACGCGGGGGTGCACGCGGCGTTCGAGGTGCTCGACCACCTGGCCGGGCGGGCGGTCGGCACCGCGCTGCCGGCCCTGGTGCCCGGGCTGCTGCCGGCCCTGGCCCCGCTGGCGCCGTACCTGCCGGCCCTGGTGGGGCGGCTGGCCGCCCAGCACCCCGGCGCGCTGCAGCACCTGGTCAACGGCGGGGGCGGCCTGCTCGACGGGCTGCGCGGCCCGTGGGGCGTGCCAGCGGGTGCGCCGCTCGGGGTGCCGGCCCTCACGCCGGGCCCCGAGGCGGCCGCCGCGGCGCTGGCCACGGCGTACGGCGATCCCGGGACGGGCGTGGCGGTGCCGCTGGGACCGCCGCACGCCGGCCGCCAGCCGGGCGGGTTGGCCGATCTGCTCGCCCACCTCGACGAGGTGCACACGACCGGGGCCGACGGCACCATCGAGGTCCAGACGGCGACCGACGCCGACGGCTCGGTGCGCCACGTCGTGTACCTCCCGGGCACCGACGACCTGACGACGCTGCCGTGGACCCGGGACGGGGACGTGCGCGACCTGCAGACGAACCTCCTGCTCCTCGCCGGGGCCGACAACCCCTACCAGCAGGGCGTGCTCGACGCCATGGCGCAGGCGGGCGTCGGGAGGGACGAGCCGGTGCTGCTCGTCGGGCACTCCCAGGGCGGGATGGTGGCCGCTGCGGTGCTGGCGCAGGGCAGCCCGTTCGCGGTGACCGCCGTGGTGACGGCAGGCGCGCCGACCGCGCACCTCGACGGCTTCCCGGCCGGGTCGCAGGTGCTCTCGCTGGAGCACCGCGGCGACGTGGTGCCGCTGCTCGACGGCGAGGACAACCCCGACACCGTCCAGCAGACGACGGTGCGGTTCGGCGACCAGGACCCCGGGCCCGCCGGCCCCGCCGACGCCCACGGGATCCGGCACCACACCGCGGTGGCCGCCGCGCTCGACACGGCGGTGGCCGAGGGGACCGCGCACCCGTCGGTGGCCGACGTGCTCCAGCACCTCGCGGGGCAGGGCTACGTCGGTGGCCCGGGCACCACGGTGACCGGCCAGTCCTTCGCGGTGGTCAGGGGGCCGTAGGGACCTGCTGCAGCAGCGACGGCTCCGGCACCACCTCGGGCAGGCCGGCGACGAGGCCCCGGGCCACGAACCCGTTCCGGACCCGCTGCGGGTGGTAGCCGACCTTCGCGCTGCGGACGATCCGCCCGGTCGCGTAGGAGATCTTGGAGATCTTGTCCGAGCCGCTCCACGAGACGTAGCAGTGCTCGCCGTCCCAGCTCGGCGTGACCCAGTACGGCTTCAGCCCGCCCTCGAGGAGCTTGCCGGTCCGGAACGTCCGGGCGTCCACGACGGTCGCGTAGTCCGACATCGTCCCGGCGACGCAGAGCTTGGTGCCGCGGTGGTTCATCGCGATCCCGTGGTGGGCGGAGTCGAGGAGGTAGAGCTCGCGGGGGGTGTCCGGGACGAGGTTCGGCAGCCGCTTGACGCGGGTGATCGCGCCGGTGCGCCGGTCCATCTCGACGAAGCCGTGGAAGAAGGAGAGCTGGAAGTACAGCTTCTCCTCGTCCGGGCTCAGCGTGATCGGGCGGACCGCCGTGCTGACCTCGGTCATCCCGCGGTCGTCGAGGGCCTTGCGCAGGTCGTAGCGGCGGACCACCTCGTCGGTGCGCGCGTCGACGACCTGCAGCACCCGGTCGTCCTTGAGCGGGTCGAGCGCCGGGGCGTCGAGCGGGGTGTAGACCAGCCCGATGCTCGCGTGCAGGATCCGCCTGCCGCCGTCGATGTAGGTGCTCTCGTGGGGCGAGCCGCCGGAGGGGAACCGGCCGACCTCCTTGCCGTCCCTCATCCGCAGGACGTGGACGACGTTGCCGGTGGAGGCGCTGACGACGACCCGCTTGCCGTCGGGCGAGACCGCCATGTGGTCCGAGCGGACGCCGGCGACCGGGAAGCGCCAGGCGATCTCCTGGCTGGCCAGGTCGATGCCGACGACGTCGCCGAACGAGGGCCGCGAGACGACCAGCAGCCTGCCGTCGTTGGAGGAGTACATGTCGTCGACGTACTGGTCGTGTCCCTCCCCGATGAGCGCGCGGATCGCCAGGAAGTAGGCGAGCCGGTAGGGGTTGAGCGCGATCTCCTGCATCCGCTCGGCCCGGTCCGGGATGATGTCGATCCGCCCGAGGCGCCGGAGGTTCCCGGGCGTCACGATGCTCGCGGTGCCGTCCCAGTTGTTGCCGACGAAGACCGCCCGCCGCACCCCGTCGGCCTTGCGCGCCGTCTGCCGGGCCGAGGTCGGGACCTCCTCCGCGGCGGCGGGGGCGAGCGGCCCCGAGGGGGACCCGCTCATCGCGAGGACCAGGCCGAGGGCGGCGAGCACGGCGGAGCGGCGGTGGCGCATGGGCCCGATCCTGCCGCCTGCGGGCGTTTCGGGACAGGGCCCCGCGGGAATGCGACCGGCAGCCGGGACCGCACGTCGAGCGGTCCGGTGAGGAGGATCGATCGATGTACGGCGACAGCGACGCCATGCGCCGGCGCGCCCGGCAGCTGCGCGAGCAGGGCACCGACCTGCGCACGCTCGCCGACCAGCTCGTGGCGCGCACCGAGGGCACCGGCTGGACCGGCCGTGCCGCGGAGTCCATGCGCGAGCGGGTCCACGACCGCGCCTCGCGCCTGCGGGAGGCCGCCGCCGGGCACGACCGGGCCGCGGACTCCCTCGACCGCCACCTCCAGGAGGTCGACCGGGTCAAGGACGCCATCGCGCAGGTCGAGCGCAAGGCGACCGGTCTCGTGGCCGACGCCCGGTCCCGCGTCTCCCGGGTGCAGTCCCTGGCCGCGGGCGACCCCGCCGGGGCAACCCGCACCCCCGACCCGACCGACCTGCAGCTCGCTGCGTTCGACCCTCCCCCGCCCGGCCACCAGGACTGGCTCGGCGTCCACCTCCCCGGACTGTGAGGCACCCGTGACCCTCGTCGACCTCAGCACGCCCCCCGCGGGCCCTGCGCCCACCTCGGGGCTGCTCGACGCGCTGCCCCGCCGGGTGGCGCTCACGCTGCCCGAGCTGCGCTGCGCGGCCGACCACGCCGGCGGCGCCCCCCTGCCCTTCGACGCCGTCGAGCCGGACGCCCCGGCCGACGGCCCGGCCGGCGGCCTGGAGTCCCGGCTCGGACGCTCCCGCGGCTCCGCCGAGGCGGAGGCCCGGCGGACCGTCATGGACGCGCTGCACCCGCCCGCCACGTCGCTGGCCCGCCGCGGCCTGCTCGTGGACGGCGCCCTCGAGGAGGGGCTCGCCGGGGCGATCGGCCTCCTCGCGGTCCCCGACCTGGCCCTCGACCTCGACGTGGCCGTCGGGACCGGTGGCGACGGGGTCCGCGCCCGCGCCTGGCACCGGATGGCCGGAGGCGCGGTCGCGACCCTCGCCACGGTGGACGGCGTCGTCTTCGAGCTGGCGTGGTTCGCCGCCGACCACTGGCCGGCCGAGCTGGCGCGGGTGGCCGTGCTCCCCGAGGACCACCGCGCCACCGGGTCCGGCGTCCCCGCGCACGTCGACCTCCCCTACGAGCTCGCGGACGCGGCCGCCGAGGCGGTGCGGTCCTCCCGGCCCGACCTGCTCGCGGTGCTCGCCGCCCAGGAGGGCGCGACGGTCCGCGGCGGCGACGGCACGACGTACGACGCCACGGAGGTGCTCGACGTCCTCGCCGGCCTCAGCGGCGAGGTGCAGGGCCGGCTCCGCGCACTGGTCGCCGACACCTCGGGCGAGCAGACGACCGTCGTGGGCGTCCTCTCCTGGGTGCTGCTCGGCGACGGGTGGCACGCGCTGCGGACCTACCGGGACCGGGTCGGCGACGAGGCCCGGGTCGAGGTGCGCCGCGTGGAGCCCGCGGACCTCGGTCCGCTGCTCGCGCCGGTGCTCGCGGAGGTGACCCGATGACGGAGTCCGTGCCCCTCGCCGAGCCGACCGGGCCCGAGCCGGAGCAGCCGACCGTCCCGCAGGACGCGGTGGAGGCCGCCGACCTGGCCGACAAGTACGACCGGATGACCCGCCTCGCCGACCTCTTCGACGCCGCCGGCGAGGAGGCCCGCGCGCGCGCCGGGCTCGGCGCGCAGGTCCTCGGGGACCCCGCGGTCGCCGACTCCGCCGAGGTCGCCCGCCCGACGTGGGCCGAGGTCGAGCGCGACGTGCTCGCCGCGACCGGCGAGAAGCACGGCCTGCTCGCGCGGTCCGCCGAGCTGGACGCCGACGCGATGGTGGTGCGGGCCACCGTGGCGACGTACCGCTGGATCGACGAGCTGGCGGCCGAGGCCTCACGCACGCTGGGCGCCATCGCCGGCCGCGCGATCGGCTACCTCGCACCCGAGGTCGCGCTGGGTGGACCGGTGGTGAGCGCGGGCCTGATCGAGACCGACGCGCTGGACCGCGACGGCGTCGCGGCGTACCTCTCCGAGCTCGCGCAGGACCACCCCGAGCTGCTCGAGCACGTCTCGGGCCGCGGCGGGCTGCTCGACGGGCTCCGGATGCGCTCGCTGCTGACCGTCGGGCTGCTCGCCGGGGAGACCGGCCGGGCGGCGGCCCGCGGCGGCCTCCCGGCGGTCGGCGCGGACGAGCTGCGCCCGGACTTCGCCTCGGCGCTGCGCGACGTCGCAGCAGGTGCGGTGACCGACGCCCCGGAGGAGGCCGTGCCGGGTGGCCGGCCCGCCGGCGGGAGCGCGGACGGCGCGGCGGGCGCGCCGCGCGGCCTCGAGGGGCTGATGAGCAGCCTCGGCGCCGTCACCGCGTCGGTGGCGGTCGAGCAGGTCGGCGCCGGCCGCTACATCGCCTACCTCCCGGGCCCCTCCGGCGGCGGGGGCCGGCTGCGCCTGGTCAGCGGCGACGCGACGCCGTACGCCGCGCGGGTGGTCCGCGCGGTCGAGGCGGCGGTCGAGGGCGACCCCGATGCACGGGTCATGCTGGTCGGCTCCGCGCAGGGCGGCGTCACCGCGGCCGAGGTCGCCGCCGCGGTCCGCTCCGACCGGTTCACCATCGAGCAGGTCGTCACCGCGGGCGCTCCTGCCGCGCAGGTCTCCCGCGTCCCCGAGCCGACCCGCGTGCTGGCCCTGGAGGACCGGGCCGACCCGGTCGCGCTGCTGGGCTCGCTGCTCAACCTCGAGGCGCCCAACCGGCTGACGGTGGTCTTCGAGGCCGGTGCGGTCGACGGCTCGCGGGAGAGCGCGTACGTCGCCGGCGGCCGGGCCGCGGACCGCGCCGACCACCCGGCGGTCCGCTCCGAGCTCGACCGGCTCACCTCGTTGGGCTACCTGGCGGGGTAGGGGTTCCGCGCCCGCAGACTTCAGCGGCTGGCCGCTGAAGCTGTCGCTGGGCCGATGAAGCTTCAGCGTCCGACCGGGAGCTTCAGCGGCCAGCCGACGAAGCTCCCGCGCCGCCGACCCCACCCGGCGCCGCAGGAAATGGCGCGAGGGCCGGGCTCCGACTGGAGCCCGGCCCTCGACCGTCGTGCGTGGCGGCTGGTCAGCTGCCGGAGACGGCCTGCTTGAAGGCGGACGCGGCCTTGAAGGCGGGCGCGGTCGTCGCGGCGATCTCGATGGTCTCGCCGGTCTGCGGGTTGCGGCCCTGGCGCGCCGAGCGCTCGCGCGACTCGAAGGTGCCGAAGCCGCTGATGCTGACCTTGTCGCCGGAGGCGACGGCCTTGACGATGCTGTCGATGACGGCGTCGAGGGCCTGCTCGGCCTCCTTGTTGCCGAGGCCGGTCTGCTCGGCGACGGCGTCGCGCAGCTGTCCCTTGTTCATGGTGGAGCTCCTGTTCGTTGTCAGGTCTGCTGGGGTCGTGCCGTGCCGGCCCGGCGAAGGGCCGGCGGCACGTCCGGCGTCCTGCGCGTGGTGCCGCAGGCGCGTCCGGCTGTCCGCAGGCTAGTCGCACCGCGGCGCAGCGCGACATCCGCAGGGCCGGGAACGGCGGGTAAATCCCGCGCCAGGCCCCGTCGGCGGCCCCTCCCGGGGACGTCTGGAGGTCACAGGATGTCGTGGACGAACTCGCCGAGCTGGGTCAGGTTGCGGCACTCGACCATCGGCACGACCGCCCCGTAGCGCGACGCGGCGGAGTCGCCGTTGTCCCAGTGCCGCCGGTGCTCGGGGTTGAGCCACCACGCGTGGCGGATGCCGCTGACGAGCTCGCCGAGGGTGTCCAGCGCCAGGTCGGAGTAGTTCGACCGGGCGTCGCCGAGGACGAGCAGCGAGGACTTCGGGCCGAGCGCGTCGGCGTGGTCCTCGGCGAGCTTCGTGATCGCCCGGCCGTAGTTCGTCCGCCCCCACAGCGCCGCGTGCGACGTGCTCGCCGCGAGGTCGGCCATTACGTCGACGATGTCGGCGCCCGGCCGGAAGTGGTCGGTCACCTCGTGCAGGTGGTCGATGAAGGTGAAGGCCCGGACCTTCTGGAACTGGTCGCGCAGCGCGAAGACCAGCAGGAGCGTGAACTGGGCGAAGTTGGCCACCGAGCCGCTGACGTCGCAGAGCACGACGAGCTCGGTGCGGTGCGGGCGCTTGGGCCGGTGGTGGGTGGTCAGGGGCACGCCGCCGGTGGACATCGAGGCCCGGACGGTGCGTCGGAAGTCGAGCGGTCCGCGCCGCTGTGCGTGGTGCTCCTTGGTGAGCCGGGCCGCGAGGCGACGGGCGAGCGGGTAGATCTCCCGGCGCATCTGCTCCAGGTCGGTGCGGCGGGCGGCGAGGAAGTCGAGCCGGTCGATGCTCGGCCGCAGGGCGACGTTCGCGACGTGCTCTGGCCCCTTCTCCTCGGCGATCCGCCGGCGGGCGTCGCCCTCGACCAGCGCGGTGAAGGCGTCGACGCGCCGCCCGGCCGTCCGCTCGGCCTCCTCCTCGGTGCGGCCGTCCGCGAGCAGCCCGGCGACCAGCTTGTCGACCAGCTCGCCCGGGGAGACCCGCTGCAGGGCGGTGTAGGCCGACCAGCTGGAGAGCCCCGGTCCACGGCCCGGCATGGCGCCGAACCGCGCGACCATCTCGGCGGCGAGGGCGGCCAGCGCCTGCTGGTCGTCCGCGGCCAGCGCCTCGAGCAGCGCGCCGCGGAAGTCGCGCAGCGCGTCCGCGCCGTCGCGGACCGAGAACTCCTCGCCCGCCTCGTCGGAGCGCTCGGCGGCCGCACCGGAGCCGACCATCCGGGGGAACCAGAGGTCGAAGAGCGCGTCGAAGGTCGGCCGCTGCGACTGCCGCTTGACCAGCGTCGCGGCGTACGCCGCCTGGACGGTCGCGCGGCTGCCCCACTCCAGCGCCGAGAGCGCCGCGATCGCGTCGAGGTCCTCGGCCAGCGACACCGGCAGGCCCGCGGACCGCAGCGCCTCGAGGAACGCGATGTGCCGCTCGAGCAGCCCGCTGCCGCTCACCGGCGGCTCACCGGTCACTTCCGGAGCCGGAGCTCGCGGACGGCACGGTCGTGGTCGGAGGCGTGCTTGAGCACGACACCGAGCGTGTCGGCGACGGCCTTGTCGTCGAGGTCGCCGATCTCCAGCGCGATCAGCGTCCGGGCCCAGTCGACGGACTCCGCGATCGACGGCGCCTTCTTCAGCTCCAGCTCGCGCAGGCGGGCGACCGTCGCGACCAGCTGGCCCGCCACCCGCTCGTCGAGGTCGGGCACCTGGCTGGAGACGATCTCCCGCTCCCGCTCGGCGTCGGGGTAGTCCAGGTGCAGGTAGAGGCAGCGGCGCTTGACCGCCTCGGACAGCTCGCGGGTGGCGTTCGAGGTGAGCACGACGAACGGGCGGCGCACGGCGCTCACCGTGCCCAGCTCGGGGATCGTGACCTGGAAGTCCGAGAGGACCTCCAGCAGCAGGCCCTCCACCTCGACGTCGGTCTTGTCGACCTCGTCGATGAGCAGCACCGTCGGCTCCTCGCGGCGGATCGCCGTCAGCAGCGGGCGGGTCAGCAGGAACTCGTCGGTGAAGATGTCGTCGTGGGTCTCGTCCCACGAGGTCGCGTCGCCGGGGCCGGCCTGCGTCGCCTGGATGCGGAGCAGCTGCTTCCGGTAGTTCCACTCGTACAGCGCCCGGGCCTCGTCGAGGCCCTCGTAGCACTGCAGCCGGACGAGGTCGGCGCCGGTCGCGCGCGCGACCGCCTTGGCCAGCTCGGTCTTCCCGACGCCCGCCGGCCCCTCGACCAGCAGCGGCTTCTCCAGGGCGCCGGCGAGGTACGCCGTGGTGGCGGTCGCCGGGTCGGCGAGGTAGCCGGTCGCCCCGAGCCGCTCGGTGGCGTCGTCGGGCGAGGAGAACCAGTCGGCCGTCGTCATGCGCCCATCCTCACCCATCGTCCCCGCACGCGACCGGTCCAGAGATCTGGCTCACGTCGCCCGCCGCGACGTGACCGGTCCCCGCGGACCTCGTTGACCCGGCGTACCCACCCACCGGCAGCGGGAGCCGCGATGCGACCCACCACCAGGCGGCGCCCCCTGCGGGCGCGGCTCTCCGCGGTGCTCCTGGCGGTCAGGGCCGCCGTCCTCGCCTCGGTGCTCGCGCTGACGGTCACCGCCGGCCTGGCCGCCTCCGGGACCGTCGGCGCCCCCGACGCCCGGCCTCCGGCGTTCACCGTGGACGCCTCCTCCCCGGTCGTGCAGCGCGCGATCTCCGACCACCGGTGCTCGACCCGCGGCTTCGCCCCGGGCGTCCAGCCCACCTCCGCGCTCGTGCGGACCGGGCACGGCCGGCTCCGCGTCGTGTCCTTCGACCGCGGCTGGGAGGTCTTCACCGGCCGCCGTCCCGGGCTGCTCGTCGCCGTCTGCCTCGGCCGGCCCTGACCCCTCCGGGTCGGGTCAGGAGGCCGGGTGCGCCGTGGCGCGGTGCCGCGTCGCGAGGTCGGCGTAGTAGACCGCGTTGGTGTCGACCCAGAACTGCGAGGACGTGCCCTCGATCGGCTTGACGGCCTTGCACGGGGTGCCGGTCGCGACGACGCCGGCGGGGATCTCGGTGCCCGGGGTGACGACCGAGCCGGCGGCGACGAGCGTGCCCGCGCCGACCGTCGCGCCGTCCAGCAAGGTCGAGCCGTTGCCGACGAGCGCCTGCTCGCCGACCTCGGCGCAGTGGACGACGCAGCCGTGCCCGACCGTCGCGTTCGGCCCGACGGTCAGCACCTGGTCCGGCCCGGCGTGCAGGACGCTGTTGTCCTGGATGTTGCTGCCCTCGCGGACGACGATGCGGCACACGTCCCCGCGGAGCACCGCGCCGTACCAGACGCTCGCGCCGGCCTCGACGGTCACGTCGCCGACCAGGGTCGCGGTCGGGGCGATCCAGGCGTCCGGGTGCACGGTCGGGCGCTTGCCCTCGAACTCGAAGAGGTTCACGGGCGTCATTCCACACCCCGCCGCCGGGCCGTCGGAGCCGGGCCCGCCCGCTACGCCCCGACGTACGCCGCCAGGTGCTGCCCGGTGAGCGTCGAGCCGTCCGCGACCAGGTCCTCCGGGGTGCCCTCGAAGACGACGAGGCCACCGTCGTGGCCGGCGCCGGGACCGAGGTCGATGATCCAGTCGGCGTGCGCCATCACCGCCTGGTGGTGCTCGATGACGATGACCGACCTCCCCGAGTCGACGAGCCGGTCGAGCAGGCCGAGCAGCTGCTCGACGTCGGCGAGGTGGAGGCCCGTCGTCGGCTCGTCGAGGACGTAGACGTCGCCGGTGTCGGCCATCTGCGCCGCGAGCTTGAGCCGCTGCCGCTCGCCGCCGGAGAGCGTGGTGAGGGGCTGGCCGAGGGTGAGGTAGCCCAGGCCGACGTCGGCCAGGCGGCTGAGGACCTTGTGCGCCGCGGGCACCTTGGCCTCGCCGGCGAAGAACGCCTCGGCCTCCGTCACCGACATCCCCAGCACCTCGCTGATGTCGCGACCGCCGAGCCGGTGCTCGAGGACCGCGGCCTGGAAGCGCTTGCCCCCGCAGTCCTCGCAGGTGGTCGCCACGCCGGCCATGGTGGCGAGGTCGGTGAAGACGACGCCGGCGCCGTTGCACGTGGGGCACGCACCCTCGGAGTTGGCGCTGAACAGCGCGGGCTTGACGCCGTTGGCCTTGGCGAAGGCCTTGCGGATCGGCTCCAGCAGCCCGGTGTACGTCGCCGGGTTGCTGCGCCGCGAGCCCTTGATGCCGGTCTGGTCGATCGCGACCACCCCCTCGCGTCCGACGACCGACCCGTGCACCAGGGAGCTCTTGCCGGAGCCGGCCACCCCGGTGACGACGACCAGGACACCCAGCGGCACGTCCACGTCGACGTCGCGCAGGTTGTGGGTGCTCGCGCCGCGCACCTCCAGCACGCCGCTCGGCGTGCGCACCGCGTCCTTGAGCGCCGCCCGGTCGTCGAGGTGCCGGCCGGTGAGCGTGCCGCTCGCGCGCAGGCCCTCGAGGGTGCCCTCGTAGACGATCTCGCCACCCTCGCTGCCCGCCCGGGGGCCGAGGTCGACGACGTGGTCGGCGATCGCCATCGTCTCCGGCTTGTGCTCGACGACCAGGACGGTGTTGCCCTTGTCGCGCAGCTGGAGCAGCAGCTCGTTCATCCGCTGGATGTCGTGCGGGTGCAGGCCGATGGTCGGCTCGTCGAAGACGTAGGTGACGTCGGTGAGGGAGGACCCGAGGTGCCGGATCATCTTCACGCGCTGCGCCTCGCCGCCCGAGAGCGTCCCGGAGGGACGGTCGAGGGAGACGTAGCCCAGGCCGATCGCGGCGAAGGAGTCCAGCGTGTGGCCCAGGGCCTTGAGGAGGGGCGCCACCGACGGCTCGTCGAGGTCGCGCACCCAGGTGGCAAGGTCGCTGATCTGCATCGCGCAGGCGTCGGCGATGTTGAGCCCCTGGATCCTCGAGGACCGCGCCTCCGGCGCGAGGCGGGTGCCCTCGCAGTCCGGGCACGTGGCGAAGGTGACCGCCCGCTCGACGAAGGCGCGCACGTGCGGCTGCATCGCCTCCACGTCCTTGGACAGGAAGGACTTCTGGATCGAGGGGACCAGGCCGAGGTAGGTCAGGTTGATCCCGTCGACCTTGATCTTGGTCGCCCCCTTGTGGAGGAGGTCGTCGAGCTCGCGCTCGGAGAAGTCCCGGATCGGCTTGTCGGGGTCGAAGAAGCCGCAGCCGCGGAAGATGCGCCCCTGCCAGCCGTCCATGCTGTAGCCGGGGATCGTCACCGCGCCCTCGTTGAGCGACTTCGTCTCGTCGTACAGCGCCGGCAGCGAGATGTCGGAGACCGCGCCGCGGCCCTCGCACCGCGGGCACATGCCCCCGAGGCGGTTGAACGTCGCCTTCTCCGCCTTCGTCCGGCCGCCGCGCTCGACCGTGATCGCCCCGCTCGCGCGGACCGAGGGGACGTTGAAGGAGTACGCGTTGGGCGGGCCGATCTGCGGGTCGCCCAACCGGCTGAAGAGGATTCGCAGCATCGCGTTGGCGTCGGTCACCGTGCCGACCGTCGAGCGCGGGTTGGCGCCGAGGCGCTCCTGGTCGACGATGATCGCCGTGGTGAGCCCGTCGAGGACGTCGACCTCCGGGCGCGCCAGGGTCGGCATGAACCCCTGCACGAACGCGCTGTAGGTCTCGTTGATCAGCCGCTGGGACTCCGCGGCGATCGTGCCGAACACCAGCGAGCTCTTCCCCGACCCCGAGACGCCGGTGAAGACCGTGAGCCGGCGCTTGGGCAGCTCGACGCTCACGTCGCGCAGGTTGTTGACCCGAGCGCCGCGCACGCGGATGAGGTCGTGGGTGTCGGCGGGGTGGCTCGCGGGCTGGTCGCTCATGGGTCTCCGTCCTCCGGTTGCGGGGCCAGCATGCCCGAGTGGACCGACGGCCGTCAGGGGGCCGAGCGGGCCGGCCGCCGGGATGCGACGGACCCCCGGTGCGGTGCACCGGGGGCCCGTCGGTCGTGAGCGCCGTGCTACTTCCTGCGGAGCGTCACCGTCCGCACGACGGACGTGCTGCCCGCGGCGGTCCGCACCGTCACGGTGAAGGAGACCTTCAACCTGCCCCGCTTGACGAGCAGCTTCTTGAAGGCCGGCTTGACCCGCACGGTCAGCCGCACCGTGCCCGCCCGGGTGACGGTCCTCCCGACCGCGACCACGCGGTCCCCCTTCAGTCGGACCGTGCCCGGCGCGGACAGCGTGGCACCGACGACGACGGTCCCCCGGGCCGTGTTCCGGCCGGTGACGCCGACGGAGACGGTCGGCGGCACGGTCACGGGCGGGTCGACCGGGGTCGGCTCCTCACCCGGGTCCGTCGGGTCGGTGGGGTCGGTCGGGGTGGTCGGGTCCGTGGGGCCCGGCGTCCCCGGGACCGGCGGGCCGGGCACGGTGTCGCCGGCGACCCGGACCGTGACCGGCTCCGAGGTGGTCTCGTGGCCGGAGGAGTCGGTGGCCACCGCCGTCAGGGTCACCGCCTGACCGGCGTACGACGCGTCCGGGGTCCAGGTGAGGTAGTGCGGCGCCCGCGCGGAGGTGCCGACCTGCTTCCCGTCGACGAGCAGCGCGGCCGAGCGCACCGCGACGTCGTCGTCGGCCCGGACGAGCGCGGCGACCGGCTCCCCTGCGGCGACCGGGTCACCGCCGACGGGGTCCACCAGCGCCACGGAGGGGGCGTCGTCGACGACCGCGCCGTACGTGCTCGGGACGTCGGCCGGGGCCGTCGTCGCGGGCGACTCGACCGTCACCGAGCCCGAGCCGGAGACCTCGTCCTCGCCGACCACGCTCCCGGTGAGCACGAACGGCGCGTCGGTGCGGACCGTCGCCCGGTCGGCGGTCGCGTTCCAGACCGCCCACCCGTTGCCGGTGAGGACGTTCCCGGTGCCGGTCAGGGCGCCCTCGGCCTCGGTGCGCGCGTCGGCCAGCAGGATGCCGTACGACGTGGACGGGTCGCCCGCGGAGTCGTTCCCGGTCACCCGGCTCGACCGCACGAACCCGTCGGCGCCGCTGGTGAACGCGACACCGGTCTGCGCGAAGACCTCGCTGCGCGAGCCCTGGACCACCGTGCCGGTCACGTAGCCGTGCTGCTCGATGCCGGTCCGCCTGGTGTTCTTCGGCGCACCGTCCACGCCCTTGGCGCCGTCGATGAGGACGCCGCCGCTCTGGTAGCCGGTGACCACGCTGTCGCTGACGGTCAGCTCGGTCTCGACCGTGCCCGGTCCGGCGCCCTCGATGACACCGGTCTTGACGATCCCCCAGCCGTGCGGGTGGGACGCCAGCTCAGCGCTGTCCGCGGCGACCCTCAGCGGGCCGACCACGCTCTGGGACACGCGTCCCGCGGCGCCGAAGTAGGCGATCCCCGCCTCGGCCCAGGTCTGGCCGGAGGTGACGGTGACCCCGGAGATGTCGACGAACATCTCGCTGCTGTCGGTCGAGCCGAGTGACTGGCGCGAGACGGTGACGACGTTGCCGCCGCCGTCGCGCAGGTACGGCGTGGCGCCCGCGAGGGACGCCACGGACGGGCGGGGCTGGATGGTGACCTTGTCGGCACCCGCGCCCTTGATCTTGAGCGGCTTGGTGATGGTGAGGCCGTTCGTGGCGCCGGCGGCAACCGGGTTGCCCGGCCCGTCGACCGGCGTGGAGGACTCCTGGTAGACGCCCTCGCAGACGACGATCGTGTCCCACGGGGAGGCGGAGTCGACGGCCTCCTGGATCGAGGTGAAGCCGGCCGCCGGGCACTGCGCCCGGTCGTCGTCGACCACCCAGGTCGTGTCGGCGAACGGGTCGGCCACGGTGTCGGCCAGCCGCACCTTGCCGGGGCTGTTGTCGTACGCCGCGAGCACGGCCGCGGGGTCCGGGCCCGAGGTGACGGGCCCGGAGCCGGCGCCCTGGTCGACCGCGGTGCCGTCGGAGAGGACGAGCGGGGCGTCGACGCGCTCCTGGAAGCGCACGTCCGCCAGCTGGATCGAGCCCGAGGCGGGCGTGCCCTCGGCGCCGAAGCGCAGCTCGAGCGTGTCGAGCGAGGTCAGGTCCACACCCTGCGCCGCGAACTCGTCGAGCGGCACGCGGACCTGGTCCAGCACGACGTGGGTGTTGGGCGTGTTGGTGCCGGTCGACATGTGCAGGGCGTTGCCCCACCGCTCGTCGCCGGCGTGCACCGTGCCCTCGTGGCCCTCGCTGTCGGTCAGCGCGATCACGAAGTCCTGCGTGGTGCTCTCCGGGTCGTAGGACGTCGGCCCCTCGTTCGGCCAGCTGAAGCTCGGGGTCGTCCCGGTGCGGGTGCCGTCCCCGCGGGCGTCGGCACCCGGGTTGCGCTGGTCGAAGAAGTTGACGTCGGTGCCCAGGGCCAGCGCCTCGAGGCCGCTGACGTCGGCGTCGGCCGCCGGGATGTCGGCGGTGAGGACGGCCTGCTGGTCCTTCTCCCAGGCCAGCGCCAGCTGGCGACCGTAGGAGTGGTTGATCGGCGAGTTCTCCCGGGTGCCGTTCTGGCCGCCGAGGGCGGCCTTCGCCGGCAGCGGGCACGCCTTGGCGGCGGTCGGCTGCGTGGTCTTGCCGAGCTGGCCGGGGGCGAAGTCGTCGGGCTCGGGGTTGCACCAGTCGTAGCCGCCCGGCGTCGTCGCCGGCTTCGGGGTCACCCCGCCGTCGGTCAGGTAGGGGTTGGCGAACCCGGCGCCGCTGAGGCTGCCGCCGAGCGCGTTCAGGCCCAGCGGGTTCTCGATCTCCGGGCGGATCACGTCGACCCGCTCGGCGGCCGAGGGGAAGTAGCTGGTGGAGACGTACTCCGCGCAGTCGATCCGCGTCCCGGAGACGCTCGTCGGGCAGGCCGAGTCCGGGATCTGGCGGTGCGAGGGAGTGTCGGAGAGCTCGCCGGTCATGTACGGCTCGAACGCGCCCTCGCCGCCGACGTACCGGCGGAAGAACGCGGCCATCGTCGCGAGGCCGATCTTCTCCTGGTCGCCCATCCGCTCCGGGTCACCGGAGATCTTGGTGTTGACCTCGGGGTTGTAGGTGTCGGAGTTGTCGATGACGTAGTTCTTGTCCGGGTCGCCGTAGTTGGCCGCGCCGCTGAGCCGCAGGTTGTGCGGGTGGACGTTGGTGCTGGAGAACGGCGCCGAGTTGCCGCAGGCGGCGTCGTTGTTGGACTGGCCGTCGGCGCCGCCGTCGGCGTACCAGACGGTGTTGTACCAGTTGTGGATCGCGCCGAGCTGGGAGGACTGGATGCGCGGGAACAGGTCCGAGGACCCGAGGTACTGGCCGCGCTCGAAGGTGCGGGCGCCCTGCAGGTTCGACACGTCGCCGTCGCAGAACGGCAGGATCGACAGGTACGGCACGCCGTAGGGCACCTTGCGCTCGTAGTCGGTCTGCGCGAGCGAGATCACGCCGCGGAGCGGGTAGCGCGGACCGTCGGTGCGGGTGCGGTTGTGGTCGAGGAAGTTGGTGACCGCGTCACCGCCGCGCGAGTGGCCCATCAGGCCGATCCGCGTCATGTCGAGGTGGCCGGTCAGCGTGTCCCCGATCGTGACGTGCGGGCCGTCGACGAGCGTCCCCTCGTCGGCGGCGGCGAGGGCGTCCAACGTGGCCGAGATGAGCAGGCGGCGCTGGTGCATGCCCTTGCCCTTGGGGTTGTCCTGGCGCAGCATCAGCTGGTCCTGGGAGACCGAGAAGACGGTGTAGCCCCAGGTCGCGAGGTTCTCGCCGAGGTAGGCGTAGCCGGCCTCGTTGCGCTTGTACGTCGTGCAGGTGGCGGTCCGGGTGTCGGAGCCGGCGTCGCACGAGCCGTGGTTGCCGTGGACCAGCACGATGACCGGCGACTGCTCGGTGCGCTGGGTGAAGTCGGGATGGTGGAGCTGGCCGCGGATCTCGAGCTCCTCGGGCGCCGCGACGGTCTGGGGCGTGGGCTCGCCGCCCGCGGAGCTGGGCTCCTGCAGGGCGACGGTGCCGAGCTTGGCCTCCTGGACCACGCGCGGGGTGTAGTCGCCGCGGTCCATGGGGTCGGGCAGCACGAGCGCCTCGGCGGTCGTCGCGGGCGGGGGTTCTTCTGCTGCTGCTGCCGGCACCGTGGTGGTGCCGGCGAGGGCCAGCCCCGTGAGGAGCGGGACCAGTGCCCACGTGCGCCAGCGCGTGGAGGTGGCGACCTGCACGACTTCTCCTGTCGTCTCCGACGGCCGTGGATCGGCACGTCGCGAGGACGCTAGGGAGGGGGCGTCACCGGATCGGGTCGCCGGTGTTAACGGGGATGACGCTCCTGGTCGGACATGTTTCGGCGGGTGACCGACCCCGGGTCAGTCGGCGGTGACGCGCTCCGCGAGGCGGACTGCGGCGTGCAGCACGAGGTCGCCGTCCTCGGGGTCGGCGGCGGCCTGCTCGGGCACGAGGCCGCCGAGCAGGGCGGCGGGCTGGGTCAGCCAGGCCCACACCCGCCAGGGGTCCATCCGGGCGGCGAGCAGGGGCTCGAGGACGGGCGCGAGGTCGGGGCGCAGCTCGCCGGCCGCGGTGAGCTGGAAGGCCGGCACCACGCTGCGCTCCTCGACGGGCACCACGAGCAGCCGGTGCGTCGAGGCCGCCTTGTGCACCGCGAACCGGGTCGCCTCGAGCGACGTGCCGCGCACCTGCGCCAGCGACGCGTAGTCGAACCAGGGGGTCGCGAGCAGCTCGACCCGCAGCCGCGCGTGGCGGCGGAGCACCAGGAGCGACACGGGTACGGCGTGCTCCGGCTCGGTCCCCTCGCTGCGGAGCAGCTGCTCGACGTCCTGCAGCTGCTCGGCCGTCAGGTCGCCGCCGGTGCCGGGGTCGATCCAGCGGGCGAGCCCGCCCTCCCCGTCGCGACGGAACGTCGGCAGGCCGGCCTCGGTCAGGTGGCCCTCGAGTCCCAGGGACTCGATCCAGGTCGCGAGCTCCTCGCCGGTCGCCGCCCGCTGCTCCTCCGTCACGGTCCCAGCCTGCCGCATCGGGCCCGCTCAGCCGCAGCCGCCGACCGCGAACCCGCGGCAGCTGTCGTCCGCGCCACCCCGGAGCACCCGGTCACGCCCCTGGCCGCCCGCGAGGTCGTCGGCGTGCGGGCCGGCGATCACGCGGTCGTCGCCGCCGCGGAGGCGGACGGTCGTGGCCCCGTCGCTGAGGGTGAGGTCGAGCAGGTCGCGCGCGTCCGAGCCGAGGAACGTCCACGCGGCGCCGTACGCCAGCGCCCAGGACTCGACGCCCGTGAGCGTGCTGGTGCCGGCCACCCCGGCAGCGGCGAGCGTGCCCGCCCGGGCGTCCACCGTGGCCGTCCGGGCGTGCTGCCCGCGGCCGCCGCGGAGGCGGACCGCGTCGTCGCCGGCGCCGAGGTCGACCCGTGCGCCGCGGACGTCGGCGCGCAGCTCCACGGTGTCGCCGCCGTCGCCGACCGCGACCGTGACCGGCTGCCGCCCGCGGACGAAGACGTACTCGGAAGCGCCGCCCGCGGTCACGACCGCGTCGCGGCCGCCGTTGCTGCGCGCGCTCTGGTACGACAGCCCGCCACCGGGGCCGAGGTCGAGGCGGTCGTCGCCCGACGGGTCGCCGCCCGGCGGGTCCAGCACGACGTGGTCGGACCCGTCGCCGGTGCTGACGGAGTCGTCGCCCGCCCCGGCCCGGATCCGGTCGGTCCGGGGACCGCCGACGACGACGTCGTCGTGCGCCGACGCCTCGACCCGCAGGCCGGCGCCCAGGACGATGGTGTCGGTCCCCTCACCGGTCGCGGTGCCCTGCGCGCCCGAGAGGTCGATGGCGACCCCGGCGGCCGCGTCCTCCCAGGTCACGGTGTCGGGCTGGACGACGTTGCCGGTGCCGCGCGGGCCGGCATCGAGCCAGTCGTCGCCCGGCCCGCCGGCGAGCCGGTCGCCGAAGACGTCCTGCCCCCGGTCGGGCGTCACCCGGTCCTCGCCGCCGGCCAGCCGGTCGTCCCCGGCCCCGCCGTGCAGGACGTCGGCCCCCGGGCCGCCGCAGACGAGGTCGTCCCCGCCCCGCCCGTCGACGACGTCGTCCCCGCCGAGCGCGACGACGACGTCGGGACCCGGCGTCCCGGTCATCGTGTCGGCGCCGGGCGTGCCGACCACGGTCGCCCGCTGACCCAGGCACGTCGGGGGTGGCGCGGCGGCGTCGGCCGGGATGGTCGTGAGGCCGCCCGCGACGGCGGCGGCGAGGAGGGACAGGACGGGGAGGAGCGTGGTCGGGGTGCGCATGTCGGGTACGACGCACGCCCGGCCGCTCCGGTTCGCGCGGCCTCCGGGCCCCGCGCCCGCTCACCGGGACGCCGGCTGCGGCCGCCGCGGACCGGACCTAGCGTCCGGGCACCCGAGCCCCCAGGAGCGCGCATGGCCGACCGGCTGCAGGACAGGACCGCCATCGTCACCGGCGGCGCCAACGGCATCGGCCGCGGGATCGTCCGCGCGTTCGTCGCCGAGGGCGCCCGGGTGATGGCCGTCGACGTGGACGAGGAGCGCGGCGAGCAGCTGGCCGCGGAGCTCGGCGACGCCGTCCGGTTCCTGGCGGTCGACATCTCCCAGGAGGCCAGCGCGGAGGTCGTCCGGGACGCCGCGCTCGCGGCGTGGGGCTCGGTGCACGTGCTGGTCAACAACGCCCACGCCAGCCGCCAGGCGCCGTTCGTGGAGACGACGATGGAGATGTTCGCGCTCTCCTTCGACACCGGGTTCTACCCGGCGTTCTGGCTGATGCGGGCCTGCTACCCCGACCTGCGCGCCACGCGCGGCTCGGTGATCAACTTCGCCTCCGGCGCCGGGCTCGTCGGCCACCCCACGCAGCTGTCGTACGCCGCGGCGAAGGAGGCCGTGCGGGCGATGAGCCGCGTGGCCGCCCACGAGTGGGCCGAGGACGACATCAACGTCAACGTGATCTCACCGCTGGCCCGCACCGAGGGCGTCGACCGGTTCCTCGCCGAGCACCCCGAGCGCGAGGCCGCGCTGCTGCGCGGCGCGCCGCTGGGCCGGCTGGGCGACCCCGAGGCCGACATCGGCCGCGCCGCGGTCTTCCTGGCCAGCGACGACGCCTCCTACATCACCGGTCAGACGCTGATGGTGGACGGCGGCGGCGTGATGCTCCGCTGACCGCTGGTCCGCCGGACCCGGCCGGACCGGGCGTGCGGGCGACGCCCCTCCCCGCGCTGGCCCGGAGGCGGTCGGACACGGCCACGACCTCGTCGCGCAGGGCGCCGGGGCTGATCACCTCGAAGTCCCAGCCGAGCCCGGCCAACATGCGGGCCATGCCGTCGAGGTGCTCGACGCGGGCCCGGAGGAGCACGCCGTCGGGGTGCTCGTCCAGCCGTCCCACGCTCGGGGGCAGTCGCTCGCCCGCCTCCGCGAGGGTGGTCCGCAGCACGACGGCGACCTCGTGGGCCCACCCCACCGCAGCGATGCCGGACACGACCTGCGTCGTCGCGTCGAAGTCGGCGGGCACGACGTAGGAGCCGTCGCCCTGCCTGACCGACGCGATGCGGTCCAGGCGGAAGGTCCGCACGTCGTCGCGGCCGTGGTCGTGCCCGGTGGCGTACCAGCGGCCGGAGTGGAAGACCAGGCCGTAGACGTCGACCTCACGCTGCGACTCCTGCCCGTCCCAGGCGGTGTAGGCGATCACGACGGTGCGCCGCGCCTGCGCTGCTCCGGCGAGGTCGAGCAGCGTGTCGGCGCCGGCGGGAACGCTGGCGCGCGCCGGGGTCGTGAAGTGCGCGGTGGACAGCAGGTCGTCGAGCCGCTGGCCGAGGGCCCGCGGCAGCACACGTGACACCTTGGCCAGCGCGCTCGCCGTCGCGGCGTGGTCGGTGGTGGCGAGCCCCGTGCGTTCCGCGGCCCGCAGGCCCAGGACGACCGCGACGGCCTCGTCGTCGGTGAGCATCAGCGGCGGCAGCTTGTAGCCCGGTGAGAGCCGGTAGCCGCCGTACCTGCCCCGCTGGGCCTGGACCGGGATCCCGAGGTCGGCGAGGTGCTCGGCGTAGCGCCGGACGGTCCGCTCGTCGACCCCGAGCCGCTCCGCGAGATCGCCGACGGTGCGCTGCCCGCCTGCCTGGAGCAGCTCCAGCATCGCCAGCACGCGTGCGGTGGGGCGGGTCACGGCGCTCCTCGCAGTCGCCTGGAGACGGCCGCGTTGCGGGTCCGGCATACCGGGCGGAAAGTGTCCACAAACCACTCTAGCGTCGGCGACATGAACCCCAGCACCTACGTCCTCGTCCCCGGCTTCTGGCTCGGCGCCTCGGTCTGGCGCCCCGTCGCCGACCAGTTGGGCGAGCACGGCCACGTCGTGCACGCCGTCGACCTCTCCGGCATGGGCGAGCGCGCGTCCCTCGCCTCGCCGGAGACCGACCTGACGACCCACGTCGACGAGGTCGTGCACCTGCTCGAGCAGCACGACCTCCACGACGTCGTGCTCGTCGGCCACAGCTACGGCGCGCTCGTGACGACCGGTGCGGCGGACCGCGCGCCCGAGCGCGTGGGCCGGCTGGTCTACGTCGACTCCGGCCCCCTGCCGGACGGCATGGCGCAGGCCGACTTCGAGGGACCCGACGCGCGGGCGGCCAACGAGGACCTGGTCAGGACGCACGGCGAGGGCTGGAAGCTGGCGCCGCCGGCCTGGGCCGTGCTCGCCGCCGAGGTGCCCGACGTCGGCGACGATGCCGTGGCGGCGCTGGCCGACGCCTCGCAGCCGCAGCCCTGGCGCACCGCCACCCAGCAGGTCGAGCTCGCCGGCGCCTGGGAGCGCCTGCCGCGGACGGGCGTGCTGTGCACCTTCACCCTCGAGCAGGTGCGGCAGATGGCGCCCCACGCGCCGGTGTTCGCACACATGGTCGACGGCGACTGGACGTACGTCGAGCTGCCGACGTGGCACTGGCCGATGGTGAGCCGACCGGTGGAGCTCGCCCGGGCACTGGAGTCGGCCAGCCGCTAGGCGCTCGCGTCCGGCCGGAACGACGAACGCCGGTCCCGAGCCCCTCGCGGAGCCCGGTCCCGGCGTTCCTGACACTTTCGTGTCCGCGGCTGGAGACCTAGGTGTCCAGCCCCTGGCGGTGGCGGAGGGATTTGAACCCTCGGTGGGCTTGCACCCACAAACGCTTTCGAGGCGTTCTCCTTAGGCCGCTCGGACACGCCACCGCGGGAGAACATACCGGAGGGCGCACGCGGCCGTGAAATCAACCGCCGGTCGTCGCCGAGGCCGCGGCCGCGGCAGCGAGCCGGTCCTCCGAGAGTCGGTAGGACCGCCGTGCCGTGCCGGACCACACCTGCTCCCGATCACCCTCCGGCAGCTCGGCGAGGACCTCGGCGAGACCGGCGAAGACCCGGTCGTAGCCACCGGCCGCCACCGAGATCGGCCAGTCCCCGCCGTACATCAGCCGCGAGGCGCCGAAGAGCTCGACGGCCCGCTCGACGTAGGGGCGGACGCCGTCCGGGGTCCAGGAGCCCATGTCGGAGCCGGGGTAGAGCCCCGAGACCTTCGCGTGGACGTTCGGGCCCTGCGCCGCGGCCGCCATGAGCGAGGCCCACGGCTCCCCCACCGGGTCGCCGACCGGCGGCTTGGCGAGGTGGTCGACCACGAGCCGGAGGTCGGGGTGGCGCTCGACCAGGGTTGGCACGTGCTCGAGGTGGCGCGGCAGCACCGCGACGTAGTCGAAGGTGACGCCGGCCGCCTCCAGGACCCCGAGGCCCTCGTCGACCTCGGGCCGCAGGATCCAGTCGGGGTCGGGCAGGTCGTGGATGAGGTTGCGCACGCCGACGACCCGGTCGTCGCCGCGCAGCTCCTCCAGCCGCCGGGCGGCCCGGTCGGGCCGGTCGAGCGGGACGTGGACGACGACGCCGACGACCTCGGGGTGGGCGTCGGCGACCTCGAGCATCAGGTCGGTGTCGCCGTCGTGGTCGTCGGACTGCACCAGGACCGTCGCCCCCACCCCGTTGCGGCGCAGGTGGGGGGCGACCTCCTCGAAGGTGAAGGTGCGGTTCCACTGCGGGACGTGCGGTCCGAGCCAGGGGTACGGCGACCGGTCGAGGTCCCAGACGTGCTGGTGGGCGTCGATGATCACGGCGGGTCTCCTCAGACGGCGGCGGGACGCGGGTGCCGGGTGGTCCAGTAGGCGCCGTCGGGGTAGGCGTACTCGGCGACCGACGAGGCGTGCATCTGCGCGCTGTAGCCGGGCTGCGAGGGCAGCCGGTAGGCGCCGTCCTCGACGATGCAGGGGTCGGTGAAGTGCTCGTGCAGGTGGTCGACGAACTCGGTGACCCGGTTCTCCGTGGTCCCGGAGACCGCGACGTAGTCGAAGACCGAGAGGTGCTGGACGAGCTCGCACAGGCCCACGCCGCCGGCGTGCGGGCAGACCGGGACGCCGAACTTCTTGGCCATCAGGTAGACCGCCACGATCTCGTTGACGCTGGCCAGGCGGGCCGAGTCCAGCTGGCAGAAGTCGATCGCCTCGGCCTGGAACATCTGCTTGAACAGCACCCGGTTCATGCCGTGCTCGCCGGTCGCGACGCCGATCGGCGCCACCGCCCTGCGCACCGCCGCGTGCCCGAGGATGTCGTCGGGGCTGGTCGGCTCCTCGATCCACAGCGGCTTGAACTCGGCGAGCGCCTTGACCCACTCGATCGCCTCCGGGACGTCCCAGACCTGGTTGGCGTCGATCATCAGGTGGGCGTCCCAGCCGATCACCTCGCGGGCGATCGAGCAGCGGCGGATGTCGTCCTCGAGGTCGGCGCCGACCTTGAGCTTGATGTGCCGGTAGCCCTGCTCGACCGCCTCGGCGGCCAGCCGGCGCAGCTTGTCGTCGGAGTAGCCGAGCCAGCCCGCGGAGGTCGTGTAGCAGGGGTAGCCGGTCCGCTCGAGGTCGGCGACCCGCTCGGCCCGGGTGGGCACCGTCTCGGCGAGCATCGCGATCGCCTCCTCGCGGGTCAGCGCGTCGCTGAGGTAGGTCAGGTCGGTCGCGTCGACCAGCTCCTCGGGCGTCATGTCGACCAGCAGCCGCCACAGCGGCTTGCCCGCGACGCGCGCCGCGAGGTCCCACACGGCGTTCATGACCGCCGCCATCGCCAGGTGCTCGACGCCCTTGTCCGGGCCCAGCCAGCGCAGCTGGGAGTCCGACGCCAGCTCGCGGTAGACGCCACCGAGGTCGGCGACGACGTCCTCGACGACCCGGCCGACGAGCGGCTCGCCACGCCGCTGCGCGGCGAGCGTGCAGATGTCGTTGCCCCGGCCGATGGTGAAGGTGAAGCCGTAGCCGGCGACGTCCGGGTCGTCGGTGCGCACCACGACGTACGTCGCCGAGTAGTCCCCGTCCTTGTTCATCGCGTCCGAGCCGTCCATGGACAGGGAGGTCGGGAAGCGGACGTCGGTGACGTCGACGGCGGTGATGCGGGTCATGTGGGCTCCTGGGTGGGGGCGTGGAACGGCGGTGCCGTGGTCGGAAGGGCGTCCCAGAGGTCCTCCGGGATCGTGCGTCGGTACCGGTCGACGGCGTCGCCGACCTGGTCCGGGCCCGCCGCGCCGACCACCACGGAGACGACCGCGGGGTGGCGCAGCGGGAAGTGGACGGCGGCCTCGGGGAGGGTCACCCCGTGGGCCTCGCAGAGGTCCGCGAGCGCGTTCACCCGGTCGACGAGCGCGGGCGGTGCGGGTGCGTAGTCGTACGTCGGGTCGGGGCCGGGACGCGGGCGGGCGAGCAGCCCGGAGTTGTAGACCCCGGCCGCCACCACGCCGACGCCGCGCTCGAGCGCCGCCTCGAGCAGCTCGTCGGCCTGCTCGAGCAGGGTGTACCGCCCGGCGCACATCACCAGGTCGACGTCGTGCTCGCGGACCAGCTCGGTGAGCGGCCCGGCGAGGTTCATCCCCGCCCCGACGCCCCGGACCAGGCCCTCCTCGCGCAGCTCCAGCAGCGCCGGCAGCCCCTCGGTGACCGCCTGCGCCCAGTGGTCCTCGGCGTCGTGGAGGTAGACCACGTCGATCCGGTCCAGCCCCAGCCGCTCCAGGCTGTCCTCGACCGATCGGCGGACGCCGTCGCGGCTGAAGTCCCACACGCGCCGGGTGGAGGCGGGCACGGCGAAGCCCTGGTCGTCCTGGCGGCCGGCGCCGTCCGGGTCGGGCACGAGGAGGCGACCGACCTTGGTGGAGAGCACGTAGTCCTCGCGCGGGTGCCGGCGCAGCAGCTCGCCCAGGCGGCGCTCGGACAGGCCGAGCCCGTAGTGCGGCGCGGTGTCGAAGTACCGCACACCGGCGCCCCAGGCGGCGGCGAAGCCGGCGGCGACCTCGCCGTCGCTGACCTCGCGGTAGAGGTTCCCGAGCTGGGCGCCGCCGAGCCCGAGCTCGGTGAGCTCCAGGCCGCGGACGGTGCGGGTCGGCAGGCTGCCGGTCGCGGCGCTCACCGGACGGCCTCGAGGTCGTCGTGCCGAGGGGCACCGACCAGGGCCTCGACCGCGCGCTGCGCGGTGCCGAGGGCCGGGTCGACCGGCTCGCCGCGCCAGACCACGGCGTCCACGAGCTCGTTCAGCACGTCGACGACCGCCGGGAGGGCGGCGATCCGGGGCAGCGGCCGCGAGGAGGCGTGGGCGGCCTCGAAGAGCGCGTGCTCGGGCTGGGCGGCGAGGACGTCGGGGTGGCCCCACGTGCTCCGCCGCGCCCCCGACGCCCCGGCCTGCGTGGTGGCGAGGTCCATCGCGGCCGAGGCGGCGTGGCGCAGGTGGGCCCACGCGCGGTCCGGCTCGGCGCAGGCGGTGGTCACGCAGGCGACCCAGAAGGCGTTGACGGTGGTCGTGGGGGTGCCGTCGTCGTGGGTCGGCGCGACCGCGCAGGCGTGGTCGTCGGCGACCGGCCCCGCCGCCGCGAGGGCGGCGTACCCCGCCCAGTTGACGACCACGCCCACACCGCCGGCGGCGAACTCCTCGCCGCTGCCGTTGCTGTCGAGGTCGTGGGCGTGCGCCGGGACGAGCGTGGTCGCCACCCGCCGGAGGAACGCGAGCGCCTCGCGCACGGGTGCGCTGTCCACGGTGACCCGGTCGCCGTCGAGGAGGTCCCCGCCGCAGCGCCACAGGTGCAGGACGAGGTCGTAGACGTTGTTGTGCCCGTCGGGGGCACCGGCCAGCACGGTGCCGGCGCGGCCGGGGCCGTGCAGGGCCCCGGCGACCTCGACCAGCTCGCTCCAGGTGCGGGGCGCGTCGAGGCCGGCGCGCGCCAGCAGCGAGGGACGGGTGAAGAGCAGCTGCGGCCCGTCGTGGAAGGGCAGGCCGTGGACCTCCCCGGCCCAGGTGACGCCCTCGTGGAACGACGGGGACCACGCGTCCGGCCAGCCCTCCGGCGGGTCGGTGGCGACGTACGCCGCCACCGACCGCACGCGGCCGGCCGCGGCGAGCGCGGGCAGCCAGTCGGCGGGCACGACGAGCAGGTCGGCGTCCGGGGCGTCGGGGCCGAGCACGGCGGCCTGCAGCTCGGGCAGCCCGAGCCAGGTCGCCTCGACCTCGACGGGCCCCGCCGCGGCGTGCGCGGCGACCGCCCTGCGGAAGCCGGCGAAGTCCCTCCCGAGCAGCCGCAGGGGCCGAGCGGGGCGCGGCTCGGTCATCCGCCCCTCTTGTTGGTGAGGTAGAGGTGGGTGAGCACCAGCACGGTCTCGTCGCGCTGGTTGGTCACCGTCACCAGCTCGTGGACGTAGCCGTGGGTGTCGGCCATCCGCTTGTGGTCGGACTTCTCGGTGATCTCGGCGCGCACCGTGATCGTGTCGCCGATGAAGACCGGCTTGACGAAGCGGATCTTGTCGTAGCCGTAGGACATCGACTGCGGGTTGATGTCGCCCGCGGTCATGCCGACGGCCACCGACATGATCAGCGTGCCGTGGGCGATGCGCTGGCCGGCCGGCTGCGTCTTCATCCACTCGGCGTCCATGTGGTGGGGGAAGAAGTCCCCCGTCTGGCCGGCGTGGAGCACCACGTCGGCCTCGGTGATGGTCCGGCCGACCGACGTGCGGTGCTCGCCGATCTCGTAGTCCTCGAACCAGCGGTCCTCGGTCCTCACGCGTCCTCCTCGACCAGCACGCGCGCCGCCAGCTCGCCGGCGCGCCGCAGCAGGTCCTCGTCGGTCAGCTCGCCGCGCAGGGTCGCGGTGACCCACGGCGAGACGGTGTCCTGGAACTCGATGTAGCCCGCCGTCCGGGGTCGGACCCAGGCCTGCTCGAGGGTCTGCCGCGTGCCGCGGAAGAAGTCCCACGAGTCCTCGTTGAGCCGGTCGTCGTCCCACGACGACGCGTAGCCGGGCTGGCCGCCGGCGTCGTAGTAGACGCCGGACTGCACCTCCGGCGAGGCGACCCACAGCGCGTAGGCCCGGGCCGCGTCGAGGTCGCCGGCGCGCGACGAGACGGCCACGCCGGCGCCGCCGAGCTGGGAGCCGGCCACGCCGCGCGGGCCGGCCGGGATGTCGACGTACTTGAGGCGGTGGGTGCGGAACCCCGGCCGGGAGTAGTTCGTGTAGCCGTAGGCCAGCGGGACGTAGGCCCAGCGGCCCTCGCCGGCGGTGCGGTCGCCCGCCAGCGCCTCGGCGACCTCGATCGGGTTGGCCGCCAGGCACCACTCCGGGACGCGCTCGGCGAGCCGGTGCATCAGGTCGAGGACCGGCGCCGCCTCCTCGGCCGAGAGGAACTCCCCCGGCCGCGCGGCCACGGGCGTGCCCCGGTTGGCGGCGAGGGTGGCCAGGGTCGACCAGGCGTCGATCGGCTTGGCCGGCCAGAGCACCCGGCCCTCCTCCGCCAGCTCGAGGACCTCCTCCCACCCGGTCGGGGCGGTCGGCAGCAGGTCGGGCCGTTGCACCGCCACCTGGGCCGCGGAGTCCGTCGCCAGGCCGTACTGCCGCCCGCCGTGGGCGTACGACGCGTGGCTGGCGCCGACCGCGTCCGCGGCGAGCGCGGCCAGCCGGTCGTCGTGGCCGGCGCCGTCGAGCGGCGCGAGCAGCCCCTCGGCCGCGGCGAGCGGCACGTGGGGGTGGTCGATGACGAGCAGGTCGTAGCGGGCCGTCAGGTCGGCCAGCGGCTCGTCGGCGAACGCCTGCAGGGAGCGGAGGTCCCACTGGACCTCGACGCCGGTGAGCCGGGCGTGCTCCTTCGCCGCGGCGACCTGGCAGTCGTAGCCGCGGGGGTGCTCCCAGGTGATGCCGCGCAGCGTGGTCATGCCGGCTCCGCGACGCTCGTGGGGCGGAGGACCGCGTCGTGCTCGCCCAGGCGCGGGGCCGGCCGGGGGTCGGTCAGGAGCCGGCCGTCGATGCGGATCGGGCTGCGGGTCGTGGTGAGGCTGAGCCCCTCACGGGTGAGCTCCTGGGTCATCGCGATCGCGCGGAACCCGTCGTGCTCGACGAGCTCCTCCAGGGTCAGCACCGGGGCGCACCAGACGTCCTCGGCGTCGAGCACGGCGAGCCACTCCTCGCGCGTGCCGGTCCGCAGGTGGGCGCTGATCAGCTCCTCGATCTCGCCCTGCCGCTCCCACCACGCCGAGGGGTCGGTCATCGAGACCAGCTCCTGGACGCCGAGCAGCCGGCCGATCGTCGGCACCGGGTTCATCGCGATCGCGAGGAAGCCGTCGCTGGTGGGGTAGATGCCGTACGGCGCGGAGAGGAACGCGTGTGCCGAGCGGGGGCCCTTGCGCTGCACGGCCACCGTGGGGTCGTTGAGCCGCGTGGTGAGCAGCTCGAACTGGAGGTCCAGCAGCGCCTCGAACAGGCTGGTCTGGGCGTGGCCGCCGCGGCCGGTGCGGAAGCGGCGCACGAGCAGGGCGGTGATGCCCTGGGCCAGGTGGCAGCTGGCGAGGTGGTCGGCCACCGCGAGCCCCACAGGCACCGGCGGGTCGTCGGCCGAGCCGTTGAGCCAGGGCAGGCCGGCGATCGACTGGGCGAGCAGGTCCTGGCCGGGCCGGTCCTTGAACGGGCCGCTGTCGCCGTACCCGCTCACCGAGCCGTAGACGACGGTGGGGTTGAGCTCGCGGACGGAGTCGTAGTCCAGGCCGATCCGCTCCATGACGCCCGGGCGGAAGTTCTGGATGACCACGTCGGCCTCGCGGACGAGGTCGCGCACCAGGGCGAGGTCGGCAGGGTCCTTGAGGTCGGCGGCGAGGCTCTCCTTGCCACGGTTCATCGCGTGGAAGGACATCGAGGAGTCACCGGCCATCAGGCCGCCGAAGGCGAGCGTGCGGCCCAGGTCGCCGCCCTGGGGGCGCTCGACCTTGATCACCCGCGCGCCGAGGTCCCCGAGGCGCAGCGCGGCCACCGGGCCGGCGAGGAACTGGCTGAAGTCGAGGACCGTGATCCCCGCGAGCGGCAGCTCGAGGGCGTCCTCCGCGCCGGTCACGAGGTCACCTGCACGGGTCGGGCCCGCAGGTGGGTCACGCCGCCGTCGACCTCGAGCGCCGAGCCGGTGGTCGAGCCCGACCGGGGGCTCGCGAGGTACGCCACCGCGGTGGCCACCTCCTCGGGGGTGACCATCCGGCCGGTCGCCTGGCGGGCGTCGAGCGCCGCCTTCTCCTTGGCCGGGTCGGGGAAGCGCTGCAGCATGCGGTCGACGAAGCCGGTGTGCACCGTGCCGGGCGAGACGCAGTTGACGCGGATCCCGTCGTGCACGTGGTCGGTCGCCATGGCGTAGGTGAGCGAGAGCACCGCTCCCTTGGAGGCGTTGTAGAGCGCCCGCTGCGGCAGCCCGTTGAGGGCACCGATCGAGCACATGTTGACGACCGCGGCGTGCGCCGAGCGGCGCAGGTGCGGCAGCGCCGCGGCCGAGACCCGGGCGACGCCCACGACGTTGACGTCGAGGACGCGGTGCCAGTCGTCGTCGGAGAGGTCCTCCACGGTGCCCACCGCGCTGATGCCGGCATTGTTGACCAGCACGTCGAGGCCGCCGAGGCGCTCGGCGACCGTGGCGACGGCCGCCTCGACCGAGGAGCGGTCGGTGACGTCGCAGGTGACGCCGAGGACGCCCGCGGGCACCTCGGAGGTGTCCAGGTCGAGCGCCGCCACGCGGGCCCCGCGGGCGGCGAGCTCCTCGACGACGGCCAGGCCGATCCCCGCGCCGCCACCCGTGACGGCGGCGACGAGCCCGTCGTACTCCCGGGTCGGGTCCGCACTCATCGGGTCGCCTGCTCGAAGGCCTGGCGCTGCGTGCCGAGCCCCTCGATCTCGAGCTCGACCACGTCGCCGGCCCGCAGGAACGGCTGGCCCTCGATGCCGAGCGCCACGCCCGCCGGCGTGCCGGTGTTGATGACGTCGCCGGGCTCGAGGACCATGAACTGGCTGAGGTACCAGATGACGTGCGCGACGCCGAAGACCATGTCGGCCGTGGTGCCGTCCTGCCGCTTGGTGCCGTTGACGGCCAGGGAGAGCCGGAGCGCCTGCGGGTCGGGGACCTCGTCGGCGGTGACGAGCACCGGGCCGAGCGGGTTGAAGGTCTCGCAGCTCTTGCCCTTGTCCCACTGGCCGCCGCGCTCGAGCTGGAACTCTCGCTCGGAGACGTCGTGGGAGACGACGTACCCCGCGACGTGCGCGAGCGCGTCGTCGGGCGAGGCCAGGTAGCGCGCCCGGGCGCCGATGACGACGCCGAGCTCGACCTCCCAGTCGGTCTTGGTGGACCCGATCGGGACGAGGACGGTGTCGTGGGGACCGACGACGGTGGAGGGGTCCTTCATGAAGACGACCGGCTCCTCGGGGATCGCGGCGCCGGTCTCCTCGGCGTGGTCGCGGTAGTTCAGGCCGATGCACACGACCTTGCCGGGCCGCGCGACCGGTGCGCCGGTGCGCAGGTCCGCGGCGCCCGGGAGCTCCTCGAGGGTGCCTGCGGCGACCGCCTCGGCGATCCGCGCCAGCCCGCCGCCGGCGAGGAAGGCGCGGTCGACGTCACCGCCGCCGAGGACGGGACGGAGGTCGAGGTGGGTGCCGTCGACGACCACGGTCGGGGTCTCGGCGCCACGGGGCCCGAGGCGGGCGATTCTCATCAGGGGTTCCTTCCGGAGGGGCGGTGTCTGGTGCAGGAGCGGGTGCGGGTGCGGATGCGGGGCCGCCGGTCAGGCGTCGTACGGCGGCGGCTCGCCGCCGGCCGCGGCGGACCGGTAGGCCGCCTCGACGACGGCCATGGTCCGGAAGACGTCCTCGACCGAGGTCGGCAGCGAGGGGATCGACCCCTCGAGGTGGCGCTGCAGGACCGACATGGACCCGATGAAGGCGTCGGGGAACCACGAGCCCTCGAACGGCACCGGCCGCCAGCCCTCGTCGAGCCGGTCGTCGGTGACCACCTCGAGCAGGTCCTCGCCCCCGCGGGGGTAGTCCAGGAGCAGGCCGAGCTGCGCGCGGACCGCTCCGCGCGTGCCCTCCCACTTCACGAACGACTCCTCGTGGCGCTCGCCGAAGTGGTGGTCGTGGTTGGTCGAGACGACCACGCGCACCGGCCGGTCGCCGTAGTGCAGGGCGATGTCCGAGCGGCTGTTGGCGTGCGACTTCCCCGGGTGGCGCACGGTGACGGCCGAGACGCCGGTCGGGTCGCCGAGGAAGGAGCGGACCAGGTCGAGGTAGTGGACGCTGTGCATGTTGATCTCGAGCCGGTCGAGGTCGAGGACGTAGGGGAACATCTCCCACGGCGTGTTGACCGAGACCCGGACCTCGAGGTCGTAGAGCTCGCCGATCGTGCCGGCCGCGACCAGCTCGCGCGCGGCCGCGACGTACGGCGCGAAGCGCAGCTGGGTGTTGACCGCGGCGACCAGGCCCTTGCGGCGGCAGACCTGGCGGGTCCGCACGCCGTCGGGCAGGTGGTTGCCGAGCGGCTTCTGCAGGAGCACGGCGGCGCCGTCCGGGAGCTGCTCGAGCACCTCGACGTGCGCCTCGGGCGGCAGGGCCACGTCGAACACCGCGTCGGCCGGCGCGGCTGCGACGGCGGCTGCGACGTCGTCGTACGTCGCCGGCACGCCGTGCTGCGCGGCGAGCTCCTCGGCCCGCTCGAGCCGGAGGTCGGTGATGCTGGCGACGTCGAAGCCGGCCTTGGCGTACGCCGGCAGGTGGGCGTCCCGCACGATGCCGCCGGCGCCCAGGACCACGATCGGTCGCGGGTGGTCGGGCAGCGCGAGGGTGTAGCCCGGGTGGGGGTCCAGCTCGGGCAGCCGGCTGGGCTCCATCAGCCCTTCACCGCCCCGACCGTCTCCCCGCGGATCAGGAACTTCTGCGCGCCGAGGAAGACGGCGAGCAGCGGCAGCATGGAGATGAAGGTGGCCAGGGCCAGCTGCGGCATGTAGAGCTTGACGTCGAGGCCGGCCGCGACGGTGGGGTTGAACAGCGGGCTGGCGCCGATGAGCTGCTGCAGGCCGATGGAGACCGTCTGGTTGTCCTGGACCGAGGAGAGCAGGGCGAGCGGCAGGAAGAAGTTGGTCCAGTTGGCGACGAAGGCGAAGAACGTGACCAGGACGGCCGCCTGCTTGGAGATCGGCAGGCCGATCCGCCAGAAGATCGCCGTCTCGGTGAGCCCGTCGATGCGCGCGGCCTCGACCAGCTCGCGCGGCATGGTCGTCATGAAGTGGATGTAGGAGAGGTACACGCCGAAGGGGAAGAAGCCCATGATCAGCGCCACCGGCCACAGCTCCCCGACCGCTCCCACGGCGTTGACCTCGAGGAAGAGCGGGATGACCAGCACGGTGTTCGGCATGACCATCGTGACGAGCGTGACCAGCAGGACCGCGCGGCGCAGGCGGAAGCGCAGCCGGGCCATCGCGTAGCCGGCCGGGAGCGCGGCCAGGACGGCGAGGACCGCACCGCCGCCGGCCACCACCAGGGAGTTGAGCATCCAGCGGGTGAAGAGCCCGCCGTCGGGACCGAAGCCGTTGACCTGCGACCAGCTGTAGCGGGCGTTGTCCAGCGACACGTCGCCCAGGCCGAGGAAGCCGCCGTCGCCGGCGGCGACCCCGTCGTTGGAGCGGAACGCCATGGCGATGAACCCGAGGACCGGGAGCGCGAAGATCGCGGCGACGAACAGCATGGTCACCACGCGGGCCAGCCGGCCGGCGCTCCAGGTCTCGACGCCGCGCGGGCGACCGCCGTTCCGGGTGGGCCGGTCCACCGGGGGCCGGACTGCGACCTGCGTCATCAGTGCTCCTCCTCGCCGAAGAGACCGCTGCGGAAGACGATGAGGAGACCGATCACGAGGGTGATCACGAGGAGGATCAACGACATCGCGGCCGCGGCGGGGAAGTTGTAGTTGCTGAAGGCGAACGCGTAGCCCAGCTGGGTGGGCGTCCACTGGTCGGGCAGCGCGTTGCTGGAGACCTGGTCGAGCAACTGCGGCTCGAGGAACAGCTGGAACCCGTAGGCCAGGTTCATCAGCGCGGCGTAGCCGATCCAGGGCTTGATGATCGGGAGCTTGACGTGCCAGGCGAGCTGCCAGGCGTTCGCGCCGTCGAGGCTGGCCGCCTCCAGCGTCTCCTCGGAGATGCCGTTGAGGCCGCCGTTGACCACGATGATCCAGGAGCCGACGCCCTGGAAGAACATCATCGCGGTGAGGATGAAGGGCAGGTGCCCGGGCGTGGCCACGGCCTGCTTGATCGTCTCGATGCCCAGCGCGTTCCAGAAGCCCTCGATCGGCGACTGGGCGGGGTTGAGCAGGTAGACCCAGAGGACGAAGTTCGCGATGCCGGCCAGCGCGCCGGGGATGTAGTAGACGAAGCGCATCGTCGAGCCGAACCGGCCCGGGCTGGCGTGGATCAGCAGGGCCAGGCCGACGATGCCGAGCATCATGATCGGCAGCCAGACCACGAGCGTGGCGAAGACGTTGGTGAAGGTGTCGAGGAACCGGTAGTCGGTGAAGACGGTCTTGAAGCTGTCGACGCCCCCGAAGCCCGTGGTCGGGTCGAGCGGCGTGGGCGAGCGCTCGAGCGAGGTCTTCACGGCGTACCCGACCGGGATGATGCCGCCGATCATCAGCAGCACGACGTACGGCGCCATGAGCGTCCAGGCGCCCCGGGTCTCGCTCGGCCGCGACACCCGTCGGGTGCGTGGGCGCTTGGCCGGTGGGGTCGGCGCAGGGGCGCCGGCCGCCCGCTCCTCGGTGAGCGCGGTCGTCATGCTGGGGTCTCCTCGCGTGGTCGTGCGGGCGCTGCCCGGCGGGCGGGCCGGGGCTGCGGGGTCTCCGCCGCCCCGGTCCGCCCGGGTGAGGTCACTTGACCGTGTAGCCCATGGCCTTGGCCTGGTTCAGCAGCTCGGTTCCGAAGTCGCTCCAGGCGGCGTCGAGCGGCTGGCCGTCGACGAGGGCGGGCGCGATCGTCTCGGTCCAGACGCTGCCGGTGTTGTAGAGCATGTAGGCGTGGTCCGGCTTGACGTGGCTGATGGCCGCCTTCATGGCCTCGAACGTCGTGTCGTTGTCGGCGAAGTACTTCGCCTCCGCCTGCTTCTCGGCCCAGGCGTCCTGGACCGGCCCGTACGCCGGGAGGCCGGTGGAGAGCTCGACCTGCCAGGCCGGGTCGGTGGCCACGAAGCGGGCGAACTCCAGGGTGTTCTCCAGCTGCTTGCCCTTGATGTGGGACGAGACGCCCCACAGGCCGCCGCCCTCGTTGCCGGTGGACGGCGAGTCCTCACCCTCCCAGGCCAGCGGCTCGACTGCGGTCATCTCGCCGGCCGGGATCTTCCAGGTGGTGCGGAAGAGGTAGTCGCCCCACCAGGCGGCACCGGGGCTCATGACCAGGTCCTTGCCGACACTCGCGGCGTCGGCGTCGAAGATGCCGAGCGGGGAGGCCGCGTCGGCCTCGACCATCGTGGTGAGCAGGTCCTTGGCGCGGACGCAGGTCGGGTCGTCGAGGTCGATGACGACCTCGGTCTCCGACTGGCGGGCGTTGGTCGGGCAGCCGGAGGCCCACAGGTAGCGGTCGGGGGCGTAGGCGTCACCGGTGAAGCCGCTGATCTTGCCCGGGTGCTCCTCGGCGATCTGCACGGCCAGGTCGCCGTACTCCTCCCACGTGGTGGGGACCTCGTAGCCGTTCTGCTCGAAGAACTTCGCGTTGTACCAGAACACGTCCGGGGCGGCGTCGTTGCGCAGGCAGCGGATCTCCCCGTCGATCGCGCAGGGGGCGATGACCGCCTCGTCGTAGCCCTCGATGACGTCGGGCAGCAGCTCGGTGAGGTCGGCGGCGTAGTCGATCTGGGCGCCGCTCGCCCAGGCGATGTCGTCGTTGGAGGGGAAGAAGATCGCGTCGGGCCAGCCCTTGCCGGCCTGGTTGAACTGCGCGAACTGCTGCTGGAGCGACTTGCCGCCCACGGTGCCGTCGATCTGGTTGATCGTGATGTCGATGTCCGGGTGGGCCTTTTCGAAGGCCTCGGCCGCCGGCACGCGCGGCGGGTCGACCCACACCGTGATCGCGCCGCCGGAGTCGGTCTGCGAGTCGGCGGCGGACGCGCCGCCTCCGTCGCCGTCGCCGCCGCCGCATGCGGCGAGCAGCGAGAGCGCGGCCAGCAGGGAGACAGCTCCCGCAGCACGCTTCTTCCCGAGACGAGCACCGGGTGACTTCATGGGCCTTGCTCCTTCGCGATTTCGGGGGACTCCGCGCGCTCGGGGCGACGTGACGTCCGCAACTGCTCAAACGTTAGACCTGACACATTCGGTTGGTCAATCGTTTGACGTGATCGCGTTCACTCCGGGACCGGCGCCGCTGATCGAAACGTTTCAAGAGCGATCCGTCAAGGGCTCCGTCGGAGCGCGCCCGTCTGGACCAGACTCTCCGGGCGACGGTCCGGGGTCGCCTCCGAGGGCTCGGGCGAGGACCGGGGACGGGACCGGGGACGGGACCGGCGCGTCAGGCCGGCGGTGCGGTGGACTCGCGCACGACCAGCTCGGGCGCGGGGTCGGTGATCGTCGCGTCGACCATCTCGCCGTGCTCGATGCGCGCGATGACGCTGCGGACCGCGGTCCGGCCCATCGCGTAGAACTGCATGCGCACCGCGGTCAGCGGCGGCCAGGTGTTCTCCGCGGTCCAGGAGTCGTGCACGCAGACCACGGAGAGGTCGCGCGGCACCGCGATCCCGGCAGCACGCGCCTCGGCGAGCATGCCGACCGCGGCGTTGACGTTCGCGGCGACCACGGCGGTCGGCCTGGGCTCGAGCGCCAGCAGGCGGCGCAGCGCCGTGCGCCCGTTCTCCGCGGTGTAGCCCAGCCGGGTCTCGTAGCCGCGGGGGACCGCGAGGCCCGCCGCCGTCATCGCGGCCTTGTAGCCGACCCGTCGGCGCTTGGCCGTGAACGAGCGCGGCAGCCCGTTGGCGAAGGCGATCCGCTCGTGCCCGAGGGAGAGCAGGTGCTCGGTCGCGAT
The DNA here is from genome assembly GCF_030506255.1 of Nocardioides sp. Arc9.136. NCBI lineage: Bacteria > Bacillati > Actinomycetota > Actinomycetes > Propionibacteriales > Nocardioidaceae > Nocardioides > Nocardioides sp. Arc9.136. The sequence continues at coordinate 222,535 of NZ_CP113431.1, read as the reverse complement.
CCGGGCGCCGGTCTCGTCGTCGAGCGCCACCGAGCCGACGTGGCCCGGGTAGGCCGAGTTGATCAGCACGATCGGCGCCTGCGAGGCGAGCAGCTCCCCGAGGCCGGCCGGCGGGACGCCGTCCCCGACCTGGACGACCATGCCGTCGACCCGGCCCTCCCCGATCAGCCGCGCGATCACCTCGCCGCCCGGGCGCACGTCGTCGGAGCGACCAAGGAGCACGGTGTACTTCCGCTCGGCCGCCTCGTCCTCGGCGCCGTGCATCAGCTCGGTGAACAGCGCGTTCGTGAGGTCGGGGACGACCAGGCCGATGACCTGGGTGCGCGCGGACTTCAGGGCACGGCCGGCGAAGTTCGGCCGGTAGTGCAGCTCCTTGGCCGCGTCGAGGATGCGCTGGCGCGTCCCCTCGCTGACCCTGGCGGAGGGTGCGTCGCTGAGCACCCGGGACACCGCGGAGATCGACACGCCGGCACGCGCGGCGACGTCGCCCAGGGTGGCCATGGATCGCACCCTACTGCCGCCCGCGACGCCGATCGCCGGCTTCGGCGAGCTCTCCGGGCCGGCCGGGGTCGCGGGTGTCGCCCGTCGACCGGGCCCGTCCACGCGCGTGCCGCCTAGCCGTCGCCGTGCGCGGCGAAGGGGTCGGCGAAGGGGTCGGCGCCGTCGGCGAGACGACCCTGGGCCCCGAGGCGGGGTGCCGCGCGCCCGGAGGTCAGCACCTCGCCGTCGATCCGGATCGGGCTGCGCGTGGTGGTGAGCCGCACGGGCTCGCCGCCGGGCTCGGCCGGCGGCCGCTCCACCACCTGGGTCATGCCCACCGCCTCGAAGGCAGGGTGCTCGATGAGCTGCTCGAGGGTGAGCACCGGCGCGCACCACACATCGGCGGCGTCGAGCACCTCCAGCCACCGGCGCGTCGGCGCGGTCCGCAGCCGGTCGGCGAGGAGCCGCTCGATGCGCGCGCGGTCGTCCCACCACGCGGCCGGGTCGGCGCGCGCGGCCAGCTCCTCGACCCCCAGCAGCCGGCCGAGCCGGTCGACCGGCGCCATCGCGATCGCGAGGTGGCCGTCGGCGGTCGGGTAGAGGCCGTACGGCGCCGGGAGGTAGCCGTGCGCCGAGTGCGGCCCGCGGCCCGAGGCAAGCGCCGGGTCGTTGAGCCGGGCGGTGAGGAGCTCGACCTGCAGGTCCAGGACCCCCTCGAGCAGGCTGGTCTCCACCAGGCCGCCGCGACCGGTCCGCGCCTTGCGGACCAGCAGCGCGGTCACGCCCTCGGCGATGTGGCAGCTCATCAGGTGGTCGGCGATCGCGAGCCCGACGGGCACCGGTCGGTCGCCGGTCGCGGTGACCCACGGCAGGGCCGCGACCGACTGGGCGAGCAGGTCCTGGCCGGGACGGCCGGCCCACGGGCCGTCGGCGCCGTACCCCGACGCACTGGCGTAGACCAGCCCGGGGTTCAGCGCCATCGCGGCGGCGGGATCGAGGCCGATCCGCTCCATCACGCCCGGACGGAAGTTCTGGATGAGCACGTCGGCCCGCGCGACGAGCGCCTTGACCCGGGCCAGGTCGCCGGGGTCCTTGAGGTCGGCCACGACCGCCTCCTTGCCACGGTTCATCGCGTGGAAGGACAGCGTGTCGCCGTCCTTCCAGCGGCCGGCGAAGGCGAGGGTCCGGCCGATCTCGCCGGTCACCGGCCTCTCCACCTTGATCACCCGCGCGCCGAGGTCGGCCAGGCGCAGCGCCGCCACCGGGCCGGCCAGGAACTGGCTGAAGTCGAGGACCGTCGTGCCCGCGAGGGGGAGGTCGTCCGGCTCGAGCACGACACCTCCTCCACCGCCGCGTCCCTTGACACGTGCTCAATCGTTTGCGCAACAATAGGCCCCCTGCCGCGTCCGGGGCAACCGCTTCCGCCAGACCCGCGGCCTCACCCCCAGGAGCAGCATGCTGACCGCGGCGTACGTCGGAGACCGGACCATGACCGTCGAAGAGGCGGAGCCCGCACCCCCGGGTCCGGGCGAGGTGCAGGTCGAGGTGGCGTACGTCGGCATCTGCGGCACCGACCTGCACATCCTGCACGGGTCGATGGACGCCCGGGTCTCGATGCCCGCGGTCATCGGCCACGAGATGTCCGGGCGGGTCGCCGCCGTCGGCGAGGGCGTCACCGGGTGGGCCACGGGCGACCCGGTGACGGTCATGCCGCTGGACTGGGACGGCACCTGCCCCGCCTGCCGGGCCGGGCACCAGCACGTCTGCCAGAACCTCGACTTCGTCGGGATCGACTCCCCCGGCGCCCTGCAGGGGCGTTGGAACCTCCGTGCCGACCTCCTCGTGCCGCTGCCGCGGGAGCTCTCCCTCGAGCACGCCGCCCTGGTGGAGCCGGTGGCCGTCGCGGTGCACGACGTACGCCGCTCCGGGCTCGGCGCCGGCGACCGCGTCGTCGTGCTCGGCGGAGGTCCGATCGGTGTCCTCATCGGCATCGTCGCCCGCCACGCCGGCGCGGAGGTGCTCGTCTCCGAGCCCGACCCGGGCCGGCGCGCGCTGGTCGAGGGGCTCGGGCTGGAGACGCTCGACCCGACGGCGGCCGACCTCGTCGGCGCCGTCGACGAGCGGACCGGTGGAGCCGGCGCCGACGTGGTGTTCGAGGTGTCCGGTGCCGCACCCGCCGTCCTCGCCGCCACCTCGGTCGCCAAGGTGCGCGGCACGGTCGTCGTGGTGGCGATCCACCCGCGGCCGGTCCCGGTGGACCTCCAGCGCGTCTTCTGGCGCGAGCTGCGCCTGCTCGGCGCGCGCGTCTACGAGCGGACCGACTTCGAGCGCGCCGTGGAGCTCCTGGCCGCCGGGGTCGTGCCGGCCGCGGGCCTGGTCACCGAGGTCGTCGGCATCAGCCGCGTCGCCGACGCGTTCGCCGCGCTGGAGTCCGGCCAGGCCATGAAGGTCCTCGTCGACTGCCAGGAGGCCGGCGCATGAGCACCGGTCCCTTCGACCTCACCGGCCGCCTGGCGGTCGTCACCGGCGCCCGCCGCGGCATCGGCCGGGCGATGGCCGAGGCCCTCGCCGCGGCCGGGGCCGACGTCATCGGGGTGAGCGCCCAGCTGGAGGAGGACCCGCAGGCCTCCGAGGTGGGCCGGGCCGTGACCGCGGCCGGTCGCCGCTTCGAGGCGGTCCGCTGCGACTTCGCCGACGCCGCGGCCGTCGAGGACCTCGGTCGCCGGCTCGCGGAGCGGGCACCCGACATCCTCGTCAACAACGCCGGCACCATCCGCCGCCAGCCGGCGGTGGAGCACGCCCGCGAGCTCTGGGACGAGGTGCTGCAGGTCAACCTCAGCTCGCAGTTCGCGCTGACCCAGGCCCTCGCCGGCCCGATGCTCGAGCGGGGCTCGGGGAAGGTGGTCTTCACCGCCTCGCTCCTGAGCTTCCAGGGCGGCATCAACGTCCCCGGCTACACCGCCTCGAAGTCCGGCGTCGCCGGGCTCACCAAGGCGCTCGCCAACGAGTGGGCCGGACGCGGGGTGAACGTCAACGCGATCGCGCCGGGCTACATCGCGACCGACAACACCCAGGCCCTCCAGGACGACCCCGACCGCTCGCGGTCGATCCTCGAGCGGATCCCGGCGGGTCGCTGGGGCCGGGCCGACGACCTCGCCGGCGCCACCGTCTTCCTGTGCAGCCGCGCCTCCGACTACGTCGACGGGATCGTGCTCCCCGTCGACGGCGGCTGGCTGGGGCGGTGACCGGCTTCCGCGACCTGCTCGCCCGCGACCGGGTGCTGCCGGTGGTGACCCCCGCGTCGGTGGACGACGCGCTCGCCGCCGTCGACCGGCTCGGGGCGACCGGCACCGGGACCCTCGAGGTGGCGCTGCGCACGGGCGTGGCCGAGGCGGCGCTCGCGCGGGCCGCCGGCGGTCCGGTGCTCGCGGGCGCCGGGACCGTGCTGGTGCCCGAGCAGGTGGACCGCGTCGTCGACGCGGGCGCCGCCTTCGTCGTCACGCCCGGGTTCAGCGCCCCGGTGGTCGAGCGCTGCCTCGCCCTCGGCGTCCCGGTCCTGCCGGGCGTCGCGACGCCCGGCGAGGTGATGGCCGCGCTCTCCCTCGGCCTCGACCTGGTCAAGCTCTTCCCGGCGCGCGAGCTGGGCGGGCCGGCCATGGTCCGCGCGCTCGCCGGGCCGTTCCCCGGGCTGCGCCTGGTCCCGAGCGGCGGGGTCACCGCAGCGTCGGCCGCGGAGTACCTCGCGCTCGACGCCGTCCTCGCCGTGAGCGGCAGCTGGCTCCTGGCGGACGCCTCGTGACGCCCCGGTCCGGCTCGTCCGTGGTGACGCTCGGGGAGACCATGGCGCTGGCCAGCTCGTCGACCGCGCTCCCGCACGCGGCGGCGCTCGAGCTGGGGATCGGCGGCGCGGAGAGCAACGTCGCGATCGGCGTACGCCGCCTGGGGGCCGCCGCCACCTGGGTCGGCCGGGTCGGTGACGACCCGCTGGGCGCCCGCGTGCTCCGCGAGCTGCGCGCCGAGGGCGTCGACCTCGCGGCGGTGCGCGACCCCGACGCGCCGACCGGGCTGATGGTCAAGGAGCGACGGTCCGCGGTGTCCTCGAGCGTCTGGTACTACCGCGCCGGCAGCGCCGGCAGCCGGCTCTCGCCCGCGGACCTGCCGCCGGGCCTGGTCGCCGGCGCCGACGTGCTGCACCTGACCGGCATCACCCCGGGCCTGTCCGCCTCGGCGGCCGCAGCCGTGGACGCCGCGCTGGCCGAGGCCGTGGCGGCCGGGGTCCCGGTCTCCTTCGACGTCAACCACCGCGACGGGGTCTGGCGCGGGCGCGACCCGCGCGCGTCGTACGCGTCCCTCGCCCGCGCCGCCTCGGTCGTCTTCGCCGGGGAGGACGAGACGCGGCTGCTCACCGGTACCTCGGCCACCGACCCGGCCGACCTGCTCGACGCCCTGGCCGAGGCGTCGGGCGGCGACGCGGTGCTCAAGCTCGGGGAGCGCGGCTGCGCGGCCGTGGTCGGCGGCGAGCGGCTGGTGGTGCCGGCGGTGGCGGTGCCGGTCGTGGACACGGTAGGGGCGGGCGACGCGTTCGTGGCCGGCTACCTCGCCGACCTGGTGGCCGGCCTGCCGGCCGCCGACCGGCTGCGGACGGCCGTGCGGTGCGGGGCGTTCGCGTGCACGAGCCCCGGTGACTGGGAGGGGCTGCCGACCCGCGACGACCTCGGCCTGCTCGACGGCGGGGAGGCGGTCCGGCGCTGAGGCCGGTCGCCGCGGGTCAGCGGTGGGCGCGGAAGAAGTCCTCGAGCAGGGCGGCCGACTCCTCGGCGAGGACGCCCCCGACGACCTCGGGGCGGTGGTTGAGCCGGCGGTCGCGGACGACGTCCCAGAGGCTGCCGACCGCGCCGGCCTTGGGGTCCCAGGCGCCGAGGACGATCCGCTCGACGCGGGCGAGGACGGCCGCGCCGGCGCACATGGTGCAGGGCTCGAGGGTGACCACCAGCGTGCAGCCGTCCAGCCGCCACTCGCCGCGGGCACGGGCGGCCTCGCGCAGCGCGACCACCTCGGCGTGGCCGGTCGGGTCGGCGTCGGCCTCCCGCACGTTGCGACCCGTGCCGACCACCGCGCCGGAGGGGTCGAGGACGACCGCGCCGATCGGTACGTCGCCGGTGGCCAGCGCGGCGCGCGCCTCGGCCAGGGCGGCGAGCATGGGCCCGCGCCAGCGCAGTGCTGCGGTCACGCCGAGGTGAGCCCCACGGCGTCGTCGAAGAGCTCGCCGAACCCGAGCCGCCGCGCGACGTCGGAGAGCACCTCGTCGGGGTAGAGGTCGGGGTCGTCGAGCAGGGCGGCCAGGTCCATCGCGGGCACACCGAGGTCGCCCAGCAGGTCGAGGTCGCCGGCCGGGACCTGGTCGTCCTCGTCCTCGGGCATCGGCAGGCGCAGGAACTCCACCGCGGAGGTGGCCAGCTCCCACTCGTCGGCCGCGGTGATGTCGGAGAGCAGCACGCGCGTGCTCGGGCCCGCCACGCGCACGACGAGGAAGAAGTCCTCGTCGACGGCGACCATGCCGACGGCACCGGCGTCGCCGGGCAGGCGGCGCAGCCCGCTCGCCAGGGTCGTGACGTCGTCGAGGTGGTCGTGGACGAGCTCGGCGACGGTCCACCTGCCGTCCTCGCGGTACGCAGCCACGGCGAAGTCGACGGCGTCGAGCTGGTCGAGCGGGTCGGGCATGTCGTTCCTCCTCCGGCGCGGCGAGGGTGCGAGGTCCTCCAGCGTCGCAGACCCCTGCCGTGCGGCCAACCCCCTTCCGGTGGGGACCTCTAGAGTTCGGCCCATGCGCACCCACGTCGTGGACCACCCGCTCGTCGCCCACAAGCTGACCGTCCTGCGCGACGAGCGCACCGACTCACCGACGTTCCGGCACCTCGCCGACGAGCTGGTGACGCTGCTGGCCTACGAGGCCACGCGCGACGTGCGCGTCCAGGACGTCGAGATCCGCACGCCGGTCTCGCCGACCACCGGCGTCGCCCTCGCCTCCCCCCGGCCGCTGGTCGTGCCGATCCTGCGCGCCGGCCTCGGCATGCTGGACGGGATGATGCGCCTGCTGCCGACCGCCGAGGTCGGCTTCGTCGGCATGGTGCGCGACGAGGACACCCTCAAGGCCTCGACGTACGCCGAGCGGCTGCCCGCCGACCTCTCCGGGCGCCAGTGCTACGTCCTGGACCCGATGCTGGCCACCGGCGGCACCCTCGCCGCGGCGATCAAGTTCCTCACCGACCGCGGCGCGGACCACATCACCGCGATCTGCCTGCTCGCCGCCCCCGAGGGCTGCGAGCGGCTCGAGCGGGAGCTCGCCGACCTCGACGTGCCGGTCACGGTCGTCACCGCGGCGGTCGACGAGCGGCTCGACGAGAAGGGCTACATCGTCCCGGGCCTCGGCGACGCCGGCGACCGGCTGTACGGCGTCGCGGGCTGACCCGGCAGGCCAGCCGCCGTCCCTCAGCCGTCGGCCGGCCCCAGGGGCAGCTCGGCGACGACCTCGTGGCGCGGGCGGCGTCGCGGCCCCTCCCCCAGGTGCGACTGCACGAGCGTCACCCGGTCGGCCGTCCAGGCCGGCCCCGCGTAGGCGTCCAGCAGCCGCACCCACCGGGTGACCTCGGCCGGGCGGCCGAGCCGGGCCAGCGTGACGTGCGGGACGAACCGCTGGCCGTCGACCTCGACCCCGCTGGCCACCGCGGCCGCGCGGCACCCGACGGCCAGCCGGTCCAGCTCGGTGGCGCCCGGGTCGTCGAGGTCGAGACCGGTCCACAGCACCCGCGCCCGGGCGGGGTCGGGGAAGGCTCCGCCCCCGGCCACCCGCGCCGCGAACGGGGTGCGCCGCGCGGCGGCCGTGCCCAGCCGCTCCACGAGCTCGTCGAGGCAGCGGTCGGGCACGCTGGCGTAGAACGCGAGCGTCACGTGCAGCTGCTCGGCCGAGGCCCAGCGGAAGCGGCCCGCGTCGCGCCGCGGCTCGAGGAACTCCTCGAGGTGCTCGAGGGCGTCGTCGGGCGGGACCAGGGCTGCGAACATCCGCACGCCGCGAGGGTACGACGGGGTGGCAGCCGCCTGCGGCCGGCGGCGCCGGGCGGCGTACGTTGAGGGGCGTGAGCGAGGGGGCCTGGGACGAGATCGTGCGGCGGTTCCTGCTCGAGCACCGCTTCGGCATGGACGAGGTCGTCACCAAGCTCTCGATCCTGCGCGACGAGTTCGCCCACCTGCACGACTACAACCCCATCGAGCAGGTCAGCTCCCGGCTCAAGTCGCCCGAGAGCCTGCTGGAGAAGATGGAGCGGCGCGGGATCGACCTCGACGGCCCCGACCCGCTGTCGCTGGTGCGCGAGCGGATCACCGACGTCGCCGGCGTGCGGGTGACCTGCAGCTTCGTCTCCGACGTCTACCACGTCGTCGACCTGCTGATGGCCCAGGAGGACGTCCGCACGCTCGAGCTGCGCGACTACATCGCCGAGCCGAAGCCCAACGGCTACCGCAGCCTGCACGCGCTGGTCGAGGTGCCGGTCTTCCTCTCCGGCGGCACCGTCCCGGTCGTGGTGGAGGTGCAGTTCCGCACCATCGCCATGGACTTCTGGGCCAGCCTCGAGCACAAGATCTACTACAAGTACCGCCGCGACGTCCCGGCCGAGCTGCTCGTCGGGCTCAAGGAGGCCTCGGACACCGCCTACGCGCTCGACGCGACCATGGAGCGGCTGCACCAGGAGGTGCAGGGCCTCGAGCCGCTGGCCGGTGGGCTGGTCGAGCGCCTCCGGTCCGGCCCGGGGTCGTTGCCGGCGACCGACCTGATCGACTCCCTGCGCCGCCTGGGGAGCGCTCAGACGTCGACGTCGAGGAGCGACCCGACCGCGTAGGTCACCGCCATCGCGAGCAGTCCGCCGCTGACGTTGCGGACGACCGCGCGGCCGGGCGGTGCGTGGCCCAGTCGCGCGCTGCTCCACCCGGTGAGCACCAGCGCCAGCGCCACCGCGAGGACGGTCACCGCCACCCGCGCGCCGGCCGGGACGAGCAGGATGGTGAGCAGCGGGAGCAGCGCCCCTACCGTGAACGCCGCCATCGAGGCGAGCGCCGCCCGCCAGGGGCTGGTCAGGTCCTCGGTGTCCAGGCCGAGCTCGGCCTCGGCGTGCGCGGCGAGCGCGTCGTGCGCGGTCAGCTGCTCGGCCACCTGGCGGGCGAGGTCCTCGGTCAGTCCCTTGCCGACGTAGATCCCGGCCAGCTCGGCCAGCTCGTCCTCGGGGTCCTCGCGCAGCTCGCGCTCCTCCAGGGCCAGCAGCGCCTCCTCGGAGTCGCGCTGGGTGGAGACCGAGACGTACTCCCCGGCGGCCATGCTCATCGCGCCGGCGAGCAGACCGGCGCTCCCGGCGACGACGATCGCGCCCCGGTCGGTCGTCGCGCCGGCGACGCCGACCACGATGCCCGCCGTGGAGACGATGCCGTCGTTGGCGCCGAGCACGGCGGCGCGCAGCCAGTTGAGCCGACCCCGCAGGCCCCCGCCGTGCGGCTCGCGCTCGTGCGGCCCGGGGGCGGGGGGCGGGGTGGGGCCCGAGGTGGGGCCCGGGGTGGGGCCCGGGGTGGGGATCGGCCGACCCTCGGTCACTCAGTCGACCGCCGTCGAGCGCGGCGCGCCGTACATCAGGTGGTGGTAGTCGGGGTGGCGACCGATCCAGCCCTTGATGAAGGGGCAGATCGGGAGCACCTGGCGGACTCCCTCGGCACGCACCTCGTCGAGCGCGGTCCGCGCCAGCGCCGACCCGACGCCGCGGCCCTCGAAGCGCCGGTCCACCTCGGTGTGGGTGAAGACGATGATCTCGTCGGTCAGCTGGTACTCCGCGAAGCCGGCCGACTCACCGTCGACCGTCGCCTCGTAGCGGCTCTTGCCCGGGTTGTGCGTGATCGCGACACCAGTCATGCCCCGAGCGTAGTGAGGGTCCGCCCGGGACGGACGGGTGCGGCTGGGTCGGACGGGTGCGGCAGGGTCGCCGGGCGGTGGCGGTTCTCCGGCCCGCGCCCCGCCCGGCACGCCCCAGCTCGCTCAGAGGCCGAGGTCGCGGCCGATGAGCTCCTTCATGATCTCGTTCGAGCCGGCCCAGATCCGCGAGACGCGGGCGTCGCGCCAGGCGCGGGCCACGCGGTACTCGTTCATGAACCCGTAGCCGCCGTGCAGCTGCACGCAGTGGTCGAGGATCCGGTTCTGGATCTCCGAGGTCCACAGCTTGGCCTTGGCCGCGTCGGTGGGGGTGAGCTCGCCCTTGTCGTGCAGCTCGACGCACCGGTCGATGAAGGCCTGGCTGACGTCGATCTGGGTGTCGATGTCGGCCATCAGGAACTTGTTGTGCTGGAAGGAGCCGACCGGGGCGCCGAACGCGGTGCGCTCCTTGGTGTAGGCGACGGTCTCCTCGAAGATCTGCTTGGCGTGCGCCAGGTTGCAGATCGCGCAGCCGAGCCGCTCCTGGGGGAGCTTCTGCATCATGTGGATGAAGCCGGAGTCGACCTCGCCGATGATGTGGTCGTCGCCGAGGCGGACGTTCTCGAAGAACAGCTCCGCGGTGTCGGACTCGGGCTGGCCGACCTTGTCCAGCTTGCGCCCGCGGCTGAAGCCCTCGGCGGTCGCCGGGATCGCGAACAGGGTGATGCCGCGCGCCTTCTTCTCCGGGCTGGTGCGCACCGCGGTGACGACCAGGTCGGCGGAGTAGCCATTGGTGATGAAGGTCTTCGAGCCGTTGATGACCCAGTCGTCGCCGTCGCGCACCGCGGTGGTCTTCAGCGCCGCGAGGTCCGAGCCGCCGGAGGGCTCGGTCATGCCGATCGCCAGCAGGATCTCGCCCGAGGCCACGCCCGGCAGCCAGCGCTGCTTCTGCTCCTCGGTGCCCAGCTCGACGAGGTACGGCGCGGTGATGTCGGCGTGGATGCCCCAGCACGACCCCAGCGCGGCGTTGACCTTGTTCAGCTCCTCCATCAGGACGGCGTTGAAGCGGTAGTCGCCCGCGCCCGCGCCGCCGTACTCCTCGGGGATCTCCAGGCCGAGGAAGCCCTGCTTGCCCGCCTCGAGCCAGAACTCCCGCGGGATCGCCTTCGCCTCGGCGTGCTCCTCCACGTGGGGGAGGACCGAACGCTCGAGGAACTCACGGACCGAGCCGCGGAACGCCTCGTGGTCCTCGTCGTAGATGTCGCGCTTCATGGCGGCGATCCTACTCGCCAGTAGCACGCCCGGACAGGTGACGGGTGACCCGTGGACGGAGTGGGTAACGGGAGCGCCCGGGGGTGCTTCTCCGCGCCCTGGGATTCGATCGATCCAAAGCCACCACCACGAAGGGCACCACATGACCGAGGTCTGGCCCGGCCAGCCGTACCCCCTGGGTGCGACGTTCGACGGCACCGGCACGAACTTCGCCCTCTTCAGCGAGGCCGCCGAGCGCGTCGAGCTCTGCCTCTTCGACGAGGACGGCACCGAGACACGCATCGACGTGACCGAGGTCGACGCGTTCGTCTGGCACTGCTACCTCCCGGCCGTCCAGCCCGGCCAGCGCTACGGCTACCGCGTGCACGGCCCGCACGACCCGGCCGCGGGGCAGCGCTGCAACCCCAACAAGCTGCTGCTCGACCCGTACGCGAAGGCCACCAGCGGCGACATCGACTGGGACCAGGCGCTCTTCGGCTACGACTTCGGCGACCCCGACTCCCGCAACGACCTCGACTCGGCCCCCCACATGACCAAGGGCGTGGTGATCAACCCGTTCTTCGACTGGGAGGGCGACCGGCCGCTGGGGATCCCCTACAACGAGAGCTTCATCTACGAGGCGCACGTCAAGGGCCTGACCCAGCTGCACCCCGACATCCCCGAGGCCCAGCGCGGCACGTACGCCGGCCTCGCGCACCCCGCCGTCACCGAGCACCTGCAGAAGCTCGGCGTGACCGCGATCGAGCTGATGCCGGTCCACCAGTTCGTGCAGGACAGCACGCTGCTGGAGAAGGGGCTGCGCAACTACTGGGGCTACAACACCCTGGGCTTCCTCGCCCCGCACGCCGACTACGCCTCCACGAGCGAGCCCGGCCAGCAGGTGCAGGAGTTCAAGTCGATGGTCAAGGCGATGCACGCCGCGGGCATCGAGGTGATCCTCGACGTGGTCTACAACCACACCGCCGAGGGCAACCACATGGGCCCGACGCTGAGCTTCCGCGGCATCGACAACCAGGCCTACTACCGCCTCGTCGACGACGACAAGCGCTACTACATGGACTACACCGGCACCGGCAACAGCCTCAACGTCGGCCACCCGCACTCGCTGCAGCTGATCATGGACTCGCTGCGCTACTGGGTGACCGAGATGCACGTCGACGGCTTCCGCTTCGACCTGGCCTCGACCCTGGCCCGCGAGTTCTACGAGGTCGACCGGCTGGCGACGTTCTTCGAGCTCGTCCAGCAGGACCCGGTCGTCTCGCAGGTCAAGCTGATCGCCGAGCCGTGGGACATCGGTCCCGGCGGCTACCAGGTCGGCGGCTTCCCGCCGCAGTGGACGGAGTGGAACGGCGCCTACCGCGACACGGTCCGCGACTTCTGGCGCGGCGAGCCCGCGCTCGGTGAGTTCGCGAGCCGCCTGGCGGGGTCCTCGGACCTCTACGAGCACTCCGGCCGGCGACCCTTCGCCAGCATCAACTTCGTCACCGCCCACGACGGGTTCACGCTGCGCGACCTGGTGTCGTACAACGAGAAGCACAACGACGCCAACGGCGAGGACAACAACGACGGCGAGAGCCACAACCGCTCCTGGAACCACGGCGTGGAGGGCCCGACCGACGACGAGGGGATCCTCACCGCCCGGGCGCGCGAGCAGCGCAACTTCCTGGCCACGCTGCTGCTGAGCCAGGGCGTGCCGATGCTGCTGCACGGTGACGAGATGAGCCGCACCCAGGACGGCAACAACAACACCTACGCCCAGGACTCCGAGATCGCCTGGATGCACTGGGACCGCGCGGACACCGCGCTGCTGGAGTTCACCGCGGCGATCGCCCAGCTGCGCAAGGAGCACCCGACGTTCCGCCGCAAGCGCTTCTTCACCGGGCGCGAGGTGCGCACCGGCGACGGCGAGCGCCTCAACGACATCGTCTGGCTGCACCCCGAGGGCCGGCCGATGGAGGACGGCGACTGGGAGGGCGGCCAGCACGTCATCGGCATGTACCTCAACGGCGACGGCATCGCCGGCAAGGACGAGCGCGGCCAGCGGATCGTGGACGACCACTTCCTGCTCTACTTCAACGCCGACGGCCCCACCGACGTGGTGCTGCCGGCCGACGAGTACGCCGACGCGTGGGACGTCGTCGTCGACACCGGTCGCGACAGCGACGCCACGGGCCTCCAGCCCGGGTCGACCCTCTCCCTGGAGACCCACAGCCTCGTCGTGCTGCGCCAGCACGCCGCCCCCGAGGCCGAGGTCGACACCTCCGTCGCCGCCTCCGTCGCGGCGCTGATCGAGAGCGAGCAGGAGTGAGCACGGAGGGCAGGCACCGCGACGCCGGACCGGCGGACGGGCAGCGGGTCCCGGTCAGCACCTACCGGCTGCAGATCAGCGAGGACCTCGACCTGTTCGAGGCGACCCGCCGGCTGGGGTACCTGCGCGACCTCGGCGTCGACTGGGTCTACCTCTCCCCGCTGCTCGCGGCCGAGCCCGGCAGCACCCACGGGTACGACGTCGTGGCGCACGACCACATCGACCCCTCCCGCGGCGGCGAGGCCGGCCTCGCCGCCCTCTCGGCCGAGGCCCGGCGGCTCGGCATGGGGGTGCTCGTCGACATCGTGCCCAACCACGTCGGCGTGGCGACCCCCTCGGAGGACGCCTGGTGGTGGGACGTGCTCAAGCACGGCCGCGAGTCCGAGCACGCCTCGGCGTTCGACATCGAGTGGGCGGCCGGCGACGGCCGGATCCGGGTGCCGGTCATCGGCGACGACGACCTCGAGGACCCGGCCGCGGAGGGTGGGCGGATCCGCAACCTCCGTGTCGTCGACACCCCCGACGGCGCCGAGCTGCTCTACCACGACAACCACTACCCGGTGGCTCCCGGCACGTGGACCGAGGGCGACGACGCGAACGACGTGCACGCCCGCCAGGCCTACGAGCTGGTCCACTGGCAGATGGCCGACGAGAACCTCAACTACCGACGGTTCTTCGCGATCAACACCCTCGCCGCGGTGCGGGTGGAGGACCCCGAGGTCTTCGCCGAGTCGCACAAGGAGATCCGCCGCTGGTTCGAGGAGGGGCTCGTCGACGGCCTCCGCGTCGACCACCCCGACGGCCTCCGGGACCCCAAGCGCTACCTCGACGACCTCGCCGAGCTCACCGGCGGCGCCTACGTCCTGGTCGAGAAGATCCTCGAGCCCGGCGAGGAGCTGCCCGAGACCTGGGCCACCGCCGGCACCACCGGGTACGACGTGCTCGCCCACATCGACCGGGTGCTCACCGACCCGGCCGGCCAGGAGCCGCTCGACGACCTGGAGGCCCGGCTGCGCGGCGGCCGCGTCGACTGGCACCGGATGATCCACGGCACCAAGCGGGAGGTGGCCGACGGCATCCTCAACAGCGAGGTCCGCCGGATCACCCGCGAGGTGCGGCGGATCGTCCCGGCCGGCCCCGACGCGACCACCGAGCGGGTGGTGGACGCGATCGCCGAGCTGCTGGCGTGCTTCCCGGTGTACCGCTCCTACCTGCCCGAGGGCCGCGAGCACCTCGACCAGGCCTTCGCCGCGGCGCGCGAGGAGCGGCCGGACCTGGCCGCGACGTTCGACGTGCTCCTGCCCGTGCTGGGCGACCCGTGGACGCCGCCGGCCCGGCGCTTCCAGCAGACCAGCGGCATGGTGATGGCCAAGGGCGTCGAGGACTGCGCGTTCTACCGGTACTCCCGGCTCACCTCGCTCAACGAGGTCGGCGGCGACCCGAGCGTCTTCTCCCTCGACCCCGCGACCTTCCACGAGCACATGACGGTGCGCCAGGGCCGCTGGCCGCACGCGATGACCACGCTCTCCACCCACGACACCAAGCGCGGCGAGGACGTGCGCGCCCGGATCACCGCCCTCGCCGAGGTGCCCGGGGCGTGGGAGCAGACGCTGGACCGGCTCCTGGGGCTGGTGCCGCTGCCCGACCCCGGTTTCGCCTCGCTCCTGTGGCAGGCCGTCGTCGGCGCCTGGCTGCCCTCCGACCCCGACCTGCGCGACCGGCTGCACGGGTACGCCGAGAAGGCGATGCGCGAGGCCGGCGACCGGACGACGTGGACCGACCCCGACGCGGCGTACGAGGCGGCGGTCCACGCGGCCGTCGACGCGGCGTTCGACGACGAGGAGGTCCGCGCGACCATCGAGGCGTTCCTGCCCCGCGTCGTCGGGCCGGGCTGGGTCAACGCGCTGTCGGCGAAGCTGCTGTCGATCACGCTCCCCGGCGTCCCGGACGTCTACCAGGGCAGCGAGCTGTGGGAGCAGTCGCTGGTCGACCCCGACAACCGCCGCCCGGTCGACTTCGACGCCCGCCGCACGATGCTCGAGATGGCCGAGTGGTCCCCGCTGGGCGAGGCGCTCGACGACCCGGGCTCGGCGAAGCTGCGCGTGGCCCACGCCGCGCTGACGCTGCGCCGGGACCGGCCCGAGCTGTTCGGCTCCTACGCCGCGGTGCCGGCGACCGGCTCGGCCGCCGACCACGTGCTCGCCTACGACCGCGGCGGCGCGATCGCCGTCGTCACGCGGCTGCCCGTCGGCCTGGCCTCCCGCGGCGGCTGGGGTGACACCACCCTCGACCTGCCGCCGGGCCGTTGGCGCGACGTCGTCACCGACCGGCCGGCCTCGCCCCGGCTGGCGGAGCTGCTCGACGGGTACCCCGTCGCCCTGCTCGTCCAGGAGGACTGAATGACCCGAGGCACGACCCCCACCCCCGCCCGGGGCCCCTTCGACCTGTGGGCCCCCAAGCCCTCCCGGGTCCGTCTCGCCCTCGGCCCGGCCGACGCCACCGAGGTCGTCGAGATGACCCGGGGCGACGACGGCTGGTGGACGCCGGCCGAGCCGGTTCCCGCGGGCGGCGAGGTGGACTACGGCTACCTCGTCGACGACTCCGGGACGGTGCTGCCCGACCCGCGCTCGCGCCGCCAGCCGCAGGGGGTGCACGAGCGGTCGCGCACCTACGACCCCGCGACGTACACCTGGGGCGACGCGGCCTGGACCGGCCGCCAGCTGCCGGGCTCGGTGGTCTACGAGCTGCACGTCGGCACCTTCACCCCCGAGGGGACCCTCGACGCGGCGATCGGCAAGCTCGGCCACCTGCGCGACATCGGCGTGGACCTCGTCGAGCTGCTGCCGGTCAACGGCTTCAACGGCACCCACAACTGGGGGTACGACGGCGTGCTGTGGCACACCGTCGCCGAGCAGTACGGCGGCCCGGCGGCGTACCAGCGCTTCGTCGACGCCTGCCACCAGGCGGGCCTCGGCGTCGTGCAGGACGTCGTCTACAACCACCTCGGGCCGAGCGGGAACTACCTGCCGGTCTACGGGCCCTACCTGACGAGCGGGCGCAACACGTGGGGCGACTCGGTCAACCTCGACGGCGAGGGCTCGGCCGAGGTGCGGCGCTACATCCTCGACAACGTGCGGATGTGGCTGCACGACTACCACGTCGACGCGCTGCGGCTCGACGCCGTGCACGCGCTCGAGGACACCTCGCCGGTCCACCTGCTCGAGGAGATGGCGATCGAGGTCGCCGCCCTGTCGGCGCACCTGCGCCGTCCGCTCACGCTGATCGCCGAGTCCGACCTCAACGACCCGAAGCTCATCACGCCCCGGGAGGCCGGCGGCTACGGGCTCGACGCCCAGTGGAGCGACGACTTCCACCACGCCGTGCACGTGGCGCTGACGCGCGAGACGTCCGGCTACTACGCCGACTTCGAGCCGCTGTCGGCGCTGGCGAAGGTGTGCGAGGAGGGCTTCTTCCACGCCGGGACGTGGTCGTCGTTCCGCGAGCGCGAGCACGGCGTGCCGATCGACACCGAGCACATGCCCACCTGGCGGCTCGTCGTCGCCAACCAGAACCACGACCAAATCGGCAACCGCGCCGTCGGTGACCGGATCGCCGAGGTGCTCGACGACGACCAGCTCGCCTGCGCGGCGCTGCTCACCCTGGCCGGGCCGTTCACGCCGATGCTGTTCCAGGGCGAGGAGTGGGCGGCCTCCTCGCCGTTCCAGTTCTTCACCTCCCACCCCGAGCCGGAGCTGGGCAAGGCGACGGCCGAGGGCCGGATCTCGGAGTTCGCCAAGATGGGCTGGGACCCCGCGGTCGTGCCCGACCCCCAGGACCCCGAGACGTTCCGGCGCTCCCAGCTGGACTGGACCGAGCTCTCCTCCGGCCGGCACGCCGTCCTGCTCGACGTCTACCGCCGGCTCGGCGAGCTGCGCCGTACCGTCCCCGCGCTGACCGACCCCGCGTTCACCTCGATCTCCTGCACCGCCGACGAGGGCACGCGCGTCTTCACGATGGAGCGGGCGGGCACCCTGATGGCGATCAACTTCGGCGACTCCCCCGCCGACCTCACGGTCGACCCGGACCTCGCCGTCCTCTTCGCCACCCCCACCGGCGCCGAGCTGCTTCCCGGCGGCGCGCTCTCGCTGCCCCCGCACGTCGGGGTGCTGCTGGGGTAGGTGGTGCTGGTGGGACGTGCAACATCCCAAGTTCACTTGGGATGTTGATGCTTCCCTGCCGTTGCAACAGCCGGGAAGCGTTGACATCCAAGGTTCACCTGGGATGTTGCAGCGGCCCTCAGCGCCGGACGAGCAGCTCGTCGACCCAGGCGGGGACGAGCTCGCCGGCGCGGCCGTGGCGGGTCTCGTCGAAGAGGGTGGTGACCTCGCTGGCCTGGAGGTTCAGCTCCAGGGTGCGGGCGCCGTACGTCGCGGCCTGCTGGACGAACCCGGCAGCGGGGTAGACGGCGCCGGAGGTGCCGATCGAGACGAACAGGTCCGCGGACTCCAGCGCGAGGTAGATGCGGTCCATCCCGTAGGGGATCTCGCCGAACCACACCACGTCCGGGCGCAGGTCGGGCACGCCGCAGCGGGGGCAGGGCGGCAGGTCGGAGAGGTCCTGCTCCCACCGCGAGCGGCCGCGGCAGGCGCGGCAGACCGCGGAGAGCAGCTCGCCGTGCATGTGCAGCACCCGCTGGGAGCCGGCCCGCTCGTGCAGGTCGTCGATGTTCTGGGTGACGACGAGCAGGTCGTCGCCGAGCTCCTCCTCCAGACGCGCGAGCGCGTGGTGGGCCGGGTTCGGAGTCACCCCCGACAGCGCGGCCCGGCGGGCGTCGTAGAAGCGGTGCACCACGAACGGCTGCGCGTCGTAGGCCTCGGGGGTCGCGACGTCCTCGACCCGGTGGCCCTCCCACAGCCCGTCGGCGTCCCGGAAGGTCGGCACCCCGCTCTCGGCGGAGATCCCGGCCCCGGTCAGCACCACGACCCTCATGACGACCTCAGCTCCATGCCTGGAGTGTGTCACCTGCCACGAGCGGAGCGGGGTCAGCCCACGAGCCGGTACCGCAGCCGGACGTCGAGCCCCTCCACCGCGCGGACCGACGCCTCGACCGGCGTGGGCCGGCCGCCGTCGGGCGGGGTCGCGGTGCAGGCGACGGACTCACCGACGACGCCGACCAGCTCGGACTCGCAGACCACCTCGCCCACGACGTACTCCTCGCGGGTGAGGCCGTCGAGCACGGTCCGCGCGACCTGGTCGGCAGGGAGCACCGGCGCGGTCTCGAACACGGGGCCGGCGTCGGTCTGCTCGACGACGGTCGCCCGGACCGTCGCCAGGTCCCGGCGCACCGCCACCCGGCAGTCCTGGGTGGCTCCAACCTCGGCTGCGAGCGGCCCGGCGCAGCGCACGTCGACGCGGACGCGCTCGTCGGCGGCCGGGTAGAGCGCGGCCACCTCGGACTCGAGCCGGTCGGTGGGCAGCTCGGCGTCCTCGCTCCCGCAGCCGCCGAGTGCAGGTCCGCCGAGGCCCGCGAGGAGCAGCGCAGGCAGGACGGCGGCGAGGGAGGGGCGCACGGGGGCTCGGTGACCGGTGCGGCTCAGTAGTACCAGGGGTAGGCCGACCAGTCGGGCTCGCGCTTCTCGAGGAACTGGTCGCGACCCTCCTGCGCCTCGTCGGTCATGTACGCCAGCCGGGTGGTCTCGCCGGCGAAGATCTGCTGTCCCACCAGCCCGTCGTCGATGGCGTTGAAGGAGAACTTCAGCATCCGCTGCGCCGTCGGGCTCTTGCCGTTGACAAGCCGCCCCCACTCCAGCGCGGTGGCCTCCAGCTCGGCGTGCGGCACCGCACGGTTGACGGTGCCCATCCGGACGCCGTCCTCGGCGGAGTACTCCTGGCCGAGGAAGAAGATCTCGCGGGCGAACTTCTGGCCCACCTGGCGGGCGAGGTACGCCGAGCCGAACCCGCCGTCGAAGGAGCCGACGTCGGCGTCGGTCTGCTTGAACCGCGCCTGCTCGAGGCTGGCGATCGTCAGGTCGCACACGACGTGCAGGCTGTGCCCGCCGCCGGCCGTCCACCCGGGGACCACGCAGATGACGATCTTCGGCATGAACCGGATCAGCCGCTGCACCTCGAGGATGTGCAGCCTCGCGAGTCGTGCCTTGTCCACGGTGACCCCGGCGTCGTCTCCCTCGACCCCGTCGGCCTTCTCGTACTGGTAGCCCGCGCGACCGCGGATCCGCTGGTCGCCGCCGGTGCAGAACGCCCACTTGCCGTGCCGCTCGCCCGGCCCGTTGCCGGTCAGCAGCACGCAGCCCACGTCGCTGCTGGTCCGGGCGTGCTCGAGCACCCGGAGCAGCTCGTCGACGGTGTGCGGGCGGAAGGCGTTCAGCACGTCGGGCCGGTCGAACGCGACGCGGACCGTCCCGTGCGCCCGCGCGCGGTGGTAGGTCAGGTCGGTCAGGTCCTCGAAGCCCGGGACGACGTCCCACAGCTCGGGGTCGAAGATCTCCGACACGCCGTCGATCGCACTCATGCGCCCGACCCTAGCCGCGGCGCGACGGCGCGCCGGAGCAGGACCGGGCGGAACAGGGTGTGCCCGGAATGGGTTCTGGTAGGTCATGGACCTCCTTGACGGCGAGTACGAGCCCAGCCCCGACCAGTGGGTGCGCGACCAGGTCGAGACCTACGAGCGCACCGGCGGCCGCGAGGCGCACACCCTGATGGGCAAGCCCGAGTGGCCGATCGTGGTGATCACCTCGCAGGGCGCCAGGAGCGGCAAGCTGCGCAAGAACCCGGTGATGCGGGTCGAGAAGGACGGCGTGTACGCCGCGGTCGCCTCCAAGGGCGGCGCGCCGGAGCACCCCAGCTGGTACGCCAACTTCCTCGCCCACCCGGTCGTGCAGCTCCAGGACGGGCCGGAGCCCGCGCTCTACCGGACGCGCGTCGTCACCGGCGCCGAGCGCGCGGAGTGGTGGGAGCGCTGCGTCGCGCAGTACGCGCCGTACGCGGAGTACCAGGAGAAGACCGACCGCGAGATCCCGGTCTTCCTGCTCGAGCGCGTCGAGGACTGACGCCCGGGCGGGTCAGCCCACCCGCGCCATCGTCTGGGCGAGCCCGACGAGGTGGTCGAGCCGGGCGAGCTCGGAGTCGAGGAACTCCGGGCCGCCGCGGCGGCCGATGACGACGATCTCGTTGCCGTCGAGCCGGACCGCGGCGTAGATCGTCACGTCGTCCCCGTCGACCTCGAGCCGCTCGGTGCGGTCGATCTCGACGAAGTCCAGGTCGTCGGGGGCCGCCTCGGTGCTGTGCCGGACGCCCAGGGCGCGGTGGATGCGGACCGCCCAGTCGCAGCGGAACGTCACCGGCAGCAGGTCCACGCAGCGGTCGACGGCCTTCGCCGGGTCGGCGGTCAGCTCCTCGACGGCCTCCAGGTCGAGCACCAGGTTGCCGCCGGCGGCGTACCGGCTGATCCAGACGACCTCCACGCCGTCGATCTGGTTGCAGGCCGAGACCACCGAGTCGGGCATGGCCCCGCCGGACATCTCGAGCAGCACGTCGTCGAGGGCGGTGCCGTCGTGGCGCTTCTCGACGATCTCGATGGCCTCGATGTCGCCGCCGGCCTCACCGATCGCGGTGGCCAGGCGCCCCAGCGACCCGGGGACGTCGGGCAGCTCGACGCGCAGCAGGAAGGGCATGCTCGCGACCCTAGTGCGCCGACGTTGCGCCCTGGTTTCTCCCGCTCACCCCTCGGGCCGGCGTGTCGCGCCGCCGCGGGCGGCCTGGAGCCGCTGCCGCAGGCCGGTGGCGCGCTGCGCGCGGGTCTCGACCGCGGCCCGCACCGCGGCCTCCGAGCCCACCACGCGCACGTGCCGCTGGGCCCGGGTCACCGCGGTGTAGAACAGCTCCCGGCTCAGCAGCCGCGACCCCTCCTCGGGCAGCAGCACCGTGATCCGCCGCGCCTGGCTGCCCTGGCTCTTGTGGATGGTCATCGCGTGCATCGTCTCGACCGCGTCCAGCCGCCCGGGGGCGAAGTCGTGCAGCCCGCCGGACCCGGCGATCCAGGCGCGCACGCGCCCGTCGCCACCGAGCACCACGGCGCCGGTCTCGCCGTTGTAGACCTCGAGCGCGTGGTCGTTGGTGGTCACCAGCAGCGGCCGGCCGACGTACCACTCCTGGTGCAGGTCCTGGCCGATCTCCTCGGCGAGCCACTGCTCGACGGTCCGGTTCCAGACACGCACCCCGAAGGGGCCCTCGCGGTGCGCGCAGAGCAGCCGGTGCTCGTCGAGGGCGCGTACGGCGGCGGCCGGGTCGCCCCGCTCGGCGGCCCTCCGCACGGCGAGCGCCGAGGCCAGCGTGTCCGCGCGCAGCACGCTCGCGGGGTCGTCGGTCTCGACGAACTCGAGCTCCGCCGAGGGCGCCCGCAGCGCCGCCAGCACCTCGTCGGCCGTGCCGGTGCGCAGCGCCTCGGCCAGGGTCTTGATGTCCTGGGTGGAGCGGTAGTTCTCGGTCAGGGAGACCACCGGCGAGGCCGGGTCGCCCTCGTGCCCCGCGACGAGGTCGGAGAGCACCGCACCTGCGCCGACCGAGGTCAGCTGGCGGGGGTCGCCGACCAGCAGCAGCCGGGCCTGGGGCCGGACCGCCTCGAGCAGCCGCGCCATGAGGGTCAGCTCGACCATCGAGGACTCGTCGACCACGACCACGTCGTAGGTCAGCCGGTTGGTCCGGTCGTGCCGGAACCGGGTCGCGTTGTCCGGTCGCCAGCCCAGCAGCCGGTGCAGCGTCATCGCGTCCAGGCGGCGCAGCCGGTCGCGGTCCTCGGCCGGCAGGCCGGCCAGCTCGGTCTCGACCGCCTCCTGCAGCCGGGCGGCGGCCTTGCCGGTGGGCGCACTGAGGGCCACCGAGAGCCGCTCGCCCCGGGCGGCCGCCTGGTCGGCCAGGACCGCGAGGATCCGGGCCACCGTGGTGGTCTTGCCGGTGCCGGGGCCGCCGGTCAGGACGGTCGTCCACTGGCGCACGCTGCGCTCGGCGGCCTCGCGCTGCTGGGCGCTGAGCCGGCCGGCGCCGACCCGCTCGAGCGCGGCGGCCAGCGCGGCCTCCTCGACCTCGGGCGGCCGCTGCCCGGCCCGCGCGAGCAGGTCGTCGCAGACCTGCTGCTCGAGGCGGTGGTAGCGGTCGAGGTAGAGCAGGCCGTGCTCGAGGCGGAGCGCGCCCTGCGCCACCAGCCTCGACCCCTCCACCGCGCGCAGCCACGCCCCGGGCTCGGGCCAGTCCAGCTCGGGCGCGATCTCCGGTGCCGTCGCCAGGTCGACCGCCACCGAGCCGTGGCGGACGGCGCGGACGGCGAGGGCCAGGGCCAGCAGCACCAGGTCGGCGTCCGGCCCGGCGTCGGGACCGGTCTCGCCGGCGAGGTCGGCCACCCGGGTGGCGACGTGCAGGTCGCCGGCCTCCAGCAGACCGGCCCGGTTGAGCTCGGCGAGCCGTCCGGTCGCCCCGAGCGCCAGGCGCGGGTCCTGCTCCCCCACGGGCTCGAACAGCTCGGTCATGCCCGGACCGTCCCGTCGAGGAGGTCGGACAGCTCCGCCACGAGCGCCACCGGCGGCCGCCAGGAGAAGATCCCGCACGGCTCGCCGTCGACCAGCGGGGTGTCCGCCCCGCACATGCCGCGCAGGTAGAGGTAGAGCACGCCGCCGAGGTGGACCTCCGGGTCGTAGCCCGGCTGGCGCCACCGCAGGAACCGGTGCAGCACCGCGGCGTACAGCAGCGCCTGGAGCGGGTAGTCGGAGTGGCCCATCGCGGCGTCGAGGGCCTCGGGGCGGTAGGCGTGCGCGGTGAGCGGCTCGTCGACCGGGCCGAGCCAGTTGGTCTTGTAGTCGACGACGACGTACCTCGGGCGCTCCTGCTCGTCGCGCAGGCGGAGCACGACGTCGACCGACCCGGTCAGGTAGCCGCGCAGGCTCTGACCGCCGAGCGCCGGCTGGTCGAGGGCGTCGGCGTAGGCCCGCACCGGGTCACCCTCGGGCAGGTGCCGGCGCAGCAGGGGTGCGAGGTCGCCGAGCCGGGCGTCACGTCCGGCGGCCAGGTCGCCTCCGGAGAGGGGGAGCTCGAAGTCCATCTCCCGGAGCCGGTCGCGCAGCGGCACCTGCCGCAGGGTGGTCGGCGCGAGCGGGCCCATCGGGGAGTCGCACACCGCGACCAGGGCGTCGGCGAGCTCCTCGGGGTCCAGCGGCACGGGCCACCGCACGAGCTGCTCGCGGACGTGGCCGAGCAGCTCCGCGCGCAGGTCCGGGGCGTCCGGGTCGGCGTGCTCGAGGACGGCGTGGACGAGGGAGCCGAAGGTCGCGCCCACCGGCAGCCCCGCCATCGGCGAGGGCAAGGAGCCCTCGGCCGGGCGCGGCGTCGGGACCGGGACGTCCGGCTCGTCCTCCTTCGCGACCACCTCCGGCTCGCTGGTCACCCCTCCCGGGCCGGCGGAGGCGGCGACCACGTCCACGCGGGTGAGGGCGGAGTACGACGTGCGCCGCCAGGCCACGTCGACCTCGCGCTGGAAGCGGCGGGCCGCCAGCGCCGGCAGCGCCGGGCGGACGGGGTCGGCGCCGGGGTCGGCGTGGACCGCCGCCTCGACGGTCGGGCCACCGGCCGCCTCCCAGCGCGCGAGGAACTCTGCGGCCTCGTCGTCGGTGCGGTTCGCGAACTCCGCCGGCACCTCGGCCATGCCCGGCCGGCGGCCCAGGACCATCCGGTGCAGCGGCGAGCAGGGGGTGTTGCGGGTGGGCGACCACCAGGCGACGACCTGCGACCGGGCGCGGGTGAGGGCGACGTACAGCAGCCGGAGGTGCTCGGCGGCCTCCTCCTCGGCCCACCGGCGGACGTGGTCGTCCCAGTCGTCCCCTCCGGGTCCGCCGACCGCGAGGCAGCGGCGTCCCTGGGCGTCGTGGAAGAGCGGCATGGACGGCTTGGGGACGTTGCGGTCGGCGAGGGCGGGCAGGTAGACGACGGGGTACTCCAGGCCCTTGCTGGCGTGGATGGTCACGAGCTGGACC
Source organism: Nocardioides sp. Arc9.136 (assembly GCF_030506255.1). Taxonomy (NCBI): domain Bacteria; kingdom Bacillati; phylum Actinomycetota; class Actinomycetes; order Propionibacteriales; family Nocardioidaceae; genus Nocardioides; species Nocardioides sp. Arc9.136. The sequence goes on along the minus strand of NZ_CP113431.1, from coordinate 198,495 downwards.
GCGGCGGCGTCGGAGTCCAGCCGCCGGGTGCGCTCCGCGCCGCGGCCCTCCCGGGCGTCGGCGACCTGGCCGCGCAGCCAGGCCAGCATCGCGACCAGCCCGAGCCGCTCGGTGAGCGCCGCCTCGTGCAGGGCCTCGCCGAGGTGGCGCAGGTCGGTGAGCCGGCGCTCGCCGCCCACCTCGGCCAGCACCCGGGCCGGGAGGCCCGCGACCGTCGCGGCCTCCAGGACCGCGGCGACGCCGCGCCGGGTGAACACCTCGACCCAGGACCGCAGCGTGTCGGCGACGTCGTCGGTGAGCCGGTCGCCCCCGGCGTCCAGCTCGGTCGCGGTGTGGCCGAAGAAGCAGGTCAGGGCCGCGGTCCGGACCCGGGCGCTGCGGTGCGGCTGCTCGAGGGCCTCCAGCAGCTCGAGCCACTCGGTGGCCGCCGGGGTGGCGAAGACGCTCCCGCCCCCGGCGATCACGGCGGGGACGCCCAGCTCGTGGAGGGCGGCTCGGCAGGCGGCGAGGTCGGCGTGCCGGTAGCTGATGACGGCGACGTCCCGAGGCTCCAGCGGCCGGCCCTCGAACGTCGCGCCGGAGGCGAGGAGCCGCCGCACGTCGAGCGCGAGGTCGCGTGCCACGTGGGGGCGGGTCTGGCTGACGTAGAGCGGCGCGGTGCCGCGTCGGCCGAGCTGGTCGCGGCGCAGCACCCGGAGCCGGAACGGCGCGGTGCTCGGCGCCCCCGCGAGGCGCGAGCCGGGGTGGTGGTGGGTGACGTCGTGCACCACGATCCGGGGGTCGCCGAGCTCGGCCCCGCGCAGCACGGTCTGGAACGCGTCGAGGAGGTGCTCGTCGCTGCGCCAGTTGACCGGCAGCGTCTTGGTGGTGGTCGCGGTCGCCGCCGCGTGGAGGTACGTCGTGACGTCGCCGCCGCGGAAGGCGTAGATCGCCTGCTTGGGGTCGCCGATGAGCACCATCGTGGCGTGGCCGGTGAACGCCCGGTCCAGCACCTGCCACTGCACGGGATCGGTGTCCTGGAACTCGTCGACCAGCACGATCCGCCACCGTTGGCGCATCCGGGCTCGGGCCGGCGCGTCGGGGTGCTCGAGGGCGTCGGCGAGCTGGGCGAGCAGGTCGTCGTAGGAAAGGACCCCGAGCCTGCGCTTGCGCCGCTCCATCTCCGTGCGCACCGCGCGGGCGAAGGCGACGCGCCGGCCCGCCGGGGTCGAGCGGTCCTCCTCGGCCGGCTCGAGGCGGGCCTGGGGGTCCCTGACGACGGCCCGGGCGATTCCCATCGCCTCCGCCCGGCTGAACGCCGGGGCGGTGTCGGCGAAGGCGAACGCCCGCAGGTAGAGGTCGTCGACGACCTCGGTCAGCAGGTCGTCGAGGTCCTCGACGAGACGGGCCCGAGCGTCGGTGTCGCCCGCGACCCCGAGGGAGCCGAGCACCATGGAGCAGAACTGGTGGGTGGTGGCGATCGTGGCGCCGTCGAACCCGGCGAGCGCGTCGGTCACCCGGCGGTGCCGCAGCGCCCGCTCGTCGGCGTCGCAGTCCAGCAGCAGCTCGATGAGCGCGGACGGCTCGGCCGGCGCGAGGGTGGGGTCGTCGGCGAGCGCGCGCTCGGCCTCGACCAGCTGGCCGCGGACGCGCTCGCGCAGCTCCTGGCTGGCGGCCCGACCGAAGGTCACGACGAGCATCTGCTCCAGGGGGCAGACCCCCTCCGCGACGTACCGGGTCACCAGCGCACCGATCGTCCACGTCTTGCCGGTTCCGGCGCTCGCCTCGAGCAGGGTGGTCCCGGTGGGCAGCGGGTCGCGGATGTCGAAGGCCGTCGTGCTCACAGCGCGGCCACCCGCTCCCCGCCGGTGAGCAGCGGCTCCCAGACCAGCCAGGCGTACGTCGCCAGGCCGGCGTCGAGCAGGACCGACAGCGGCGCGCGCTCGCCCCACACCCGGACGTGGTGGGGGTCGGCGTCCTCCCCCTCGATGCCCCAGCTGTTGCCCGGGTCGGTGCGCCACGCCCGCTCCGCGGCCTGGTCGGGGGAGCGGTCGTTCCCCATCAGCTCCAGGACGCGTGCCTCCGCCCAGGCGTGGGCGGTCAGGACGGGGATCGGCAGCGGGCGGGTCAGCCCGAGGTCCATCAGCTCCACCAGCTCGCGGAGCCGGTCGACCGCGCGGTGGTCGACCGGGCCGGCGAGGGCGCGCTTGGGCCCGGCCTTGTCCCGGCCGACCGCGTGGGCGGTCCAGTGCTCGTCGGGCCGGCCGGCGCTCAGCGCGAGCAGTTCGACCCAGGAGGCCAGCCGCTGCTTGGCCTTCAGCCGGGAGTAGCTCAGCGTGACGATCCGGGTGCCGTGCACCCGCTGCACGACGCCGGAGAGCCGGCGGCCGTCGCCGAGCGGCACGTCGACGTCGAGGCTGCGAGCGGGGCCGGTGCGCAGGTCGGTGGTGCTGGCCCACAGCTTCTGGGACTCCTCGACGACCTGGGTCAGGGACGCGTGCCCGAGCCGGCCCGGTGGCAGCGAGCCGCGCAGCTGCTCGGCGGTCATCACCGCCGCGGCGTCCTGCCCGGCGAGCAGCTCGTTCAGGAGCCGGTCGCCGACCTCCCACGAGCGCAGCCCGTCGAGGTCGACCGGGATCGCGTCGCTGACCTCCTCGGCCGCGCGCGGCGTGCCGATGTCGAGCCGTCGGCGCAGGAAGGTGCGGACCGGGTGCCGCAGGAAGTCGTGGAGGTCGGCGAGCGCGACGTCGTCGGTGTCGCGCTCGGCCAGCGGGGCCGCGAGGAACACCGGGCGGGGGTGGCGCTCGCCGAGCGCCGCGCGGGCGCCGGCCAGCGCGGGCTCGTCGAACCCGAACGGCCCGGCCACGCCGAGCGCGCCGTCGGCGAAGTTGCGTGCGTCGTAGGGCTGCAGCGGGTGGCGCACCAGGACCTGGTCGCGGACCGGCGCGGCGGCGGTGCGGTCGAGCGCGTCGAGCACCTCGCCCAGCGGCACCGCGGGCGGGCGGGGGGCACCGGAGTGCTCGTTGGCGCCGGTGTAGGTGACGACCAGGGTCTCCGAGGCCGCCATCACCGCGTCGAGGAGCAGCTGGCGGTCCTCGCTGCGCGGGTCGCGCTCGCCGGTGCGCGGCCGACGGGCCAGCACGTCGTCGCCGTCGACGGACCCGGTGCGCGGGAAGACGCCGTCGTCGAGGCCGACCAGGCAGACCACCCGGTGCGGCACCGAGCGCATCGGGACCATGGTGCAGACCGTCAGCGTGCCGGTGCGGAAGTTCGCCCGGGTCGGCCGGCCGCCGAGGCGGGACTCCAGCAGCGCCCGGACGTCGGCCAGCCGCAGCGGCACGTCCGCGCCCGACCCCGCCGCCTCGACCGCGCGCGCCAGCTCGCGCTCGAGCTGGGGCAGCTGCCAGGCGTCCTCAAGCGGCACGTCGGTCAGCGCGCGGACGCCGTCGTGCAGCGCGGTCATCCACTCCCCCACGAGCGCCGCGGAGCCGAGCGCCCGCAGGCACTCCTCCAGGCGCGCCAGCAGCTCGGCGAACCGGCCAACGAGGTCGATGTCGCCGCTGCCCACGTCGTCCAGCGGCAGCCCGCGACCCAGGTGCCGGTGGTCGTCGCCGCTCATCACCACGCCGAGCAGCACCCGGTCGAGGCCCGCGCGCCACGTGTTGTGTGCGAACCCGCTCATCGCGAAGCCCGCGCGTCCCTCCGCGTCCAGGCCCCAGCGCACGCCGGCGTCGCCGACCCAGCGGGTCACCCGGGCCACGTCGTCGTCGGTGAGCCGGAACCTGGCGCGGACGGCCTCGGCCGAGACCAGGTCGAGCACCTCGCTGGCCGTCACCCGGCCACCAGCGAGCGCGACGAGCCGGGCGGCGACCGACAGCAGCGGGTTGGTGCTGGTCAGGGCGCGGTCGGCCAGCCGGACGCGCAGCCGGTGCGCGGGGTGCCCGTGGTCGTCGGGCACCACGTCGGCCAGGCCGAAGCCCGCCGAGACCAGCGGGGCGTAGGTCTCGATGTCCGGGCACATCACGAGGATGTCGCGCGGCTCGAGCGTCGGGTCGTCGGCGAGGAGGCCGACGAGCACCTCGCGGAGCACGTCGACCTGTCGTGCGGGTCCGTGGCAGGCATGGACCTGCACGCTGCGGTCGTCGGGGGCCGGCCGTCGGGCCGCCCGCTCCGCGGCGTCGGGGGCCGCGTTGGCGCGGAGGTCGTGCTGCAGCCAGCCGAGCAGGGTCGCGCCCGGGGCCCCCGCCGCCGCGGGGTCGGTCGCCGCTGTCTCGTGCTCCTCGGCGTCGGCGTCGGCCAGCGCGCGCCGCAGCTCACGGGTGTCGCGCCCGAGGGAGGCGAGCAGCGGGTGCCCCACCCGCAGCGCGGTGTCGTCCTCCGCGCGGGCGACGGGGCCGCCCACCCCGGCGAGGTCTCGCCACAGGGCGGGCGAGGGCTGCGGGAGCCACAGGTGCACCTCCCGGTCGGTGCCGAGGGCGGAGAGGAGCTCGACCTCGGTGACCGGCAGCCGGGTGTGGCCGAAGAGCGAGAGCCGGTCGGGCAGGTCGAGCCCGTCACCGCCGGCCCGGAGGGCGGCGAGCGTCGCCTCGTGGCGGACGTCCGGCGGGTCGACCGGGACCCGCTGGAGCAGGCGTCGCCACAGCTCGGGCTGCCAGCGCAGGTCCTCGTCAAGCGGCGCACCCGCACCGTCGGTGTCCCGCCCCACGCGCCAGTCGGCCACGAGCGAGGGTCGCTGGACGGCGTACGACGCGAAGAGCCCGGCGAGCCGGCGGGCGACCGACCAGCGCCGGTTGCGCCGCAGGGCCGCCTCCTCGCCCTCCAGGCGGTGGCCGAGGTGGGCGGCCAGCGTCGCGCACCAGGGTTCGTCGAGGCTGTCGTCGATCACCCCGAGGAGCGGCCACACCAGCCGGTCGGGGTCCCACGGGTCGTCGCGGTCGCGGTCGAGCAGCAGCCCCACCAGCGACCGCGGGCTGAGGAAGCGGACCCCCGCGCAGACCCCGTCCCCACCGCCCGGCGACGCGCCGAGCCGGTGCGAGAGGCGCTGGGTGAGCCAGCGCTCCACGCCCCTCGCCGGGACCGCGACCACCTCCTCGGCGAAGGGGTCCGCGAGCGGGCGCGACAGCAGGTCGCCGAGGGCGTCGGCGAGCTGGTCGGTCCGCGGCGCAGAGTGCAGGTGGAGGGGCACGCGGCGCAGCATGCCACCCGGCGCCGACAGGGCCGGCGCCGTGGCCGGGGTGCGCCGTCGGAACCGCGCAATTGAACGATTGCGGCGGGTCCCGAGGCCGGGAACCGGTCAGAACCGCGCAATTGAACGATTGCGGCGGCCCGCGACCCGCTCAGGCGACCAGGCTCAGCTCGTCGGCGGAGACGGCCGCCAGGGGGGCGGGGGTGGGCAGGCGGACCAGCCGGGCGTGCACGTGCGGCGGGAGGCCGACGCGGGTGAGGATCGCGAGCGAGCCGAGGGTGGCGACGGCGGCGTAGATGACGTTGGCCTCCACGCCGGCCAGCACGCCGTACGCACCGGCCAGCAGCGCGTCGACGACGAGCATGACCCAGCCCGAGACGGCGATGGCCGCGACGTCGTGGCTGCGCCAGGCGGTCAGGGCCGCGGGGGTGACCAGCAGCGCGACCGAGCAGCCGAGGACGACGGTCACCGGTCCGTGCCCGACCCACAGCGCGGAGAGGCCCGCGGAGACCACGACGACGGCCCACACCAGCGGGAGCCACAGCCGGTCGCGGGAGCCGCCGCGGCGCCAGGCGAGGACGAGCGCGCCCGCGGTCGCCGGGATGCTCACCGCCGCGGGGAGCGCGACCCACACGTCGCGCTCGAGGGTGCCGTACAGCGTCCACGCGACGTTGCTGATGCTGGAGCAGGCGAGCGCGGCGACGCTGACGCCCGCCGCGGAGACGGTGCGGCGCAGCTTGCGGAACTGCGGCACGGTGTAGCCGAAGGCGAGGAGGGTGGCGGCGAGTCCGATGAGGCTCGCGAGCTCGAGGGGCACTGCTGGTCCGTCCATTCCTGGCGCGCCTCGGGGCGCGCACGTACGACGCGGCCGCCTCGCGCATGGCGTGGCGACCGCGTGGGTCTGCTGTGTTTCCGGGTGGAGCTGGTGGCGGCACGCCGGCGGGTCGTCAGCCGGGCCTCTCCGACGGAAATCTTATCGTCTCGGCACGGGTGCTCCGGACGATCTGCAGTGTTCGCGACGTCCGCACACCGTGATCTCGCGCACAGGACGCGCCTAACGTCCGCTCGGCCGGGTCGTTGAGCCACCAGACCCCACCCGCCACCGCAGGAGCCGCCATGTCGAACCCCGTCCTCCGCCAGCTGCTCACCGCGCTGGCCTCCGTCGCCCTCGTGGTCGGATCCGTCGTCGGGGTCGGCGTCGCGCTGACCTCCGCGGGCACCACGAGCGCCGCCGCGGCCCCGCCCGGCTGCACCGCCGAGCAGAACACCTACGACGACGCCGAGGACCGGGTGGACCGCCTCGAGCGCGCGCTGGCCACGAGGTCGGCCAAGGTCGCGCAGGCCCGGAAGGCCTACCAGCAGGCACCGAAGGGCTCGAAGAAGCGGGCGCAGGCGAAGAAGGCGCTCGCGCAGGCGAAGGCCTCGAAGAACCGAGTCAAGGTGAACCTCGCCCGGGCGCGCAGCGACCGCGACGCCGCCCGCCGCGACCTCTCGGACTGCCGTGACCGGGCGACCTCCGCGCCGACCAGCACGGCCACCAGCACCGTGACGGCCACCGTCACGGCCAGCCCCAGCGGCAGCGCGACGGCCACGCCGACGGGCACCACCAGCCCGAGCCCGACCTGCTCGCCGAGCGCCACCACGAGCCCGCGCCCGACGTCGACGGCCACGCCGACGCCCGGCCCGGGCCTGCCGACCGGCCTGCCGACGGGCCTGCCCACCGGCCTGCCGTCCACCGACCCCTGCGCGGGCGGCCCGCTCGACCCGCTGTGCGACGTGCTCGGCCCGGTCCCGCTGCCGCTGCCGTTCTGCCCGACGGCCGGGGCCACCCGCCGCTGACGGTCCCGCTCCACGCGACAGGGGAGGTCCCCCGGCCACGAGCCGGCGGGCCTCCCCTGTCGCTGTCGGCGTCCCGGGCGCCCCGGGGCACCTCAGCCCTGCTGGCGGTCCGCCCGGTCGATGTCGCGCTCGAGCGCGGCGACGGCGTCGGGGCGGCCGTGGAAGCGGCGGTAGCTGTAGACGAGCAGCGCCAGCGCGACGATCCCGGACACGACCTGCGTGATCCCCGTGGCGATGCCGCCCGGCAGCCACCACGAGTCCGCGAACGGCCACCAGGCGGGGACGTCGGGCTTCCAGATCCACAGCACGCCGGCGGCGACCAGCACGAGCGCGACGCCGGCGGAGAAGACCACGCGGACCTTGGTCTCGACCGACTCCGCGGCGCCCTTGAGCGCGCGGTACTTCACCGGGTCCAGCCGCCGCTCGGCCCACTCGTACTGCTGGCTGAGGACCGCCAGGCCGCCGAAGAGCATCAGCAGCCCGGGGCCGGGCAGGATCAGCGCGGCGACGCCCGCGACCACCAGGAACCAGCCGACGACCTCGAGGGTCACCCGGCGCGCGGCACCCTTCACGACTCGCTCTCCGTCGCGCGGGCGGTGGCGGTGTCCATGGCGTCGAGCATCCCAGAGCGCGGCAAGCCCGTCACCGGTGACCGGTGCCGCCGGTGCTCGGCCACCAGCAGCGCGAACGCCGCCACTCCCGAGACCAGCTGCCCCACGCCGGTCCAGGTCCCGCCGGGCAGCCAGGGCCAGGCCGGCCAGATCCACAGCAGGCCGGCGAGCGCCAGCACCGCCGTGCCGCCGAGGCTCACGGCCGAGCGCAGCGGGGTGCTGACCGCCTGCCGGCCCGCGACCGCCCGCACCCGCTCGACGCAGCGCCCGGCCCAGTCGTAGCGCCGGGCGAGCAGGCCGAGGCCGCAGGCGAGGAGCACCACGCCGGGCCCCGGCAGCGGCAGCAGCACCAGGCCGGCGAGGACCAGCAGCCAGCCCACCGGCTCCACGAGCACCCGCACCGGGCCGGTTCTACCCGCGGCGGGGGAACCCCGCGTGAACGCCCGGCCTCAGCCGCCCGACGTGCCGCCGTACGTCGCGACGTACGCGCGGCCCTCGTCCCCGAGCCGGCCGTGCGCCTCGGCCACGGCCGCCCAGCGCAGCGTCGTGCGCAGGAACCGCAGCGGGTTGTAGACGTCCTCCTCGCCGGAGAAGAGCCCGTCCCCGGCGTAGGTCATGATCGTCAGGTTCGACTCCTCGTGCAGCGACCCGTCCCCCGGGTCGGGCATCAGGTTGCGCACCTCGCAGACCAGCCGCGAGCGCTCGAGGTCGACCGTCGACCAGGCCAGCGGGAACCCGGTCATCACGTTGCCCGGGAAGCTCGTCATCGTCCGCACCGACCACTCGCGGATCTCCTCGCGGCCGCGGAAGGTGCCGTAGGCGTGCTCGACGTACGTCGCGTCCTCGGTGAAGAGGTCCGCGTACCCGTGCCAGTCGCCGCTCGCGGTGAACCCCTCGACCCGCGCGTGGAACGCGGCGTAGGCCTCGGTGATCTCCTCTGCGCCGAAGGTCCCGGTCCGGTCGGTGCGCTGCAGGGTCATGCTCATCCCGTCCGCTCGGCGTAGGCGGTCGCGGCGGCGTGGACGGCCGCGACGTACTCCTGCGCGTGGTTGTAGGAGAAGATCGCCGCCGACCAGCCCTCCCCGGTGGTCAGGTCGTGCCCGTCGGCGCACAGGTAGCGGACCGCCGCGAGCGCGGCGTCGTCGAGGTCGTTGGGGTCCTCGGTCCCGTCGCCGTCGCCGTCGGCGGACCAGCGCCGCCAGGTCGAGGGGATGAACTGCAGCGGCCCGACCGCGTGGTCCCAGTCGGGGTCGCCGTGCCAGCGGCTGGAGGAGGGGGTGGCCGGGATCGCGGCCACCTTGCCGCGACCGTCGAGCGCGGGACCGAGGACCGGGCTGGAGGAGTGCCCGTCCTCCCCGAGGGCACGGCCGTCGATGGTGCCGTGCTGGGACTCCACCCAGCCGATGCCGGCCAGCGTCGTCCAGCCGACCGAGCACCCGTCGGGCGCCATCAGCGTGGCCCGGCCGTACGCCGCGACGGCGGGCGCGGGGATCCCGGAGCGGTCCGCCGTGGTCGCCGCCCACGTGGGGTCCACGGCCGGCACGCCGGACCCGGCCCGGACGCCTCCGCGGCTCCCGGTGGCCGCCCGGCCGGGGGCCTCCTCGGGCGCCGCGACCTCGGGGACGGCCGCCACCAGCGGCTCGGCCGTCGCGTCCGCGCTGCGCGTCCGGGCCGGGTCGAGCACCCGCTGCTGGGCCCAGAACGCGGTGCCGGAGAGCACCGCGAGGGCGAGCAGGAACCCGAGGACCGCGGGGAGCGCGCGGACGCGTCCGGTCATCCGAACCGGCCGTTGACGTAGTCGCTGGTGCGCTGGTCGCGCGGGGCCGAGAACATCGCGCCGGTGTCGCCGTGCTCCACGATCACGCCGGGCGTGCCGTGGGAGGCCAGGAAGAAGGCGCACTGCGTGGAGACGCGTGCGGCCTGCTGCATGTTGTGCGTGACGATGACGATGGTGACCTCCCGGGCGAGCTCCAGCATGGTCTCCTCGATCACGCGTGTCGAGGTGGGGTCCAGCGCCGAGCAGGGCTCGTCCATGAGCAACACCCGCGGCTTGACCGCGAGCGAGCGGGCGATGCACAGCCGCTGCTGCTGGCCGCCGGACAGGCCGCCGCCGGGCGCGTCGAGGCGGTCGCGCACCTCGGTCCACAGGCCCGCCTTGGTCAGGCAGGACTCCACCAGCTCCTCCTTGGCCGACCGCGAGGCGCGGGTGCCGGTGAGGCGCAGGCCGGCCAGGACGTTCTCCCGGATCGACATCGCCGGGAACGGGTTGGGCTTCTGGAAGACCATGCCGATCGCGCGGCGGGCGTCGATGAGGCGCCGGTCGGGGTCGTAGACGTCCTCGCCGTCGAGCAGCACCTCGCCCGCGAGCCGGGCCGAGGGCACCAGCTCGTGCATCCGGTTCAGGATGCGCAGGAAGGTCGACTTGCCGCAGCCGGACGGGCCGATGAGCGCGGTGATGCCGCCCGCCGGCATCGTGAGCGAGACCCGGTCGAGCACCTTGCGCTCGCCGAACCACGCGGTGATCTCGTGGGCCCGCAGCTCCGCGAGCGGCGCGAGCGGCGCGAGCGGCGCCACGGGGGCGGGCGGGCCGGCCGGGACGGCGGGCAGGACGGTGGTCTCGTCGGTGGTGCTCATGGTTCGGTTCCTCGCTGGTCGACCGCGCGGCACCGGGCGGTCGTCGTACGACGACCGCCCGGTGCCGGTGGTGCGGGCTACTTCTGGGTGATGGTGAAGGACTTCGTGGCGCCGACGGCGACGCCGTTGCCGCCCCAGACCGCCTTCAGGGAGTGCTTGCCCTTGGCCAGCTTCGGCAGCTTGACCGTGGCCTTGCCGCCCTTGAGGGCGACCGACTTGAGGGTCTTGGAGCCCTCCATGACCTTCACCGTGCCGGTGGCCTGGCCGCTCGCGCCGGTGAGCGCGACGGTGACGGTGCCGGCGGCCTTCTTGCCCTTGGCGACCTTCGCGGGGAAGGTCTCGGAGACGGCGGAGCCGGCCTTGACGACCACCGAGGCGGTCGCGGTCGAGCCCTCGAAGGCCGAGCCCTGCGCCGGGACGAACTCGGCGGCGAAGGAGCGGCTGCCGAGGTCCAGGCCGGTGGCGGTGTACGTCGCGCGGCCGGAGACCAGCGGGACGCCGGTGGCCAGCGTGGTGCCGCCGGAGGTGAAGGTGACCGTGCCCTGCGGAGCGGTGCTGCCGGTGACCTGGGCGACCAGGGTCGCCGACTTCGCGCGGGTGCTGGAGCCGCTCAGCGCGAGCGTGGTCCGGACCGACTCGTTGAGCGTGAAGTTGCTGGTCGCGCTCTGGGTGGCCTGGCCGCAGACGCCGCCCTGGGCCGGGGTGGCGAGCTGCTTGAAGCCGGCGCGCTCGATGAGGGCGCGGGCGTCGGAGGAGCAGAGGTAGCCCTTCTCGCCGAAGACCGACTGGACGGCGGCCGTGGCGAGGTCGGCGCCGCGGACGACGTTGTAGAGCGCGCGGTCGGCGCGGAAGCCGGTCTCGAGGCGCAGCGTCTTGCCGAGCAGGCCGGCGCGGCCCTCGGAGAACGGCGCGACGGCGTTCGGGTCGCCCTTGATCGCGGTGTCGTCGTGCTCCTGGACCTCGGCGACCGACTTGGCGAGCGTCACCGCGACGCCGCCGTTGGCGGCCTGCAGCTGGGCGGTGAAGAAGCTGCGGGTGCCCGAGCCGGCCTGGGGGATCAGCGGCTTGATGACGCCGTCCTTGCCGCCGACCTGCGACCAGTTGGTGACCGTGCCGTCGTAGATGTCGACGATCTGGTCCTTGGTGAGCGCGGCGGGCGCGTTGGAGGCGGTCGAGCCGGAGACGGCCATGACCAGGGTGTCGAGCGCGAACGGGAAGTTCTGCAGGCCGGCCTGGACCTCGGCGGTCGAGGGGCCGGAGGAGGAGCGGGCGAAATCCACACCCGCGTTGTTGCCGGCGCCGTAGAGCAGGGCCTTGCCCGCGCCGGAGCCGTTGGGCCGCCTGAGGGCGCCGGTGTGCAGGGTGACGTCGCCGCCGCCGGTGGCGGCGTAGGTGGCGAGCTTCGCGGCCGGCGAGGTGGCGTTCCAGCCGTCGGCGAGCAGCTTGAGGGCGTGCTGGCTGGTGTCGGACCCGACGCCGACCAGGTCCGCGGCGACCGGGGCGAACGTCGTGTCGTCGGGGTCGACGGCGGCGGTCGCCGGGGCGGCCGTGAGCGCGAGCACGGAGCCGGTCACGGCCGCGGCCGCGAGACCGGCGAGGGACTTGCGTACAGACATCTCGACATCGCTTTCTTGGAGGTGGGTGGTGCGTGGTGGTGGTGCGTGGTGGTGGTGCGGGTTGGTTCAGAGGACGTTCGGCAGGAGCCGGACGGCCACGTCGGTGGTCGCCCAGGACAGGGCGAGGGCGAGCGGGGTCGCGACGACCCAGACGAGGACGGTCGACCAGCGCTGGCGCGCGGCGACCACGGCGAGGACGAGCGCCACGAGAAGCGCCAGGTGCAGGGCCAGGAGCGGTACGGCGCCGTCGTCGGCCGCCATCGCCTTCTCCGACTCCGGCACGGCGGCGGGCCGGCCCGGGGGCGCCGGGAAGCCCTCGGGGGCCTCGGCGTCGACGTAGACCGCCGAGCCCGGGGAGACCGCGGCGAACCGGCCCTCGCCCTCGGCGGTGACGAGGGTCAGCCGGGCGGCGCCCTCCTTCGCCGGCGCGGGCAGCGGGTCGCCGCCGCGGCGGACGCCGAGGACGGAGAAGGTGACCGCGCCCTGCGCACCGGTCACCTCGACCGCGTCGCCGACCCGGAGGTCGGGGAGGTCGCCGAACGGGCCGCCGTACGTCGCGGCGCGGCCGTAGACGACCGACGTGCCGACCTGGCCGGGCAGCACGGTGTCGCGCCGGTGGCCCGGCCCGTCGAGGGTGTCGCCGGAGGCGGTGCCCTCGACGACGACCTCCTCGACCCCGAGGCTCGGGATGCGCAGCAGCGCGACCGGGTCGCCGACCGGGACAACGGGCCCGACCGGGGCGGTGGCGGAGGCGATCTGGGTGCGGAGGTCGCGGTAGAGCAGCTCCTGGGCGCGCTCGTGGGACAGCGAGCCGAGGAAGAGCAGCTGCGCCGCCGTCCAGAGGCAGACCAGCGCGAGCATGGTCAGCGCCGAGGAGGCGACCGCCGTGCGCTCGTCCGGCTTCGTGGCGGGCCGCGCGGGCCGGGCCGGGCCGCGGAGGCCACGCAGGACGCCGGCCAGGCGGGCCGGGACCAGCGGACGGGCGCGGCCGGCGGACGGCGACCCGGTGTCCGTGCCCGCCGCCGCGCCCGCCTCGGGGGCGGGGCGGTCGTCGAGGGCGGTCACCGCGGCACCCGCACGAAGAAGCGCAGGCCGCTGGCGCCGAGCACCGAGACCAGCCCGACGAGCACCAGGGCCGGCAGGAGGCCGCCGCCGAGGCGGGAGCCGACCGGCTCGGTGGCCGGCATCACCGGCGCCGCGGTGGCCGGCGGGGCCGGCTCGTCCGCGCCGGGCGCCTCGTCGGCGCCGGGGACCTCGCCGGTGGGCACGTCGCCCACCGGGACGTCGCCGCCGGGGAGCCCGGTGCCGCCGCCGGAGGTGTCGCCTCCGCCGCTGCCACCGCCGGAGGTGTCCCCGCCACCGGCCGGCTCGCGCTGCGCCGCGACCGCGTCCGCGACGCGCTGTGCGGAGCGGAACAGCTTCGCGGTCACGCCGGTGCGCCGGATCGGCAGGTAGCCCTCGGGGAGCTCGCCGTTGCCGCTGCCGGGGCGCTGGCCCTCGGTGGTCGAGACCCGGATGAACTGGGCGACCTTCGTCGCGTCGGCCTTCGGCAGGTTGCGCAGGCGCGCGGCGGTGTAGACGACCATCGTGCCCGGGTAGGCCGCGCCGTCCTTGCGCACGTCGGCCTGGTCGAGGACGAACGGCTGCATCGGCTCGGCCTGCTCGGCCAGCCGCACGGCGGCGCCCAGCGAGGCGTCGGTCGGCGCGACGTACCGGCCCGGCTTCGTCTCCAGCGCCGCCGAGCGGAGGCCGTAGCGCGCCGCGTCGCCGAGGCTGGTGATGCCGAGCATGAACCGCGACCCGAAGGACTGGCGGTCGACCCGGCCGAGCTTGTACTGCTGGGCGGACTGGTCGAGCTCGCAACGGGTCTGCACGTTCGGCCAGGCGTCGAGCAGCGCCTCGGAGATCTTGCGCAGGGTGGTCACCGGAGCCGCGAGCTGGGTGAAGTAGACCGCGGGGTTCTCCTGGCGGCAGGTGTTCTCGGTCTCGGGGACGTAGGTGTCGAGCAGCGGCCACTCCGAGCGGGGCACCTCGATGCCCTCGTACTCGGGGTTGACCTTCATGCCCCACTTGTCGGGCTTGCCGGAGAGGAACGCCCGGGCGTCGGGGTCCTCGGCGAGGTACGCAGTGACCTGCTCGACCACGTCGGAGGAGTTCGACAGCGACAGCAGCGCCGCGCCGGCCTCTTGCGTGGTGGTGCTCAGCCCGGGGTTGAGCTGCTGGAACTCCGGGTCGTTCATGATCGCCAGCGGGTTGCCGCCGATGCCGGGGTGGCCACGGCCGAGGTCGGAGCCGAGGTAGCTCTGGGTCATCAGCTTGGCGACCAGCCGGGCGTTGAGCCGCAGCCGGGAGTACTCCCCGCCGTTGTCGGGCTCGTCGACGACGTAGGCGATCGAGAAGCCGGTCACCGCCGTCGGCGCGTAGCCGACCGGGTCGGTCCCGCGCCGCTGGTGCTCGGAGGAGACCGCCGCGGCCGCGCCGCCGCCGCTCTCCATCAGGTTCCAGCCGGCCTCGTCGGACATCTGGTTGAGCTGGTACTTGAACCGGTCCTTCGCCAGGCAGTACGCCGGGGACCACTGGGTCGCGGCCTGGGCGAGCAGCTCGGAGCCGTAGAAGCCCGTCGGAGGGCGCGGGTCGCGGATGTCGCAGGTGTCCGGCGGCAGGCCGAAGGTGATCGGGATCGCGAACCGGTTGCGCCAGTTCGACTCCGCCCACCACAGCGCCGGGCCGACGGCCTGGTCGATGCCCTCGTTGCTGTAGTTGCTCGAGCCCGGCGCGAACCGGCCGCCCTTGCGGCACGCCTGGTCGCCGGCGGTCGCCGGCTCCGACGGCGCGTCGCAGCTGAGGCCGACGATCGGGATGACGACGACCGAGCAGGCGACCTCGTGGTTGCAGCCGAGCGACTCGTTCTCGGTGTCGCTGCGGACCTCCAGCTGCACGCTGCCGGTGCCGTCGGGCTCGGTGAACGCCGCGATCTCCGCGGGCGGGAAGGCCGCGCCCACGGCCGCCTCGGGCGGCATGTGCTCGGCGTCGCAGGCCAGGTAGGTGCGGCCACCGCGGGCCACGAACGGCGTCAGCCGGGTGGCGTAGGGGTCGATGTCGGCGGTGGGGCACTCCTCGGCGCCGGGGAACGGCGCGACGCCGGAGACCCGCGCCTTGTCGGCCGCGTCGGCGTACAGGTCGTGGCGCCAGGTCGCCTCGCCCTCCGAGCGCGTGACCTGCGAGCGCTGGGCGACCGAGGCCGTCCAGCAGGTCTCCGGCCGCAGCCGCCTGCCGGCCGCCACGGACGGGTCGTCGACGCCGCGGCACTGCAGCACGACGACCGGGTACTCCTGGGCCAGGCCGTTCTCGCCGTACGGGTTGCTCGCCCGGCCGCCGCTGGGCTGGGCGCCCTTCCAGCTGATCCGGATCCGCTGCCGGCCGCGCAGGTTCCTGGTCTTGTCGGCGGTGACGGTCACCCGGTGGGTCGGGAAGGAGTACGAGGTCCCGTCGGCGTTGGCGAAGACGCGCGTCAGCTCCTTGGTGGCGCGGTAGCCGTCCTTCGCCTTCCCGGCGGCCGAGGCGGCCGAGGCGGCGGACGCGGCCGGGGCGGCCTGCGCGGGGGCGCCGAGGCGGCCGGGGACGGCGAGGCCGAGCGCCACGAGGGCCAGCGCGACGAGGACCAGGCCCGCCCGGCGCGTCACCGGACGCTCCGGCGGCGCTTGAGCGAGGCGACGTACAGGCCCGGGAGCAGCACGAGCGCGACCAGCTCGACGGCGGCCAGCCACCCGAACGCGCGGGTGTCGGCGGCGCGGTCGGCGGCGAGCTCGGTGGGGTTGGCGTAGATCGCCTCGCCCCCGGTCGCGACGACGTCCCCGCCCCCGACGACGGCACCGGTCTCGGGGTCGATGACCGGGGCGGCGTCACCGCCGGGCACGCCGGCGGCCCCGCCGCCCGCTGCCCCGCCGCCGCCCGTCCCGCCACCGGCCGCGGTCCCGGTGCCGCCGCCCTGGCCGCCGGCGGCGCCGGTGCCCTCGTCCGTCGACGGCGTGCCCGTGCCGGTCGCGGTGCCGCAGGGTCCCGCACCGACCTTGTCGCACGCCGCGGGCTGCGGGGCGATCTGGGCCAGCTTGTTGCCCGAGAGGTTCTTGCCGTCGAAGGTCGGGTTGTTGCACGAGGTGACGTCGCGGTCGGTCAGGTCGACCGCGCTGTCGGCCTGCTTGAGCTGCGCGATCTGCTGGAACCCGGCCTGCACGAGGTTGAGCGGCAGCGGCGAGTAGCCGTACGGCCCGGCCTTGGCCTGGCCCGCACACAGCGAGTAGTAGAGGAAGTCCGCGAGCGTCTGGCGCTTGGCCGTCGACATCCGCGGGTCGCTCTTCCCCGTCGGGATGATCATGTAGCTGTACGACGACAGCGGGTAGGCCCGCGGGTCGGTCGCGGTGTAGACCCCGTCGAGGACCTGGGTGAGGTAGAGCGCGGAGCCCTTGTCCTGGTTGATCTTGGCCTTGGTCAGCGCGACCGCGACGTTGTACTGCGTCGGCTCGACGAAGTAGCCGCCCTTGTTGAGGACCTTGACGACCGGGTAGTCCTTGTTGACAGGGTAGGAGTACTCGACGTAGCCGATCGTCCCGTTGCCGGCGAAGCCCGCGATCGTGTTCATCACCTGGTCCGAGCCGGCCTGGCCGACCGCGCGGCCCTTGCGGGGGTAGTACGACGTCAGGCCGGAGCGGCCGAAGAACGGCCGCCAGATCGACGGGTACTCGTGGTCCATCCAGGTGGTGAACTGCGCCGTCGTGCCCGAGCCGTCGGAGCGGACGACCGGCGTGATCGGCAGCGAGGGGAACGCGCGGCCGTTGTTGTCCTTCGCGATCGCCGGGTCGTTCCAGTTGGTGATCTGGTTGGTGAAGATCTTGGCGAGCGTCTCCCCGGAGAGCCGGAGGTTGCGGACCAGCTCGTTGCCCACCTTGAGCTGGTAGGTGAACGCCGTGCCGCCGGCCACGATCGGCAGGTAGGCGAACTCGCGGCCGCCGCTGGTGTCGGCGTTCCCGGCCTCGTCGACGCCCTGGTAGGGGATCTCGGAGATCGCGAAGTCGGTGCTGTCCTGGGAGAAGTCCTTGCGGCCCTTGGAGGAGCCGCCGCCGGTGTAGACGACCTTCATGCCGTTGGCGTCGACGTCGGAGATCCACTGCTGGACGATCAGCTCCGACCAGGTCGACCCGGTGCCCTCGATCTGGGCGTACGCCGCGGCGTGGGCGGCGCCCGGCAGCGTCGCGACGCAGCCGAGGGCGATCAGGAAGGCGATCCAGCTGCGGGTGCAGCGACGGACCGCTCGGGACGCGGTTCTCAACGGTTCTCCTGCGAGATGGAGGGCGCCTGGCGCAGGCGCGTGACGAGACGGGAGCGGAGGGGTGGCCGCGTGCCGCGGGGCCGGGCCAGCAGGCGAGCGACCACGAAGAGCAGCAGGACGAGGCCGAGCAGCACCGCGGCGGCGCCGTACGCCCGGGTGATGGCGGTCGGCTCGCCGGAGCGGACGAGGGAGAAGATGTAGAGCGGCAGCGAGTTCATCGCTCCCTCGGTGGGGTCGGCGACCATGAACGCCGCCGCGCCGGAGGTGAGCAGGACCGGGCTGGTCTCGCCGATGCCGCGGGCGACGCCGAGGATGACCGCCGTCGCCAGGCCGGGGCGCGCCGTCGGCAGCACGACGCACCACACGGTGCGCCAGCGGCTGGCGCCGAGCGCGAGGCTGGCCTCGCGCAGGCCGGAGGGCACGACGCGCAGGACGACGTCGGCGGCCCGGGCGATGATCGGGAGCATCATCACCGCGATCGCCATCGCGGCCGCGAGGCCCGAGCGCGGGTAGCCCAGCGCGCGGATCAGCACGGTGTAGACGAACAGCCCGGCGACGATCGAGGGCAGGGCGGTCATCGCCTCCACGACCGTGCGGACCAGCGTCGCGAACCGGCCGCCGACCTCGGTCATGAAGACCGCGGTGCCGATGCCCAGCGGCAGCGTGACCACCAGCGCGATCCCGAGCTCGATGAGCGAGCCAACCACCGCGTGCGCGACGCCACCGCGGTCGAAGGAGTCCTTCGGGCCCACGCCGGACATGTCGTCGAGGAAGAAGTTGAGGTGGGTCAGCGGGCGCCAGCCCTGGGAGAACACGTCGTAGACGGTGGTCACCAGGACGCCGGCGACGACCACGGCGCCACCGGTGACGACCGCCTCGGCGAGCCGGTCGCGCACCTCGGTCGAACCGCCCGACATCGCCGCGGTCGTGGCGGTCAGGACCAGGCCGAGGCCGAACCACACGATGACGAACCAGGCCGGGCCGGCGAGCGGCAGCAGCCGCTGGGTCACCAGCCAGGACAGGCCCAGCGCCGCGGCCCACGGACCGAGCCGGGAGAAGCGCTCGTCGGGGCTCAGCCGGCCCAGGCTCGCGCGCGGGACGGCGGGCGCCGCGTCCTCGTCGTACGTCGGCAGGTGGGTGGTCGGGGGCGCCGCCGCGTGCGCGCCGGGGTGGAGGCCGGGGGCCTCGGGCGGGAGCGTCGCGGTCATGCGTCGGTCCCCGCTCCGGACCGGCTGCGTCCGACCACGACCGCGGCGAGGGTGTTGACCACCAGGGTGATCAGGAAGAGCACGAAACCGGCGGCCAGCAGCGCGGAGAGCTGGGCGTCGCTGGCCTCGCCGAAGCGGCCGGCGATCAGCGCGCTGACCGTGCTGGTGCCGATCTCGAGGACGTTCCACTTCATCTCGAAGGCCGGGGAGACGATGAGGAAGACCGCGATCGTCTCGCCGAGCGCGCGGCCGAGGCCGAGCATCGTGCCGCCGATGATGCCGCCGCGGCCGAAGGGCAGCACGACGGTGCGGATCATTCCCCAGCGGGTGGAGCCGAGCGCGAGCGCGGCCTCCTTCTCACCGGGCGGGGTCTGGGAGAAGACCTGGCGCATGACCGCGCACGACATCGGCATCACCATCGCGGCGACGGCGATGCCGGCGCAGAACGCGCTGGCGGTGTAGCGGCTCGCGTCCCAGACCGCGGCGTCGGGGTCGGACCCGCGGACGTCGAAGAACGGGATCCAGCCGAGGTTGCGGTGCAGCCACAGCGCCAGCTCGGCCGCGTGCGGCATCACCAGCGAGAAGCCCCACAGCCCGTAGACGATCGAGGGGATCGCGGCCATCAGGTCGACGAGCGAGACCAGCGTCGAGCGCAGCCGCGCCGGGGCGTACTCGCTGATGTAGAGCGCGGTCAGCAGCGCCAGCGGGAACGCGAAGGCCATGGCGACCAGCGCCACGGACGCGGTGCCGGCGAGGACCGCGGCGATGCCGACGACGTCGGCCTCGGGCTGCCACTGGCTCTCGGTGAAGAACGACCAGCCGTACCGGTCCAGGGTCGGGTAGGCCTGCCAGGCGAGGAAGAGGCCGACGCCCCCGGTCACCACGAGCACGGACGCGCCCACGGCACGGCTCGCGTGCTCGAAGACCGCGTCCGCGCCGGTGGGGCGTCGGGAGATCCGGCGGGGACGCACGTCGTCGTCGGTGCCGGGCAGCGGGAGGGTGGTCACGGTGGTCCTGATCTGGTCGGGCGCGCGGACGAGGTGTCCGCGCGCCCTGAATGCTCAGGACCCTCCGGGAACGGATGCGCCGCCTCCGGTGAACGGCCGGGGAACTCGTCCCCGGCCTTTCCCGAACAGGTCAGGCGCCGCCGTTTCCGCTGGTCACAACGGACTACGCAGGTCCTCCTCGGCATGGCCCGAACGGGCCAGGGGTGCCTCGGCGCCGTCCTGCGGACCGGTCCGGACAGGCTGCTCCCGGTCCGCCCGGTCCGCCCGGCGGGAGGCGAGCAGGCTCGTGGTGACCGTCACCGCGAGCACGCCGACGATGACGCCGAGCGAGGCGAGCGTGGGGATCTCGGGGACCGACGGCCACACCAGGTGGGCCCAGTGCAGGACGAGCTTGACGCCGATGAAGCCGAGGATCGCCGCCAGCCCGTAGGAGAGGTGGGCCAGCTTCGCCAGCGCGCCCTCGAGGACGAAGTAGAGCGCCCGCAGGCCCAGCAGCGCGAAGGCGTTGGTCGCGAAGACCAGGTAGGGGTCGCCGGTGATGCCGTAGACCGCGGGGACCGAGTCGATCGCGAAGACCACGTCGGTGGCGAAGACCGCGATCACGACCAGCGCGAGCGGCGTGAGGGCGCGGCGGGTGGTCCGGCCCACGGCGGTGCGGGTGAGCATCCGCGGGCCGTCGTACTCCTCGGTGACGGGGACGACCCGGCGCACCAGGCGCACGACGCGCATGTCGTCCACGTCGGTGGTGTGCTCCTGGCCGCGGACGGCGTCGCGCAGCAGCTTCAGGCCGGTGAGCAGCAGCACCGCGCCGAAGACCAGGAACACCCAGTCGAACGCCGCGAGCGCGGCGGCGCCGAGGGCGATGAAGATGCCGCGGAGGACGAGCGCGCCGACGATGCCGTACAGCAGGACGCGCTGCTGGAGCTCGCGCGGGACGGCGAAGGCCGCCAGGAGCAGCATGAAGACGAACAGGTTGTCGACGCTCAGCGTCTTCTCGACCAGGTAGCCGGTGTAGTACTCCACGCCGGTCGTGCTGCCGTGCTGCGCCCAGATCCAGGTGCCGAAGGCGAGCGGCAGGGCGACGTAGAACGCCGACCAGCCCAGTGCCTCCTTCATCGAGACCTCGTGGGGACGACGGGTCAGCAGGAAGTCGACGAGCAGGAGGACCAGGACGGCACCGATGGTGACCGTCCACAGCAGGGGTGTGCCGATGGTGGGCATGCAGGACTCCTCGAACGGGTGTCGTTCGAGGTCTCCCCCACCCGGCGGTCCGGACGGGGCCGGGCCGGGCGGCCACCGGGACGCCGCAGGGGACGTCGTACTGACCGGTGGCACTGAGCGGGGTACTCCCCTCGGGGTGAAGCGTAGAGGGCAGCGCCAAGGCCGAGCGTCGGGACGGGCGCGGCGGGCGGCGTCGCGTCCGCGATGATCCCCCGGTGACGACGTCGACGGTCCTGCTCGCCGTCGCGGTCGCCGTCGAGGCCGTGGGGCTCGGGGTGCTCCTCGGGCTGTGGCTGGGCGGCCGGCGGCGGGTACGGCGCCTGCGCGCGGAGGTCGCGG
Source organism: Nocardioides sp. Arc9.136 (assembly GCF_030506255.1). Classification (NCBI taxonomy): domain Bacteria; kingdom Bacillati; phylum Actinomycetota; class Actinomycetes; order Propionibacteriales; family Nocardioidaceae; genus Nocardioides; species Nocardioides sp. Arc9.136. The sequence continues at coordinate 177,530 of NZ_CP113431.1, read as the reverse complement.
CGCTGCGGGACGGCCGCAAGCCGCCGCGGCGGCTCGTGCCCCGGCCCGACGAGGTCGTCAGGGCGGTCTGGGAGACCGCGACGCTCGTGCGCGACAAGGGGCTCGGCGGCGCCCTGCGCAGCTCGGTCGAGGACCTTGCCGGCTGGGCGCAGGTCGAGCGGCCCGACCTCGTGCGCCTCGCCGGCGTCGACGGCACGGTCGCGATCCTCTTCTCCGACATCGAGGGCTCCACCGCCCTCAACGAGGAGCTCGGCGACCGGGCGTTCGTCAAGCTGCTCGCCCGCCACGACCAGCTCGTCCGCAGTCGGGTCGAGCGGCACGCCGGGCACGTGGTCAAGACCCAGGGCGACGGGTTCATGGTCGCCTTCTCCACCGCCGAGCAGGCCGTGCGCTGCGCCACCTCGGTCCAGCGCGCCCTCGACCGCGGCCGGCGCGGGGGACGCGTGCCGGTCGCCGTCCGCATCGGCATCCACCAGGGCGACGTCGTCCACCGCGACAACGACATCTTCGGCCGCAACGTCGCCCACGCCGCCCGCGTCGCGGCCCTCGCCGAGGGCGGCGAGGTGCTGGTCAGCGAGCCGGTCGCGGCCGCCCTCGCCGACGCCGAGGACCTCGTCCTCACCGAGCCGCGCTCCGTCCGGCTCAAGGGGCTCTCCGGCGACCACCTGGTCTCGGCCGTCGAGTGGTCGGTGGACTGAGCCGTCCCTCGCCGGGTCCGCGTCCTCGGGCCGTCGCAACCGTTCAACTGCTGGGTCGTGACGGCGCGCAAGCGCTTGCACACGGTCAGGACCGCGCAATTGAACGATCGGTGCGCCCGCGACCCCGGTCCGACCCGCGACCCGGGCACGCCGGGGCGGGGCGGATCGGCGACGATGACGCCCATGCCCGAGCTGCGTGCCGATGTCGTCGTCGTGGGTGCCGGTCTCGCCGGCCTGGTGGCCGCCGCGGAGGCGGCGGACGCGGGCCGCAGCGTGCTGCTGGTCGACCAGGAGGGCGAGCAGAACCTCGGCGGGCAGGCGTTCTGGAGCCTCGGCGGGCTGTTCCTGGTCGACAGCCCCGAGCAACGGCGGATGGGCGTCAAGGACAGCCTCGAGCTGGCGCGGCAGGACTGGTTCGGCAGCGCGCAGTTCGACCGGCCCGAGGACCGCTGGCCCCGGGCGTGGGCCGAGGCCTACCTGCACTTCGCCGCCGGGGAGAAGCGCTCCTGGCTGCGCGGGATGGGCCACCGGATCTTCCCGGTCGTCGGCTGGGCCGAGCGCGGTGACGGCACGGCCACGGGCCACGGCAACTCGGTCCCCCGCTTCCACATCACCTGGGGCACCGGCCCGGGCGTCGTGGAGCCGTTCGAGCGCCGGGTCCGCGAGCACGTCGCCTCCGGCCGGGTCCGGCTGGCCTGCCGCCACCGGGTCGACGAGCTGCTCGTCGAGGGCGGCGTCGCCGTCGGCGTGCGCGGCGGCGTGCTGGAGCCCACCGACGTCGAGCGCGGCCGGCCGAGCAGCCGCACGGTGGTCGGCGAGTTCGAGGCGCGGGGGTCGGCCGTCGTCGTCACCAGCGGCGGCATCGGCGGTGACCACGAGCTGGTGCGGCGCAACTGGCCGGCCCGGCTGGGCACCCCGCCGAAGCGGATGGTCGCCGGCGTCCCGGCGCACGTCGACGGCCGGATGCTCCGGATCACCCAGGACGCCGGCGCCACCGTCGTCAACCCCGACCGGATGTGGCACTACGTCGAGGGCCTGCGCAACTGGGACCCGATCTGGGACAACCACGGCATCCGGATCCTCCCCGGCCCCTCCTCCCTGTGGCTCGACGCCGAGGGCAACCGCCTCCCGGCGCCGTTCTTCCCGGGGTTCGACACCCTCGGCACGCTCCAGCACCTGCGCGCGACCGGTCACGACTACTCCTGGTTCGTGCTGACCCAGCGGATCATCGAGAAGGAGTTCGCGCTCTCCGGCTCCGAGCAGAACCCCGACCTCACCGGGAAGGACGTCAGGCTGCTCCTCTCCCGGGTCAAGAAGGGCGCGGCCGGGCCGGTCGAGGCGTTCAAGCAGCACGGCGAGGACTTCGTCGTCGCCGACACCCTCGAGGAGCTCGTCGCCGGCATGGACCGGGTCGCCGACGAGGGCGTCGCGCCGATCGACGTCGAGCGCCTGCGCACGCTCATCGAGGCCCGCGACCGCGAGATGGACAACGACTACAGCAAGGACGCCCAGGTCACCGCGATCCGCGGCGCCCGACGGTTCCTCGGCGACAAGCTGATCCGGGTCGCGAGCCCCCACAAGCTGCTCGACCCCGCCGCCGGCCCGCTGATCGCCGTACGCCTCAACATCCTGTCCCGCAAGACCCTCGGCGGGCTGGAGACCGACCTGGAGGGCCGCTGCCTGCGCGCCGACGGCACCCCCTTCCCCGGCCTGTACGCCGCGGGCGAGGTCGCCGGCTTCGGCGGCGGCGGGATGATGGGCTACAACGCACTCGAGGGGACGTTCCTCGGCGGCTGCCTGTTCTCCGGCCGGGTCGCGGGCCGCGCCGCGGCGGCGGCCGTCTAGGCCGGCCGGTCGGGTTCCCCGGCGGGCAGCCTCTGCCCGCGGGCGAGGTCGACCAGGTCCGCGATGGAGTCGACGACCCGGGTCGGGCGGTAGGGGAAGGTCTCGACCTGCTCCCGGCGGGTCGACCCGGTCGTCACGAGCACCGTCCGGATGCCCGCCTCGAGACCGCTGATGATGTCGGTGTCCATCCGGTCGCCGATCATCACCGCCGACTCCGAGTGCGCGTCGAGCCGGTTGAGCGCCGAGCGCATCATCAGCGGGTTCGGCTTGCCGATGAAGTACGGCGTCCGCCCGGTCGCGGTGCTGATCAGCGCGGCGACCGACCCGGTCGCGGGCAGCTTGCCCTGCTGGCTCGGCCCGCTCGGGTCGGGGTTGGTGGCGATGAACCGCGCCCCGTCGTCGATCAGCCGGATCGCCCGGGTGATCGCCTCGAAGGAGTAGGTCCGGGTCTCCCCGAGCACGACGTAGTCGGGGTCGCGGTCGGTCAGCACGTAGCCGATGTCGTGCAGCGCGGTCGTCAGCCCGGCCTCCCCGACGACGTAGGCGCGCCCCTCCGGCCGCTGGTCGGCGAGGAACTGCGCGGTCGCCAGCGCCGAGGTCCAGATGGACTCCTCCGGCACGTCGATCCCGCTGGCCAGCAGCCGCGAGCGCAGGTCGCGCGGGGTGAAGATCGAGTTGTTGGTGAGGACCAGGAACTTCCTCCCCGACTCCTTCAGCGCCTCCAGGAACTCCGCGGCGCCGGGGATCGGGTCCTCCTCATGGACCAGCACCCCGTCCATGTCGGTCAGCCAGTACTCGATCGGGCGGTCCTCGCTCATGGCCCGAGTCTGGCAGCAGCCGGCGTCGCCGCCGCTACTCCGCGAGCGCCGCCCGCACGACCTCGCGCACCTCGGCCGGCGGCAGGCCCGCCGCCCGGGCCGCCCGCACCGCGGCCAGGAGGGCCTCGACCTCCGGTGGCGGGCCGTCCTGGTCGGGGCCGAGCGCGTGCTCGCGGACCAGCCGGGCGACCTCCTCGGGCGCCTCGGCCGGCGCCAGGTGCGCGACGCCGTCGAGCTCCGCGAACCGCCCGTCCGGCACGCCCTCGGCCAGCGCCCGCAGCAGCCCGGGAGGCGTGGGCACGTCGTGGGAGCCCGCCACCGCGAGCACCGGCACCGTGACCTCGCCGAGCCGGTCGCGGACGTCGAAGGCGGCGAGCGCACCGCACACCGCGGCGTACGCCTCGTCGTCGGCGGCGGTGAGCGACCGGAGCAGCGCGGCCGCGCTCTCGGCCTCCCGCTCGACGAACCCCGGCCCGAACCACCGCTCCGTGGAGGCCTCGACCAGCGCCTCGGTGCCGCGCTCGCGCACGGTCCCGGCCCGCTCGGCCCACGACTCGGGGGTGCCGATCCGCGCGCCGGTGCACAGCAGCGTCGCCGACTCCACGCGGGCCGGTGCGTCGAGCAGCAGCTGCAGCCCGACCGCACCGCCGACGGAGTCGCCGGCGTAGTGGAAGCCCGGCGCGTGCAGGCCCTGGGCCATGGTGTCGACCAGCGCGAGCACCCCGGCGGCGAGGTCGGGGACCGTCAGCGGCTCCTCCGCGGTCGACGGTACGGCGGCGTTCGTGCCGTGGCCGGGCAGGTCCCAGGCCACGACCTGGAAGTCGCGCGCGAGGTGGCGGGCGCAGTCGCGCCACAGCGCGGTCGCCGAGGTGCCCAGCGAGGGCCCCAGCACGAGGAGCGGGAGGTCGGGGCGGCCGCCGAGGCGGACGGCGGTCAGCGAGGCGGTCACGCCGACCAGTCTCGCGTGCCGGCTCGTGACGCCCCGCAACGACGCGGCAGGGGCCCGCGACCAGCGGTCGCGGGCCCCTGCCGAAGTGTTCCGGCCGCCGTCAGAGGACGAGCAGCGCCAGCACGACAGCAGCGATGATCAGGGCGATGATGGCGATGGTGCGGGTGTTCATGTCGTCACCTTTCTCGGGGGTGATGGGACGGTGCCCGGCGACGCCCGCCACAAACGGCCAGGTCAGTGCTGGTCTGCTCCAGTGCCGGCGGCGGGGCCCGCCTGGACGACCAGGGCCAGCACCTGCCCCATCAGGTCGTCGGGCACCGAGCCGGGCTCGACCAGCCGCTCGATCGCCAGCCCGTTGGACAGCGCCATCAGCAGCGTCGCCATCGAGGTCGCCGGCAGCGGGAGCTCGGCGCCCGCCTGCTCGGCGTGGGCGGCGACGGCCCCCGCCACCGCGGCGTGCAGCTCGCGACGGCGCTGCACGAAGGCCCCCTCGGTCCGGCCGCTGCGCACGGTCCGCTGCCACAGCTCCAGGAAGAGCAGGTGCCAGTCGTGCTGCTCGTCGGTCGCGGCGGTCAACCGGTCGCCGAGCGCGCGCGCCCGCTCGGCCAGCGTGGCGCCGGGGTCGTTCTCCACCGCGGCCAGGCCGAGGTCGAGGTACGCCGAGACGCGGTCGTCGACGAGGGCGGCGACCAACCCCTCCTTGCTGCCGAAGTTGCTGTAGACCGCGCCCTTGGTGAACCCGGCCGCGGCCGCCACGTCGTCGAGGCTCGCGCCGTCGATGCCCTGGCGGGCGAAGGTCCGGGCGGCCGCGTCGAGCAGCGCGCGCCGCACCTCCTCGCGGGCGGGGCGCCTGCGGGCCTCGGCCGGCGCGGGCGGGACCGTTGACATGGCGAGGACGATACCGGAAGGTATCGGATACCGGCCGGTATCCAACCGGCTCCGCTCCCGACGCCCAGGAGGGCCCGTGCTGCTCCGGACCGCGACCCACCCGCTCGTGCCGAGAGCCGACGCCCTGCGCTCGGCCGCGCGCCCCGCGGTCCGCTGGGGCCTGGGCCACGCCCTGCCCAAGACCGTCATGCGAGCGGCCGCCCGCCGCGGCGACCTGCATGCCCGGCTCATCGTCACCAGCAGCACCAGCAGCGACGTGCCGGTCGACCTCTTCGACGAGATCCGGGCCAGCGGACCGCTGCACCGGTCGCGGTACGCCTACGTGACCGCCACCCTCCCGGTGGTGCGCGAGGTGCTGGCCTACCCCGACGTGCGCGCGGGCGTGGACCTCGGTACCGGCGCGGGGCCGCTCGGGCGGATCGGGCGCTGGGCCCACGAGACCACGCCGATGGGCCCGCTGACCCCTCCCTCCCTGCTGGTCACCGAGCCGCCGGACCACACCCGGATGCGCAAGCTGGTCACCCGGGTGTTCTCGGTCAAGGCCGTGCAGCGGCTGCGCGAGCGGACCGAGCAGATCGCCGACGAGCTCCTCACCGACCTCGCCCGGCAGTCGGCGGGCGGCCGGCCGGTCGACCTGGTCGAGGCCTACTGCGCCCTGCTGCCGGTCACGGTGATCGCCGAGATCCTCGGCGTCCCGGACTCCGAGCGGCACACGGTGCTCGAGTTCGGCACCGCGGCCGCCCCGAGCCTCGACCTCGGCCTCTCGTGGCGCCGCTTCCGCACCGTCGAGGGCGCCCTGTCCTCCTTCGAGGCCTGGCTGGTCGACCACATCGAGAGCAAGCGGCGCCGGCCGGGCGACGACCTGCTCAGCCAGATGGTCGCGGCCCGGGACGACGACGGCGTGGCGCTGACCGACAAGGAGCTGGTCGCGACCGCCGGGCTGGTGCTGGCCGCCGGGTTCGAGACGACGGTCAACCTGCTCTCCAACGGCATCGCGCTGCTCCACGAGCACCCCGACCAGCTCGCCGCGCTGCGCACGGACCCCGGCCTGTGGTCGAACGCCGTGGAGGAGGTGCTCCGGCTCGACCCGCCCGTCCTCCTCACCGGTCGCACCGTCGTGCGCGACACCGAGGTCGCCGGCGTCCCCGTCCCCCGCGGTGCGGTGGTGACCACGCTGCTCGCCGGGGCCAACCGCGACCCCGACGTCTTCGCCGACCCGCACCGCTTCGACGTCAGCCGGGAGAACGCCGGCGACCACGTGTCGTTCTCCGCCGGCCGGCACTTCTGCCTCGGCGCCGCGCTGGCCCGGATGGAGGGTCAGGTCGGCCTGCAGCGGATCGTCGAGCGCTACCCGGACCTGCGCCTCGAGCCCGGCGCCGCCAGGCGCGACACCCGCATCCTGCGGGGGTACCGGGTGCTGCCCGCGCGGCTGGGCTGACCCTCCGGGAGCGGTGCGGCGCGGTCCCGCGACGGGCGGCCGTGCACCCCGGCGGCGACGTGCGTCACCGCCGTGACCGTTCGGCGACGGCACCCCTGCGGCGTGTGGGATCGTTCGGGGCAACCGACCTTCTGGAGGTCCTGCACGTGTCCCAGCCCGACCCTGGGGAGCGCGGCGCCGTGCTCCCCCGTCGGGGAGGCGCGTCGAGCCCCGCCGACCCGCCGGTCACCGCCGACCAGGCGCGGCTCGTCGCCCGCCTGCTCGACGGCCTCGACCAGGTGCCCGACGCCGCCTGGCGGGTGGCGGTCGACGCGGCCGGGATCGGGGCGTTCGACTGGGACCTCGTCGACGGCCGGCTCCGGTGGGACGACCGGCTGCTGGAGCTCTTCGGGCTCGACCACCGCACCTTCGCCGGCACCATCGAGGCGTTCAGCGCGTGCGTCCACCCCGAGGACCGCGACCGGGTCTCGGCCGCGCTGGCACGGGCGGTCGACGAGTGCGGCGAGTACGAGGCGGAGTACCGCGTCGTCCTCCCGACCGGCGAGGAGCGCTGGATCACCGCCCGCGGCCGGGCGCTGCCCGGCCCCGACGGCGGCGCCGTGCGGCTGCTCGGCGCCGCCCACGACTCGACCTCGGTGCGCGGCGAGGAGTCCCGGGTCGCCCGCGTCCTGGAGTCGATGCCGACGGCGTTCTACCAGCTCGACCGGCAGTGGCGGTTCAGCTACCTCAACGCCGAGGCCGAGCGGCTCCTGGGCCGGCGACGCGAGGAGCTGGTGGGCGGCTCGGTGTGGGAGCTCTTCCCGGCCACCGTCGGCACGGCGTTCGAGGAGCACTACCGCCGGGCGGTCCGCTCCGGCGAGCCGGTCGCCTTCGAGGCCTACTACCCCGCGCCCCTCGACGGGTGGTACGAGATCCGCGGCTGGCCCTCCCCCGACGGGCTCGCCGTCTACTTCGTCGACGTGAGCGCGCGCCGGCGGGCGCAGTCCGACGTCGACCGGGCCACCGCCCGCGCCGGCCTGGTCGCCAGCGTCACCGAGGCGCTGACCGACACCCTCGACATCACCGAGGCGGTCCAGCGGCTGCCGCGCCTGGTCACGCCGGTGATGGCCGACTGGTGCATCATCACGCTCCTGCGGGAGCCGGCGCCCAGCAGCGCGCGGACCCGTCGCGGCGTGACCGTCGAGGGCGCGCCCGAGGTCGACGTCGACCCCGGGTGGCGCGAGAACCTGCGCGACGCCGGCTACTGGCACCACGACCCCGCGCTGCGGCGAGCGGTCGACGACTACGCCACCACCCGGCTCACCGCGCTCGCCGACAGCGCGCCGCTCGCCCGCGCGGTCGCCGAGCAGCGCCCCGTGCTGCACCGGACCGACGCCACCGAGGCCCTGCTCGCCGCGCTCGCGCCCGGCCCGGCGTACGACGCGATCCAGGTGCTCCGGCCGAGGTCGGGCGCCTTCGTGCCGCTGCGGGCGCGCGGGCACGTCGTCGGCCTGCTGTCGGCGTTCCGCGGCCCCGAGCGGGGCGCGTTCGGCGAGGACGACGTCACCGTGCTGACCGACATCGGCAACCGGGCGGGCATCGCCATCGACAACGCCCGGATGTTCGGGCGGCAGCGCGAGCTCGCCGAGACCCTCCAGCGCAGCATGCTCACCGAGCCGCCGCAGCCCGACGACCTCCAGGTGGCGGTCCGCTACGCCCCGGCGGCGCACTCCGCGCAGGTCGGCGGCGACTGGTACGACGCGTTCGTGCAGGACGACGGCGCGATGGTCGTGGTGATCGGCGACGTCGTCGGCCACGACGTCGACGCCGCGGCGGCGATGGGCCAGCTGCGCAGCCTGCTGCGCGGGATCGCCGCGCACACCGGCGACGGCCCGGCCGTGGTGCTCGCCGGCGTCGACCGGGTCGTCGAGGCGCTCGCCGTCGACACGATGGCGACCGCCCTGGTCGCCCGGTTCGAGGAGATCCCGGAGGACCGCCGCGCCGGGGTGACCCGGCTGCGCTGGTCGAACGCCGGCCACCTCGACCCCGTCGTCGTCGCCCCCGACGGCACCGTGTCCGTGCTCGCCCCCTCCGAGCGGCACACGCTGATCGGCGTGGTCCCGGACCAGGAGCGCACCGACGACGTGGTGGACCTGCCGCGCGGCAGCACCGTGCTCTTCTACACCGACGGGCTCGTCGAGCGGCGCGGCGAGGCACTGGACCGCGGCATCGACCGGCTGGTGCGGGAGCTGACCGGGCTCGTCGCCGACGGGCTCCCCCTCGACGAGGTCTGCGACGGGCTGCTGGAGCGCCTCGTGCCGGAGGGCGCCGAGGACGACGTCGCGCTGCTCGCCGTCCACCTGGGCCCGAGGACGGACCCCGCGACCGGCCCGAGCGGGGCCTGAGGAGCCAGCCGGGTCCGCTGTGAGCCAGGTCTCACTCAACGGGCGAGCCGACGCTCCTCCTCCCCGGCGCGGGCCACGATGACCCGGCCGGCACGGGTCCGGCGTGCACGGGACCGACGGAGGGGACGAGTGCCCAGGATCGCGGAGAGCCGCCCGCCGGCCGCCCCGGTGTCGCTCGAGCAGCGGGCACGGCGCGACCGGATCGTGCGCGCGGCCACCACGATCGGCGCCCGGCTGCCGATCGACCGGGTGCAGATGCACGACGTGGCCAAGGCCTCCGGCGTCGCGATCGCGACCCTCTACCGCTACTTCCCCTCCAAGACGCACCTGTTCGCCGCTGTGATGGCCGACCAGGTCGCCCGGCTCGACGCGGAGTACGTCGGGCCGTCGCTGGACCGGGACCCGGCCGACGAGCTGAGCGAGCTGCTCATCCGCGTCGGGCGCCGGATGCTCGAGCACCCGGTGCTGACCACCTCGATCATGCAGTCCAACAACGCCCTGACCGCGACCCCGATGGGCCGGGAGGTCGCCGGGGTCTCGCACGGGGTGATGCTGCGCGCGCTCCGGGCGGCGCACGACCCCGAGCCGATCCACCTGCGGCTCGTGCGGCTGGTCGAGCAGAACTGGTACGGCGTGCTCATCTCCATCCTCAACGGCCACACCACCCAGGAGGAGGGCGAGGAGGACCTGCGGCTCGCCGTCCGCCTCCTGCTGACGCCGCTGCCGCGCTGACCTCCGGGAGAGGTTCAGGCGCGCGCCGCGGCCCGTCCCGCCCGGCGCCCGAAGAAGGTCCCGTCGCCCAGCGAGGTGCCCGAGATGTAGCCCTCGCCGTGGATCCCGCTGCTGGCGCGCCCCGCGGCGTACAGGCCGGGCACCGGCGGGCCCGCCACCGAGCGGACCTCGCCGTCGACGGTGGTGCTCAGCCCGCCCAGGGTGAACCCCTGGAACCCCGTTCCGCCGCCGGCGGCGCTGCCCTCTGCGAAGAAGCCCAGCCGCGGGTCGACCACCGCCCACGGACCTTCCAGCGGGCGCAGCCAGCGGGCCGCCTTGTGGTGGAGCGGGTCCTCGCCGACGGCCGCGTGCGCGTTGTACGTCGCCACCGTCCGCTCCAGGGAGCCGGCCGGCAGGCCGAGCTCCTCCTCGAGCTCGGCCAGCGTCTCGGCGGCGTACGTCGGCCGAACGCCCATCAGGTCGGCCTCGGGCACCGACTCCAGGCCCTGCTCGTCCAGCAGCACAAAGCACGGGCCGGGCTGGTGGAGGGCGGCGTGGCTGAACAGGCCGGGGTAGACGTCCTCGTTGACGAACCGCTGGCCGAGGCCGTTGACCAGCATGCCGCGGCAGACCATCGCCGGCACCGCGGTGTACGCCGCCTCCACGAAGCCCATCCGCCGGGTGGCGGCGCCGAGCGCGGCCGCCATCTTGATCCCCGAGCCGTCGTCGAGGCCGTCGCTGACCTTGCCGTGGCCCAGCAGCACCGGCGCGTGGTCGGCCAGCATCTCCTCGTCGTCGACGAAGCCGCCCGTGGTGAGCACCACCCCGCGCCGGGCCCGGTACGTGACCTGCTCGCCGAAGCGCCGGGCCACCACCCCGACGACCCGGCCGTCGGGGTCCACCACCAGCGACCGTGCGCGGGTGTCGGTGTGGGTGACCACCCCACGCTCCGCGCAGGTGCGGAGCAGCGCGTCCATCAGCGTGTGCCCGGCCCAGCCCTTCGTGGCCGGGCGGTGTCCGCGGGGCACCGGCCGGGCCAGCTCGTCGTAGGGCCAGGCGTTCTCGCCCAGCCACATCAGCCCGTCCTGGGTGAAGGGCATCCACGTGGGGGCGTCGTGCAGCGACTCGTTGAAGGTGACGCCGCAGGAGCGGAACCACTCGAAGTGCTCGACGGAGCCGTCGCAGTAGAGCCGGAGCTTCTCCTCGTCCGCGTGCGGCCCGAGCGCCGCGCGGAGGAAGGCGAACATGTTGTCGGCGTCGTCGGCGAACCCGCACGCCTGCTGCACCGCGGTGCCACCACCGAGGTAGAGCTCACCGCCGGACTGCGCCGACGAGCCGCCCGGCCCGCTCGCGCGCTCGAGCGCGATCACCGAGGCGCCCGCCTGGGCCGCCTCCATCGCCGCCGCGGCACCCGCGCACCCCAGGCCCACCACCAGCACGTCGACCTCGTGGTCGAACGTGGACACCCGGTCCAGCGGGACCGGCGCCACGTCGAGGAGCGCGGCGCCTGCCGGGGCGGTCTCGATCACAGGGAGCTCCTTGCACGCGGGGACGGTCCGCGCGCACCGTCGCACGGGACGCCCGCGCTCCCCCGGCGAGCTTCCGGTGACCGGGAGGCCCGGTCAGCCGGCGTCGGCCGTGCGGCAGACCTGGCAGACGCCGAACAGCTCGAGGGTGTGGTCGACGTCGGCGAAGCCGTGCTCCTCGGCGACCTTGCTGGCCCAGCGCTCGACCGCCGGACCGGAGACCTCCACGGTCCGGCCGCACCGCCGGCACACGAGGTGGTGGTGGTGGGCCGGGCTGCACAGCCGGTAGACCGCCTCGTTCCCGTCGGCCTTGACCGTGTCCAGCTCACCCGCGTCCACCATCGCCTGGAGGGCGCGGTAGATCGTCGCCAGCCCGACCGGCTCGCCCTGCTCGCGGAGCGCGTGGTGGAGGTCCTGCGCGCTTCGGAACCCCTCGCTGGCCGCCAGCTCCGCCACGAGGGCGCGGCGCTGCCGAGTGCTCCGCGGCCCCGGCGACGCGGCGTCGGGGGCGGGCGTCGTCCGGGAGCTGTTCGCGGGGGCCACGCCGTCACGATACCGACGCGACCGGCCGGCCTCCGGGGCCCGAGCACCGCCGCCGGGACTCACCAGCTGGACTTCGTGACCCCGGGGAGCTCGCCGCGGTGGGCCATCGCCCGGAAGGTGATCCGGGACAGCCCGAACCTCCGGAGGTGGCCGCGGGGCCTCCCGTCGACCTGGTCGCGGTTGCGCAGACGCACCGGCGAGCCGTCCCGCGGCAGGCGCGAGAGGCCGCGGACGGCGGACGCGTGCTCGATCGAGCCCGGCTCGGCGGTGCGGATCACCTGCTTCAGGGCGGCCCGGCGCTCGGCGTACCGCTCGACCACGCGCTCGCGTCGCCGCTGCGCGGCGATCTTGCTGGTCTTGGCCATCTCAGCGCTCCTCCTTGAAGTCCACGTGGCGGCGGACGCGCGGGTCGTACTTGCGCAGCACCAGCCGGTCGGGGTCGTGGCGACGGTTCTTGCGCGTCACGTAGGTGTGGCCGGTGCCGGCGGTCGAGCGCAGCTTCACGACCGGCCGGAGGTCGTTGCCGCGGCGAGCCATCAGATCCGCCCGTCGCGCCGGAGGACCTCGGCGACGACGGCGTCGATGCCGCGCACGTCGATGACCTTGATGCCGCGCGCGCTCACCCGGAGGGTCACCGAGCGCCCGAGCGAGGGCACCCAGTACCGCTTGCGCTGGACGTTGACGTCGAAGCGGCGGTTGGTGCGGCGGTGCGAGTGGGAGACGTGGTGGCCGAACCCGGGCGTGCGCCCGGTGACCTGGCACGTGCGTGACATGGCTCCTCCTGACGGGTACGATGATGAGAACGATTCTCATTCTACACAGGAGGACCCATGCGAGAGGGCATCCACCCGGCGTACGGGCCGGTGGCGTTCCGCGACCGCTCCACCGGGGACGTGGTGGTGACCAGGTCGACCCTCGTCGGCACCCACTCCCTGGACCGGACCGTCGAGGTCGACGGCGTGACCTACCCGGTCGTCGACGTCGACGTCACGAGCCACAGCCACCCGTTCTGGACCGGCCGCGCACGCGAGCTGGACAGCGAGGGCCGCGTCGAGCGGTTGCGCCGGCGGTACGGAGCCGGCTCGTGAGGGTGCCCGTCGTGGTCCTCACCGGGGTCGACCGCGACGCCGTGGCCGCCACCGCGGTGGGCCTGCAGTTCGACCTGCCCGGAGCGGTGTCGGTGCGGCACGAGATCGACGTCGAGCGCAGCGTGCTGCGCCGCGTCGTCAGCGACGTGCACGGGCTGGTGGAGGAGGACGAGACCGGCCTCGAGCACGCCTGCGTCAGCTGCGCCCTGCGCGAGGACGTGCTCCCCACCCTGGAGCGGGTGGCCCGCTCCGGGCGCTGGTCGACGATCGTGGCGCACCTGCCGGTCGGCGCCGAGGCCGACCAGCTGTACCACGTCGTGGCCGTCGACAGCCGGCTCGCCCGGCACCTGCGGGTCGCGAGCGTCGTGACCGCCCTCGCGGGACCGACCGTGGTGGACGACCTGCTCGGCGACGACCTGCTGGCCGAGCGCGGTGCCCACACGGGGCCCGACGACCGCCGCGGGGTCGGCGAGGTGGGCTGCGCCATGGTCGAGCGCGCCGACGTGGCCGTCACGTACGGCGACACCGACCCGGTCGCGCTCGCGCTCCTGCGCGCCCTCGCGCGGCCGGGGGCCGAGGTGGTCGCCGGGACCGAGCACCTGGACGCGGCACGCGCGACCGGTCGCCTGCACGACCACGAGCGCACCCTCGCCTGGACCGGTCCGGCCCTCGACGGGCCGGTCCCACCGCTGGCCGGCGCCGACGCGGCGCTCGCCTGGCGCCTCGACCTGGCCTCGCCGCACCCGTTCCACCCCGACCGGCTGCTCGACCACCTCGAGGCGCTGGCCGGCGACGGCCACCGCTCGCGCGGCGTGTTCTGGTTGCCCACCCGGCCGGGCCGGGCGCTCGTGTGGGACGGCTCCGGGGGCCAGCTGAGCGTGGGCGACGCCCACGCGTGGGCCTCGCAGCCACCACGCACCCGGCTGGTCGCCACCGGGATCGGGCCCGCGCCGGCCGAGCTGCGCCGGGTCTTCGACGCGACCCTGCTCGGGCCCGACGAGGCGTCGGCCACCCGCTGGACGGCGGGCGAGGACGGGTTCGAGCCCTGGCTGGGCCCGGTCCGCGACGTCGCCTAGCCCGCACCGACACCCGAGAGCGTCACCGACCAGGAGGTCACGACCATGGCAGTACCGAAGCGACGGACGTCGCGCAGCAACACCCGCCACCGCCGCTCGCAGTGGAAGGCCGCCCCGCCCGACCTGGTGACCGTCACCGTCGACGGCGAGCGCCACCGGGTCCCCCGCAGGCTCGTGGCCGCGGTCCACCGCGGCCTCGTCGACCCCGGCGCCGGGCAGCCCAGGAGGGAGGGACGATGAAGGTACGCAACTCGCTGCGCTCGCTGAAGAAGCAACCCGGAGCACAGGTCGTGCGCCGCCGCGGGCGCACGTTCGTGATCAACAAGCGCAACCCGCGCCTGAAGGCACGTCAGGGCTGAGCGGGCCCCGGGGGGCACGGACGCGGCGCGGGCCCGACCCCGGGAGGGGGTCGGGCCCGCGTCGTCCGCTTCCCCAGCCGCGCCTCGGCCGCCTCCTCAGCCGCGCCACCGCAGGACGAGCCCGGCGCGGAGCCAGGCCGCGACCGTGCGAGCGCACCGACCCGCATCGGCGACGGCGAGGTCGGTCGGCCGCCCGGTCGGCCGGAGCCCCGCCGGGCCGCCGGCGCAGCGCTGGACCCTCACCCTCGTGGTCGGGTCGGGCAGCGGCGCGGGGTCGCACGGCCCGCCGAGGCACGGCGTACGCACCAGCACCGCCCCGGGGGCTCCACGCACGACAGGGCGGAGCTCGGCGAGCACGGCCTCGGTCCTCGAGGAGCAGCCCGGCCCGCCGCAGACGGCGACGAGGGTCACCGGTCGCTCGTCGTCCGGGTCCCGTCCGTCACTCACGGGCGACGCCCGCCGTGCGCGAGCGACGGGTGCCGGCCGACCACGCGGCCCGCCTCCAGGCGGAGCACGCGGTCCGCGGCGCGGACGCTCTCCTCGTCGTGGGTCACGCAGGCGACGGCCGCGCCACGCTCGTGGGCCTCGTCCCGCAGGATGCGGCGGGTGGTCTCCCGGCTGGCCGCGTCCAGGCCGGCAGCCGGCTCGTCGAGCAGCAGGACGTCGGCGTCCTGGACGATGCCCTGCGCCAGCAGCGCCCGCTGCCGCTGACCACCGGACAGGGTGGCCAGCGGCCGGTCCTCGAGGCCGACGAGGTCGACCCGCGCGATCGCGTCCTCGACCGCGCGGCGGGCCGCCGCGCGGGGACGTCGCCTCGCCCACGTGCCCATCGTGACGACGTCGCGGACGGTCACCGGCAGGCTGTCCGGCACCGCCGGCCGCTGGACGACGAGGGCGACCCGCCCCGTGCGGGACACGTGGCCCCGACGGGGTGCGCGGACGCCGGCGAGCAGCTCGACGAGCGTCGACTTCCCCGCGCCGTTCGGGCCGCAGACCGCGGTCACCGCTCCGCTCGGAAGCACCACCGACACGTCGTGCAGGACGTCGACGTCCGCGTGGGCGTAGCACAGTCCGGTGGCGACCACGGGGTGGCTCGGCGCGTCCATGGCCTCATCCTGACTAATTGGTAATGATTCTCAAAATCATCTAGCGTCCTGGCCGTGCCACTCCTCGAGGACCCCTTCAGCACCGACTTCATGCAGCGCGCCCTGCTGGGCGGCTCGCTGGTCGCGGTCATCTGCGGCGCGGTCGGCACGTGGGTCGTCATCCGCGGGATGGCGTTCCTCGGGGAGGCCATCGGGCACGGGATGCTCCCCGGCGTCGCGGTCGCGACGCTGGTCGGCGCCCCCGTGCTCGTGGGCGGCGCGGCGAGCGCCGTGGTGATGAGCGCGACCATCGGCGCGCTGCACCGGCGCGGGCGGATGTCGTACGACACCGCGATCGGCCTGCTGTTCGTCGGCATGCTGTCGCTCGGCGTCATCATCGTCTCCCACTCGGGCAGCTTCGCCACGGACGCGACCGTCATGCTCTTCGGCGACGTCCTGGCCCTGCGCGACGGCGACCTCGCCCTGCTCGCGCTGGCGGCCGTCGCGACCCTCGTGGTGACGGCGGTCTTCCACCGCGCCTTCGTGGCGGCCGCCTTCGACCCGCGGGTGGCCCGGACGCTCGGCCTCCGACCGGGGCTCGCCCAGGCGGTGCTCGTGGGCCTGGTGACCGTCGCCGTCGTCGCGTCGTACCAGGCCGTCGGCTCGCTGCTCGTCGTCGGCCTGCTGCTCGCGCCGGCCGTGGCGGCCGGCCAGTGGACGACCCGCATCCCCACCACGATGGCGCTCGCCGCGCTCGTCGGCGTGCTGGCCGTCCTCACCGGCCTGCTCGTCAGCTGGCACGCCGGCACGGCCGCCGGGTCCTCGATCGCCTACACGGCCGTCGTCCTCGCCGCACTGTCCGCCGTCGTCCGCCGGCTGACCCCCGGGCCCCGGCGACCCGCCCCCGCGCACTGAGCCCGCTGCCGTCGACCCCGCGACCAGCGTGTCCCACCACCCCGGAACCAGACAGGAACCCATGACCCACCGGACCCTGACCGCCGCGCTCGGAGCAGTCCTCCTGCTCGGCACGTCCTGCTCCAGCGACACCTCCGAGGCACGGCCCGCCGAGCGCCCCTCGTCCTCCACTCCCGGCTCCGGCGGGGACGGGCACGGCGCCGTCGACGGCGCCCAGGAGGTGGCCGAGCCCCAGCTGCACCTGACGACCGTCGACGTGACGGGCCGGGTCGGGATGCTCGACCTCCTCACCGAGGAGACGTCCGCCGTCGGCACCGTCGGGGAGCCGTCCGCGGTCGCCTCGGACGGCCGGTACGTCTTCGCCACCACCGCCTCCGGCGTCGAGGTCGTCGACAGCGGCGTGTGGACCTGGAACCACGGCGACCACCACCACTACTACCGCGCGGAGCCGCGGGTCCTCGGCACCGTCCCCGGCCGCGGGCAGGCCACGGTGTCGACCGGACCGCTCTCCACCGCGGGCGGCACCGGCCTCTTCCTCGCCGGCTCCGGCGAGGCGGTCCTGCTCGACAACGAGGCCCTCGCCGACGGCGAGCTGCGCGAGACCTTCCGGGTGTCGACGCGCCCGCACGACGGTCTGGTCGCGCCGTTCGCGGACGGCGCCGTGGTCACCGTCCCCGACGCCTCCGGCACGGTCACCGACGTCGAGCTGGTCGACGCGGACGGCAGCCCGTCACCGGGCACGCGCACCTCCTGCGCCGACGCCAGCGGCACCATCACCACCTCCGTCGGCCTCGTGGTCGGCTGCGCCGACGGCGCGCTGCTGTGGACCGAGGACGGCGAGCGGCCCGCGGTCGAGCGCATCCCCTACCCCCGCGGCTCCCAGGCCCCGCCTGCCACCGGCTTCGACGCCCGCAAGGGCCGACCGACCGTGGCCGCCCTGGCGGGGACGGACGGCTTCTGGCTCCTCGACACGCGGGAGCGCACCTGGCGGCTGCACGAGGTCGACGTACCGCTCCTGCGGGTCTCGGCCAGCGACGACGTCGAGGGCCACGTGGTCGCGCTCGACCGGAGCGGCCGGGTGCGCGTGTACGCCGCCGGCACCGGCGAGCAGCTCGCCGTGACCGCTCCGCTCGTGGCCGGCAGCGTGCGGCGCCCCCGGGCCGCGGCACGGGTGGAGCTGGTCGTCGACCAGGAGCGCGCGTACCTCAGCTCGCCGGAGGAGGGCGTCGTCCACGAGATCGACTACGCCGACTCCGCCCGGGTCGCGCGGCGGCTGCGCACGGACGTCGCGCCCACCTTCCTCGCGGAGACGGGCCGATGACGCGGCGCACCCGCACCCGCACCCGGACCCGCACCCGCGCCCTCGCCGCGGCGCTCGCGGCCACGGTCCTCGCGCTCTCCTCCTGCACCGCCGACGACGGCCCGGACCGGCCCGAGGTCGTCGTGACCACGAACATCCTCGGCGACCTGGTCCGCAACGTCGTCGGCGAGGAGGCCGAGGTCACGGTGCTGATGCGCCCGAACGCCGACCCCCACTCCTTCGAGATCTCCGCCCGCGAGGCGGCCTCGATGGCCGAGGCGGACCTGGTGGTCTCCAACGGGCTCGGGCTGGAGGAGGGCCTGCAGCAGCACCTCGACCGCGCGGCCGGGTCTGGGGCGGAGACGTTCGTCGCCGGTGAGCACGTCGACGTCCTCGACTACTCCGCCGCCGAGGGCGGCGCGCCCGACCCGCACTTCTGGACCGACCCGGCCCAGGTGGTCGAGGTCGTCGACGCGCTGGCCGAAGCGCTCGCCGATGTCGACGGGCTCGACACCGGCGTGCTCGAGCAGCGGGCGGCCGACTACCGCGGCCAGCTCGAGCGGCTCGACCAGGAGATGACGACGGCGTTCGCGGCGATCCCCGAGGAGCGGCGCAGCCTGGTGACCAACCACCACGTCTTCGGCTACCTCGCGGAGCGCTTCGGGTTCCGCGTCGTCGGTGCCGTCATCCCCGGCGGCACCACCCTCGCCTCGCCCAGCGCCGCCGACCTCGACGAGCTGGCCACCGCGATCGAGGAGGCCGAGGTCCCCGCGATCTTCGCCGAGTCCTCACAGCCCGACCGGCTCGTCCAGGTCCTCGCCGACGAGGTCGGCCTCGACGTCCGGGTCGTCCCGCTCTTCACCGAGTCCCTGACCGGGCCCGGCGAGGGAGCCGAGACCTACCTCGACATGCAGCGCGCCAACACCGCACGCATCACCACCGGGCTCTCGTCCTGAGCGCCCCGACCGGAAGGAACACCATGCACCGACGCCCCACCCGAGGACTGCGCGGCACCGCCGCGCTGGCGGTCCTCACCTTCGCCCTCGCCGCCTGCGGCGGCACCGAGGAGGAGTCCGCGACGTCCGAGGACGCCCCCGAGACCACCGCGGCCGCGGCCACCACGCAGCCGCGCCTCGCGGTCACCTACGAGGACGGCGTCGCCGTGCTCGACGGCGAGACCTTGGAGGTCCTCGAGGAGTTCGAGACCGAGGAGTTCACCCGCGTCAACGCCGTCGGCGACGGCCAGCACGTGCTGCTCACCACCAGCGAGGGGTTCCAGGTCATCGACACCCAGGCGCCCGAGCTGACCGACGCCGTCTTCGCCGCCGAGGCCGCGGGCCACGTCGTACGGCACGGCGAGCACACCATCCTGTTCGCCGACGGCACCGGCGAGACGACGATCTTCGAGACCGACGCGCTCCTCGCCGGCGAGGGCGAGCTGCCCGAGACCACCGGCTTCCGGGCGCCCGAGGCGCACCACGGCGTCTCGATCGTCCTCGAGGACGGCACCCTGCTCACGACGATCGGCGACGAGGAGACCCGCTCCGGCGCGATGGCGCTGGAGCCGGACGGCGAGGACTGGACCGAGACCGCCCGCAACGAGGAGTGCCCCGGCGTGCACGGCGAGGGCACCGCGGCCGGCGAGGCCGTCGTCTTCGGCTGCGAGGACGGCGCGCTGCTCTACCGCGACGGGGCCTTCGAGAAGCTCCAGGCCCCCGACGAGTTCGGCCGGATGGGCAACGCCTACGTCTCCGAGACCAGCCCGCTGGTCGTCGGCGACTACAAGACCGACCCGGACGCCGAGGGCTACGAGCTGACCCAGGTCGCGCTGATCGACACCGAGCAGGGCACCCTCGAGACGGTCGACCTGCCCAAGGGCGTCGCCTACACCTGGCGCGGCGTCGTCCGCGGCCCGGACGACCTGGCGTACCTCCTCGGCACCGACGGCGCGATCCACGTCCTGGACCCCGCCACCGGCGAGATCACCGACGACTACCCCGTCATCGACCCGTGGGAGGGCCCGGCCGACTGGCAGGACCCGCACCCGGCGCTGACCGTCGACGGAGACACCGTGTACGTCGCTGACCCGGCCACCAACCAGGTCCACGCCGTCGACCTCACCACCGGGGAGACCACCGCCTCGGTCGAGCTCGACCACGAGCCGAACGAGATGGCCGCCAACCTCGGGTGACGACCCGGGGGTCCGGGCGGTCCCCGCCCGGACCCCCGACGCGCGACGAGCGCTCCGGGCGCCGGTGCGATAACGTTCTCATGTGCGCGAGCCCGGACGGAACCCGACGATCCGCGACGTCGCTCGTGTCGCCGGGGTCTCGGTCGCGACCGCCAGCCGGGCGCTCGGCAACTACGGCCGTGTCAGTGACGAGACGCGCGCCCGGGTGCAGGCCGCCACCGAGGAGATCGGCTACCGGCCCAACAGCGTCGCCCGCAGCATGATCACCCGCCGGACCAACACCATCGGCGTCGTCTGCGCCGACATCTCCAGCCCGTTCTTCGCCGGTGTCGTCCGAGGCGTCACCGACGAGGCCAAGAAGGCCGGCTTCGACATCCTCCTCGTCAACACCGACGAGGACGTCGCCACCGAGCGCGAGGCGATCGCCCTGCTCATGGACAAGCGGGTGGACGGGATGGTGGTCTCCGCCGCGGACGTCTGCGAGGTCGCCCACCTGGCGACGGCGCAGGAACGCGGCACTCCCGTCGTCCTGATCGACCGGATCAGCTCGATGCTGAGCGCCGACGTGGTGACGGTCGACGACGTCCGCGCCACCGAGCTCGCGGTCTCCCACCTGCTCGAGCTGGGGCACCGCCGGATCGGCATCCTGGCCGAGCTCCGCATCGAGCGCGAGGCGGACTGGCAGACGTTGCTCGGCCCTGGTCTCGACCGGGACCGAGGCGAGCTCAACGCCAGCGCCGCCCGGCTCCTCGGCTACCTCCGCGCGCACCGGGCGGCCGGCGTGCCGGTCGACCCGACCCTGGTCTGCCGGACCGGGACGTACGAGGTGGACGGCGCGGTGGAGTGCGCTCGCCAGCTGCTCTCCCGCTCCGACCGCCCCAGCGCGCTGGTCACCATCGACAACGTGATGACGGTCGGCGGGTTCCGCGCGGTCCGCGAGCTCGACCTCGACCTGCCGGGCGACCTGTCCTTCGTGGGCTTCGACAACCTGGACTGGACGACGCTCGTCCGCCCCGCTCTCACGCTGGTCGAGCAACCGGTCCACGAGATCGGGGCCCGCGCCGCCCAGCGCCTGCTGGAGCGGATCGCGGGCGACGACCAGGAGCCGCGCCGGATCCTGCTGCCCACCTCGTTCCTGGTCCGCGGGTCGACGGCCCCCGCGACGCCCGCCGCTCCCTGACCACCCTCAGGCGTGGTCCCCGCCGGAGGCCCAGGAGTCGAAGGCGGCCTTGTTGGCCAGGAGACCGAGCTCGATGCGCACACCCAGCGGGCTCACCAGGTAGCGGAAGCGGACGCTGCCGTCCTCCTCGAGGCCGTCGGCCTCGGTCCGGTAGCCCGCGGCGTGCAGCTGGGCCGTCGCCGCGCCCAGGTCGGCGACCCAGTACGTCAGGTGGTGCAGCTGCTGCACCCCGCCGGTCGGCGCCCAGACGCTGCCGGGCGCCGACTCGATGAGCTTCAGGTGCGCGGGTGCACCGGCGGCCGTCACGAAACGGACGGGTCGGCGCTCGATCGAGCCGTGGGCCCGACGCACCGTGGTGTCCCACTCCAGCACGCTGCTCCACGCACCCACGACCGGCAGGTCGGCCATGGCCGCCTCCAGGTCGTCGACGACGACGCCGACGTGCGCGACACCACCAGCGAGCACGTCAGAACCGGATGCCGTAGTCGCCACCGGACGTCCACTCCTCCCAGGCCGGCCGCGTCTCGGCCGCGCCGATCTCGATCCGCAGGCCGTTCGGTCCCAGCAGGTAGATGAAGCGCGTGGTCCCGTGCTCGTCGTCGCCCCACGCCTCGAGGCGGTACCCCTGCGCCTGGAGCGCCGCACTGTCGCCGGCGAGGTCGTCGCTCCAGTAGGCCAGGTGGTGCAGGCCGCCGCCCGGGTTGGCGTCGACCGACCAGACCCCGGACTCGGCCTGGATGACCTCCCACTGGGGCGGCCCCCCGCGCGAGGCCGTCCAGCGCACGCGGCTGCTCTGCGTCCCGCCGACGACGTGCACCGGCACCTCCCGCTCCAGGACGGTCGCCCAGTCGTGCCCGAAGGAGTCCGCCAGCTGCTCCATCGCCTGCTCGAGGTCACCCACGACGACCCCGACGTGCCAGAGCCGATCGAAGTCGACCGTCACCGCGACGCCACCTCGTAGTGGGCGGCCCCCTCCTCGCTGACGCGCCCGTCGCGCACGTCGGCGGCCAGGGCCTCGGCCGGGCGCGACGCCGGATCGCCGTACCCGCCGCCCCCGCCGGCGCGCAGGCTGACGACCTGCCCGGGCGCCGCGACGCCCTGGCCCTTGACCGGCAGCGCGGCCTCGTGGCCGTCCTCGTCGATGAGGGCGAGCGACGCCGAGCGGCCGGGCCGTCCGCCGTCGAGGCCGAGCGGTGCGTACTCCGGGCGGGTCTGCTCGGCCTCGGAGAGGAAGTGCAGGGGCTTCTCGGAGATGTTGCGGTAGTCGGCTCGGATGCCGAGGCCGCCTCGGTAGCGACCCGCTCCGCCGGAGTCCGGGATCAGCGCGTACTGCTCGACGCGGAGCTCGTAGGACGACTCGATCACCTCGGCCGGGATCAGCTGGCAGTTCGCCATGTGCACGTCGAGGGCGTCGGCGCCGTCGTGCTCGGCGCAGGCGCCGGCGCCCCCGGCGACGTTCGCGAGCAGGACCACGCCCTCACCCGACTTCGGCGAGCGGGACTCGCACACGAGCACGGGCCACCCGACGAACCACTCCGCCGAGGCCCGGTCCGGGGCGGCCTCCGCGAGCGCACGCGTCACGATCGACGCGAGTCGCTGCGAGGCGAGGTGCCGGTCGCCGACCGCTGCCGGGAAGTCCGGGTTCACCGCGGTGCCCGACGGGGCGTGCAGGGTGACCGGGGCCAGCGAGCCCTCGTTGAACGGCACGTCGGCGGGCATCAGGCACTTCACCGCGTAGTGGACCACCGACCGCAGGGTGGAGTTCGGGATGTTCATCCCGCCCCGCATCTGCGGGTCCGACCCCGTGAAGTCGAAGTGGATCCGGTCGCCCTCGATCGTCGCCGTGACGACCATCTTGACCGGCGAGCCCAGGTCGAGGCCGTCGTTGTCGAGGTAGCCCTCGGCGCGGTAGTCACCGTCGGGGAGCTTGGCGAGCTCCGCGCGGGTGCGGCGCACCGTGTAGCCGAACAGCTCGTCGATCGCGGCGAGCAGCACCGGGGTCCCGAACTTCTCGGCGAGGGCGGCGAACCTGGTGCCGCCCGACCGGGCCGCCGCCACCTGCGCACGCAGGTCGCCGACGTTCTGGGCGGGGTGCCGGACGTTGGCGTTCATGATGTCGAGCACCGTCGTGTTGGGCCTGCCGGCTACCTCCACCTTGAGCGCCGGCAGCAGCACACCCTCCTCGTACGCCGACTCCGAGCGAGCCGCCGCGGTGCCGGGCGTGCGGCCGCCCCAGTCGGCGTGGTGGGCGATCACGCCGGTGAACCCCACCAGCACGTCCTGCGCGTCGAACACCGGCGCGAAGATGTTGATGTCGTTCGTCTGGCAGGCACCCAGGTAGGGGTGGTTGTTGATGAAGACGTCGCCGGGCTCGATGTCGTCGCCCCACTTCTCGAGGCAGGACTGGAGCGCGGGCGCCATGGAGGCCAGCAGGCTGGGGATGTCCAGGGCCGCTGCGAGCATCCGGCCCTGCGCGTCGAAGAGCGCGCAGGAGTAGTCGCGCATGTCCTTGACGACCACGCTGAGGGCGGTGCGCCGCAGCGCAGTGCCCATCTCCTCGGCGATGGTCTCGAGGGCGTGGCGGACGACCTCCGTGGTGATCGGATCGGCGAGGCGCTCGCCGACCGCGTCCGTCGTGGCAGTCATGGCGTCAGGCCCCTTCACGGTCGTTGTAGGTGATCAGCAGGTTGAGGTCGTCGTCGACGCGCACCGTCGTGTCCGGGATGACGACCGTCGTGGCCTCGCGCTCCTCGATGATGGCCGGCCCGGCGATCACCGTCCCCGGCGGTAGCGCCGGCCGCAGGTACACCGGTGTCTGCACACGTCCGGGGCCCTTGAAGTAGACCTCGCGGTGCTCGGCGGGCTCAGCGGTCCCCTGGACGGGCACGACCGCGCCGCTGGCGCTGGTGTCGAGGAGGCCGTAGGCCTCGAGGCCCACGGCGACGAGCTCGACCCGGTCCTCGACGTTGCTGTGGCCGAACTCGAAGTGGTGCTGCTCGTGGAACTGCTTGACGGCCTGCTGCAGGGCGTTCTCGTCGAGGACCGGGCCCTCGACGATCACCTCGACGTCGTTGTCCTGCCAGGCGTAGCGGAAGCGCGCCAGTCGGATGTGGTCGACCCGGGCGACCCCCGAGCCGGCGAAGCGGTCGGCGGCTGCGGACTGCAGGTCGGCGTAGGTGGCCTCCACGTCGGCGACGTCCAGGTCCGCGACGTCGACGTCGACGACTCGGACGAAGCTGTACTTGATGTCCGACCCCGCCAGGCCGACGGCCGAGAACGTGCCCGGGTTCGGTGGGACGAGCACGGCTCCCACGTCGACGAGGGCGCCCACGCTGAGGGCGTGCATCGGGCCCGCCCCGCCGAACGGCAGCAGGTGGAAGTCCCGCGGGTCGTACCCGCGGTTGACGCTGACGACGCGCACGCCGCGGGCCATCACCGCGTCGGCGACGTCGAGGATCCCGATGGCCGCGGTGTCGACGTCCACGCCGAGCGGGTCGGCGACGTGGGTCTTCACCGCGAGGCGCGCCGCCTCGAGGTCGAGGCTCATCTCTCCCCCGAGGAACGACGCCGGGTCGATCCGGCCGAGGACCAGCTGCGCGTCGGTGGTCGTCGGGCGGGTCCCGCCGCGGCCGTAGCAGGCGGGCCCGGGCACGGCGCCCGCGCTCTCCGGCCCGACGTGCAGGCCGCCCGCCTCGTCGACGTACGCCAGGGAGCCGCCGCCGGAGCCGATCGTGTGGATGTCGAACTGCGGCACCAGCATCGGCCGCCCCTCGAAGAGGCTCTCCCGCTCGACGCGCGCCCTGCCCTCGTGGACCAGGCAGATGTCGGTCGAGGTACCGCCCATGTCGAAGGTGATCTGGTGCGGATAGCTCGACTGCGCGGCCACCTGGGTGGCTGCGAGGACGCCGGCGGCGGGGCCGGAGAGCACCATCCGGTGCGCGTTCTCCGCTGCCTCGGTCACCTTCATCACGCCACCGTTGGACTGCATGATGAACGTCGGGCAGGTGACCCCGGCCGGCTCGAGGCCGGCCAGGATCCCGGCCATGTAGCGCGCCACAAGCGGTCGCAGCGCTGCGCTGACCACCGTGGTGCAGGCGCGGGGGTACTCCTTGATCTCCGGGGCCACCTCGCTGCTCACCGCGACCGAGAGCTCCGGCATCGCCGCGCGCAGGGCGTCGGCGAGCCGTCGCTCGTGCTCGTCGTTGCGGAACCCGAACAGCAGGGTGACGGCGCAGGCCTCGACGTCCGCGGCCCGGACGGCCTCGACGATGCGCTCGACCTCGGCGTCCCCGAGGGGCCGCACGACGCCGCCCAGGCGGTCGACGCGCTCGTCGACCTCGATCACCCGCGACCGGGGGACGTAGGGACGGGGCTTCGCGACCCGGAGGTCGAAGAGGTCACTGCGCAGCTGGGTGCCGATCTCGAGCACGTCGCGGAACCCGCGGGTGACCACGAGGGCCGTGCGCGGGAGCTTGGACTCGAGCAGCGCGTTGGTCGCGACGGTCGATCCGTGGCAGAAGACGTCCAGCTCCCCGACGTCGACGCCCCGCGTCGCCTGGATCTGCTCGATGCCGCGCAGGATGCCGATCGAGGCGTCCTCCGGCGTGCTCGGCACCTTCTCGACGACACGGCGGCCGTCCTCGTGCAGGACGACGACGTCCGTGAACGTCCCGCCCACGTCAATCCCAAGTCGGGTCACGGGTCTACTCGCTTTCCGGCTTCACGTAGAGGTACTGGCTGATGTCGGGGTCGTCGACGTTCTCGGGTGTGGCGATCACGACGTCGTAGAGGTTCTCGCTGTCGGGGTCCTCGCCACCCTGGGCGTGCTCCACGAGCGCCTCGACCGCGTCCTTGCCCATGTCGTAGGGCTTCTGGACCATGAGCGCGTCGACCTGACCCTGCTGGAGCAGGGCGACCTCGTCGGGCGAGGCGTCGACGCCGATGACGACGACGTCCTCGCTCTTCCCGGCCTGCTGGACGGCGTTGGCCGCGCCGATGGTCGCATTGGTCCAGGAGGCGTAGATGCCGGCCAGGTCCGGGACGCGGGACAGCAGCGCCGAGGCCTTGGCGGCGTTCTCGGCGATGTCCGCGCCGGCGTACTGCTCGCCCTCGTTGTCGAGGCCGGCGTGCTCCTCGAGCTGTTCGGTCCAGCCCTGGAGGCGGATGTCGACGCTCTGGATGCCGGGGGTGTAGCCGACGTACCCGACCTTCCCCTCCCCGCCCAGCAGCTCGGCCATCTCGTCGGCGGCCATCTCCCCGTTGACCTTGCCGTCGGATTTGAAGGTCGCGAGGCGGGCGGAGGCGTCGTTGACGTCGCTGTCGACGGTGACGATCGGGATCCCCGAGTCCTGGACCTGCTTCATCGGTGCGACCATCGCGTCGGCGTCGAGGGCCGACATGATGATCCCGTCGGGCTTCGTCGCGGCGATCGACTGCAGCAGCTGGGTCTGGCTCGCCACGTCCAGCGTCGTCGGAGCCTGCCAGGAGAAGTCGATGCCGAGCTCCTCCGCCTTCTCCTCGGCGCCCTTGACCAGCGTCAGGTAGTACGGGTCGAACTGGTCGTTGAGCAGCATCACGACCTTGATGTCGCCCGCATCGCCTCCTGGCGAGGCCGAGGCGGCGGTGTCCTCCTCGGTCGAGCAGGCGGTCAACGCCAGCCCGGCCAGGGTCAGGACGGCGATCTTGTGCCAGGGGTGCTTCATGGTCGGTTCCTCTCGCTGGTCGGCCGACGGCACGACAGTTGGATGTGGTGCGTGTCCGAGATCCCCGGTCCGTTGGTCACAGGGTGTTCACCGCCCGACGCCGGTACTGGTCGACGAAGACGGCGAAGATGAGGACGCAGCCGATGGCGACGTTCTGCCAGAAGGGCTGGAGGTTCATGATCACGAAGCCGCTCGTGAGCGTGGCCGGGATGAAGGCGCCGACGACGGTGCCCGACATCTTGCCCCGCCCGCCCCACAGCGAGGTGCCTCCGATGATCACCGCGGTGATCGCCTGGAGGGCGATCGTGCTGTACCCGGTCACCGAGGCGGTGGTGAAGCGGGCGATGTCGATCATCCCGACCAGGCCCGCCAGCACCCCGACGAGGGTGTAGAGCACCAGCAGGTGCCGATCGACGTTGATGCCGGCCCGGCGGGCGGCCTCGGGGTTGGCCCCGATCGCGTAGGTCCGCATGCCGAAGCGCGTCCCGGCCAGGATCACCCACAGGACGCCGGTCACCGCGAAGGAGACGACCACCGGCCACGGGATCCCGAGGACCTTCCCGAGGCCGAAGGACGTGCTGAGCGCCGGCGGCACGCCGCTGACGTTGATGCCGCCGGTCCACACCTGCGCCAGGCCCAGGATGATCGTGCTGGTCGCGAGGGTGACGATGAACGAGGGGATCTTCGACTTCACGACGAGCAGGCCGTTGACCAGGCCCCAGGCCGCGCCGGTGAGCAGTCCGGCGCCGAGGGCGAGGAGCATCCGGGACCAGAGCTCGACTCCCCCGGACGTCGTGTCGGCCAGGCCCGCGGTGAGGTTGACCATCAGCTTCACCGCGAGCACCGAGGAGAAGACGACGATCGCTCCGACGGAGAGGTCGAGCCCGGCGGCGATGAGCAGGTACGTCACACCGGCCGCCAGCAGCAGCAGCTGGGAGCCCGACAGCGCGATGCTCGTCAGGTTGAAGTTCGACAGGAACGAGCCGTTCGGCGTGACGATGCTGAAGAACACGACGATCAGCAGCAGCAGGCCGAAGATCGTGACGTTGGAGAAGCGCTGGCTGGCGAGCAGCCGCGTTCCGAGGCCCGGCCGGTGGTCCGGCTCCGGCATGGGGTCGTCGACGCCCGGGGTCGGTTCGATGGTGACGGTCATGCCGCACCTCCCTGCGTGGCCGGGGCGAGGCCGGTCGTGACACCGGTCATCGCGGCGATGAGGTCGTTCGTGCTCAGGGTCGAGGTCTCCGCGGTCAGGACCGTGCGGCCGAGGCGGAGCACGGTCACCCGGTCGGCGACCCGGAAGACGTCGGGCATGCTGTGGGAGATCAGGAGCACGGCGAGGCCGCGCTCGTCGCGCAGTCGCTCGACGAGCCGGAGCACCTGCTCGGTCTGGGAGACCCCGAGCGCCGCGGTCGGCTCGTCGAGCATGATCAGCGCGCTGCCCCACAGCGAGGCGCGGGCGACGGCCACGGCCTGCCTCTGCCCACCGGAGAGCGACCCGACCTCGTTGCTGAGCGACTGGAGGCTGGCGCCGAGCGAGGTCAGCTGCTCCTCGGCCGACCGGTTCATCGACCGGCGGTCGATGAAGCCGAGCCTGCCGAGCAGGCCCTTCCGCGGGATCTCGCGCCCGAGGTAGAGGTTCTCGCCCGGAGTCAGGGTGGGCGCGAGCGCGAGGTCCTGGTAGACCGTCTCGATCCCGGCGGCCTGGGCCTCCGACGGGCTGGCGAAGCTCACCCGGTCCCCGCGGACCGAGACCGTGCCCGACGTGGGTGGGACGGCTCCCGCGATGATCTTCATCAGGGTGGACTTGCCGGCCCCGTTGTCCCCCACGAGGGCGTGGACCTCGCCGGGGCGGACCTGGAGGTCCACCCCCCGGAGGGCCTGCACGTGCCCGTAGCTCTTGGTGACGTCTGCCACGTCGAGCACGGGGGTGGGCGGTGTCGCGGTCATCGTGTCGCCTCCTCGGTCGGCTGATGGATGGGTACGGCGTGTCCGAACGCCCCGAAGTGCTCGCAGACCGTTGCTGCGTACGCCGCCGCCTCGGCAGCGGCGACGTCGAGCCCGCGGTGTTCCGCGAGTGCGCAGAGCATCGCCGCCAGGTAGGCGTCGCCGGCACCGAGGGTGTCGATCGGCGCGGCCGGCGCGGCCGGCTCGAGGTGGACGACGTCACCCTCCCGCCAGACCACCGACCCCCGCGCGCCGCGGGTGACGACGACCAGGCCGGGGCCGAGCGCACGGACCTCCTCGATCAGGGCGACGCACTGCTCGTCGTCGGCCTCGCCGCGCGAGAAGAACGCCGCGGTCACGTGCGGGAGCACCGGGGCTGCCCACTCGAGGCTCTTGTACGAGAAGTCGAAGACCACCGGCGCCAGCGACCCGAGCGTCGGCACCTCGGAGAGGGTGAAGCTGCTGTGGCCGGTGTGCAGCCAGTCGCTGCCGCGAAGGTAGGCGAGGTCGTCCTCGTCCAGCTCGAGACGACCGACCGGCGGGACGAACTCGCCGAACACGCGGTTGCCGTCCGGGTCGAGCGTCACGTCGGCGAAGGAGTTGGGGTGCGCCTCGTGGCGGACGCGCGAGACGTCGACGCCCTCGTCGAGCAACGACTTGAGGACGTGGGTCGCCGCCTCGTCGTCGCCCAGGATGCCGACGTACCCGGCCGAGGCGCCGAGGCGCCGGGCGTGCACGGCGACGTTCACCGCACTTCCCCCCGGGTACATCAACCCGGTCTCGAGGTACCGGTCGACGACGTTGTCGCCGACCCCGCAGATGCGTGTCATCGGCTCAGTACTCGACCTTGTACATGTACCGGCGGATGTCGAGGTCGTGCCCGGTCATCGGCTCGAAGTGGTAGGCGATCCGGGATGCGACCGAGGCCATGGCGATGTGCGCGACCCTGCCGCGCACCTCGTCCGGGACACCGGGCAGGGGGAGCGCCGCGGAGTCGAGGACGTAGTGGTCACGGCCGTAGCGCCCCAGGAAGCGGTCGACCCGCTCGGAGATCGGCCGGGTCTCGTCCTCACCGGCGAGGTGGATCACCGGCGTGCTCTGCTCGTCGACCATCTCGAACGGACCGTGGAAGAAGTCCGCGCTGTTGAAGTGCGTCGACTTCTGGCGCTGCATCTCGACGAGGTAGCAGACCGACAGCATGTAGGCGAGGCCCAGCAGGCGACCGGTGCCGAGCACGAAGACGTTGTCGGCGTCGTAGATCTTCGCGACGGCGGCGCGGGTCTGCTCCTCGGTGGCCTCGACGGCCGCGACCGTCGCGTCAGCGATGGCGTCGAGGCCGGCGCGGACCGCGGCCACGTCGACGCCGGCGCCGGTCGCCTCGAAGATCGAGCAGCTGAGCTCCTCGAGCAGCTCGTACTTCGCGCTGGTCGCGGTCTTCTCGCTGCCGTAGACGAGCTGGTGCCGCGCCGCCTCGGCGAGCGGGTTGTCGGCGTCCCGGGCGACCGACACGACGTGGGCACCCGCCTTCGCAGCCGCTTGCGCCGCCGCCACGGTCTCCGGCGTCCCACCCGAGTGCGAGGAGGCCACCACCAGCGAGCGGGGACCGACGCGGTCGAGGTGGGTGAGCACGAACTCGGCCGCGTTGACGTTGTGCACCGCCAGACCGGTGGCCGTCCCGGTCAGGCTCAAGGTGGCCGGCACCGAGGAGGCCCACGAGCCCCCCATGCCGACGAAGAACACCGTGTCGAGGTCCCGACGGACGACCTCGGAGGCGATCTCCTGGGTCAACGAGCGCTGGCCGACGGTCGTGCGGAGCGTCGGCGCGATGTCCGGTGCGACAGGGCGGAGGGGAAGGGCGAGAGAAGTCACTGGTCTCTACTTCCATGGTGTCGAGGGATGCGAGAACGTTCTCACTGAGTGCGATAACGTTCTCACCAGTTCCATGACGAGGCCAGACCGGGGAGGTAACAATTCGGTTACGACGTGGCCCGGGTCACGTCGTGACCGACGGGCGGCCCGCGTGCGGAGGCGCGCTGCAGCGCCTCGGGTCAGCCGTGGGTCCGGCTCCGGCCGAGGTGGGGAACGCCGGGCCGCGCGCCCGCCGCGACCGGCGGACGGGCCGGGCGCGGCGGGCGGGTCCGCGTCAGCGGAACGCGGCCTGTCCGGTCATCGCCTGACCGACGACGAGGGTGTGCATCTCGACGGTGCCTTCGTAGGTCAGCACCGACTCGAGGTTGTTCATGTGCCGGATCACCGGGTACTCCAGCGAGATGCCGTTCGCGCCCAGCACGGTCCGGGCGGTCCGGCAGATCTCCAGCGCCTCCCGGACGTTGTTGAGCTTGCCGAGGCTGACCTGCTCCGGACGCAGCGTGCCGGCGTCCTTGCGGCGCCCGAGGTGCAGGGCCAGGAGCACGCCCTTGGTGTACTCGAGGTTCATCTCGACCAGCTTCTGCTGGGTCAGCTGGAACCCCGAGACCGGGCGACCGAACTGGACCCGCTCGCCGGCGTAGGACAGCGCTGCCGCCAGGGACGAGCGCGCCGCGCCCATCGAGCCCCACACGATCCCGAAGCGGGCCTCGTTCAGGCAGCTGAGCGGCCCGCGGAGGCCGCGGACCTCGGGGAGGGCAGCGGCGTCGGGGAGGCGGACCCCGTCGAGCACCAGCTCGCTGGTCACGGAGGCGCGCAGCGACTGCTTGTGCTTGATCTCCGGCGCGCTGAACCCGGGGGTCGTCGTGGGCACGACGAAGCCCCGCACCCCCTCGTCGGTCTGCGCCCAGACGACCGCCACGTCGGCCACGGAGCCGTTGGTGATCCACATCTTCCGACCGTCGAGGACCCAGTCCGACCCGTCGCGACGTGCGCGGGTCCGCATGCTGCCCGGGTCGGAGCCGATGTCGGGCTCGGTCAGTCCGAAGCACCCGATCGCCTCGCCGGAGGCCATGCGAGGCAACCACTCGAGCTTGTGCTCCTCCGATCCCCACCGCCAGATGGCGTACATCGCCAGCGACCCCTGGACCGACACGAGCGACCGGATGCCCGAGTCGCTCGCCTCCAGCTCGAGGCACGCGAGGCCGTACTCGGTGGCGGACATGCCGGCGCACCCGTAGCCCTCCAGGTGCATGCCCAGGAGGCCCAGCGCGCCGAGCTCCTTGGCCAGCCCGCGGACGTCGTCGACGACGCCCCGCTCGAACCAGTCCGCCACGAACGGGTCGACCCGCTCCGCGCACAGGTGCCGGACCGAGGCCCGCACGGCCTTCTCGTCCGGGGTGAGCAGGTCGTCGATGCCCACCGGGTCGAGCGGCTCGAAGGCGGGCAGGTTGCTGGTGCTCATCAGTCGATCTCCTTGGTCAGCCAACGGCGGACGTCGTCGTTGTGTTCGCCCAGCAGCGGCGGCGCCGCGTAGCCGGTGATCGGGGTGGCCGAGAACGTGAGCGGGCTCCGCACCTGGCGCGGGCGGTCGTCCCCCACCGCGACGGTCGGGCGCAGGCCGAGACGCTCGGCGAGGTCGAAGGCGTCGCCGACCGAGCCCACCCCGCCGGCCGGTACGCCGGCCGCCCCGAGCCGCTGAGTCCACCCGTCCACCGTGTCCGCCGCCAGCGCGGCCTCGAGCACGCGGACCAGGTCGTCGCGGTGCGCCACGCGGTCGGCGTTGGTCGCGAACCGCGGGTCCCGCGACAGACCGGGCACGCCGAGGACCTCGACGAGCCTTCCGAACTGCTGGTCGTTGCCGCAGCACACGGCCACGTGCCCGTCCCGGGCGGCGAGCGTCTCGTACGGAGCGATGGACGGGTGCCGGTTCCCCATCCGTCGCGGCAGCTCGCCCGTCGTGAGGTACGCCGAGGCCTGGTTGGCCAGTGAGCCGAGCAGGCTCGAGAGCAGGTTGACCTCGACGTGCTGACCACGCCCGAGCGCCTCTCGGGCCCGGAGCGCGGCCAGGATCGCGACCACGGCGTCCTTCGAGGTCAGCACGTCGACGAGGGCGACCCCGGCCTTGGTCGGCTCCTCGTCCCCGGTGATGCTCATCAGCCCACCCACCGCCTGGACCAGGAAGTCGTAGCCGGCGAGGTCGGCACCGCCGCGGCTCCCGAAGCCGGTGATCGAGGCGTAGACCACCGCGGGGTTCACCGCGGCGACGTCGGTGTAGCCCAGGCCGCGCCGCTCGAGGGTGCCGGTGCGGAAGTTCTCGACGAGGACGTCGCAGCGCGCGGCGAGCCGTCGGGCGAGGACCAGGTCGGCAGGGTCGGCGAGGTCGAGCTCGACGGATCGCTTCGAGCGGTTGGCGCACTCGAAGTACGAGCTCGAGGACTCCGTCCAGGGTGGCCCCCAGTGACGCGTGTCGTCGCCGGAGCCGGGCCGCTCCACCTTGACGACCACGGCACCGAGGTCGGCGAGGGTCGCGGCCGCCAGCGGGCCGGCCAGCACCCGGCTGAAGTCGGCGACGAGCAGGCCGTCGAGCGGGAGGGTCATGCCGAGCCGCCGGCCCGTGCCTCACCCGCGACCCGTCGCGGGACGCGCCACGGGTTGGCTGCGCGCGCGGCCGGCGGCAACCACGCGTCGTACGACGACTGGTAGGCGACCGGACGCACGAAGCGCGCCAGTCCGTGCGCGCCCACCGACGTCGCGCCCGGGGCGGAGGTCGCGGGCCACGGGCCGCCGTGCTGCTGCGCCCAGGCGACGGCGACCCCGGTCGGCCAGTCGTTGACCGCGACCCGGCCGACCTTGCGGCTGAGCACCTCGACCAGGGCAGCGGCCTGCGGGTCGTCCTCGGTGCCGGTCACCAGGCTGGCGGCCAGGGACGGCTGCAGGGTCGACAGCACGCCGGCGAGCTGCTCGTCGGAGTCGTACTCGACCACGACCACGACCGCGCCGAAGCACTCCTCGAGGAGCCTGCTCCCCCGCTCGAGCGCGTCGGCACCGGCGGAGAGGACCGCGGCGGGCGCCACCCACCCGGTCGACCCGGGCGGGTCGAGGCGCGTCACCACCTCGGCGCCCGCAGCCTCCATCTCGGAGATGCCGGTGACCACGGAGTCGGCGATCGCCCGCGTCAGCATCACCGGGCGGGGCGCCGCCGCACGCAGGGCAGTGGCGACCGCCTGGGCGGCACCGGAGCCCGCCGGCGCCAGGAACAGGCCCGGCTTGGTGCAGAACTGGCCGTGGCCCTGGGTGAAGGAACCCACGAACCCGGTCGCCACGGTGGCGATGTCCGCCGCTGCGGCGCGGGTGACGACCACCGGGTTCACCGTGCCCATCTCGGCGTAGACGGGGATCACCTCGTCGCGGTCGTTCGCCAACCGCCACAGGGCGAGGCCGCCGGCCTGCGAGCCGGTGAAGCCGACCGCGCTGACCTCGGGGGCCTGGACCAGGTGGACCCCCGCGTCGTGCCCGACCACGATGTCGAGGACATCGGCCGGGGCGTCCGCCGCGGCGAGCGCCTCGTGGGCGATCTCGACCTGGCGCACGCTGGTGCCCAGGTGTGCGGGATGTGCCTTGACGACGACCGGGCACCCGGCGGCGAGCGCGCAGGCCGTGTCGTTGCCCAGCACGCCGAACGCGAAGGGGAAGTTGCTGGCTCCGAAGACCGCGACCGGCCCCAGCGGCTGGTTCACGCGGGCGAGGGCGGGCGAGGTCGCCGTCGCGGGGTCCAGGGTGACGCCGAGGTAGGAGCCCTCGGCCGCGACGTCGCCGTAGAACCGGAGCTGGTTCGCAGCCCGGGTGATCTCGCCGCCCAGGCGTTCCGACCCCAGCGCGGTCTCGGCGTCGGAGAGGGCGACGAGCTCCTCGCGGTGCGCCTCGAGGGCATCGGCCACCGCGTGGAGCCATCGGCGGCGCCGCCGTGGGCTGGTGGCCGCGACCGAGGGAGCGACCTGCGCCGCGCGACGGGCGGCCAGCCCCACCTCCTCCGGCGTGGTGGCGGTCGCGGTCGCGACCACGCTCCCGGTCCGCGGGTCGTACGACGCGTCGCCGGTCATCGCGCTGCCGCGACGGCCGACTCGAGGACCGTGACGGCCTCGTCGAGCAGGTCCATCGGGATGACGAGCGGGGGGAGCAGGCGGATGACGTTCCCGAAGGTGCCGCAGACGAGGGTGAGCACTCCTTCGCGGTGGCAGTGGGCGGCGATCGCCCTCGCGATGTCGGGGGCGGGCTCGGTCGTCCCCGGGCGGACCAGCTCGAGCGCGAGCATCGCGCCCCGGCCACGGACCTCGCCGACCGGCGACCCCGCGCCCTGCAGCGCCTCCAGGCGCGGCCGCACCCTCGCCTCGATCTCGCGAGCCCGCTCCACCAGGCCGTCGCGCTCGATGACCTCGAGCGTGCCGAGCGCCGCCGCGCAGGCGACGGGGTTGCCGGCGTAGGTCCCGCCGAGGCCGCCGGGAGCAACGCTGTCCATCAGCTCGGCACGACCGGTCACCGCCGCGAGGGGCATGCCTCCGGCGAGTGCCTTGGCGGTCGTCACCAGGTCGGGCACGACTCCGTCGTGCTCGCACGCGAACATCGCGCCCGTGCGGCCGAACCCCGTCTGGATCTCGTCGGCGACGAAGACGATGCCGTGCTCCGTGGCGAGCTCCTGGACCGCCTTCAGGTAGCCCGCGGGAGGCACGATGAAGCCACCCTCGCCCTGGATCGGCTCGGCGACGATGGCCGCGACGTTGTGCGCACCGATCTGCGTCAGGACCGTCTCCCTGAGCGCGGCCAGCGCTTCCTCCGCGGCGTGCTCGGGGCCCGACGGCCACCGGAACGGGTACGGCGAGGGCACCCGGTAGACCTCGGGGGCGAAGGGACCGAAGCCGTCCTTGTACGGCACGTTCTTCCCCGTCATCGACATCGTGAGCAGGGTGCGCCCGTGGTAGGCGTGCCCGAGCACCACCACCGCGGGCCGGCCCGTGGCGGCGCGGGCGATCTTGACGGCGTTCTCGACCGCCTCTGATCCCGTCGTGAACAGGGCCGTCTTCTTCGCGTGGTCACCGGGAGTGAGTCGGTTCAGCGCGGCGGCCACCTCGACGAACCCCTCGTACTGCGTGACGAGGAAGCACGTGTGGGTGAAGCGCTCGGCCTGCTCCGTGATGCGGCGGACCACCTCCGGGTGCGCGGCGCCCACGCTGGTCACGGCGATGCCCGAGGCCAGGTCGATGATGTGGTTGCCGTCGACGTCGACGACGACGCCGCCGCCTGCGCGCTCGACGAAGACCGGCATCGTGGTACCGAGACCTCCGGCCAGCTCAGCGCTCCGCTGCTCCTGCAGCGCGGTCGATGCGGGGCCGGGGATCGCTGTGGCGACGATGCGCCGCTGCTCGGGCTGCGACATGACTTCCTCCGTCGTGGTCGGTTGCCAGGACGGTAGGCGCGGCGCCGTCGGTGGTCCTTGGACGATCCGACGAATCCGGGCGCTCCGATGGACGGAACGACGAGGTCGCTGCGGGTCAGGCGACGCCCCGCGCTCGCAGCGCCAGCCAGAGCTCAGCCGCGACGTCGGGGTCGTCGAGGTCGACCGCCAGGTGGGCTCGAGCCCGCTGGACGCGGTAGCGCAGCGTGTTGCGGTGCAGGCCGAGCTCCCGCGACGCCTGCTCCCACTGGCCCCGGTGACGCAGGTAGGCGACGAGCGCACCGCGCACCTCCCCGGCAGCGGTGGCGAGGAAGACGTCGAGGGCACCCAGCAGGGCACCGGGCGCGGCGGACCGGGGCAGGGCGACCGTCGCGCCCGGCATCGATGCGACGACCTGCAGCAGTCGCGCCCGCGTGGGTCCCGCGGCCTCGGCGGCGACCAGGTCCGACATCGCGGCCGCCACCGAGCGGTCCACGTCGCGGAGCCGCTTCTCGAGCGCGCCAGGGTCCGGGTGGTCGTCGGGCACCAGGAACCACGCGATCGACCGGTCCACCGCCACCGCCAGGGCGTCGGGGCACCAGCGCTCGACCGCCTGGACGAGCCCTTCGCTGTCGCGACCTCGCGCGACCACGACGCGGAGCTCCCGACCCGGCGAGGGCGCGCCGGCCTCGGCCGCCAAGCGACGGGCCGCGTCGACGAGGCCGGCGTCCACGAGCAGTGCGACGCAGCGACGGGTCGCCTCGCGGGCGGACTCCGTGCGCTGGTTGCGGAGCACGTCGAGGCTGAGGAGGGCGGCAGCCGTGAGGATGACCCGTCTCTGCCACGGATGCACCTGGTCCGGTGCCCCGGCCGCCAGGTAGCCCACGACCCTGTCCTGCACCGCGAGGGGGAAGACCACCACCACGCTCCCGGCGATGCTGAGGGAGGCCGAGGAGTGCACGCCTGCCATCTCGAGACGCGTGACCTCCGCCTGCAGCGCCTCGGCGTCCTCCTGCATCGACGGCGGGTGGACCTGGTCCACCTCGCCCGAGGGCCCGAGCACGGCGGCCCACCCGCCGAGCAGCCGAGCGAGGCGGCGCAGGATGGCGGCGGCCGGGTCGGGGGCGACCGCGGCGTCGACCAGGGCGCGGTGCGCGGCGACCGCGTCGGTCAGCTGCTGCTCCGTCGAGCGTGAGCGGGCCGCCCAGTAGGCCGTGGAGACGGTCAGGAACGGCGTGGGCGCAGGGACCACCAGCAGGACCAGGCCCAGGGCGCGGCACGCTGCAGCGAGTCGAGCGGGCGGGTCCGCGTGCACCGGCCCGAGGCCGAGCGCGAGCGCGCTGGTCTCGGCGGCCACCAGCCGTTCGACGTACGCACGGCAGGCTGCCTCGTCCTCCGGCAGCCCCAGGCCGGTGGTGAGCAGCAGCTCGCCGCCCGCGAGGTAGGCGGCCGGGTCGAGGAGCTCGCTGATGTGGACGGCCGTGATCTCGGTGTCGGGCGGCGAGAAGCCCGGGGCCGGCGAGAGGTGGTGACCGAGTGTCGAGCACAGCGAGGCGACGGTGGGCAGTGCCAAGGAAGCACCTTTCGACAGCGGAGCCCCGGGAAGCGGTCTCCGGTCAGGGTATCGGCGTGCGTCCGGCGCCCTCCTCGGGTCAGTCGTCGTGGCCGACCTCGACGCCGTCGACGACGCCCTCGCCGTACATGCGGACGTAGTCGACCTTCATCGTCGCCGGGAAGCGGGTCGCGCGGCCCGGGTCACCGGGCCAGTCGCCTCCGACGGCGACGTTGAGGAGCAGGTGCATCGACTGCTCGAAGACCCAGTCCCGCTCGGCCGGGAGGTCCTGCGGGGCGAGGGAGAAGTACGGCTCGTCGTCCACCAGCCAGGTGATCCGCTGCGGCTCCTTGACGACGGAGTAGACGTGGAACTCCTCGTCGGCGCGGCCCGGAAGCCTGGTCGTGCCGCCGATCCCGCCCTCGTTGAAGTAGGTGGGGCCGTGGGCGGTGCCGTACGCCGTGCGCGGCTCGCCGCCGACGACCTCGACGATGTCGACCTCGCCCTGGCGGGGCCAGGTGCGACCGTTGTCGCCCAGCAGCCAGATCGCCGGGAGGAGCCCCCGGCCGGTCGGCAGCTTTGCGCGCACGTCGACCCGCCCGCGGGTGATCGACACCTTCCCCTCGGTCGTGAGCCGGGCCGAGGTGTAGTCGCACCGTCCGCGGGGCCAGCACGGCAGGCTCCCCCGATGGCCGGCCCACCTCGCCCGGACCAACAGCCTGCCCGAGCCGCTCAGCGAGGAGTTGGCGGCGCGGGCGGTGTAGTACTGCAGCTCGTTGTTCCACCAGCCCTGCTGCCGCCGGTTGCCGACCTCGGTGGTGAAGACGTCGGCGTCCGGGCGCTCGCCGGCCCACCCGGAGAACTCCGCGGACCAGAAGGGCTCGACGGGCGTGCTCGTCGCAGCGCTCCGCGCCTGCGGCGCCGGCGCGACGGAGCTCACCGCCCCGGTTCCCGCCGTACCGAGGGCGATCGCCAGAGCGGCGACCAGCACCGCGGTGAGCCCGCGACGACCCGTGTGTCCTTCAGCGCCTGCGTTCCTCATCGGACCCTTCATCGGTCGTCCTGCGGCCTCGGCCCGGCAGCGGCACCGCTCCTGGCCGACCCTAGTCGTCACCGGATCAGCCCATCGCGTTGAGCACGCCGTACCCCAGGCTCAGCACGCCCGTGGCGGCCGCGGCGCTGGCGAGGACGCCTGCAGCCGCGGCGGGGGTGCGCAGCCGTGCGGCGGTGCCGCCGACCAGGACGACACCGGCCACGAGGCACATGGTCCAGTAGACCGGGCTCGTGCTGGAACCGACGACGGTTAGGCCGTAGACCCCGTCCGCGACCAGCACGCCCGCGAGGGCGCCCGCGCCGAGCGCGCTGTGGACGGTCCGGTCCCCCACGACCGCGGCGGCCGCGACGCCGACGAACGGACCGGCGATGATCCCGACCACGCTCCAGAGCACCGGGTCGTAGGTGAGGCCCCGCAGCTCGGAGGCCACGGTGTAGCCGAGCACCAGGGCGACGAACGACGCGACCCCGAGCACCGCGCCCAGGGCCAGCGGCGGCCGTGCCGCGGCGACGAGCAGGGCGGTCAGCACCGTCCAGCCGGAGGGCGAGTTGGCGAACGACGCGAGCGCATGCGGCAGCACACCCTGCGCCCACGACGTCAGGGCGCCGAGCAGCAGGCTGGCGCCGACCACGGCGAGGGCGGAGGAGACGGCGCGTGGGAACGAGGTCACGGACCCATCCTCGGCGCCGTTCGCAGACGATCGGCGCCGTTCGGACGAGCGCGGTACCTGGGCCCAGGACGTCGGTACCTGCGGAGGAGATGACGACGCTGCTCGAGCGAGCGTCCGGGCGCCGGCCTCCTGCAGACGCAGGACCGCCCCCTCGCCTGCGTCTCCGCTGGTGAGGGGCCGTCCCGTCCTGCGCGCACTGGGTTGCGAGATCCGCGCGAGCTCGGGCGCGTCCAGCCAGGTCTGGTCACCGGTGCCGGCAACCACGTGGCAGCTGCAACCTGCACCTGGTGCTACCTCACGAGTGGAGGCACCGCACGCTCACGCCGATGAGCGGTCGCGAAGGACTGGCGCAAGCATCCGTCCGCGGACACGCTTGGCACCGGGTTCCGCGCCGGCCAGCCTCGGGACCGGTGCGCGTCAGACATCGGTCGGTGCGAGGCGAGCAAGGATTCGGTCGAGGTCGGCGGCGAAGGTGTCGGGTCCGTCGGCTAGTTCGCAGTTCTCGCTGACGGCATGGAGCGCGGCGAAAGCGGCGCCGACGAGAGCCCGCATCAGGACGCGGTCTTCGGCCCCGGGCGCGCGTTCCTGCAGGACGTCGACGAGTTGACGCTGGACGAGGTCCATCCGGTCGAAGTACGCGGCCCGAAGAGTGCCGCTGGTCTCGACGATCGACATCATGAGTGTGGCTCGCTCGCGAGCGGCTTGGTCCTCGCGTTGGCCGACGACGACCTCGAAGGCATGCCGCAGCGATGACCATGGGTCCTCCGTCTCGGGGCGCGACCGAGCGTCTTCGACCATGCGTGCCGAGAGCCGATCGAACTCGGCGAGGACCAGGTCCTCCTTGGTCCCGACGTGGCGGAAGAACGTCCGCTGCGACATCCCCACGCGCTCGGCGATCTGGTCAACCGTCGTCGCGTCGTAGCCCTGCTCTCGAAACAGCGACTCCGCAGCCGAGGTGATCTCAGCGTGGACCGCGCGTCGCGCTACCTCACGAACTCCAGTGCCCGCCATGCCACGGACGTTAGCACCTAACGTATTTGACAGTTACTGTCAGTAGTGACGTACAGTGACGAGGCGGTGCAGACCTGATGTCGCGCTCCTCGCAGACGCCGGACCGCCTCCGTCATCCCCCGCGCCGGACCCGATCTCGGCGCCCGAACAAGGAGAACCCCATGAATGTCGCGGTCATCGGAACCGGGAACATCGGCAGCGAGCTCGCGCGCGTCCTGGCGGCCGCCAACCACGACCTGACCCTGGCCAACTCCCGCGGCCCTGCGTCCCTGCAGGAGCTGGCCGCGGAGCTCGGTGCACGTCCGGCCACAGTCGCCGACGCCGTGGCACACGCCGACGCCGTGGTGCTGTCGATCCCGTTCGTGGCCATCCCCGGCCTGGCCCAGACCCTGCGCGAGGCGCCCGCGTCGACGGTCATCGTCGACATGTCCAACTACTACCCCGAGGCCGGCGTGATGGAGGGGGTGGCGGACGCGGCCTCTGACACGGCCTGGCTCAGCGAACAGGTCGGCCGACCCCTCACCAAGGCCTGGAGCTCGATCTTCTCCCGCAGCCTCGCGATCAAGGGACGCGCATCGGGCGACCTGGACCGGGTGGCGCTGCCGGTCGCCGGCGACGACGCAGCGGCCAAGAAGGTGGTCATGCAGCTGGTCGAGGACACGGGCTTCGACGCCGTCGACGCCGGAAGCCTCGCCGACTCCTGGCGCATGCAGCCGGGCACTCCCGCGTACTGCACCGACCTGGACGCCACCGCCCTCCAGGGCGCGCTCGCACGCGCCGACAAGACGCGCATGGACCGCGATCGGCCCGCCCAGATCCAGGCCGTGTACAAGCCGGAGATCGGCGTCGACATGGTCAACGGCGTCCAGATCTACCGCGAGATCACCGCGTAGATCCCAGTGGGCCCCACCCCCTGGACGACACCACCTCCCCGTTCAGGGCGGGGCTCCTCGCTACCTGGGCACGCACCGCAGCTCCACCTCAGTACATCGACGACCAAGCACGTCGTCGCATCAACGTAGAGAGCAAGGAAAGCGAAATGAGCACTCGTTCCGACGGAAAGGTCGCGCTGATCTCCGGGGGAAGTGTGGGCATGGGCTTCGCCACTGCCAAGCGGCTCATCGACGAGGGAGCGACCGTCTTCGTGACCGGTCGTCGAGTCGAGCAGTTGCGCGCAGCCGAGGCCGGGGACCGCAGCTGACTGGAGTTCGTGCAGATGCTGGAAGCAAGGAAGACATCAAGGCAGTGATCGAGCAGATCAGGGCCACCACGGGAAGGTCGACATCCTCTTCACCAACGCCGCAGCAGCAGGCTTCGAGCCTCTAGGGCAGATCACCGAAGAGACCCTTGACCAGCAGCTCGGGGTGAACATCAAGGGCCTGGTCTTCCTCGTTCAAGCCGCCCTCCCCATCCTGACCAACGGCGGATCGATCATCATGATGTCCTCGTTGGCGGCGCAGCAGGGGACCCCCTCGGCAAGCGTCTACGCCGCCACCAAGGCCGCGATCCGCAACTTCGCGCGCTCCTGGGCCTCAGAACTCGCCGACCGGAAGATCCGTGTCAACGTCGTGACCTCCGGCCCCAACGCCGGCGAGGGCTTCAGGAGCGGCGCGTTCGACGAGTCATTCCAGGCCTTCGTCGACGACGCCGTACGGAGGTCCCCCTCGCGCCGGGTCGGCGAACCGTACGAGATGGCCAACGCCGTCGCGTTCGTCGCATCCGACGAGGCGTCCTTCATCAACGGTGCGGACATCCCGGTAGACGGTGGCCTGGGTCAGGTCTGAGAACCGACCAGGCACACGTCCTAGCGGGCCTCAGGCTCGGTGAACGCCACGGCCGCCGCCCACTTCGCGGCCACCCGAGGTGGCGGCCGAAGTGAGCGGCGCTGAGCAACGAACCAGGCGTAAGTGCTGAGAACCGCTCCGTGCGTGGCCGCCAGGCTGAGCGAGACATCGGAATCTGCCGCGTTGACGATCACCTGGCACGACCGGCCGGTGGGGTGTCGGAGTGCAAGCCGGACTGGACGCTGCTCGACCTCGCGCCGCGGAGAGGCCGGTGAGTCGTCGACGATCATCGACAGCATCGCAGAGGCACCGATGGCGGGGCGACCCCGGCCAGGACGGTCTTCGCCAGCGGCCCGCGGCTGGCGTCGGAGACCGACGCTCGACAACGCCTTCTCGACCGCGGCGCGGCGAGCCACGCATCCGACCTGCGCACGAACGAGCTGCTACGCGAGTCCCACTCCCGGCTGACCGTGAGACCGTCCGCCTGACCGATGCCGTCGCCCGAGCGGCCGGTGAAGCAGTCGAAGCCCGTGTGGCGCACGCGGGTAACCGGTTCGCTCACCACCCACGCATCGCTCTCCGCGGAGACCACCCGCCCGACGCGACTGGGCTGAGCGCCTCCGGACGGGCGCTCGAGGCCGCGCAGCAGGCGCTCGTGCAGCCACACCCGCAGCGGACCTGGCCAGTCCATGGAACCCGAGATCGAGGTGCCCTCGAGGTGATACCGCAGCTCGACAGCCGATGCTGGGGCGGCATCGACCCCGGACCCTCAGCACTGTGCTAGCACCGAGCAAGGCGTGTCACCAATGGAGAACGGCCCCTCAGCTGCGTCTCCGCCGGTGAAGGGCCGTTCAGTCCTGCGCGCCCGTAGGGATTCGAACCCCAAACCTTCTGATCCGTAGTCAGATGCTCTATCCGTTGAGCTACGGGCGCCTGCCCACCGCGTCGGTGGACGAAGGAAGACGATAGCCGACCCGGGCGACGAACCCGAAATCAGGGGAGCCCGGGCCGACGGGGGAACACCCCCTCCTTCCCCCTCCACCGGGCCCCGACACCCGGTGTGACCTGGCACACGAGCCGTTGAACGATCCAATACTCACCCCCGGAGGCCGCGGGTACATTCAGCGAACCGGGGCCCTCGGCGGCTCCCGTCGACCCCCGGTGCACCACGAACAGTCGCCGACAACGACGCCGCGCGATCCACAGCAGCTCCACGACACACCGTCGATACGCTCGACGGCCGGCGGCCCTCGCCGAGCGAGGCGGCCACCGCGAATGCGCGAGAGGGAACAGGACCCAGGGCAATGACCGC
This sequence comes from Nocardioides sp. Arc9.136, assembly GCF_030506255.1. Taxonomy (NCBI): domain Bacteria; kingdom Bacillati; phylum Actinomycetota; class Actinomycetes; order Propionibacteriales; family Nocardioidaceae; genus Nocardioides; species Nocardioides sp. Arc9.136. The sequence goes on along the minus strand of NZ_CP113431.1, from coordinate 134,210 downwards.
CGAGACGCAGGCACCGACCACCCACCGAGGCATCGCCGACTTCGTCGAGAAGTGGGCCGCGATCATGCAGCCGGACAGCATCCACTGGTGCACCGGCGACGACCAGGAGTGGGACGAGCTGACCCGGGCGCTCGAGTCCACCGGCACCTTCACCCGGCTCAACCCCTCGATCAAGCCGAACTCCTTCTACGCCGCCTCCGACCCCATCGACGTCGCGCGCGTCGAGGACCGGACGTACATCTGCTCGGTCGACGAGAAGGACGCGGGGCCCACCAACAACTGGATGGACCCGGGCGAGATGAAGTCCCTCATGAACGGCCTGTACGAGGGCTGCATGAAGGGCCGCACGATGTACGTCATCCCCTTCGTCATGGGCCACCTCGAGTCCGAGCGCCCGATGTTCGGCATCGAGATCACCGACTCGGCGTACGTCACCGCCTCGATGCGCGTGATGGCCCGGATGGGCACCAACGTCCTGCGCCGGATGGAGGAGCTCGACGCGGACTTCGTCGAGGCCGTCCACTCCGTGGGCCACCCGCTGGCCGAGGGCGAGAAGGACGTCGCCTGGCCGTGCAACGACACCAAGTACATCGTGCACTTCCCCGAGGAGCGGGGCATCTGGTCCTTCGGCTCCGGCTACGGCGGCAACGCGCTGCTGGGCAAGAAGTGCTACGCCCTGCGCATCGCGAGCGTCATGGCCCGCGACGAGGGCTGGCTGGCCGAGCACATGCTGATCCTCAAGCTCACCAGCCCGGCGGGCGTCGTGAAGTACATCGCCGCCGCCTTCCCGAGCGCCTGCGGCAAGACCAACCTGGCGATGCTCGAGCCGACGATCCCGGGCTGGAAGGTCGAGACCCTCGGCGACGACATCGCCTGGATGCGGATCGGCGAGGACGGCCGCCTCTGGGCGGTCAACCCCGAGTACGGCTTCTTCGGCGTCGCGCCGGGCACCAACTACCACACCAACCCGAACGCGATGAAGACGATCGAGAAGGGCAACTCGGTCTTCACCAACGTCGCGCTCACCGAGGACGGCGACGTCTGGTGGGAGGGACTGGAGAACCCGCCGGCCCGGGCGACGTCCTGGAAGGGCGAGCCGTGGACCCCGGACTCCGAGGAGCTCTCCAGCCACCCGAACAGCCGCTACTGCACGCCGATCAAGCAGTGCGACATCCTCGCCGACGAGTACGACGACCCGCGCGGCGTGCCGATCGACGCGATCCTGTTCGGCGGTCGCCGCAAGACGACGGTCCCGCTGGTCTTCGAGGCCCGCGACTGGACCCACGGCACCTTCCTCGGCGCGACGCTCTCCTCGGAGACCACCGCCGCCGCGGTCGGCGCGGTCGGCGTCGTGCGCCGCGACCCGATGGCGATGCTGCCGTTCATCGGCTACAACGCCGGTGACTACTTCAGCCACTGGATCAACGTCGGCAAGGACAACGACGCGGCGAAGCTGCCGAAGATCTTCTACGTCAACTGGTTCCGCCGCGACGACGAGGGCGGCTTCCTGTGGCCGGGCTTCGGCGAGAACAGCCGCGTGCTGAAGTGGGTCGTCGAGCGCATCGACGGCCAGGCCGCCGCCGAGGAGACCGCGATCGGGCACGTCCCGGCCCCGGGCTCCCTCGACGTCGACGGCCTCGACCTCGACGAGGACGACCTGCGCAAGGCGCTCGCGGTCGACCCCGAGGAGTGGAAGGCCGAGATCCCGCAGATCCAGGAGTGGTTCGAGAAGTTCGGCGACGACCTCCCCGCCGTGCTGTGGACCGAGCTCGACGGCCTCAAGGCGCGCCTCGGCGCCTGAACGTCGCAGCGCGGCACCACCCGCAGCACCCCGCAGCACCCCACCGGGGGCCCCGTCCGCACGGACGGGGCCCCCGTGGCGCGTGTGGCGCCCTGTGCCAAGATCGGAACGTCTCGGAGCCTTTGGCAGGCGTGCCCACGTGTGCCCGCAGTGTGAGAGCAAGGGGAGGTCCGTGGACGAGTACGACTCGCAGGACCGGCAGCTGTTCGAGACCGTCGCCGCGCCGCTGTACGAGGAGATGCTGACCGAGGCCGGGCTGGCGCCCGACGACCCCCGGCTCGCCACGGACGAGACGCTCCGCCGTGCGCTCGACCTCCTCGTCGAGCTGGGCCTGGTCCGTCACGACGCGGAGTCCGACCGGTGGCTGCCCGAGGACCCCACCAGCACGGTCGCGCGCGTGGTCTCCCCCCTGGGTCGCGAGGGCGCGCGCCTGCTCCAGGAGTCGGCCGCCTGGTCCTCGACGCTGGCCAGCCTGGGGCAGGCCTGGCGACGTACGCCGCAGGCCACGGAGGTCGGGCCGTTCACCTACCTGCGCGCCGAGGCCATCGGGCCGTTCCTCGCCGGCCTGGTCGCGGAGTGCCAGGAGGAGGCGCTCACCGCGCAGCCGCAGACCGGCCGCGACCTGCAGCTCTCGGCCGGCATCACCCAGCGCGACAGCGCCCTGCTCGAGCGCGGCGCCCGGATCCGCACGCTCTACCAGCACAGCGCCCGGCGCAGCAGCGCCACCCGCGAGTACGTCGCCGCGGTGACGGCCCGCGGTGCCGAGGTCCGCACGCTCGACGAGTTCTTCAACCGGATGATCGTCATCGACCGGCGGGTCGCGGTCATCCCCAGCGGCGACGACCTCAGCGTCGCGCTCGCCGTGCGCGAGCCGTCGGTGGTCTCCTACCTCGTCGACGTCTTCGAGCGCTCGTGGGAGCGGGGCCGGCCCTTCACCAGCCGCAGCGCGACGATGCTCAAGGACATCGCCGCCGAGCAGCGCGCGATGACCCTGCGGATGCTCATCGAGGGCCATCCCGACCCTGTCTCGGCCAAGCGGCTCGGCGTCAGCCCCCGCACCTACGCGGGGTACGTCGCCGACCTCAAGAGCGAGTTCGAGGCGGAGACGCGCTTCCAGCTCGGCTACACGATCGGCCAGCGCGGCATCTCCGGCGAGGAGTGACCGCCGGTCCGCCTCGGGTCCCGCGCGACCGGCCCCCGAAATCGCTCGAGGCCAGCGACGGGGGGATGTCGCTGGCCTCGAACGGGGCTCGGGAGCCGCCCGTCCTAGGGGGGCTTCGGACGATGCTGTGCCGCGGGGGGAGCGGCAGCGGTCCCGAGCTGGCTTGGGGGGTGGCTACTTACCGCCTCCGCTGTGCGGGGCGACGCGGTAGCCCCAGCTGGTGTCGGCGTGCGCGGCCGGAGCGGAGATGCCGAGCAGGCCGACGCTGACGGCGGCTGCTGCGAACGTGATGCCCACCTTGCGAACGATCTTCATGAGTCCCACCTCTGTGTCCTGTGTCCCCGGCGCCCACGGCGGTGCCGGAACCTCAGTCTGTCCCGGCCCGTCGGGGGGCAGGCGCGGAACGATGGGTCAGAAAACTGCAGTGCAAGAAGTTGCAGCACGCGGGCAGCACTGAGCCGCCGACCACGGACAGCGCGATCGGCGGTGGGGAGCACCCGCACGGCACCGTAGTGCAGATCGGCCCCCGTGCGGATCAACCGCACGGGGGCCAGGCTGGCGGAGGCGGCGGGATTTGAACCCGCGAGAGGGTTGTAGCCCTCAACCCGCTTAGCAGGCGGGCGCCATAGACCGGACTAGGCGACGCCTCCTCGACAGCCCGCACAGGCTACAAGGCGGCGCGCCGGTGCGGCCAATCAGGGGCGGTCCCCACCGCTCCGGCGCGTCGCACGCCCGGAGCGGTCAGGTCCGGTCAGAGCGGCCGGAGGCCCTCGCCGCGCCGCAGCCGGTGCTGCAGGTCCCGCACGAGCTGCTCGGGGTCGGCGTCGAGCACCTCGACGGGGATCGTGGTGGTGGAGCCGTCCTCCAGGCGGAGCAGGACGCACCGGATGCCCCGCGGCGAGACGGTCGCGGCCTCGGCCACCTGCTTCCACGGCGCGGCCTTGACCCCGGCCCCACGGACCAGCCGCACCCGGTAGCCGTACTCGTCGAAGCGGACGACCGCGAGCCGCGAGCGCAGCCACCAGCCGAGCCCGAGCACCGCGGCCACCCCCAGGACGAGCAGCACCACCAGGACGTCGGCCGGCATCCCCGCGAGGGCCACCAGCGCCGTGCCGACGAGGACCAGGACCGCGAGCAGGACGAGCGCGAGCCCGACGAACCGGACGGCGACCAGCGGCGCCAGCCGGTACTCCACCGGGGCGTCGGCAGGGTCTGCGCTCGGTCCTGCGCTCGATGCTGGGTCGGACATGCCCCCGATTGTCCCCGGGCCCTTGCCGCCGCGCGCGGACGGGGTCCATGCTCGGAGGTCCAGGCCCGGGGCCCCGGGCGCTCGGGAGGTCGCCATGACGCTCGTGTCCCACCAGCCCGCCGAGACCCTGGCCGCGCTCGCCGCCCTGGCCGCCGCCGCCGGCCCGCCGGGCACGACCGAGCTGCCGGGCGCGTGGCGCTGGCGGGTCCACCGCCGGATGGCCGCCGTCCGCGACGCCCTGCTCGCCGAGACGGCCGGAAGCGCCGACGGCTGGCTCGCGGCCCGCGGCGGCACGGCGTACCGCGGTCGCGAGGTGCTGCTCACCCGCCTCGGCGTCCTCGGGGCGCGGGTGCTGACCGAGACTGACCTCGCGCCGGCCCACCGCGAGCTCGACCGGCTCGTCGTGGACATCGCCCACCACGTGCAGCGCCTCCACGACCTGGCCTACGACGAGGTGGAGCTGGAGCTGGGTGGGTCGGAGTAGGCGTCTCCTACACTCCTCCCGTCGGCCGGCGCGCGAGCACCGGTCGCACGGAGGGGTGCCGGAGTGGCCGATCGGAACCGCCTTGAAAGCGGTCGTAGGGAGACCTACCGCGGGTTCGAATCCCGCCCCCTCTGCCAGGTACGGCGGCCCGTCCCGGCCGGATGCCCGAGTACCCCCGGGTAACGACTAGCGTCGCCGGCATGGCCCGCGAACAGGTGAGCGAGATCGTCGCGGAGATGGTCGCCAACGTCATGACCGTGACCGTCGAGCCCGGCGCCGCGGTCGCCCCCGGCGACACCGTCGCGCTGCTGGAGTCGATGAAGATGGAGATCCCCGTCGTCGTCGAGCACGCCGGCACCGTCCGCGCCGTCAAGGTCGCGCCGGGCGACGTCGTCCAGGAGGGCGACGTGCTGCTCGAGATCGTCTCCTAGCCCGCTCGGTCGCCGGGTCGCCGGGCAGCCGGAAGATCCATCGGTCAGCCGATGAATCTCCTGGGTGGCCGATGAAATTTCAGCGGCCCACCGACAGCTTCATCGGCCAGCCGCTGAAGCTTCCCGACGACGGCTACAGCAGCGCCTCGGTACGCCGCGGCTCGGGCCGCCCGGCGGCCTCCTCCTCGGCCCGCCGCGAGCGCCGGCCCCGCGGGCCGGTGAGGGCGAGGTCGAGCCGGATGACGACGTACCCGATGACGAGCCCGACGACCGCGCCGTACACCACCGAGAGCGTGCACTCGAGCAGCGAGATCGAGGGGTTGGCGAGCGCGTTGGCGACGGGTGCGGTCGCGCAGACCCCGAAGGCGCAGACCCACCAGCCCTGGCGCCGCCGGGCGCGCATGTGGCACCCCCACACCAGCGCGGGGACCCCGAGCACCGTCTCGATCGGCCGGGGGAACGCGCCGAGGTGGTCGCGGCTCCAGCGCACGGCGTCGAGCAGCGAGCTGACCAGGCCCGGGGTGCCGTAGCGGCGCAGCAGCTCGGCGTAGGCCAGCGTCACCGCCAGCAGCACCGTCCCGACCAGCACGATGGCGACCCCCCGCCGGCCGAGCCCGTGCAGGCCGGCCCCCAGCCGGACGACGAGCAGGAACGCCGCGACGAGGGCGAGCCCGAGGGTGACGTACTCGAAGCGCACCAGCGCGATCCGCGGCTCGAAGCCGACGGTCGCGAGGGCGCCGACGGCCGCGACGAGCAGCGCGAGGGCGCACTCACGGGCCGCCTGGTGGAAGCGCCGGGCCGGGACCGTGCCCATCACCGCCAGGACCGCGCTGACCACGCAGGTGAGGACCGCGGCACCGGTGCGCAGGGCGTCCTCGTCGAGGACCACGGCCAGCACGCCGAGCAGGAGCGCGAGGCCGCCGAAGACGAGCGGTCGGCCGCCGGTCCGGGCCGCGAGCGCCCAGGTGTAGGTCACCGCGACCGCGACCGCGCCGGCCTCGCCGAGCCAGCCGGGGCCGACCGGCACCATCGCGGCGACCAGGGCGGCCAGCCCGAGGGCCGCGACCACCGCGGCCACGGCGACCTTGGCGCGGCCGCTCAGCGGCCCACGGCCCGGGGGACGCTCGCGGCTCCCCCGCTCGTCGCGCGGACGCCGCTCACGTGCGGGACGCTCCGGGCGCGGCGGCGGCTCGGCACGACGGCGAGGGGCGGTCCGGGACACGCCGGGCAACGTTACAGACGGCGGTTGGCCAACGAGGGGTTGGTGCGCCGGGCCTGCTCGAGCACGTCGGGACGCAGCTCCGCGGTCAGCAGCTCGGGCCCCTCGCCCGCCTCGGCCAGCACGTCGCCGAGCGGGTCGACCACCATGGAGTGGCCGCTGTAGCGCGGACCGGGCTGGCCGCAGGCCACGACGTACACGGTGTTCTCGATCGCCCGGGCACGGACCAGCGTGCGCCAGTGGTCGACCTTCCGCTCCCCCGCCACCCACGCCGCCGGTACCACCAGCACCTCGGCACCCTCGTCGACGAGCAGGCGCGCGAGCTCGGGGAAGCGCAGGTCGTAGCAGGTCATCAGGCCGACGCGGGCGCCCGCGACGTCGACGACCACCGGTGCCGGCGGGCCGGCGGTCAGCCGGTCGGACTCGCGATGGCCGAAGGAGTCGTAGAGGTGGACCTTGCGGTACGCCGCCTCGGCCGCCCCGCGGACGACGAGGGTGTTGTAGGGCCGGGCCGCGTCCGGGCCGGTCTCGAACATGCCGGCCACGACGGTGGTCCGGCGCACCGCGGCGACCCGGTCGACCTCGTCGGCGAAGCGTCCGTCGACCGGCTCGGCGTACGCACCCACGTCCGAGCCGGCCTCGCCGAAGTCGCGGGCGAAGGCCTCCGGGAGCACGACGAGGTCCGCGCCGGCCGGCACGAGGTCGGCCAGCCGCGCACGGTTGGCGTCGGGGTCCAGGCCGGCCGCCTCCTGGACGAGGGCCACACGCATCGGGGATCGCACGACCCCAGCGTGCCACCTCCGGAGCCGTCCGCTCGGAGCGGTGCGGCAGGATCGAGGCGTGCTGGAGAGCTTCTGCGCGGTCGTGCTGGCCGGGGGCCGCGCCGCCCGCCTCGGCGGGGCCGACAAGGCGTCGGTCGAGCTCGCCGGCCGCACCCTCCTCGCGCACGCCCTCGACGCGGTCGTCGACGCCGCGGAGGTCGTCGTGGTGGGCGACCCGGTGCCGACCGAGCGGCCGGTGACGTTCACCCGGGAGGACCCGCGGTACGGCGGGCCGGTGGCCGCCCTGCTCACCGGCCGCGACGCGCTGCTGCGGCGCACGCCCACGCTGGCGGTGCTGGCGGTGGACATGCCGCACGTGACCCCCCGGACGATCCGCCGGCTGCACGAGGCGGCGCAGGGCCGTGACGGCGCGGCGCTCGTGGACCCCGACGGCCGCCGGCAGCTCGCGCTGGTCCTCGACGTGGCCCGGCTCGACGCGGTACGACCCGGCCGTGAGGAGCAGCACGGCGCCGCCCTGCACCGGCTGCTCGAGCCGCTGGACCTCGCCGCCGTCCCGACCGAGGGCCGCGAGCACCGTGACCTCGACACCTGGGCCGACCTGCGCGAGCTGCGCGAGCAGGGGGACGACGACGCGCCCTGACCGGCCCGGGACGGTTGCGGCCGGAGCCCTCCGCTGGGCAGATTGGGGACCGTGAACCTCCACGACTGGATCGACGAGCTCAGCGACGTCCTCGACGTCGAGGAGGAGATGGACGAGGGGCTCGTCCTCGACCTCGCCCGCGTCGTCGCCCACGCGGTCGAGAGGCCGGCGGCGCCGGTGACCTCCTACCTCCTCGGGTACGCCGCCGGGGCGGCCGGTGCGAGCCCCGAGGAGGTCGAGCGGCTGGCCGCGAAGGCCCAGCGGCTCGCCGAGTCGTGGGACCGGCCGGCCGGTGCCGCGGACCCCGACGACGTGGCCGACGAGGTGCCCGACGACCGCGCCGTCGACCACAGCGGCGACACCCTCGACTGAGACCCGCCCGAGCGTCCGCCGGCCGGCGAGCGGGTCCCTCCTAGGGTGGGCACATGCGAGCCGTGATCGCCGACGGGGCCGGTGGGCCGGAGGTCCTCAGCGTGCAGGAGGTGCCGGACGTCGAGCCGGGGCCCGGCGAGGTGGCCGTCACCGTCGCCGCGACGGCGGTCAACCGCGCCGACCTGCTCCAGCGGCAGGGGTTCTACCCGCCGCCGAAGGGCGCCTCGGACGTGATCGGCCTGGAGTGCAGCGGCACGGTCGCCGCCGTCGGCGAGGGCGTGGAGGGCTGGTCGGTCGGGGACGAGGTGTGCGCGCTGCTGGCCGGCGGCGGCTACGCCTCCCGGGTCGTCGTGCCGGCCGGGCAGCTGATGCCGGTCCCCGACGGGCTCGACCTGGTGACCGCCGCCGCGGTGCCCGAAGTGGCCTGCACCGTGTGGTCGAACCTGTTCATGGTGGCCGGCCTGCGTCCCGACGAGAACCTGCTCGTGCACGGCGGCGCCGGGGGCATCGGCACCTTCGCGATCCAGCTCGCCGCGGCGACCGGCGCCCGCGTGCTGACGACGAGCGGGACGCCGGAGAAGCTGGCGTACTGCCGCGAGCTGGGCGCCGACGTGGCGATCAACTACCGCGACGAGGACTTCGTGGCGGCCGTGCGCGAGGCGACCGACGGCGTGGGCGCGGACGTCGTGCTGGACAACATGGGCGCGAAGTACCTCGGCCGCAACGTCGACGTGCTCGCCCCCGAGGGCCGGCTCGTCATCATCGGCATGCAGGGCGGCACCAAGGGCGAGCTGGACATCGCGAAGCTGCTGGGCAAGCGCGGCGCGGTCATCGCCACCTCCCTGCGCGGGCGGCCGGTGGCGGGCAAGTCCGCGATCTGCGCGTCCGTGGTCGAGCACGTGTGGCCGCTGCTCGCCGACGGCTCGGTCACCCCCGTCGTGCACGGGTCGATGCCGCTGGAGGACGTCGTCCGTGCCCACGAGCTGATGGAGTCCGGCGAGCACACCGGCAAGATCGTGCTCACCCTCTGAGGCTTGGGGGCCGGTCGATAGGGTCGATGCATGAGCGGTCCCGCGGAGGAGCAGGAGCAGCACGTCGTCGTCATCGGCCCGGACGGGCAGCCGATGGGGTCGGTCCCCGTCTCGGCGCTGCAGCAGCAGCAGGACGGCGCCGCCGGTGAGGACGGCGGCGAGGGCGAGCAGCAGCGCTCGGTGACCGACCTGGTCGAGCAGCCCGCGAAGGTGATGCGGATCGGCGGCATGATCCGCCAGCTGCTCGAGGAGGTGAAGGCCGCCCCGCTGGACGAGGCGAGCCGCAACCGGCTCAAGGAGATCCACGCCGCCTCGATCAAGGAGCTCGAGGCCGGCCTCGCGCCCGAGCTCGTCGAGGAGCTCAGCCGGCTGGCGCTGCCCTTCACCGAGGACGTCACGCCCTCCGAGGGCGAGCTCCGCATCGCCCAGGCCCAGCTGGTCGGCTGGCTCGAGGGGCTCTTCCACGGCATCCAGACCGCGATCTACGCCCAGCAGATCGCCGCCCGCACCCAGCTCGAGCAGATCCGGCGGGCCCTGCCCCCCGGCGCCGTCCCCGGCGCCCAGGGCGGGATGCCGACCATGGGTCAGCAGCCGCGGCAGGACCCCGGTCCGACCCCCGGTGAGTCCGGGGGCATGTACCTCTGACCCTCGCGGTCAGCGGCGGCCCAGCCGGCGCACGACGGCGAGGCCGAGCAGACCCACGAGGACCATCGCGAGGCCCGGTGCGGCGGTGCGCGAGAGCGGTGCAGGGCTGCCGTTGGCGACGCGGGTGAACTCCGCCGACTCCGGCGGGGGCTCGACCGGCGTCGTGCCGGCGCCGAGCAGGCGGGTCACCTGGGCGACCAGGCGTGGGTCGGCGGGAGCGGTTCGGCTCCCGGCCGAGGCGATCATGGTCCCGGCGCGCCGGTCGACGAAGAACAGGTAGTCCGAGCCGACCTCGAGGCGACCGAGCCCGGAGCCGCAGGCCTCGCGCCCCCCGACCGTGCGGACGTCGACCTGCTCGGCGGCCAGCCCGCCCTTCCACACCCGCGAGACGGCGACCTCGTGGTCGTGGACCGCTCGCCCCCCGGAGCGCTCGGTCGTGACGTCCTCGACCGTGCCCGAGAAGACCGCGTCGGCCTGGCGCGTCGCGTCCTGGACCGTGGGCGTCGGGCAGCGGGGCGGCGCCTGCGCGGCGACCGCAGCCGGCACCGCAGCCGGCACCGCGACGCCAGGACCGACGAGGCACGCAGCCGCCACGGCGGCGCTCGCGAGGAGTCGGCGGGCGGCTGGCACGAGGAGCATCACAACAGATCAGAGCCCGAAGACACCAGCCAGGACCCGTGCGACGCCGTCCTCGTCGTGGCCGGGCGCGACGTGGGCCGCCGCGGCGGTGACCGTCGGGTGCGCGTCGGCCATGGCGTACGCCGTACCGGCCCAGCCGAGCATCGGGAGGTCGTTGGGCATGTCCCCGAAGGCGATGACGTCCGCGGCGTCGATGCCGAGGTCGCGGCAGAGCAGCTCGAGCGTGGAGGCCTTGGTGACGCCCGGTCCGCTGACCTCGAGCAGCGTGGTCGCCGAGGACCAGGTGAAGGTGAGCCGGCCGTCGTTCACCTCCTCGGCGCGGTCCCAGAACTCCTGCGGGGCGAGCTCCTCGTGACGGACCAGCAGCTTCAGCGGCGGCCGGGCCAGGAGGTCCTCGACCGGGGCGCGCCGGGAGCCGGCCGGCATCTCGTAGCGCTCCATGAAGTCCGGCTCCAGGCCGATGCCGTCCAGGTCCTCCACGGCGTACGCCGTGCCCGGCACCGCGGCGCGCAGGTCGCGGCACACCTCGAGCGCCAGCGCCGGCGGGATCGGGCGCTCCAGGTGGATGCGGCTGCGGGCGACGTCCCACACGAGCGCCCCGTTGGAGATGATCGCCAGGCCGTGCTCGCCCACGTGCTCGAAGACCTCCTCGGCCCAGCGCAGCGGCCGCCCGGTCACGAAGACCACCGGCACCCCGAGCGCCTCGACCCGGACCAGGACGTCGGCGGTGTAGTCCGACACGGTGCCGTCGGAGCGCACGAGGGTGCCGTCGAGGTCGGTGGCGACCAGCCGGGGCGTGCGGTCCGGGCGGGAGGAGCCGTCGGCGCTCACGGCAGCGGCCTCGCCATCACGAGGTTGCCGTCCTCGTCGGAGCCGCGGAGCCCGGTGAAGCCGGCCTTGGCCAGCACCCGGATGCCGGACCGGTTGCCCGGCGCGACGGCGGCGCGGACGAGCACGCCGACGGCGTCCGTGGCGGCCAGGACGGTCCGCAGCGCCTCGGTGGCGAAGCCGTAGCCGTGCGCCTCCTCGACCAGGCCGTAGCCGACCTCGGCCTCGGGCGGCTCGCCGCCCGGCGGCCCGTAGAAGCCGATCGAGCCCAGGACGGTGCGCCCGCGGACCACCGAGCGCGGGCCCCAGGTGTCGCCCTCGGCCCAGATGGTCGCGGCGTCGGCGTCGTCGCGCCGCGGGAAGTCCGGGTGCCACTCCGCTCGCCGCCGCCCCGCGCGGATGTCGGCCACCTCGGCCGCGGTCCACAGCGGCAGGCGGAGGCGCTCGGAGACGAGCAGCTCCGGCAGCTGGGGCGGCACCGGCGCGGTCACGCTCAGCGCTCCGGGAACCAGCGGGAGATCTCCTTCGCCGCGCCGTCCTCGTAGACCTCGCCGGTGACGGCGTCCGCCGCCTCCCGGACGACCTCGATGGCCTGGCCCATCGCGACCCCGCGGCCGGCCCACTGCAGCATCTCGATGTCGTTGCGGCCGTCGCCGATCGCCAGGACGTCCGCGGCGGTGCAGCCGAGCTCGGCGCACACGTGCGCCAGGCCGGAGGCCTTGGACACCCCGATCGGGGCGATGTCGAGCCAGGCGGTCCAGCCGACGATGTAGTTGGTGCCGTGCAGGCCGAGCTCCTCGGCGAGCGCGACGAACTCGTCGGCGGTCGCCTCGGGGTCGCGGATGATGACGCGGCTGACCGGTCCGGCCACGAGCTCCTCGAGCTCGGTGACGATCATGTCGCCGGAGAGCTCCCCCTCGGGGAAGTGGGAGGTCACCCGGTAGCCGACGCCGCGCTCCTCGACCGCCACCAGGGCCTTCGGGTGCCGCTCGAGCACCGCCTTGACCGCCGGGCCGGCGTCGAAAGTCTCCTCGTGGACCACCTCGAGCGGCGGGTAGCGGAAGACCACCGCGCCGTTGGACGCGACGACCCACAGGGCGTCGTCGTCGGTGTGCTCGCCGGGGTGCAGGTCCAGCAGGTCGGCGATCGTGGTCATGCCGTGGGGCGAGCGCCCCGAGGCGAGCACCACGTGGCCACCGGCCTCGCGGACGCGCCGCACGGCGTCGTACACCGCCGGCGCGATCTCCTCGTGGGTGGTCCCGCCGCCCTCGACCCACTTGAGCAGCGTGCCGTCGATGTCGAGCGCGACGACCTTCGGCTGCCACCCCTCGGTGCCCGGCGCCGGGGAGGGCGCGCTCACGGGGCCACCGGCCGGAGGACCTCGAGGCCGCCCATGAACGGCTGCAGCGCCTTCGGTACGCGGACCGAGCCGTCGGCCTGCTGGTGGGTCTCGAGGATCGCGACGATCGCGCGGGTCACCGCGGTGAGGGTGCCGTTGAGCGTCGCGGCCGGGCGCACCCCCGCGTCGTCGCGCACGCGGATGTCGAGGCGGCGGGACTGGAACTCGGTGCAGTTGGAGGTCGAGGTGAGCTCGCGGTACTTGCCCTGGGTCGGGATCCACGCCTCGCAGTCGAACTTGCGGGTGGCCGACAGGCCCAGGTCGCCGGTCGCGACGTCGATCACGCGGTAGGCCAGCTCGAGCTTGTCGAGGAACTCCCGCTCCCAGGCCAGCAGCCGCTCGTGCTCGACCGGGGCCTCCTCGAGGGTGGTGTAGACGAACATCTCCACCTTGTCGAACCAGTGGACCCGGATGATCCCCTTGGTGTCCTTGCCGTGCGACCCGGCCTCCTTGCGGAAGCAGGGGCTGAACGCGGCGTACCGCAGCGGCAGCGAGCCGCCGTCGAGGATCTCGTCGGAGTGGTACGCCGCCATCGGGACCTCCGAGGTCCCGACGAGGTAGAGGTCCTCCCCCTCGATCCGGTAGACGTCGTCGGCCGCCTGGCCGAGGAAGCCGGTGCCGTCCATGGCCCGCGGACGCACCAGGGAGGGCGCGATGACCTGGGTGAAGCCGGCCTCGCGGGCCTGCTCCATCGCCAGGTTGACGAGCGCGAGCTCCAGCTGCGCGCCGACGCCGGTGAGGAAGTAGAAGCGCGAGCCGGAGACCTTGGCCCCCCGCTCGAGGTCGATGGCGCCGAGCATCCGGCCGAGCTCGATGTGGTCGCGGGGCTCGAAGCCCTCCGCGGCGAAGTCGCGCGGGGTGCCGACCTCCTCGAGCACGACGAAGTCGTCCTCGCCGCCCTCGGGGGCCTCGGGGGACGCGAGGTTCGGCATCGACATCAGCGCCGCCTGCCACTCCTCCTCGGCCGCCGCCTGCGCCGTCTCGGCCTCCTTCACCTCGGCGGCCAGCGCCTTGGTGCGGGCCAGCAGCTCGGCCCGCTCCTCGGGCGAGGCCTTCGGGATCTGCTTGCCGAGCTGCTTCTGCTCCGCGCGCAGCGACTCGAAGGCGCTGATCGCCGTCCGGCGGGCGCCGTCGGCGGACAGCGCGCGGTCGACCACCTCGTCGGACAGACCGCGCTTGGCCTGGGCGGCGCGCACGCGGTCGGGGTCGTCTCGCAGGATGCGGGGGTCGATCATGTCGGCAAGGCTATCCGGGCGGTTCCGGGCCGCTCACGCGAGTTCCGGGCACGTGCTACCGGCCGGTCATACTGTCGAGGTGCTGGACCGTCCCCGCGTCGCCCCGCTGAGCTGGGCCGTCCTCTGCTTCGTCCTCCTCGGGCTGCTCGGCCTGGGTGTGGCGCAGGGCTGGGGCCCGCTCGCCACCTTCGACGACCGAGGCGACCCGGCCCAGCAGTGGGCGGTCGACGCCGGCTGGCTCTCCGGCCCGCTGCGCTGGATCGAGGTGGCGTTCGCGACGACCGGCATGACCGTGCTGACGCTCGTGCTGGCGGCGGCGATGTTCCTCAAGAAGCACGCCCGCGCCGCGGCGTACGTGCTGGCCGTGATGGTGGCGACCTCGCTCGCGACCACCGGACTGAAGCTGTGGATCGGCCGCGAGCGACCGGAGTGGCAGCTGAGCGAGGCGCTGCTGAGCACCAAGTCCTTCCCCTCCGGGCACGCCTCCTCGATCGCGGCGTTCGGCGGCGTGCTCGTGGTCCTCGTGGCGATGCTGGTGCGGCGCTCGAGCGTGCGGCGGGCGGCGTACGTCGCCGTCGGGCTCGTCGTGCTGCTCGTGTGCCTCGACCGGGTGCTCCTGGGGCGGCACTTCCCCTCCGACGCGGTCGGCGGCGTGCTGCTCGGCTCGGGCATGGTCCTGCTCGGGCTGGCGGTGCTCAGCCCGCTGCCGCGCAGCATCGCGGACAAGGCGGAGCCGCTGCCGGAGGTGTTCAGCTCGGCGCACCGGCTCGCGGTGATCGTGAACCCGATCAAGGTCGAGGACCTCGACGCGTTCCGGGCGACCGTGACCTCGATGGCGGTGGAGGCCGGCTGGTCCGAGCCGCGCTGGCACTACACGACCGTCGAGGACCCGGGCGGCGGCATGGCCGAGCAGGCGTCGGTCGACGGCACCGACCTGATCCTCGTCTGCGGCGGCGACGGCACCGTCCGAGAGGTCTGCGCCGAGCTGGCCGGCACCGGGATCCCGGTCGGGATCATCCCGGCCGGCACCGGCAACCTGCTGGCCCGCAACCTCGGCATCCCGCTCTACCTGCGCTCGGCGATCGACATCGGGCTCAACGGCCAGGACCGCGCCATCGACCTCGTCGAGGTCGAGGGCGACGGCATCGAGCCGGCCCACTTCATGGTGATGGCGGGCATGGGCTTCGACGCCGCGATCATGGAGGGCGTCAACGAGGACCTCAAGAAGCGGGTCGGCTGGGTCGCCTACGTCGTCTCCGGCATGAAGTCGCTGATGTTCCCCGCGGTGAAGGTGGAGGTCTCCGTCGACGGCGGGGAGTTCACCAAGCACCGCGCGCGCACCGTCGTCGTCGGGAACGTCGGCTTCCTCCAGGCCGGCATGCCGCTGCTGCCGGACGCGGCGATCGACGACGGCACCCTGGACGTCGTCATCCTGCACCCGCGCAACTTCCTGGCCTGGGTGCCGCTGGCGTGGCGGGTCATGCTCAAGCGGCCGCACACCGACGAGCTCGTCGACCGCAAGACCGGCGCCTCGGTCGTCGTCCGCGCGGAGCGGGAGACCCCCCGACAGCTCGACGGCGACTCGATCGGCCCGGGCCGCGAGCTGCGGATGCAGTGCGTCCACGGGCGGCTGCTGGTGCGCGTCCCCCGCTAGCGGAGCGCCGGGGCTCAGGACCAGGAGGCGAGGACCTGCTCGCCACCGACGACCGACGGCGGTACGGGGGTCCGCGGCGCACTCCGGGAGAACCGTGGGGCCGGCGCGGCCTGCAGGTGCCCGTCGACCTCGACGTACGCCGCACGAGCGCGGGCGTGCGGATGCGCCGGAGCCTCGGAGAGGTCGAGGACCGCCGTGACGCAGGCGTCGGTCCCGTCGACGACCGAGGCCCACTCGTCGCGGGTGCGGGTCACGAACCGACCGCCGAGCAGGGCGCGCTGCCGCGGCCACTGCGTGGCGTCCCAGCGGTCGCCGACCACGGCCGGGTCCAGGTCGAGCAACTCCAGCAACGTGCGCCAGAACGGCTCCTCGAGCGCACCGACGGCGACGTACCGCCCGTCCGCGCAGGTGTAGGTCGTGTAGCACGGCGCACTGCCGTTGAGCAGGTCGCTCGCGCGGTCCCCCGTGCTGCGCCCGGCGGCGAGCCAGGACCACTGCAGCTGGCCGAGCAGGTTGGCCCCGTCGACCATGGCGGCGTCGACCACCTGGCCATCTCCGGAGGTGGCGCGCTCCAGCAGCGCGGCCAGCACACCGGCGACGAGCAGCATCGACCCGCCGCCGAAGTCCGCGACCAGGCTGAGCGGCGGCGCGGGGGGTCCGTCGGCAGGCCCCATCAACCCCAGCAGCCCGGTCGTCGCCAGGTAGTTGATGTCGTGCCCGGCCGCCCGCGCCAGGGGGCCGTCCTGCCCCCACCCGGTCATCCGGGCGTAGACCAGCCGCGGGTTGCGCCGGCGGCACTCCTCCGGGCCGAGGCCGAGCCGCTCGGTGGTGCCCGGGCGGAAGCCCTCGACCAGCACGTCGGCACGGTCGACGAGGTCGCGGACGAGCGCGAGGTCGGCAGGGTCCTTGAGGTCGGCCTCCACGACGCGGCGGCCGCGCCAGAGCCCGGCGTCGGCGTCGGTGACGCCGTCGGGACCGGCCTGGGCGGCCCGGCGGACCTGGACGACGTCCGCGCCGAGGTCGGCGAGCACCATGCACGCGTGCGGGGTGGGGCCGAGCCCGGCCAGCTCGACGACACGGAGCCCGGCGAGGGGAGCGCTCATGCGCTGTCGCCCTCAGGTGCCGCCCCGGCCCGACGGCGCAGCACGCCGTCGACGGCGAACCCGACGTACGCCTCGGCGAGCACCTCGACGTCGTGGTCGTCCCGCAGCCACCACACGATGCCGTTGAGCATGTCCAGCACCGCGATCGCGGCCCGGGTCGCGTCCTCGACGTCCAGGACGCCGCTGCGGGCCCCGGCGGCGATGACGTCGCGGACCCGTCGCTGGTAGTAGCGGCGGTAGTCGGCGACCTCGGCGCGGTGCTCGGGCGTCAGGGCGGAGAGCTCACGCAGGCTCACCAGGTGCTCGACGCGGTGCTCGGCGAGGCTCAGCACGTGGGCCCTGACCAGCGCGGCCAGCCGCTGGTCAGGGGTCCCCTCGGTCTCCAGGACCGGCAGGTGCCGTTCGTCCCAGTCGCGCGTCATCCGCAGCGCGATGGCGTGGAGGATCTCCTCCTTCGAGCCGAAGTGGTTGTAGAGGCTCGCGCCCTTGATGCCGACGGCCTGGGCGATCTCGCGCATCCCCACGGCGTGGTAGCCCTGCTCGGCGAAGCAGGCCGCCGCGGCGACGACGATCCCCTCCCGGCGGTCCAGGGTGGACGGTCGGACGGCCGGCACGGACTCCTGCGACGCCGAGGCGCCGGTGGCTGGTCGCTCCAGGACTACTGCGCCCCTCTCGCGTGCGTGCGCCGCAGCTCCCGCTTGAGCAGCTTGCCCTGCGGGTCGGTCGGCAGCTCGGACATGACGTGCACGGCCTTCGGCACCTTGTACGACGCCATCTCACCACGGCAGTGCCGCTGGAGGTCCTCGCCCGTCGTCGTCGAGCCCGCCCGCAGCACGACGAAAGCGGTGACGACCTCCGACCAGTAGGCGTCGGGCAGGCCGACGACCGCGGCACGCTCGACCTCCGGGTGGGCCTGCAGCGCGCGCTCGACCTCCTGGGAGGAGACGTTGAGCCCGCCCGACTTGATCATGTCCTTGCTGCGGTCGAGGAAGAACAGGTTGCCCTCGGCGTCGCGCCGCACGATGTCGCCGGTGTGCACCCAGCCGTCGGCGAGCACCTGCGCGGTGCGCTCGGGGTCGCGGAAGTAGCCGGCCATGACCGAGGGCGTCCGGCACCACATCTCTCCGCTGTCGGCGTCGTTGCCGAGCGGGTCGACCACGCGCACCTCGAGGTGCCCGACCGGCTTGCCGATCCAGGTCGGGTCCTGGTCCGGGATGTCCTCGAGCCGCTTGAACCAGCCGACCGACCCGAGCTGGGTCAGCTCCGACTGCCCCCAGTAGGTGCCCCAGATCGCGCCCGGGGCAGCCGCCGCCCACGCGTCGATGGCGTGCGGCGAGACCTGGCCGCCGTAGGTCAGGCAGCGCTCGACGCTGCCGACGCTCGCCGGCGCGAAGTCGGCGTGGTTGGCCAAGGAGATGAAGAAGGTCGGCGTCTGGGCGATGACCGTGATGCCCTCGTCCCGGATCAGCCGCAGTGACGTGCCGGCCTCGACGGTGGCGGGCAGGACCAGCGTGGCGCCCAGGGTGATCAGGGAGGTGGCCGAACCGATGCCGGCGATGGTGTGGAAGGGCATCACGTAGAGCCACACGTCGTCGGGCAGGCAGCGCAGGCCCCAGGTGTAGGCGGGCGTGGTCGAGACGAGGTAGTTGCGGTGGGGGATCATCACGCCCTTCGGCGCGGCCTCCGTCCCGCTGGTGTAGACGACCTGGGCCAGGTCGTGCTCGTCGACCTCGCAGTCCGGCTCGGCGTCCGAGGCGTCCGCGCACAGTGCGTCGAAGGAGCGCCAACCCGCCGCCGTGCCGAGAACGACCCGCTGGGGCCGCGGACCGTCCTCGAGCGCGGCGTCGACGACCTGCACGAACTCCTCCGCCACCACGACCGCGGCCGGCTCCAGGTGGAGGAGCTGCTGGGCGACCTCGCGCTGCCCGAAGAGCGGGCTGACGCCGGAGTAGGCGGCGCCGACCTTGAGCGTCCCGTAGTAGGCCACCAGCGTCTCGACCCGGTTGCGCGCCATCACCGCGACCCGGTCACCCCGGCCGACACCGAGCCCGAGCAACGCGTGCGCGAAGCGGTTCGACAGGGCGTCGAGCTCGGCGTACGTGGTGACCGTGCGGACGCCGTCGGCGTCGTGCGCCACGACCGCCGGCTTGTCGCGCAGGGTCCGGCCGTGCCGGCGCAGCTGGTCGCCCAGCGTGGCGCGTCCGAGGGGGGAGCGCTGGAGGTCGGTCAGCTCAGTCATCGGTGGGGCCTCGTTCCGGGTGGTCGCGGGAGGTCAGGCGAACATCGGGGTCGAGAAGTCGTCGCGGAACGCGATCTCCTCGACGGGGGTGCGCGTCAGCTTCTTCGGGAAGCCCTTGGCCGGGTAGCCGACCGCCACCAGCGCGGCGGTGATGAAGCCCTCGGGGATGCCGAGCAGCTCCTTGACCTTCGGCTCCTCCGCGCACAGCAGGGTCGTGATCGCCGACGCGACGCCCTCCTGGCGCAGGGCGAGGGTGAGGTTCTGCACCGTGGGGTAGATCGAGGCTCCGCCCACGACGCTCAGGCGGCCCAGCTCGTGGTCGGTGGGGTGCAGTCCGTCCAGCTCGGCGCAGACGACGAGCAACGTGGGGACCTCGGCGAGGTGGTGGGCGAAGTGGTTGGCGCTCTGCACGGTCTTCGGGACGGCGCCGACCGCCTTGGTGCCCTCCACGATCGCGGCGTAGTAGCCCTCCCAGTAGGGGAGGTAGAGGTCGGCCAGGGCCTTCTTCTTGGCCTCGTCCTGGACGACGATCCACCGGACCGGCTGGCGGTTGCCCCCCTGCGGACCGAAGCGCGCGTCGTCGAAGGCACGGTGGAGCACCTCGTCCGGCACCTGCTCCTCGGTGTAGTACCGGCAGGTCCCGGTGGACCGCATCGCCTCGCTGAGCTCCATGACTCTCCCTCTCGCAGACTGACGACCGTTAGTGTGATCGTTGTCGCAGAGACTAACGGCCCGGAGGTCGGCGTCAAGTCACAGCATCGGTTCTTTGCCGAGAGGGGCACAGAACAGACGACTCCCACCGGTCCCACCACCACCAGCTGCTGGCGTCTTGAACTATCGACTGTTAGTTTTTGTCGCGTGACCACATCAGCACCGCCTGCCCCCAGCCGTCCAGGTGATGCGGACCGCCTCGAGGCCGCGCTCGAGGCGGCGAACGTCCCGACGCTCCTCGCGGTGCTGGTGCAGCTCACCGGCGACGAGCGGTGGATGGCCGACCGCTGGCGCCCCACCCGCCCCCGCGGGATGGACGACAACCGCACCGGCGGCCTGCCCGTCGAGGTGCAGGCCGAGGTGCGCGCCGCCGTCGCGGCCGCGGTCCGCGAGCACTGGGGCGGACGTGCTCCGGCGCTGCCCGCGCCCACGGAGGACGACGTCGTCCGGATCCTCGACTTCACCGCCGGCGAGGAGGTCCCGCACGAGTTCGCGCCGATGATGGCCGAGATCGTCCGCGGCACCCCCGCTCCTGCGGTCGCACCGCTGCCGGCCGGCCACGACGTCCGCGCGATCGTCATCGGCGCCGGCATCGCCGGCATGCTCGCCTCGGTGCGGCTGGCCGAGGCCGGGGTGCCGCACGTCGTCCTGGAGAAGAACGACGGCGTGGGAGGCTCGTGGTACGAGAACCGCTACCCCGGGGCCGGCGTGGACACGCCCAGCTACCTGTACTCCTACTCCTTCTTCGACCACGACTGGTCGACCCACTTCGGCAAGCGGGACGAGGTCCAGGCCTACCTCGACGCCTTCGCCGACGCCCACGGGTTGCGCGAGCGCGTCCGCTTCGGGACCGAGGTCACGCGTGCGGCGTACGACGCCGATGCCCAGCGCTGGCGCGTCAGCACCCGGACCGCCGACGGGTCCGAGGGCGAGCTCGACGCCACCGTGCTGATCAGCGCGGTGGGGCTGCTCAACCGGCCGAAGGTGCCACCGCTGCCCGGCCTCGACACGTTCGAGGGCCCGCTGTTCCACTCCGCCGAGTGGCCCGAGGAACTCGCGGCCGAGGACCTCGCCGGCAAGCGCGTCGCGGTGGTCGGGACCGGCGCGAGCGCGATGCAGATCGGACCGGCGGTCGTCGACACCGTCGGCTCACTGACGGTCTACCAGCGTTCGCCTCAGTGGGTGGCGCCGAACGACCTGTACTTCGAGCAGGTCGGCGACGACGTGCACTGGGTGATGTCGCACGTCCCGTACTACCGCGGGTGGTACCGCGCCCGACTGTCCTGGATCTTCAACGACAAGGTCCACCCGACGCTGCAGGTCGACCCCGAGTGGTCCGAGGAACGCGCGTCGATCAATGCCGCCAACCACGGCCACCGCGGGTTCTACGAGCGCTACCTGCGCGGGCAGCTGGGCGACCGGGAGGACCTGGTCGAGAAGGCACTCCCGGACTACCCGCCCTTCGGGAAGCGGATGCTGCTCGACAACGGTTGGTTCCGCATGCTGCGCCGGCCCCACGTCGAGCTGGTCACCGAGTCGGTCACCGCCGTCACGCCGACCGGCCTGGTCGACTCCGCGGGCGTCGAGCGCGAGTTCGACGTCGTCGTCCTGGCCACCGGCTTCCACGCCGACCGGATGCTCTACCCGATGGACGTCGTCGGCCGGTCCGGACGCACGACCCGCGACGTCTGGGGCGACCACGACGCCCGCGCGTACCTCGGCGTGACCGTGCCCAACTTCCCCAACTTCTACGTCATGACCGGCCCGAACACGGCGCTCGGCCACGGCGGCAGCTTCATCACCATCCTCGAGTGCCAGGTCCGCTACATCATGGCGGCCATCGCTGCGATGGTCCGCGAGGGCGCCGGCGCCCTGGAGTGCCGGCCCGAGGTCTGCGAGGACTACAACCGGCGGGTCGACGAGGCCCACGCACGGATGGTCTGGACCCACCCGGCGATGGACAACTGGTACCGCAACGCCGAGGGCCGCGTCGTCTCCGTGCTGCCCTGGCGGATCATCGACTACTGGACCCTGACCCGCGAGGTCGACCTCGACGACTACCTCGTCGAACCGCTCCGCCGGTCCGCCTGACCCGGCGCCGGCCGGCGGCTCAGGGGCGGGCGGCGGAGACCGCCTCCTCCTCCTCGGGGGAGAGCTGCTGCTCGCAGGTCCAGCCGGCGACGTTCTTGGCGTAGGTGCGCGAGTCGCTGCGGCCGTGGATCGAGGTCAGCACGACGCCGTTCCCGCCGTCGTCGACCAGGGCCAGCGACCAGGACAGGTGCCCGCCCATATCGCCGAAGGCGTCGTACCGCACGACGGCGAGGTGGCGCAGCGCGTCGCGCGTCTCGGCCCGCAGGGCGGCGACCTCCTGGCGCAGGCCGTGCACGTCCTCGGGGAGGGCGTCGACCGGAGCGGTGCGGGGCGCGGACGCGGTGCGCCTCAGCGCGAGCACGGCGAAGACGACGGCCACGAGGGCGACCACCAAGGAGAGCACTGCGAGGACGGCCACGGCGCCGACCCTAGACTGCGGCCGTGCCCGACGCCCGCCGCATCGCCTACCAGGGCGAACCCGGAGCCAACTCCCACATCGTGTGCGCCCAGCACTACCCCGACTGGGAGGCGCTCGCCTGCGCGTCGTTCGAGGACGTCTTCGCCGCCGTCGAGGGCGGTGACGCGGACCTGGCGATGATCCCGATCGACAACTCGATCGCCGGCCGCGTCGCCGACATCCACCACTTCCTGCCCGGCTCGGGCCTGCACATCATCGGCGAGCACTTCCTGCGCATCCGCTTCCACCTCATGGGTGTCCCCGGCTCGTCGCTGGAGTCGATCAGGACGGTGCACAGCCACGTGCACGCGCTGGGCCAGTGCCGCAAGGTCATCCGCGAGCACGGCCTGCAGCCGGTCATCTCCGGCGACACCGCCGGCGCCGCCCGCGAGGTCGCCGAGGCGGCCGACCCCACCCAGGCCGCGATCTCCCCGCCGCTGGCGGCCGACATCTACGGGCTGCAGGTCCTCGCCGAGGACGTCGAGGACGAGGAGCACAACACCACCCGCTTCGTCGTGCTCTCCCGCGACCTGCAGGAGGCCGAGCGCGGCAGCGGACCGGTCGTCACCAGCTTCATCTTCAACGTGCGCAACCTGCCCGCAGCGCTCTACAAGGCGCTGGGCGGCTTCGCCACGAACGGCGTCAACATGACCAAGCTGGAGAGCTACATGGTCGGCGGGCAGTTCACCGCCACCCAGTTCCTCGCCGAGGTCGACGGCCACCCCGACGACCCGGGCCTGGCCCGCGCGCTGGAGGAGCTGGCGTTCTTCACCACCGACATCAAGGTGCTCGGGGTCTACCCCGCCGACCCGTTCCGCGCCTGAGGGCTGCCGCCGCACCCTCCCGACCACCCTCCCCGCACCGGAAAGCAGCACCTCATGGACCTCGCCGTCGCGGCGATCGCCTTCGGCACGATCTTCCTCGTCGAGCTGCCGGACAAGACGTTCCTGGCCACGCTCGTCCTCTCCACCCGCTACCGGCCGCTGCTGGTGTGGATCGGCGTGGGCCTGGCCTTCGCCGTCCAGACGACCATCGCCGTGCTGCTCGGCCACGCGGCGTCGTTCCTGCCCGAGGAGGTCGTCCAGGTCGCGGCCGCGGTCATGTTCCTCATCGGAGCGGTCCTCCTGCTCCGCGAGGCGCGGGCGCACCAGCGCGACCGCGACGCCGACGAGGGGGCGGAGTTCGCCGAGCGGGCCAAGCCGGCGACCGGCTGGCGCGCGGTGCTCGCGTCGTTCCTGGTCCTGCTGGCCGCCGAGTGGGGCGACCTCAGCCAGCTGCTCACGATCTCGCTCGTGGCGCGGTACGAAGCGCCGTTCGAGGTCTTCGTCGGCGCCCTGGGCGCCCTGCTCGCGGTCAGCGGGCTCGCGGTGCTCGTCGGCCGGACGCTCATGCGCTGGGTGCCGATGCACGTGCTGTTCTACGCGGGCGCGGGCGTGTGCCTCGTGCTCGAGGCGTTCCTGATCTGGGAGCTGGTCCGCTGACGCGCCTACAGTTCCGGCCATGAGCGAGCAGCAGGCCCGGTACGGGGCCGACAGCGAGGTCGGACGGCTGCGGACGGTGGTGCTCCACCGGCCCGGGCCGGAGCTGAAGCGGCTGACCCCCCGCAACAACGACAAGCTGCTCTTCGACGGCATCCCGTGGGTCGCCCGCGCGCAGGAGGAGCACGACGCGTTCGCCGAGGCGCTGCGCACCCGCGACGTCGAGGTGCTCTACCTGACCGAGCTGCTGACCGAGACCCTCGAGCAGGAGTCGGCCCGCAACCACGCGATCAACTCCGCGCTCACCGGCCTGCACCTGGGCGACACGATGCGCGGCTACCTGGCCGGGTTCCTGCGCGAGGCGTCCCCGGCGGAGCTGACCGAGTACCTCACCGCGGGGATCCGCAACGACGAGGTCCGCGGCGGCTTCGGCCTGGTCACCTCGCTGCTGGCCAGCGACGACTTCCTGGTCGACCCGCTGCCGAACCTGCTGTTCACCCGCGACTCCAGCGTGTGGGTCCGCGACCGGGTGGCCGTCACCTCGCTGTCGATGCCCGCGCGCAAGCGCGAGACCCAGCTGACCGAGCTGATCTACACCGAGCACCCGCGGTTCCGGGGCACCCGCCGCATCCACGGCTGGCACAGCGAGCACGTCGAGGGCGGCGACGTGCTGCTGCTCGCCCCCGGTGTCATCGCCGTCGGCGTCGGCGAGCGCACCACCCCCGCGGGGGTCGAGCGGTTCGCGCGGCAGGTCTTCCACGCCGACCTCGCCCACACCGTGCTGGCCGTGCCGATCGCCCAGGAGCGGGCCACCATGCACCTCGACACGGTCTGCACCATGGTCGACGTCGACAAGATCGTGATGTACCCGAACGTCGCCGACTCCCTGCAGGCGTACGCCGTCACGCTGGACGCCGCCGCCGGCGACGCTCCTCCCGGCGAGCGCGGGGACGCCGGCGCGCTGACCCTGCGGGTGGCCGACGCCGAGCCGTTCCTCGTCGCGGCCGCCAAGGCGATGGGGATCGACACCCTGCACCAGATCGACACCGGCCTGGACCCGGTCACCGCCGAGCGCGAGCAGTGGGACGACGGCAACAACACCCTGGCGCTCTCGCCGCGGGTGGCCGTCGCCTACGAGCGCAACGTCGAGACCAACGACCGGCTCGAGGCGGCCGGCATCGAGGTCGTCCGCATCGCGGGATCCGAGCTCGGGTCCGGGCGCGGCGGCCCTCGCTGCATGAGCTGCCCCGTGACGCGCGACCCGCTGCCGGTCTGACCCTCCGTCCGGCCGCACCCGACCCCGCCGACGCGCCGGTGTGGCAGCCGTCTCCTTCACACCCCGGGGCCGGTCTGCGAGGATCGACCGCGGGAGGGGACCCGCCGTCGCACCGTTCGCGGTGAGTAAGGAACGCACATGAGCGTCTCGTTCTTCGAGAACTTCACCCCGCAGGAGGTCGCCCGGATCAGTGCCGCCGGCACCCGGGTCCACCTGCCCGAGGGCTGGTCGCCGATCTCGGAGCGGACCCCGGCCGACAAGGCCTACATCCTCCTCGAGGGCCGCGTCTCGGTGCGCCGGGGCAAGGAGGAGATCGCGCAGCTCGGCCCGGGCGACATCATGGGCGAGAAGGCGATCGTCGGGCACTCGCTGCGCACCGCCTCGATCGTCGCGCTGACCCCGCTGGACCTGATCCACCTCACCGCCGAGGCCGTCGAGCGGCTGTCGGAGGAGATGCCCTCCTTCCGCGAGGCGCTGAACGCCGTCGTCGAGTCCCGCTGACCGCGGTCGCCGCCCGTGGCTGACGACGGGGAGCGGCTCGACCTCACCGGCGCCGTCGAGGCGGTCGAGCGCTTCCTGCTCCAGGAGGAGCCGCGGTTCACCCGCGACGAGGTGATCGAGCAGTCCGGCGTGGAGGAGGCCGTCGCCGAGGAGCTGTGGCGGTGGCTGGGGTTCCCCCAGGCCGACCACGACGACGTGGCGTTCACCCGCCTGGACGTCGACTCCCTGCGGCAGGCCGTCGAGCTGGTCGAGCTCGGCGTGCTCACGGAGGACCGGCAGGCGGCGCTGGTGCGCACCTGGGGGCGCAGCTTCGCCCGGCTCGCGGAGTGGCAGACGACGCTGCTGGCCGACGTCGCGCTCGAGGAGGGCGTCGGCGACCCGGTCGCGCGGGTCGCCGAGCTGGCCGAGGAGGTGCTCCCCCGGGTCGAGGCGCTCCAGTCCTACGTCTGGCGACGCCACCTGGTCAGCGCCGCGGGGCGACTGCTCGCCGTGGACTCCCCCGGCTCGCCGGCCACGTCGCTGGCGGTCGTCTTCGTCGACATCGTCGGCTACACCTCGCGCAGCAAGGGGCTCGACGAGGCCGGACTGGTCGGCTGGCTGGAGGGCTTCGAGTCGGTCTGCACCGACATCGCCGTCGAGCACGGCGGCCGGGTCATCAAGAACATCGGCGACGAGGTGCTGCTGGTCGCCGACGACCCGCTCGCGGCCGCCGCGATCGCCCTGCGGATGGTCGAGCGCGGAGCCGACCCCGACGACCCGTTCCCCGAGGTGCGTGCCGGACTGGCGTACGGCGCGGTGGTCAGCCGGCTCGGCGACGTCTTCGGCCCCACCGTCAACATCGCCGCACGGCTGACCTCCCTCGCCCGGCCCGGGACGGTGCTCGTCGACCGCGGGGCCCACGACGCGCTGTCGGGCCGACCGCCGGCCGACGACGCCGACCGCGACGACCAGGACGCCGACCGCGACGACCAGGACGGGGACGACGAGGACGCCGGCGACGCGCCGTACCGCTTCCGCCGGGTGCGCCGCACCTCGGTCAAGGGCTACTCGCGGCTGCAGCCCTGGGTGCTGCGGCGACGCTAGGTCCCGGCGCCGGCGTCGGCGCTCAGCGGATGGTCACCTGCCGGGTGGCGAGGCCCTGGCGGGCCGAGCGCTGCTCGGAGGTGAGGTCGGAGGTGTCGGCGAGCGCCTCGGCCAGCTCCTGGCGGAACCGGTCGGCCGGCTCCTCGAGCACCTCCGCGCCGGTGCCCAGCGGCAGGTCCCACACGGGTGCGAGCAGGCCGTGGGCGCGGAACATGCCCACGAACCGCGAGTCCGGCACCAGCACGTCGCGGCCCGCGACGTGCAGCCGCGCCAGCGCGGTGAGCAGGTCGTCCTCCGGCTCGGGCATCACCCAGCGCAGGTGCTCCTTGGTGCCGACGTTGGTCCAGTACGCCGCCTCGACGCTGGTCAGGCGGGCGGTGGGGCTGGCGGCACCGTTGGCCTGCTCGAGCGCGGCCTCCATGCCGCTGGTGTCCTCGAGGTCGGCGATCCAGTACTCGAAGCCCTCGTGCACGGTGACCTCCAGCCGGTCGCCGGTGACCAGGTCCTGCAGGCGGGGCCCGGCCGCGGGCGGCTCGGTGAGGCCGACGATGCCCGGCTCGGCGACCAGCGCCTGCTGCAGGGCGGCCGCGAGGTCGCGGGAGGGGTCGCCGAAGGAGTGCTGGACCTGCAGGCCCAGCCAGGTCTGACCGCTCTCCCGGGCCATCGCCGGGGCCGCCATCGGCAGCAGGCTGGCGAGCACGACGGTGCGGTCCGGGTCGTCCTTCAGGGTCAGCGGCGCGGTCGCGGCCGGCACCAGCTCGCGCATCGCGACGATGTCGCACTCCGAGGGCAGGCCCTCGAACGGCCGCGCGACGAAGGGGGCAGCCGCCCCGCCGGGGGCGCCGTGGCAGGCCTTGTACCGCTTGCCCGAGCCGCACGGGCAGGGCTGGCGGGGGCCGACCTCGCCCTCGGCGAGGGGCGCGGAGGTGCGCGCGTCCGGGCGGGACTTGGTGCGGGACTTCTTCGCCATGGGCGAAGACTAGGCGCCGAGCTGCTCGAGGACGTACGCCGGGCGGTCGGTGATGACCGCGCGGACGCCGAGCTCGAGGCACAGGTCGAGCTGCTCGCGGGTGTTGACGGTCCACACGTGCATGCCGTGCCCGGCGCGGGTGATCCGCGGGCCGAGCGAGGGGTGCTCGGCCAGCTCCTCGACCCCGGGCCCGACGAGCCAGTCGGGGCCGATCATCCGGCGCAGGGCCGGCCAGTACTGCGCGCGCTCGAGCAGCATCACCAGCGGCACCCCCGGCGCGAGCCGCTCGACCCGCTGCAGCGCGGTGAAGCTGAAGCTCATCACCCGCGCCGGGCTCCCGGCCCGGTCCCAGCCGAAGTGCCGCAGCGTCTCCACGACCCGGCGCTCGACCAGGCCGCTGTAGCGCGTGGGGTGCTTGGTCTCGATCGCCAGCTCCACGCGCCGGTCGTGGTCCGCGGCCACCTCGCACAGCCGGCGCAGGGTGAGCACCCGGTCGTGCTCCTCGTCGCGCTCCGGCGCCTCGTCGTCGAGGTCGGACCAGAGGTTCTTCCAGGTCGCGAAGTCGAGCTCGGCGAGCTCGGCCAGCTCCATCGTGGAGACGACGCCGCGCCGGCTCGCGGTCCGGCGCAGCTTGCGGTCGTGGACGCAGACCAGGTGGCCGTCGGCGGTCAGCCGCACGTCGCACTCGAGCGCCTCTGCGCCGGCGGCCAGCGCCGCGACGTACGCGCCGAGGGTGTGCTCGGCGTTGTCCGCGCTGGCCCCCCGGTGGGCGACGACCTGCGGCCGGGTCGCGGGCGTGGGGGGCGTGGCCGCCTGGCCGGCACCGTCGGACTGCACCGTCCCATCGTCGCGCACGACCGGCGCGGGGGGCGCTCGCCGGGCCGGGTCAGCCGCGAGTGCCGTTCAGCTGCGCAGTGCCGGCTCGGTCTTCTCGCGCACCTCGTCCTCGGTGACGCCGGGCGCGAGCTCGACCAGCCGGAGGCCACCGCCCTCGGCGGGCGCCACGACGTCGATGACGGCGAGGTCGGTGATGATCCGCTGCACCACCCCGCGGCCGGTGTAGGGCAGGGAGCACTCCTCGACGATCTTGTAGGACCCGTCGCGGGCGACGTGCTCCATCAGGACCACGACCTTCTTCGCGCCGTGGACGAGGTCCATCGCGCCGCCCATGCCCTTGACCATCTTCCCGGGGATCATCCAGTTCGCGATGTCCCCGGCGGCGCTGACCTGCATCGCGCCGAGGATCGCGGCGTCGACCTTGCCGCCGCGGATCATCCCGAAGGACGTCGCGGAGTCGAAGAAGCTCGCGCCCCGCCGGACCGTCACGGTCTCCTTGCCGGCGTTGACCAGGTCGGGGTCCTCCTCGCCCGCCAGCGGGTAGGCGCCCACGCCGAGGATGCCGTTCTCCGACTGCAGCACCAGCTCGACGTCGTCGGCGACGAAGCTGGGCACGAGCGTGGGCAGCCCGATGCCGAGGTTGACGTAGGACCCGTCGGTCAGCTCCGAGGCCGCGCGCGCGGCCATCTCCTCGCGGCTCCAGGCCATCAGCGGACCATCCTCTTCTCGATGCGCTTGTCGGCCGCCTGCTCGGGGGTCAGCGCGACGACCCGCTGCACGAACACCCCGGGGGTGTGCACGTGGTTGGGGTCGATCTCGCCGGGCTCGACCAGCTCCTCGACCTCGGCGATGGTGACCCGCCCGCACATCGCGGCGAGCGGGTTGAAGTTGCGGGCGGAGTCCTTGTAGACGAGGTTCCCGTGCCGGTCGCCCCTCCAGGCCCGGACCAGGCCGACGTCGGCCACGATCGCGTGCTCGAGCACGAACTCCCGCGGTCCGTCGGCGGTCTCGAAGACCTGGGTCGGCTTCGGCGGGGACGCGACCACGACGTTCCCCTCGGCGTCGTAGCGCCACGGCAGACCCCCCTCGGCGACCTGCGTGCCGACCCCGGTGGCGGTGTAGAACGCCGGGATCCCCGACCCGCCGGCCCGCATCCGCTCGGCGAGCGTGCCCTGCGGGGTCAGCTCGACCTCGAGCTCGCCGGCGAGGTACTGCCGCGCGAACTCCTTGTTCTCCCCGACGTAGGAGGCGACCATCCGGCGCAGCCGGCCGGCCGCGAGCAGCCGGCCCAGGCCCCAGCCGTCGACCCCGGCGTTGTTCGACACCGCCTCGAGCTCGTCGACCCCCGCCTCGAGCAGCGCCTCGATCAGCACCGAGGGGATCCCGCACAACCCGAACCCGCCCACCGCGATCCGCGAGCCGCTCGCGACGTCGGCCACCGCCTCGGCAGCGCTTCCCACAACCTTGTCCACAGGAGGGATCTTCGACCGGTCGGTGGACGGGGTCAATCGGCGGGTCGGTCGGGGAGGGTCACCGGGCCCGGAGGAACTTCCCGAAGTGCGGGACCGTGAACGCCACCGAGCCGCGCTCGCCGGAGTACACCAGCCCCTTCTTGATCAGCCCGTCGCGGGCGGGCGAGAGCGACTGCGGCTTGCGCCCCAGGTGCCGGGCCACCTCGGCGGTGGCGACCGGGCCGTCGTCGGCCTCCGCGCCCAGGTCGGCCATGGCGGTCATGTAGTCGCGCTCGGCGGGCGTCGCGCGCTCGTAGCGCGCCCCGAAGAAGCCGATCGCCAGCTCCGCCTCCGCGAGGGGGGCCGCCTCGGCGACGTCGTCCAGGGTGACCGGGGAGCCGACCGCGGCGTCCCAGACGACCTTGCCGTAGGCCTGGACGAAGTAGGGGTAGCCGTCGGTGAGGCGGTAGAGCTCGTCGAGCGCCCCGGCCTCGAAGTCGACGCCCTCCTCGGCCGCCGGCACCCGCCAGGCGCGGTCGGCCATCTCCCGCGGGAGGCGGTCGACCGAGACGTAGCGGAAGAGCCGCTCGGCGTAGGACTTCGAGGCGGCCAGCGCGACCGGCAGGTGCGGCAGGCCCGCGCCGACGACGACGAGCGGTGCGCCCAGCTGGCTGATCTCGTGGCACGCCCCGCACAGGGCGGTCAGCTCGGCGGGGTCGATGTCCTGCATCTCGTCGACGAACAGGGCGATCCCCACGCCGAGGTCGCCGGCGAGGCCCGCGACGTCGGTGAACAGCTCGAGCAGGTCCAGCTCGAGGTCCCCGGAGTCGGCGCGCCCCTTGGTGGCGGGCACGTCGAGCGGCGGGGTCCAGGCGTGGCCCTTGCGGTCGGCCAGCGTCGTGCGCAGGGCGTAGGCCTTGAGCACCCCGGCGACCTCGTCGACCCGGTCGGGGTCGCGGTGGCGGTGGGCCACCTCGCGCACGGCGGCGTGGACGGCCTGGGCGACCGGCGTCCGGATGCTGCGGTCGGGACGGGCCTCGATCTTGCCCGTGCCCCAGGCCCGCTTCACCGCCTGGCTGCGCAGCGCGTTGAGCAGCACGGTCTTGCCGACCCCGCGCAGGCCGGAGAGCACCATGCTGCGCTCCGGCCGGCCCGCGGCGACCCGCTCCAGGGTGATCTCGAACTGCTCCAGCTCCAGGTCGCGGCCCGCCAGCTCCGGCGGTCGCTGCCCGGCGCCGGGGGCGTACGGGTTGCGGATCGGGTCCATCCGACGACCGTATCGCCGATATGCGCCCGTCTAGGGTTCCTCCTAGACGTGTCGCGACGGCCCTATCGGCGGACGCGAGCCGCTAGCCGGCGACGGACGGCAGCGTGCCGGTGGCGTCGGTGTCGCCGCCCATCCGGCGGCCCAGCGCGATGTCGTACTGCTCGTCGAGCCCGGTGCGCAGCGCCTCGATCAGGGTGGGCACGTCCTCGACGGAGAGCCGGAAGGACCCCGCACAGAGGTTCTCCCGCCACAGCGAGAGCACGACGAGCCCCGACTCGTGGTGCCAGGAGACCCGGAGCGCGCGGTCGTCCCCCCGGGCGTCGAGGTGGATCGAGCCCGAGACCGGGAGCGGTCGCGCAGCGGTCATCCGCCCATGGTGCACCCGTCGCAGCCGGTTGTCACCGGGTACCGGCACGTCGTGCGCCGCTTCGACTACTCCCTCGACTACGCGGACCTCGACCTGCGCGAGCACCCCGAGCTGTACGCCGTGGGTCGCGGCGAGCAGGGCGTCTTCCACGTCGAGCCGTACAAGTCCGAGCTCCTGCCCCTGTGGGAGTTCGCCACGGTGGAGAAGGCCGAGCGCTCCAGCGCGGCGATCGCCGAGCGCTTCGGGGCCTACCTCGCCGCGGGCGACTTCGTCGGCGCCGACATGGCCCGGAAGTACCTCCAGATGGGCTACACGCGGGCCCGCCGCTACGCCAACCGGCAGGAGGGCGGGAAGGCCCAGGAGAAGGCCGACGCCGCCCAGGTGTTCAAGGCGGCCTGGGACGCGGCCGCCGCCGACGCGACGTACCAGCGGCTGCGCGCGGAGCACCGCGAGCGCTACGACGCCTGATCTGCTCCCCGTCCTCCTAGACTCGACGACGTGCCCGAGCTGCCCGAGGTGGAAGCGCTGGCCCTCGACCTGTTGGGCCGGCTCGACGGACGCGCGATCGTCAAGGTCCACGTCGCGGCGTTCAGCGCGCTGAAGACCTTCGACCCGCCGCTCAGCGCCCTCGAGGGGACGCTCGTCGACGACGTCACCCGGCACGGCAAGTTCCTGGACCTGGACTGCTCCGGGACCCACCTCGTGCTGCACCTCGCCCGCGCGGGCTGGGTGCGCTGGCGCGACGAGGTGCCGACGATCCCGCCCAAGCCGAGCACGAAGTCCACCCTGGCCGTGCGCATCGTCCTCGACGACGCGTCCGGGCTCGACGTCACCGAGGCGGGCACCCGCAAGAGCCTGGCGATGTACGTCGTGCGGGACCCGATGGACGTCCCCGGCATCGCCACGCTGGGCCCCGACCCGCTCGTCGACGACTTCACCGTCGAGCGGCTCGGCGAGATCCTGCAGCGCGAGGGCCGCAAGCAGATCAAGGGCGTGCTGCGCCACCAGGGAACGATCGCCGGCATCGGCAACGCCTACTCCGACGAGGTCCTGCACGCGGCCCGGATGTCGCCGTACAAGCCGGCGAGCTCGATCGAGGGCGAGGAGCTGCAGAGCCTCTTCGACGCGCTGCGCGCCACCGTCGGCGCCGCGGTCGACCGCTCGCGCGGGCTGGCGGCCAGCGAGCTCAAGGGCGAGAAGAAGTCGAACCTCGCCGTCCACGGCCGCACCGGACAGCCGTGCCCGGTGTGCGGCGACACCGTCCGCGAGGTCTCCTTCGCCGACTCCAGCCTGCAGTACTGCCCGACCTGCCAGACCGGCGGCAAGCCGCTGGCCGACCGGCGGATGTCGAAGCTGCTCAAGTAGGCCGGGTTAACTGGTGCCATGAACCAGATCCCCACCGTGACCCTCGACGGCGTGCCCGACCCCCTCCCCGAGGGCCTGGTGGTCCTCGACGTGCGGGAGCCGGTGGAGTGGGAGCACGGGCACATCGAGGGCGCCGTGCACGTCCCGCTCATGGACCTGCCGCAGCGCCTCGGCGACCTGCCGGTCGGGCAGACGCTGGTGGTGTGCAAGGTCGGCGGCCGCTCCGCGCAGGCGGTCGGCTACCTCGCCCAGCAGGGGTACGACGTCGTGAACCTCGACGGCGGGATGCTCGACTGGGAGGCTGCCGGCCGACCGATGGTCAGCGAGAACGGCCAGCAGCCCCGCGTGGTCTGACCTGGGTCCGACCGGGCACGACCCCGGTGCGGTGGATCAGGGAGTGGTGTCCTCGGTGGGCAGCCCCTCGGGGGAGGGGGCCTCGGCGGACGGCGCACCCATGCCCGGCATCTGGTCGGCGCAGTTCTCGGTCATCCAGGTGTTGAGCGCCTTCATCTGCTCCTGCTCGGAGTCGGAGTAGTCACCGGAGTCCTCGAGCTCGGAGAGGTCCTCGACGTCCTCGATGTCCTGGGCCTGCTCGAGGACGAGCTCGAAGCCCTGGCGGGCGTCGTCGGGCAGGTCGCTGGGCGTGCCGACGTCCTTCATCTTCGCGCTCCACTCCTTGAGCGCGTCGACGGCGGCCTGCTCCTGCTCGCTCTCCGACCCGTCGGTCGGGGCGGCGACGAGCGACTCGAAGATGCTGCTGTAGGCGGTGCAGAAGTCCTCGGTCGACGCGTCGTCCGGCGCGGAGCTGGCCTCGTCGTCCCCACCGCACGCGGCGGCGAGGGGGGCGAGCAGCAGGAGGGACGAGGTGGCGACGGCACGGCGCAGGTTCAGCATGAGTTCCTCACGGTTGGGTGGCTGGTGCGGCGCGTGCCCTGCGGGTGGCAGGACGAGCGGGGCGCCGCTGGCTCACTCTGCCCAGCCTGGCACGGATCAGTCCTCGGCGGCCTTCGGGGTCGGCACCGGGGTCGGCACCAGCCCGGGAGGCAGGGGGAGCCGCACCGCGCGGCGCAGCCGGTCGAGGTACGTCGCGCGCGGCACCTCGACGACGCCGAGCGAGGCGAGGTGCGGGGTGGACCACTGGACGTCGAGCAGGCGGTCGGCGGCGTGCTCGTCGCGCAGCCGCTCGACCAGCCCGACCAGGGCGACCTTGGAGGCGTCGCGCGCCGTGTGGAACATCGACTCCCCCGCGAACAGCCCGCCGACCGCGACGCCGTACAGCCCGCCGACCAGCTCGCCGTCGCGCCAGGCCTCCACCGAGTGCGCCCAGCCCAGCTCGTGGAGGCGGAGGTACGCCGCGCGGATGTCCTCGTCGATCCAGCCCTGCGGACGGCGCGGGTCGCCGCAGGCGTCGACGACCGCCGCGAAGGCGGTGTCCACGCGGACGTCGAAGTCGCGGCAGGACCGCCGCAGCGAGCGGGAGACCGTGAGCCCGTCGAGTGGGAGGACCCCACGGCGCACCGGGCAGAACCAGTACATCGGGTCGCCCGGCGTCCCGGACGGCATCGGGAACAGCCCCTGCCGGTACGCCGCGAGCAGCGTGCCGGGCGCGAGGTCGGCGCCGACGGCGACGAGGTCGTCGAGCGGGTCGTAGCCGGCGGGGTCGCCGAAGGCCCACGCCGACGGCGGCGGCTCGACGGGGACCACGGGATCGGGCACGGACCGACGTTAGCGAGGGCTCCCTACGATGTCGGCATGAGCGTCAAGCGCAGCGTCACCGGACACGTCGGCCGGCAGCTCGCCCCCCGGTTGGCCCAGCTGGCCCCCGGGCTGACCACGTCCTTCGTCCGGGAGGCCCTGCACCGCGCGATCGCCGGCGTCGGCCCCCTGCCCCCGGCCGCGGCCGCGGCGGAGAAGCAGCTCGCCGAGCAGAAGGGCGACGTCGACCGCGCGGTGCACGAGGTGATCGAGAACCACGTGCGCTACGCCGGCGCCAGCGGCTTCACCACGAACGTCGGCGGCCTGGTGACCGCGGCGGTGACCATCCCGGCGAACATCACCGGCCAGGCGCTCATCCAGTGCCGGATGATCGCCGGGATCGCGCACCTGCGCGGCTACGAGCTGGCCGACCCGCGGGTGCGCAACGCGGTCCTGGTGACCCTGCTCGGCGAGGACAAGGTCGACGAGCTGGTCAAGAAGAACAAGCTCCCCGCCCCGCCGATGGCGCTGGCGACGGCCCCGACCCACGAC
Organism: Nocardioides sp. Arc9.136; assembly: GCF_030506255.1. Classification (NCBI taxonomy): domain Bacteria; kingdom Bacillati; phylum Actinomycetota; class Actinomycetes; order Propionibacteriales; family Nocardioidaceae; genus Nocardioides; species Nocardioides sp. Arc9.136. The sequence goes on along the minus strand of NZ_CP113431.1, from coordinate 99,196 downwards.
CCCGACCTCGACGCGATCGTCTCCGCGGAGGTGGCCACGGAGCTGATCACCAAGGTGGCGGGCAAGCGGATCGCCACGACGATCGGTCGCCGCGTTCCGGTGGTCGGCGGCATCGTCGGCATGGGCGCCGACGGGTACGCCACCTGGCGGGTGGGCCGCTACGCCGACCGCGAGCTCCTGCCCCGCACCCGGCGGTAGACCGCGAGGGCGGCGCGGCCGCCCCGGCCGCCCTGGAGGCGGCGCACGACCTTCTCGCGCAGTCGGTAGGAGGGGCGCAGGTAGGACCGGTCCAGCGCCCGGCGCGTCTCGTCGAGCTCGCCACGCAGGCGGTCCTGCTCCTCGCGGAGCGCGACGTTGTCCAGCAGCAGCGCCTTGATCGCGTCGACGGCCGCGCCGGCCACCTGGCGCTCCGCCGGGTGGTCGGGGTCCGACCACCGCGGGAGCGGGGGCGGCCCGGCCAGGTCGGCGAGGTCGCCGACGACGTCGTACCCGCGCCGGGCGACCTCCTCGGCCCAGTCCGCGGCGAGCTGCCGGGCCCACGGGTGGACGTCGGGCGGCAGGGCCAGGCGCGGGGAGCGGGTGCGCCGCGACAGCGTCTGGTGGGCGAGCAGTTCGCGGACGAGCGGACGGTAGTGCGCCGGCTCGACCACCTCGTTGACCGCGCGGTTGACCCGCCGCAGCAGGGCGGTCTCGGGGACGCCCAGGGAGGGGTTGGCCCGCTCGGCGTGCAGGTCGAGGTCGACGTCGTCGAGGCCGAAGGCGTGGCTGAAGCGCTGCCAGAGCAGCTCCGGCGGCCCACCCGGGGGCGGCACGGTCACCAGGTGGACCCGCTCGGGCGGCAGGTCGTGGCCCCAGCGGGCGAGGATGTCGGGGATCTCCTGGACGCCCCAGAACCAGGTGGCGATCCGGCTCTCCCGCGCGGGGTCGCGGACCTGCTCGAGGAACGCCGCGTAGCTGATCGTGCTGCGGTGCTTGACGTTCTCCTGCCACTCCGCGGGGATCTGGCGCACGAGGTCGCGCACGGAGAGCACGAGGTGCACCTCGGTGCCGGACCCGTGGCCGAGCGACTCCAGCGCGCGGCCGACCTGGGAGCGCGACGCGGTGGCCAGGATCTCGTGGCTGACGACCGACGTGCCGCTGTGCCGGCGCACCCGCTCGGCGAGCCGGTCCCAGGCACCGACGGCCTCGGTCTCCAGGCCGCCCCAGGGCAGCCGCATCAGGTCCAGCGCGGCGAGGAAGTGGGCGTCGAACCGGTCGGCGGGGTAGAGGATGCCGTGCCCGGCGAGGAGCCGCTGGTTCCGGAACAGCACGTCCTGGAGGTAGGACGTTCCGGTCTTGGGCGTGCCGACGTGGAGGAGAACTTTGGCGCTCATCGGTCCTCGCTCCCCCTGTCGTCCTCCGTGCCCGTGCCGGCGTCCGTGCCCGCACCTGCGCCCGCGTCCGCCGCCAGCAGCAGGCGCACGGCGAGGGCGAGCACGCCCTCCTCCGAGGGCTCGGGCACGCCGTCGGGGTGCCCGGGCAGCAGCCCGTCCGGGTCGCCGACGACAGGGTAGCCAGCCGACCGGGCGGCGTCGCGCAGCCGCACCGCGCGGGTGCGGACCCACCGGTCGTGCTCCGCGGGCACGACGAGGGGCGGCCCCCCGGCCGCGGCCAGCCGCGGGACCAGCACCTCCCGCAGCACCCGGGTGCGTCGCTCCGGCGGCACGAGCAGGCCCAGCACGGGCGCCGTGCGCCGGGCGAGCTCGGCGCCGTCGGCCGGCAGCACCGGCGGACCCGACAGCGGGCCGCGGGTGCCGGTCAGCCGCGGCAGGGCCGCGGGGTCGAGGACGAGCCGCACCCGGTCGCGGCCGACGCGGGACTCCCACCGGCGCAGCGCCTGGAGCACGTCGACCCGCGGGGGGACCCGGTCGCGGCGCACGGCGTCGTCCAGCCAGTCCGGCCACGACGGTGCGCCCTCGCCGGTCACCCGGTGGCACCAGGCGTGGCCGAGCATCGTGGCGAGGTCGTCCGCGAGCACCAGCACGACCGACCCGCGGCCGCCGGGTTCGCGGCCCTGCTCCCGTGCCTGTCGGCGGGCGGCGTCGGCCAGCCACGGGTCGCCGACGAGCCGGAAGCGCCGGCGCCAGGGCCGCGTGGCCCCGGGTGGCACCGGCGGGAGGTCGGCGGCCACCAGCTCGTCGGCGAGCACCGAGGTCGCGACGCGCACGAGCTCGTCGGCGGGCAGGGCGGCGGGGTCGACGGGGCGGGGCCCGAACCGACCGGGCTCCACGGCGCCGGCCAGCTCCAGGTCCGGCCGTCCGCGGCCCGGCGCGCTGGCGGCGAGCACACGGCCGACGAGCCCGGCCGAGGGCCGCCCGGCGGCGTTGACGCGGCGGAGCAGCTCGAGCTGCTGGGCGCCCGGGAGGAGCCGGCCGTGGGTGGCCGAGGCGTCGGCCTCACCCGCCCAGCCGTCCCAGGGGGTGGTGCCGCCGGCGCGGAGGTGGGCCAGCCAGCCCCACGCGCGCCGTTCCCCGGCCGCGGGGGGCCGCGAGCCGGTGGCCGGTGCCGGTGGGGTCACTGCTGCCGGAGCCGCTGGGCGTGCGCCCGCGCCTTGGCCAGGATCGCCCGCTCGGGGTCCTGCCGGCGGGCGGCCTCGCGGGTCATCGCGGCGAGGGCGTCGAGGGTGACGCCGAGCTGCTGCTTCGGGGGGACCCGGTCGGGGTCGCGCCAGGTCTGCTCGTCGGGCGGCGGCCCCGGCCGGAGCTCCTCCAGGTCGCCCACGACGTGGATGCCGGAGGCCCCGACCCAGTCGATCCAGCGCTGCGCCTGCTCCTCGGCCCAGGGGTACATGTCCGGGGGCAGCCGCACGGGGGCCGACTCGCGGCCCACGAGCTCTCCCTGCGCGAGCATCTCCCGGATCAGCTCGTCGTACGACGCCTCGCGGCGGGTGGCCCGGTCCATCCGCCGGTTGAGCCGGCGCACGACCTGGGTCTCCACGATGCCGAGCGACTGGTTGGTGCGGTCGCTGTCCTGCGGCGCCCAGGCGGGGTCGATGTCGAGGGCCGCGCAGAAGCGCCGCCACAGCTCGTCGCCGCGCTGCTCGGCCACGCGGCGCGGCGGGACCGTGACCAGGTGGACCTGCTCGGGCGGGAGGCCGGCGCCCCAGGTCGCGAGCACGGCGGGGAGGTCGAAGGCGTGGGAGAACCACGGCCTGCCCTCGCGGGTCCGGGCCAGGAAGCGCCGGTAGGTCCACTTGCGGCCCTGCTTGATGCTCTCCTGCCAGGCGGCGGGGACCTGGCGGGCGAGGTCGCGCGCGCTGTAGACGACGTGCAGCTCTGCCCCCTCGCCGGCGAGGTCGCGCTTGGCGCGGGCGACCTGGGCGGGCGTGGCGGGCGCGAGGATCTCGTGGCTGATGACCACGGTCCCGGTCCTGCGCCGCGCCTTGCGGGCCAGGGCGTTCCAGGCGCCGGCCGCGTGGCCCGGCGGACCACCCCAGTCCTGGCCCAGGAGGTCGAGGGCGGCGCGGAAGTGGAACAGGGCCGGTGTCACGAGCGGCGACCCGGTCGGCACGTGCACGCCGTGCCGGGCGAGCAGCCGCGCGTTGCGGGTCAGCCGGTCCTGGACGTACGTCGTGCCGGTCTTGGGTGCCCCGACGTGGAGGTAGACGCGGCGGGTGCTCACGACCCCGATCCTGCCAGGGCACGGACGACGGCCGACGGGCTGGGCCGTCCCAGCTGCCGCGCCATCCAGGCACTGGTGGCCACGACGGCGTCGAGGTCGACGCCGGTCTCGATGCCGAGCCCGCGCAGCATCCACAGCAGGTCCTCGGTGGCGAGGTTGCCGGTGGCGCTCCCCGCGTAGGGGCAGCCGCCGAGGCCGCCGGCGCTGGCGTCGAAGGTGGTGATCCCCGCCTGCAGCGCGGCGTAGGTGTTGGCGAGCGCCTGGCCGTAGGTGTCGTGGAAGTGCAGGGCGAGCCGCTCGGGGCCGAGGCCGGCGGCCGCGAACGCCTCGACCAGGGTGCCGACCTGCCCGGCGGTGCCCACGCCGATGGTGTCCCCGAGGCTGAGCGTGCTCGCGCCGAGGTCGACGAGCCGCCGGCCAGCGGCGACGACCTGCTCGACCGGCACCGCGCCCTCCCACGGGTCGCCGAAGCACATGCTGAGGTAGGCACGGACCTCGACGCCGGCGTCGCGTGCGCGGCGCACGGTCGGCTCGAACATCGCGAACTGCTCGTCGAAGGACCGGTTGAGGTTGCGCTGGGCGAAGGTCTCGGTCGCGGAGCCGAAGACGGCGACGTGCCGGCAGCCCAGCTCCAGGGCGCGGTCCAGGCCGCGGTCGTTCGGCACCAGCACCGGCAGGTCGCGGGCGCGGTCGCCGATCCGCTCGCCCAGCACGGTGAGCAGGTCCGCGGCGTCGGCGAGCTGGGGCACCCACCGGGGGTGGACGAAGCTGGTGGCCTCGACGACGGGCAGGCCGGCGGCGAGCAGCCGCTCGACGAACTCCGCCTTGACCTCGGTCGGGACCTGGCCGGCCTCGTTCTGCAGGCCGTCGCGGGGACCGACCTCGTAGACCGTGACGTGGGTGGGGAGGGTCATGACAGGTCGGTACCCGTCACCTCGAACAAGCGCGCCCCGAGCGGCACCTGTCGCCCGGCGACCGCCTCCACGGCCGTCACGGTGCCGTCGTACGGCGCCTTGAGCGCGAACTCCATCTTCATCGCCTCCATCACCCCGAGCACCTCGCCGGCCGCGACCTGCTGCCCCTCGGCGACCCGCACGTCGAGGACCGTGCCGGGCATCGGCGCGGGCACCGTGCCGTCGCCGGCGTCGGGCCCGGTGTCGGCGAGCACGTCGGGGCGGGTGAACACGTGGCGCTGCCCGTCGAGGACCACCTCGACGGTGTGGGCGCGGGCGTCGACGACGGCGCGACGACGGCGGCCCTCGACCTGGGCGACGACCACGTGCCGCTCCGCGCTGACCGCGGCGAACGGCACGCCGTCGACGGTCCCGGCGGCGCCGACGCGGCCGTCGGTCACCGGGACCGGGCGGTCCAGCTCGACCAGGACGGGTGCCGGCGGGCCGGCCAGCCGCCAGCCGTCGGCCTGGAAGGGGTGGGGCTCGCCGGTCGCGGCCGGGGTGAGCAGGTGCGCCGCGGTCCACGCCGCGAACAGCCGGGCCTCGTCCGGCGCGGGAGCGGCGAGCTCGTGGCGGTCCAGCCACGCGGTGTCGATGGTGGCGTCGCGGAACTCCTCGCCCGCGACGAGCGCGCGGAGGAAGCCGGTGTTGGTGGTCAGCCCGGTCACCGCGGTCTCGTCCAGGGCGCGCAGGAGCGCGCGGCGCGCGGACTCCCGGTCGGGGCCGTGCGCGACGACCTTGCCCAGCATCGGGTCGTACGCCGTGGACACGACCTGCCCGCTCTCCAGCGCGTGGTCGACCCGGACGCCGGGTCCGGTGGGCCAGCGGACCAGCTCGGCCCGGCCGGCCTGGGGCAGGAACCCGCCGAAGGCGTCCTCGGCGTACACCCGGGCCTCGATGGCGTGCCCGCGCGCCGGGAAGGGGCCGAGCCCCTCGAGCCGGCCGCCGTCGGCGACGAGCAGCTGCAGCTCGACGAGGTCGACGTCGTGGACCAGCTCGGTGACGGGGTGCTCGACCTGGAGGCGGGTGTTCATCTCCAGGAACCAGAACTCCCCGGTGTCGGCGTCGAGCAGCAGCTCGACGGTGCCGGCGCCGACGTAGCCGACCTGGGCGGCGAGCGCGACCGCGGCCCGGGCGACCTCGGTCCGCGTGGCCTCGTCGAGCGTGGGAGCGGGCGCCTCCTCGAGCACCTTCTGGTGCCGGCGCTGGGTCGAGCAGTCGCGCTCGCCGAAGGCCAGCACGGTGCCGTGGGTGTCACCGAGGACCTGCACCTCGATGTGGCGGCCGCGCTCGACGTACCGCTCCACCAGCAGCGTGTCGTCGCCGAACGCGCTCGCGGCCTCGCGGGCGGCGGCAGCCCGGGCCTCGGGCAGCTCGGCCGCCGAGCGGACCACCCGCATGCCCTTGCCGCCGCCGCCGGCGGCCGCCTTGACCAGCACCGGGTAGCCCAGGGTGCCGGGGTCCGCGTCGAGGGCGTACGACGGCACGACGGGCACGCCCGCCGCGACCGCGACCTCGCGGGCGATGTCCTTGCGGCCCATCTGCTCCATCACCGCGGCGCTCGGGCCCACCAGGACGACCCCGGCGGCCTCGAGCGCGCTCGCGAACGCCGAGCGCTCGGACAGGAACCCGTAGCCGGGGTGGACCGCGTCGGCACCCACCGACACCGCCGCCGCGACGACCTCGTCGACGTCGAGGTAGCTGCCCACCCGGACCGCCTCGTCGGCCGCGCGGACGTGCGGCGCGGCGGCGTCGAGGTCGGTGTGGACCGCGACGGTGCGGATGCCGAGGCGGGCCGCGGTCCGGAAGACCCGCAGCGCGATCTCGCCGCGGTTGGCCACGAGGAGGGTGCGGATGCGGCCGCTGGTGGAGCCGGTCATGTTCGTTCCCATCACATGCGGAAGACGCCGTAGGAGGGCGCCGGGATCGGGGCGTGGGCGGCGGCCGCGAGGCCCATGCCGAGCACGCGGCGGGTGTCGACGGGGTCGATGACGCCGTCGTCCCAGAGCCGGGCCGTGGCGTAGTACGGCGAGCCCTGGGTCTCGTACTGCTCGCGGATCGGGGCCTTGAGGTCCTCGTCGTCCGGGCGGCCCGCGACGGTGGCGAGCACCGACGCGGCCTGCTCGCCGCCCATCACCGAGATCCGCGCGTTGGGCCACATCCACAGGAACCGCGGGTCGTAGGCCCGCCCGCACATGCCGTAGTTGCCAGCGCCGAACGAGCCGCCGATGACGACGGTGAGCTTCGGGACCACCGAGCAGGCGACCGCGGTGACCAGCTTGGCGCCGTCGCGGGCGATGCCCTTGTTCTCGTACTCCCGGCCGACCATGAACCCGGAGATGTTCTGCAAGAACACCAGCGGGATGCCGCGCTGGTTGCACAGCTCGATGAAGTGCGCGCCCTTGAGGGCGGACTCCCCGAAGAGGATTCCGTTGTTCGCGACGATCCCGACCGGGTGGCCCCAGACCCGCGCGAAGCCGGTCACCAGCGTCTCGCCGTAGAGCTTCTTGAACTCGTGGAACCGGCTGCCGTCGACCACCCGGCGGATGACCTCGCGCACGTCGTACGGCGTGCGGGTGTCGGCGGGCACCACGTCGTAGAGGCCCTCGGGGTCCTCGGCCGGCTCCTCGACCTCGTGCACCTCCCACGGCGCCGCTCCGCCGACCCGGTGCGGCGGCCGCTCGAAGGTGGAGACGATCGACCGGACGATCGCGAGCGCGTGGGCGTCGTCCTCGGCGAGGTGGTCGACCACGCCGGAGGTGCGGGCGTGGACGTCGCCGCCGCCGAGCTCCTCGGCGGTGACGACCTCGCCGGTCGCGGCCTTCACCAGCGGCGGGCCGCCGAGGAAGATCGTGCCCTGCTCCTTGACGATGACGGTCTCGTCCGACATCGCCGGGACGTAGGCGCCGCCGGCCGTGCACGAGCCCATCACCGAGGCGACCTGCGGGATGCCGCGCGCGGACAGGTTGGCCTGGTTGAAGAAGATCCGCCCGAAGTGCTCGCGGTCGGGGAAGACCTCGTCCTGGAGCGGCAGGAACGCGCCGCCGGAGTCGACGAGGTAGACGCACGGCAGGTGGTTGTCGGCCGCGACCTGCTGGGCGCGCAGGTGCTTCTTGACGGTCACCGGGTAGTACGTCCCGCCCTTGACCGTCGCGTCGTTGGCGACCACCACGCACTCGCGTCCGCTGATCCGGCCGATGCCGGTCACCACGCCGGCCGAGGGCACGGACGTCTCCCCCGGCGCGCCGTACATCCCCGTCGCGGCGAGCGGGCTGAGCTCGAGGAACGCGCTGCCCGGGTCGAGGAGCCGGTCGACGCGGTCGCGGACGAGCAGCTTGCCGCGGGCGGTGTGCTTGGCACGCGCCGCCTCCGAGCCGCCGAGCCGGGCGGTCGCGAGGCGCTCGCGCAGGTCCTCGACGAGCGATCTCAGGTCCTGGGTCACCCGGGCAGGTTAGCGATCGTTAACCGGTAACGTCGAGCGACCGGGTGCGTCCGCTCGGCGGACGCCCATTGTCCACCGAATGGCTCGACAATACGCTGGCGCGCCCGACCCACCCAGGAGGAACACGTGCCGCACAGCCCCGAGACCCTCGCCGTCCACGCCGGCCAGGAGCAGGCCGACCCCGCGACCAACGCGCGGGCGGTGCCGATCTACCAGACCACGTCCTACGTCTTCAACGACACCGAGCACGCCGCGAACCTGTTCGCCCTGGCCGAGCCGGGCAACATCTACACGCGCATCATGAACCCGACGCAGTCGGTCTTCGAGGACCGCGTCAACCAGCTCGAGGGCGGGGTGGGCGCCCTGGCGACCGCGAGCGGCTCGGCCGCCACGACGTACGCCGTGCTCAACCTGACCTACGCCGGCGACAACATCGTCGCGCTCTCCACGCTGTACGGCGGCACCTACGCGCTCTTCGCCCACACCCTCCCGCAGTTCGGGATCGAGGTCCGCTTCGTCGACCCCGAGAAGCCCGAGGACCTCGCGAAGCACGTCGACGAGAAGACCAAGATGGTCTTCGGCGAGACGATCGGCAACCCGCGGATCAACGTCATCGACATCCCCGCCTGGGCCGAGGCCGCCCACGCCCAGGGCCTGCCGCTGGTCATCGACAACACCACGCCCTCGCCGTACCTCGTCCGGGCGATCGAGCAGGGCGCCGACGTCGTCGTGCACGCCGCGACGAAGTACATCGGCGGCCACGGCACGTCGATCGGCGGCGTGATCGTCGACTCCGGGAAGTTCGACTGGGCCGCGCACTCCGAGCGGTTCCCCGGCCTCACCCAGCCCGACCCGGCCTACCACGGCGCGGTGTGGACCGAGGCCGCCGGCCCGGCGGCGTACATCATCCGCGCCCGCACGGTGCTGCTGCGCAACACCGGCGCGGCGATCACCCCGATGAACTCCTGGCTGTTCCTGCAGGGGCTGGAGACGCTGCACCTGCGCATGGAGCGGCACAGCGAGAACGCGCTGGCGGTAGCGCGGTACCTCGAGGGCCACGAGGCGGTCTCCTGGGTGAGCTACCCGGGCCTGGAGTCCAGCGCCTACAAGGCCGTCGCGGACCGCACCTTCACCGGCAAGGGGTACGGCGGCCTGGTCAGCTTCGGTCTCAAGGCCGGCCGCGAGGGCGGGCGGACCTTCATCGAGTCGCTGGAGCTGTTCAGCCACCTCGCCAACATCGGCGACGCCAAGTCGCTGGCGATCCACAACGCCACGACCACCCACTCCCAGCTGACGCCCGAGGAGCTCGTCGCCGCCGGCGTGCCCGAGGACATGGTCCGCCTCTCGATCGGCATCGAGCACGTCGACGACATCATCGCCGACCTCGAGCAGGCGCTGTCGGCCACCAAGTAGCGCCGGGCAGCACCGCTCCGTGACCGGACCGATCGGCTACGTCGAGACCCAGCGGGTCGTCCTCGCCTCCGAGGACGACCCACTGCGCCTGCGCGGCGGCGGGCGGCTCGACCACGTCGAGGTCGCCTACGAGACCTACGGCGCGCTCTCGCCGGACCGCGACAACGCGGTGTTCGTCTGCCACGCCCTCACCGGGGACGCGCACGCCGCCGGGCTGCACCTGGGCGCCAAGAAGCGCGGGTGGTGGGACAACCTGATCGGTCCTGGTCGGCCGGTCGACACCGACCGGTTCTTCGTCGTGTCGGCGAACCTGCTCGGGGGCTGCTCGGGCACCACCGGGCCGCTGTCGACGGACCCGGCCACGGGCGCGGCGTACGGCCTGGGGTTCCCGATGCTGCACATGAGCGACCTGGTGGCCGTGCACCGGCGGCTGCTGCGCTCACTGGGGGTGTCGCGGCTGCACGCCGCCGTCGGTGGATCGCTGGGCGGGATGCAGGTCCTGCAGTGGGTGGTCGACGCCCCCGACGAGATCGACCAGGCGGTCGTCGTGGCGGCCTCCTCCCGGCTGACCCCGGAGAACATCGCCTTCTCCTCCGTCGCCCGCGAGGCGATCATGAGCGACCCCGACTTCCACGACGGGCGGTACGCCGAGAAGGGCGTCCAGCCGCGCCTTGGCCAGAAGGTCGCCCGGATGATGGCCCACATCACCTACGTGTCGGCCGCCTCGCTCGAGACCAAGTTCGGCCACCGGCGCACCAGCACCGGCGACGACTGGCGGATGGGGCCGGACTTCGAGGTCGAGCACTACCTCCAGCACCAGGGCGAGACGTTCCTCGACCGCTTCGACGCGCTGTCCTACCTCTACCTGACCCGGCTGCTCGACTACTTCGACCCCTTCGCCGACCCCTGGACCGCCGACCGGCTGCGCGCCACCCGCACGCGCTTCCAGGTCACCTCCTTCGACAGCGACTGGCGCTTCGACACCGGCCAGTCCCAGCGGCTCGCCCGCGAGCTCGCCGCCTGCGGGGTCGACGTCGACCTCGCCGAGCTGGCCTCGCCCTGGGGCCACGACTCCTTCCTCCTCGAGCCGCCCGGCTACCACGAGCGGTTGCGGGGGTTCCTCGTCGACTGAGGCTCGGGGGGTCGGTGGTTGAGAAGGCCGCGGAGCGTCAACATCCCAAGTGAACCTGGGATGTTGAAGGTTCCCTGCGGTTGCAACGGCCGCGGAGCGTGAGGATCCCAAGTGAACTTGGGATGTTGACGCTTCCCTGCCTTTCCCCCGCCGGGCCAGGGCCGGCCCCCGCTAGCCTTGCCGACCGTGAGCCGTCGCGCGCAGATCCTGGCGACCGCGGCCGAGCTGTTCGCGGCACGCGGGTTCCACGGGGTGTCGGTGGCCGACCTCGGGGCGGCGTGCGGGATCTCCGGGCCGGCGCTCTACAAGCACTTCCCGTCCAAGGACGCGATGCTCGCCGAGATGCTGGTGTCGATCAGCGAGGAGCTGCTGGTCGTGGGGCGCCAGCGGGTCGCCGAGGCGGGCGACCCGGAGGCGGCGCTGGTGGGGCTGGTGGACTGGCACGTGTCGTTCGCGCTCGGCCGGCGGGCGCTGATCGTCGTCCAGGACCGCGACTGGGAGTCGCTGCCGGCCGACGCGCGGGAGCGGGTGCGTGCGCTCCAGCGGGCGTACGTCGACCTGTGGGCCGACCAGCTGCGCGGCGTGCACGAGGGGCTGGGGACCGAGCGGGCGCGGGCGATGGCGCACGCGACGTTCGGGCTGCTGAACTCCACCCCGCACAGCGGCCTCCTGCCCGACGAGCCGATGCACGAGCTGCTGGCCGGCATGGCGCTCGCCGCGCTCGGCGTGCGGGCACCGGTCGGTCGGCCCAGCGGGGCCTAGGCTCGGCGCGTGCGTGGCCGGCTCGTCGCCCTCCTGCTCGCCGCGGTCCTCGGGGCCGGCGGCGGTGCGGCGACCGCCCTCCTCGACCCCCTCGGCGGCGACGACGGGGACGCCGGGACCGGCGGGACCGGCGCGAGCGCGGCCCGTGACCCGCTCCACCTCGGGGTGCCCCAGGTCGACCAGGCGTGCACCGGCGAGGCGCTCCTCGTCGTGGCGGTCGGGGACACGCCGACGGCGCTGCGCGGTGCCGTGGCCGACCACGGCACCGACGTCCGGTACCTGAGGGTCGACGACTCCTGCGACACCGAGTGGTCCCTCGACGAGGAGCGGCCGACGCCGACCTGGGCGGCGTACCTCGGCCCCTACGACGACCTCGCCGAGCCGTGCGCGGCCCGGATGACGCTGGACCACAAGGGCGACGGCGTCACCGTGCTCACCCCCGGCACCGACGACCTGGTCCGGTGCGTGTGCGTGCTGCCGACGACCGGCATGCCGCAGCTGACCCTCGGCGGGCCCCTGGACCCCGAGCTGGGCATCTGGGTGCGTGCCCTGCAGGGCATGCTGGTCGACCTCGACCCGACCCGGTTCCCCGAGGAGCGGGTGACCGGGCGGTACGACGAGGCGACCGCCGCCCGGATGGAGCCCCTGCAGGCCTACCACGACATCGAGCCCGGCAGCCCGGTCGACGAGTCGAGCTGGCGGGCCGTGCGGGACCGGGTCTGCGGGTCCTACGGCTTCTGAGCCGCACCGCACCTCCCCGCGCCTCGCCGGTCGGCTCAGAACAGGTGGTCCACCGGCCGCCCGTCGGCCAGCAGGTCCAGCGCCCGGGCGGCGCGGAGGGCGGCGTCGTACGCCGTGTCCGCGTCGACCTCGGCCGGGTCCTCCTCCGGAGCCGCCGGGCCCGAGCGGGCGTGCAGGCGCGCGAGCAGCTCGTCGCGCGGCAGCCCGCGCAGGTGCAGGAGCACGAACGGGTCGCCCTCGAGCAGCCAGGCGAGCTGGTGCAGGACGGCCAGGGCGTGCACGCACGGGTCGGTCCACGACGTGCACGTGCAGGTCGCGCCCAGCTCCCCGCCGTACGGCAGCAGCTCGACGCCGGCGTCCTCCGCGTGCTCGACCAGGGTGTGCGGGAGGTCCCCGGCCAGCAGCGCGGCGACCCGGCCGGCCTCGGCGGCCACCGTCTCGACGAACGCCTGCCGCGCGGGCTCGTCGAGCACGGGCACCGTGCCGGAGGTCGTCCACAGTCCGCCGTCGTCCTCGACCGCCGCGACGAAGGTGCCGACGTCGACGATGATCCCGCCGATCCGGCCCGAGCGCGCGAGCCGGCGGGCGGCGACCAGGTCCGCCTCGTCGTACGCCGCCTCCTCGGCGGCGCGCAGCCACGCCCGGGCCCACCACGTGCCGGCCCGGGCGCCGCCCCGCCGCGCCGGGACGCGGGGATGGACGACGCCTCGCCCGGGCGCGGTCACCTCACGCCTCCGGCCGCAGGGTGACCAGGTCGCGCAGGTCGGCGTCGGACAGCTCGGTCAGCGCGGCCTCCCCGCGGGCGAGCACCGAGTCGGCCAGCGCACGCTTGCGGGTGAGCAGCTCGGCGACCCGCTCCTCGATGGTGCCGCGGGTGATCATCCGGTGCACCTGGACCGGCTTGGTCTGCCCGATCCGGTAGGCGCGGTCGGTCGCCTGCTCCTCCACCGCGGGGTTCCACCAGCGGTCGAGGTGGATGACGTGGTCGGCGCGGGTGAGGTTGAGCCCCGTGCCGCCGGCCTTCAGCGACAGCAGGAAGACCGGCACCGGGTCGGGATGGCCGGTGTCCTGGGCACCCGCCTGGAAGCGGGCCACCATCGCCTCGCGCTCGCGCACGGGGGTGCCGCCGTGGAGGAGCTGGTGGCCGATCCCGAGACGGGTCAGGTGGGCCTCGACCAGGCGCGCCATGGCGACGTACTGGGTGAACACCAGCGCCGCCCCGCCCTCGGCGACCACGGTCTCGAGCAGCTCCTCGAGCAGGTCGAGCTTCTGCGAGCGGCCCGCGAGGCGCACGGCGCCGGACTGCTTGAGGAACTGGGCGGGATGGTTGCAGATCTGCTTGAGCCCGGTCAGCAGCGCCAGCACCAGCCCGCGGCGGGCCTCGGGGTCCGCCCGCTCGATCCGCTCCATCGTGTCGCGGACGAACGCCTCGTAGAGCACGACCTGCTCGCGGGTGAGCCGCAGCGGGTGGTCGGTCTCGGTCTTGGCCGGCAGCTCCGGCGCGATCCCCGGGTCGGACTTGCGGCGCCGCAGCAGGAACGGGTCGATCAGGTCGGCGAACCGCCGCGCCTTCGTGGGCTCCTGCCCCGACTCGATCGGCGCCGCCCAGACCTTGCGGAACGCCGCCCGGCTGCCCAGCAGCCCGGGAGTCGCCCAGTCGAGCACGGACCACAGCTCGGTCAGGTCGTTCTCGACCGGTGTGCCGGTCAGGGCGACCCGGGCCCGCGACGGGATGGTCCGCAGTGCGCGGGCGGTGGCGGACTGGGCGTTCTTCACGTGCTGCGCCTCGTCGGCGACCACCAGGTCCCACCCGACGTCGGCGAGCACGGCGGCGTCGCGGCGGGCGGTGCCGTACGTCGTCAGGACGAACCCGTCGTCCATGCCGGCCAGGCCCTCGCCGAGCCCGCCGAGGTCGCGGCTGGACCCGTGGAAGCGGCGCACCGGCGTGCCCGGGGCGAAGCGCGCGACCTCCGCCTCCCAGTTGCCGAGCAGGCTGGTGGGGCACACCACCAGCGTCGGGCCGGTCGCGCCCTGCTCGCGGCGGTGCAGGTGCAGCGCGATGAGGGTGATCGTCTTGCCCAGCCCCATGTCGTCGGCCAGGCAGGCGCCGAGGCCGAGCGAGGTCAGCTCGGCCAGCCAGGTGAGGCCGTGGCGCTGGTAGTCGCGCAGCTCCGCGCGCAGCGCTGCCGGGACCTCGACGGGCTCGCGGGTGGCGGCCGTCGTCAGCCGCTCGCGCACCCGCAGCAGGCTCGCGCCGACGACCACCTGCTCCTCGCTCTGCGCCCCGCCGGGGGCGGGGACCTGGACCGTCCCGGTCAGCGCCGCGGCGACGGCCTGCGCCGGGGTGGCGGTGCGGACCAGCCGCTTGCGGGCCCTGCGGGCGACGGCGGGGTCGACCACCGTCCAGCTGCCCCGCAGTTTGAGGACCGGCGAGGCCGCCTGCGCCAGCTGGTCCATCTCCTCGTCGGTCAGGGGCTCGCCGTGCAGCGCGACCTGCCAGCGGAAGGCGAAGAGGTCCTCGGTCCCGAGCAGCGGCTTGTTCAGCGGCTCCTCGCGGGTACCCGTCCCGCTCCGGGACGAGGTCGCGGACGCCGCGTCGAGCACGGTCGTGGTGGTGAGGTCGCGCCCCAGGCTGCGCGGCCAGAGCACGTCGACGCCGCGCTCGCGCAGGGCGCCCACGCCCTCCTCGAGCAGGCTGACGATCTCGTCGGTGTCGAGGGTGATCTGGTCGGGCACCCGCAGCTCGAGCAGCCGGTCGAGCACGGGCCACGCCTCCGCGGCCGCCCGCAGCGCGATCGTCGCGTGCGTCCGCGCCCGGTCCCCGAAGCCGTGGCCGGGATCCGCGCCCGTCCCGGTCCACAGCAACGCGGCGTCGCAGACGTGGAGCGGGTCCTGCTCGTCGTGGACCTGGAGGACGAGCCGGACGGCGCCGGCGACGAGCTCCTCCTCGTCGGCCTCCACCCGCAGCGAGACGGTGACGAGCTGGGGCAGGTCGCCGACCGGGCCCGCCGCGGTGCGGTTCCGGTCGATCCGCGCCTGGAGCCTGGCCGCGAAGTCGCGCTGCGCCGGCCGGCCCGCCGCGGGGCGCGTCGGACCGCCGGCCCCGGGCTGCCGGTCCGGGCGCTGCGGCCGGGGGGCCGTCCGCGGCACGGCGTCGGCGACCGCGTCGAGCACCTGGCGCACCAGCTCCTCCGCCGCCGTGGCGTCCACGCCGTCGTACGCCCGGGTGCGCGCGAGCATCTCCACCCGGTCGGTGTCGGACCCGTCGAGCGGCGCCATCCGCCACGAGGGAGGCCCGTCGCCGTCGGCCGGCTCGATCCGCCCGGCGGCGACCAGCCGCAGGCCGAGCAGGGCGGCTCCGGAGAGCAGCGCGACGCTCGGGTGGAGGTCGTCGCGGGCGTGGGCCTTGGTGAGCACCGGCAGTGCGGCGCGCACCGGCAGGCTCACGGTGCGCCGGTCGTCGCCGAAGTCGACCACGCCGTCCCGCGGCGGCTCGGCGGGCCGGAACGTGGCCGGGCCGGTGACGGGGACGAAACTCACCCGCAGGACCGTAACCGCTCCTGCCGACGGTGCGGCCGGTGCCGGTACCGTCGCGCCATGAGCATCCTCGACCTCCCGATCAACCGGCTCGACGGGACGCCCACCACCCTGGGCGAGATCACCGGCGGCAAGCCGGCCCTCCTGGTCAACGTGGCGAGCAAGTGCGGGCTCACGCCGCAGTACGCCGGCCTCGAGGCGCTGCACGAGGAACTGGCCGGCTCCGGGTTCACCGTCGTCGGCCTGCCGTGCAACCAGTTCATGGGCCAGGAGCCGGGCACCGCCGAGGAGATCGGGGAGTTCTGCTCCGCGACGTACGGCGTGACGTTCCCGATGACCGAGAAGATCGAGGTCAACGGCGAGGACCAGCACCCGCTGTACGCCGAGCTGGTGCGGACCCCGGACGAGAAGGGCGAGGCCGGCGACGTCCAGTGGAACTTCGAGAAGTTCCTCGTCGACCGCAGCGGCCACGTCGTCGCGCGCTTCCGCCCCGGCGTGGAGCCCGACGACCCGGTGCTGCGCGACGCCGCCCGCGCGCTCGCCTCCAGCAGCGGCGCCTGAGCGCGGCGCCGGCCCCCGGCCGGCAGGACCGGGGTGACCAACCGCACGGGCCCCGACGACCGAAGTCGGATGACCGAGGGTGAGAGCGGAGACTAATCTCCTCCGGTGAGCACCGATCTCTCCAGCACGCCCGGCGGGCCGGGCACGCCCGTCTCCGACAAGCTCGACCGGCAGGTCCTCGTGGTGGCCGGCGTCGTCGTCCTCGGCGCGATCATGTCGATCCTCGACATCACGGTCGTCTCCGTGGCCCTCGAGACCTTCCAGCGCGAGTTCGACGCGACCACCGCGCAGGTCGCGTGGACGATGACCGCCTACACGCTGGCCCTGGCCAGCGTGATCCCGTTGACCGGCTGGGCCTCCGACCGGTTCGGCACCAAGCGCCTCTACCTCCTGGCGATCGTGCTCTTCGCGGCCGGCTCGGCGCTCTGCGCGGTGGCCGACTCCCTCGAGGTGCTGGTCGCCTTCCGCGTCCTGCAGGGCCTCGGCGGCGGCATGCTCGTGCCGCTCGGCATGACGATCCTGACCCGTGCGGCCGGCCCGGAGCGGATCGGCCGGGTCATGGCCGTCATGGGCATCCCGATGCTGCTCGGCCCGATCTTCGGCCCGATCATCGGTGGCGCGCTGATCGACAACGCCAGCTGGCACTGGATCTTCCTGATCAACGTGCCGATCGGCCTCGTCGCGATCGTCTACGCCGCGAAGGTGCTGCCCAAGGACGACGTCGAGCCCTCCGAGACCTTCGACTGGCTCGGCATGGTGCTGCTCTCCCCCGGCCTCGCCGCGTTCCTGTACGGCGTCTCGACCATTCCCGAGACCGGCACCGTCCTGGACGCCGAGGTGCTGGTCCCCGCGATCGTCGGCCTGCTGCTCATCGCGGCGTTCGTGCCGTGGGCGCTCGCCCGGTCCAACAAGCACCCGCTGGTCGACCTGCGGCTGTTCACGAACGGCACGATGACCGTCGCGGTCATCGCGATGTCGCTGTTCGCGATCGCCTTCTTCGGCGCCAGCCTGCTCTTCCCGCTCTACTTCCAGAACGTCCGCGGCGAGGGCGCCCTGGACGCCGGCCTGCTGCTGGCCCCGCAGGGTGTCGGCGCGATGCTGGTGATGCCGGTCGCCGGCGTCCTCAGCGACAAGATCGGCCCCGGCAAGATCGTGCTCGCCGGCATCGCGGTGATCACGGTCGGCATGGGCATGTTCGCCACCCTCGACGCGACCACGTCGTACACGTTCCTGATGGCCGCGCTGTTCGTCATGGGCCTGGGCATGGGCGCCACGATGATGCCGATCATGTCCGCGGCGCTCCAGACCCTGCGCGGCCACACCGTCGCCCGCGGCTCGACGCTGCTCAACATCGTCCAGCAGGTCGCCGCCTCGATCGGCACCGCGATCTTCTCGGTGCTGCTCACCAACGGCATCAAGAACGACGTCGACCCGACCTCGGGCGACCCGGCCGCCATCGCCGGCGACCTGGCCGGCGTCTTCAGCGGCACCTTCTGGGTCGCCACCGTCATGGTGGCCGTCGTGCTGCTCCCGGCGTTCTTCCTGCCGCGCCGGCCCCCGGCCGAGCCGGTCGACCAGACCGCGCTGATGGGTCACTGACCCCTCGGTCACCCACCTGAGCCCAGCCCTCGTGCTGCCCAGCGTGCGCCCCGGCGCACGCTGGGCAGCACGAAGCGTCTGCGGGGTCAGCCGGTGACGGCGAGGACCAGTGGGAACACCTCGGTCGCCCCCGCCCGGCGCAGCGCGCGGGCGGCGAGCGTCAGGCTCCAGCCGGTGTCGGTGCGGTCGTCGACCAGCAGCACCCGCGCGCCCTCCGGCACGTCGGCGTGCAGCGCCGAGCGGCGGCCGACCGCCGCCACCCGCTGGGCGGAGTTCATCGCGCCCTGGCCCGGGGCGACGTCGGGGTCGACGACTGCCCAGGTGCCGACCACCGGCACCCCGAGGTAGCGCGAGAGCCCCGCGGCGAGGTCGCTGGTGAGCGTGGGCCGGGTGGCCGACTCCACCGACACGATCGCGTCGACCCGCGGGCGCCACTCCTCGAGCACCTCGACGACGGCCCGCACGAGCGGCACGGGGACCGGCCCGTCGGGCGTGCCCGGGGCGAACAGCTCCCGCAGCGCCTGCCCGTGCCCGAGGTCGGTCAGCCGCGCCACGGCGCGCCCCTCGGACGCCCCCTCGGCGATCTTGCCCTTGAGGTCGACGCCGAGGTTGGCGAGCGCGGTCGGCCACATCTTGCGCGGCTCGACGACCACCCCCGGGCGCGACAGCCGCGCACCGGCCTCCTCCAGCGCCGCCGCCGACACCTCGGTCGACAGGTCGAGCCCGCCGCAGTTGTCGCAGCGCCCGCAGTCGGCCGCCTCCGGGTCGTCGAGCTGGTCGCGCAGGAAGCGCATCCGGCAGCGGTCGGTGGCGATGTAGTCGAGCATCGCCTGCTGCTCGCGCTCGCGCGCCTCGGTGACGCGGCGGTAGCGCTCCTCGTCGTAGCTCCAGTCCCGGCCCGTCGACTCCCAACCGCCGCGGACGCGGCGCACGGCGCCGTCGACGTCGAGCACCTTGAGCATCGTCTCCAGCCGGGTGCGGTTGAGCTCGACCCGGGTCTCCAGCGCGGCGGTGCTCATCGGGCGGCCCTCCGCGGCCAGGACCTCGAGGGTCTGGCGGACCAGCTCTTCGCGGGGGAAGGCCAGCGAGGCGAAGTAGTTCCAGATGTCGCGGTCCTCGGTGGCCGGCAGCAGCACCACGACGGCCTCGTCGGTGCCGCGGCCCGCACGTCCGACCTGCTGGTAGTAGGCGACCGGCGAGGACGGCGCGCCCATGTTGACCACGAAGCCCAGCGTCGCGTCGAAGCCCATGCCGAGCGCGCTGGTCGCCACCAGCGCCTTGACCCGGCCTGCGGCGAGGTCCTGCTCGAGGGCCTGCCGCTCGGTGGTGTCGGTCTGGCCGGAGTACGCCGCGACGTCGTGCCCGCGCGAGCGCAGGTAGTCGGCGATCTCCTGGGTCGCGGCGACCGTCAGGCAGTAGACGATCCCGGACCCGGGCTGCTCGGCGAGGTGGTCGGCGAGCCAGGCGAGCCGCTGCTCGGCCGTCCTGAGCCGCACCACGCCCAGGCGGAGGGACTCCCGGTCCAGCGAGCCGCGGAGGACCAGCACCTGCTGGCCCAGGGGCCCCAGCTGCTCGGCGACGTCGGCGGTCACCCGCTCGTTGGCGGTCGCGGTCGTGGCCAGCACCGGGATGCCGTCGGGGAGCTCGGCCAGCAACGTGCGGATGCGGCGGTAGTCGGGCCGGAAGTCGTGTCCCCAGTCGGAGATGCAGTGCGCCTCGTCGACGACGAGCAGGCCGCAGGTCGCGGCCAGCTTCGGCAGCACCTCGTCGCGGAAGCCAGGGTTGTTGAGCCGCTCGGGGCTGACCAGCAGGACGTCGACCTCGCCGTCGCGGATCGCCTGGTGCGTCGGCTCCCAGTCCTCGATGTTGGTGGAGTTGATGGTGACGGCGCGGATGCCCGCGCGCTCGGCGGCGGCGATCTGGTTGCGCATCAGCGCCAGCAGCGGGGACACGATCACCGTCGGCCCGGCCCCCTGCCCGCGCAGCAGCAGCGTGGCCACGAAGTAGACCGCCGACTTGCCCCAGCCGGTGCGCTGCACCACCAGGGCGCGCCGCCGGTCGACCGCGAGCGCCTCGATCGCCGACCACTGGTCCTCGCGCAGGACGGCGTCGTCCCTGCCGACCAGCGCGCGCAGGTGCGCCTCGGCCTGCTCGCGCACGTCGGTCGCGCTGCTCGGGGACGGGGCGGCCGCGGGAGAGGTCATGGCGACCTGTCTACCAGCGGCCACGGACGGTGCCGGAGCGCCCTCCACAGCCGGGCGGTCGCGCCGATCGGGTCATCGGCAACGCCTGCCACCGGGCGGCCCGCCCGGTGCTGCGCCGACAGGCCGTACCTTCTATGGTTTGTCGGGTTGTTCACTGCACAAACTCATCCACAGCCGGTGGACGACGACGGACAAGTCGAGGAGACGATCATGGCAAGCACCACGGGAGCCGCGGCGACCAGCGCGGCCGCCGACCCCCGCCGGGTCGCGATGGCCTCGGCCGTCGGCGCCACCATCGAGTGGTACGACTTCTTCCTCTACGGCACCGCCGCCGGCCTGGTCTTCGACGAGCTGTACTTCAACGGCCTGGACGGACCGGCGGCGCAGTTCGCGGCGTTCGGCACGTTCGCCGTCGGCTTCCTCGCCCGGCCGGTCGGCGGGCTCGTCTTCGGCCACTTCGGCGACCGCATCGGTCGCAAGACGATGCTGATCTGGACGCTCATGATCATGGGGATCGGCACCGCGGTGATCGGCCTCCTGCCGACGTACGACCAGATCGGCGTGTGGGCGCCGGTGCTGCTCGTCGTGCTGCGGGTGCTCCAGGGCATCGGCGTCGGCGGGGAGTACGGCGGCGCCGTGCTGCTCGCGGTCGAGTTCGCGCCCGCGCGGCGGCGCGGGTTCTTCGGCAGCTTCGCCCACATCGGCGTGCCCGGCGGCCTCTTCCTGGCCAGCGGCGCCTTCGCGATCGCCTCGCAGCTGCCCGACGAGGCGTTCCTCGCGTGGGGCTGGCGCGCCTGCTTCCTGCTGAGCATCGTGCTGCTCGCCATCGGCGCGTGGATCCGGCTGAGCGTCATGGAGACCCCGTCGTTCCAGCGGGTGCAGGAGGAGAAGCAGGTCTCCGCGATGCCGGTGACCGAGCTGTTCGCCCGGCAGGGGCGGACCCTCCTCCTCGGCATGGGCACCCGGTTCATCGAGGGGTTCTCGTTCAACCTGTTCTCGGTCTACCTGCTCGCCTACGCCGTCGACGAGGTCGGCGTCACCAAGTCCACCGCCCTCAACTGCATCATGGTCGGCGCGCTGCTCGGCGTCGCGCTGGTGCTGGTGTCCGGCCGGCTCAGCGACCGGGTCGGCCGGCGGCCGGTCTACGCCTCCGGCGCGGCGTTCGCGCTGGTCTTCGCCTTCCCCGCCGCCTGGATGATCCAGACCGGCACGACCCTCGGCGTGTTCCTGACCTTCGTCGGCGGCCTCGGGATCGTCTACGGCTGGGTGTACGGCCCGCTGGCGGCGTTCTGGAGCGAGCTGTTCGACACCCGGTACCGCTACTCCGCGCTCAGCACGCTCTACCAGGTCTCGGGCATCCTCGCCTCCGGCCTCACCCCGCTCATCGCCGCCTGGCTGGTGACGAAGGGCGACGGCACGCTGTGGCTCGTGGCGACCTACAACGTCGTCGTCGCCGCGATCAGCCTGGTCTCGGTCACGCTGCTGCCCGAGACCCGTGGCCGCGACCTGACGGTCGACCTCGCGCCCGTCGACGAGGGCGCGGCCGCCCAGCCGGAGCCGGCCGCGGTCTGAGGAGCGACCGACCCGGCACTCACCAGATCCGCACCCGCCGGTCGGGGTCGAGCCAGAGGCCGTCGCCCTCCCGGGTGCCGAAGACCTCGTGGAACTCGTCGAGGTTGCGCACGATGTTGGCGCGGAACTCCGGCGGGCTGTGCGGGTCGATGGTGAGGTACTGCTGCTCCTGCTGGGTGCGGCGCTTGGTCCGCCACACGTAGGCCCAGTTCAGGAACAGCCGGCGACGGTCCTCCTCCGAGGCGGTGCCGCCCTCGGAGATCAGGAACGCCTTGTGGGCGATGGTGAGCCCGCCGAGGTCGCCGATGTTCTCGCCCACGGTCAGCGAGCCGTTGACGTGCTCGCCGGGCAGGTTGCGCGGCTCGAACGCGTCGTACTGCTCGATGAGCGCCCGGGACTTCACCTCGAAGGCGGCCTTGTCGTCGGCGGTCCACCAGTCGTGGAGGTTGCCCTCGCCGTCGTACTGCGCGCCCTGGTCGTCGAAGCCGTGCCCGACCTCGTGGCCGATGACCGCGCCGATGCCGCCGTAGTTCTCCGCCGGGTGGGCGTCGGGGCTGAAGAACGGCTTCTGCAGGATGCCGGCGGGGAAGCAGATCTCGTTGGTGCCGGGGTTGTAGTAGGCGTTGACGGTCTGCGGGAGCATGAACCACTCGTCGCGGTCGACCGGCGAGCCGATCTTGGCCAGCTGGCGGTCGGTCTCGAACGCCGCGGCGGCCGCGACGTTGCCGAGCAGGTCGGTCGCGCTCACCGACAGCGCCGAGTAGTCACGAAACTTCTCGGGGTAGCCGATCTTGGGGCGGAAGGTCGCGAGCTTCTCGTAGGCCCGCTGCTTGGTCTCCTCGGTCATCCAGTCCAGCTGGGAGATCGACTCGCGGTAGGCGGCGATTAGGTTCGCGACCAGGTCGTCCATCAGCGCCTTGGAGGTCGGCGGGAAGTGCCGCGCGACGTACTCCTGGCCCACGGCCTCACCGATCGCGCCCTCGACGAACGCCACGCCGCGCTTCCACCGCGCGCGCAGCTCGGGGGTGCCGTTGAGGGTGCGGCCGTAGAAGTCGAAGTTGGTCTCGACGAAGTCGTCGGTGAGGTACGGCGCGGAGGAGCGCAGCACGTGGCTGAGCATCCACGGGCGCCACGCGTCGATCGGGACCTCGTCGAGCACCGTCGAGAGGTGGCCGAAGAACGACGGCTGCCGCACGCACGCCTCGGCGACGGTCTCGTCGTTGCCGCCGAGGTTGGTGACGTAGGCGTCCCAGTCGAAGGCCGGGCACAGCTCCTTGAGCTCGGCCAGCGTCATCAGGTTGTAGGTCTTCTGGACGTCGCGGGTCGCCGCGCGCTCCCAGTGGCCCGCGGCCAGGCGGGTGTCGATCTCCAGCACGGTGCGCGCCGCGGCCGCGGCGTGAGGGTGCTCGGCGAGGGTGAAGAGCTGCTCGAGGTAGCCCAGGTAGGCCTCGCGGACCTCGGCGAACTTCTCCTCGCGGTAGTACGACTCGTCCGGCAGCCCCAGCCCGCCCTGGACGAGGTGGAAGAGGTAGCGGTCCGAGCGGCGGTCGTCGGTGTCGACGTAGGACCCGAACAGCCCGTGGCCCCCGACCCGCTCGAACTCGCCGAGGAACGCCGCCAGGTCGCGCACGTCGCGCAGCCCGTCGACCGCGTCGATCAGCGGCCGCACCGGGCGCAGCCCGTGCCGCTGGATCGACTCGGTGTCCATGAAGGAGGCGAACAGGTCGCCGATCTTGCGCGCGTCCTCGGTCATCGTCGCGGGATCGCCGGCGGCGAGCTCCTCGATGATCTGCCGGACGTGGTCCTCTGCGGCGTCGGCCAGCTGCACGAACGGGCCCCAGCTCGACCGGTCGCTGGGGATCTCGGTCTCGTCCAGCCAGCGCCCGTTGACGTGGCCGAACAGGTCGTCCTGCGGGCGGATGTCGGGGTCCATGCCCGGGCGGGCGTCATCGAGGATCGTCACGGGATCGACCCTAACCGGCGCGACCCACTGCCCCGGCCCGCACGCCGCCGCTAGGTTCGGCGCCATGAGCACCCCGATCCGCGTGGTCGCCACGCTGCCCGTCCAGCCCGACCACGCCGACGCCGCCCGCGCCGCGCTCGCCACCCTCGCCGCCGCCAGCCTGGCGGACGACGAGGGCTGCCTGCAGTACGACGCCTTCGAGTCCGCCACCGCGCCGGGCACCTTCGTCACCATCGAGGCGTGGGAGTCCCAGGCCGCCATCGACGCCCACATGTCCGCCCCGCACGTGGCCGAGGCCTTCGCCGTGCTCGGCCCGGTCCTCGCCGGGGACGTCGCGATCCACACGCTCCGCGCGGTCTGAGCGGTCGCGGGCCTGAGCGGTCGCGCCTTGCAACGCGCTGTCCGGTGATCTACCGCGCCGCTCCACCGGCGCGGCAGCTCCCCGAACGGCGCGTTACATCCCGCCGACCTCAGCCACGGACGCGGACGACCGACTTCCCGAGCGTCCGGCGGGCCTCCATGTCGAGCAGGGCCTGGGAGAAGTCGTCGAGCGGGTAGGTCGAGCCGATCGGCGGCTTCACGACGCCGGAGGTCATCATCGGCACGAGGCGCTCCCACTGCTGGTGCATGTAACCGGGGCGGACCATCGCGTAGGCGCCCCAGCCCACGCCGCGCACGTCGACGTTGTTGAGCAGCAGCCGGTTGACCTTGACCTGGGGGATGCCCTGGCCGGCGGCGAACCCGACGACCATGAGCCGGCCCTGCGGGGCGAGCACGCGCAGGGAGTCGGTGAACAGGTCGCCGCCCACCACGTCGACCACCACGTCGACGCCGACGCCGCCGGTGAGCTCCTTGGCGGCGTCCTTGAACCCCTCGACCAGCACGGCCTCGTCGGCGCCGGCGGCGCGGGCGACCCCGGCCTTCTCCTCGGTGGAGACCACCGCGACGACCCGTGCACCCATCCCCTTGGCGACCTGGATGGTGGCGGTGCCGACGCCGCCGGCGGCGCCGTGGACCAGCACGGTCTCGCCCTCGCGCAGCCCGGCGCGCTCGTGGAGGGTGAAGTCGGCGGTGAGGTAGTTCATCGGCAGCGCCGCGCCCTCGTCGTACGACAGCTCGTCGGGCAGCGCGAAGACGAAGTCGGCCGGGTTGGCGACCAGCTCGGACGCCCCGCCCCAGCCGCCCACGCCGGCCACCCGCTGGCCGGGCTCGAAGCCCGGGCCCGACACGACCGTGCCGGCGAAGTCGACGCCGAGGGTGAACGGCGGCTCGGGCTTCATCTGGTACTCGCCGCGGCTCAGCAGCAGGTCGGGGAAGGACACCCCGACGCTGTGGACCTCGACGAGCACGTCGCCCGCGCCCGGCGTGGGCTCGTCGACCTCCTCGACACGGACGTCGGCGGGACCGGTGGTGGCGAGGACTCTGGCGGCGCGCATGCAGGCGAGGCTAGCGACCGGCGAGGACCGCGTCGTCCCCGACCGCGACCGGCCCCGGCCCCACGACGTCGACCACGACGCCCGCGCACCCGTCGTTGAGCCGGGTGGTCTCGTGGAGCACCTCGGTGCCCACCATGACGCACCGCGGCATCGGCTCGCGCACCCGCAGCACCAGCCCGCCACCGCCGACCCGCAGCTCCCGCCCGGACCAGCCGTCCTCGGCGAACGCCTCGAGGCCCGGCACGTCCAGCACCAGGTTCGCGCGCAGGACGACCCCGTCGGTGGCCAGCCGGCCCAGCGTGGCGGTGGTGACCAGGTGCAGCGGGCCCTCGTCGTGGTGGGCGACGTCCGCCTCCGGGGCCAGGGCGACCGGCCGGCCGACGTACGCCGTGAGCGCCTCGTCCAGCTCGGCGTCGGGGGCCCGCCAGGACCGCCCGTCGGGGAGGGCGACCACCGGCCCTTCGCCCACCCGGCCCCCGTCGTACGTCGCGTGGAGCTCGAGCAGCCCGGCCATCCTGCGGAACCGCCGCGTCGACTTGCCGCTGCCGAGCTTGTCGTCCGGCTCGCGCACCGCCCAGGCCCGGTCGCCGACGAGACCGCGCAGGTCCACGTCCACCCGCTCGAGGCGCTCGCCCTGCAGCGACTTCACCGGGAACCGGTGCAGCTCGACGACCCGTCCGACCGCCACGCCGGGCTCCACGCCCCGCTCCACGACCCGCCCCACGCCCGGCCGGTCAGGTCCGGGGCTCGACGATGGCGACCATCTCGAAGTGCATCGGGTCGGTGTAGCGCCAGTCGCCGCCCCACCCGAAGCCCCACTTCTTGAAGATGTCCACCACCGTGCGGTCCATCTCGCCGACGGTGCCGCGCAGGTTGCCGGGGACGTTGAAGTCGAGCGCCAGCCCGAAGGAGTGGTTGGAGAGCTTTGTCGAGCCGGCGATGAAGCGCGGGTAGTAGCAGCCGGCGTACTCGTCGGGGTGGATCTCGTCGGCGAGGCCGCGGTCGACGACCTCCTGCAGGGCCGCCCGCAGCTGCGGGAAGATCGCCTTGTTGCAGGTCACCGAGCCGAGGATCGGCACCGGCTCGGTGCGGATGTGCTCGGTGACCCAGGCCGGCTCGGGGGCGATCCGGCCCCCGCCGAGCACGGTGTAGTTGAAGGTGCCGACCGCCTCGGCGACCGTCCCGACCAGGAACGCGGTCTGCTTCACGCTGGTGTCGAGGTCGGGGCCGAGGATCTGCACGGAGGCCTCGTCGCCGGCGATCTCCTGGATCGGCTTGCGCAGCGCCTGGGGGGCGGTGATGTCGGCGGAGACGAGCAGCGCGTTGCCGGGCTTCATCCCGAGCGCCTCGCCCCACTTCTCGTTGACGACCGCGTCGACCTGCGGGACCTGCGCGACGTAGGCGCCGACGTGGGCCTTGGGCGCCTTGGTCGAGTTGCCCAGCGACAAGAAGCCCTGCTCGTCCATCGGGATCTTCGTCTTCATCTCCGGCAGGACGGCGATCTCGCCGGCCGCGACGCGCTTCCACGCCTCGAGCAGCCGGGCGCTCGCACGGTCCGGCACGAAGCGGCGGTACGTCGCCGGGTCGACCGCGGCGAGGTTGATGACCTTCTCCTCGACCGGCACCTGCGCCATGGCCAGCGGCTCGACGGCGTCGACGCCCCGCAGGCCCTCGATCCGCTCCACCATGTCGTCGCTGAGCGGGTCCTGGCTGTAGACGAGCATGTCCGGGCCCTCGAGGGTGCTGCCCCGCAGCGGGCCGGGCGGCTCGACGGCGAACGCGCCGACCGGGGCGGCGCGACCGCCCTCGGGCCGGGGCGCGGTGTCGACCGAGCCGACGGCGGAGCCGGACGGGGCGGGTGCGGGCTCCGGGGTGGTCTCCGCCGACGTCGCGCAGGACGTCAGGAGCAGCAGGGTCGCCGCCACCAGCGGCGTCCAGGCACGCGTCGCTCCCACCGGTCCTCCCTCCGAGCTCTCCCGCCGCCCAGGGTAGGCCGGGTCCGCAACGCCCGCGCCCGAACCCGGCTCACTCCTCCAGGACGTCGCTGCGGACGAGGACCCACGACACCGCACCGCCGAGGGCCAGCAGGCCCGCGCAGGCGATCATCGCGGTGCGGTACGCCGCGTCGAGCGCGACCGGGTCGGCGTACTGGTCCCCGCCGAGGCCGACAGCCACCGGCAGCGCGGCGACGGCCAGCAGCGAGCCGGCCCGGGCGACCGCGTTGTTGACCCCGCTGGCCAGCCCCGCCTGCTGGTCGGGGGCCGCCGCGAGCACGGTCGCGGTCAGCGGCGCGACCATCAGCGCCAGGCCGAGGCCGAAGACGGTGAGCCCGGGCAGCACGTCGCGCAGGTAGTCGACGTCCTCGCCGACCGCCAGCAGCAGCAGGACGCCGGCCGCCATGACGAGCGGGCCGACGGTCATCGGGATGCGCGGCCCGATCCGGGCCCCGAGCGCGCCGCCGCGCGCGGCCAGCAGCAGCATGCAGACCGTGACCGGCAGCGTCGCGGTGCCGGCCGCCAGCGCGGCGTACCCGCCGACGGTCTGCAGCTGCAGGACCAGGAAGAACATCACCGCGCCGAGCGCGGCGTAGACCAGCAGCGTCATCGCGTTCGCGGCGCTGAAAGTGCGGTCGGCGAAGAGCGCCGGGTCCAGCATCGGGTCGGAGCGCCGGCGCTCGACCACCACGAAGGCCACGAGCGCGAGCACGGCGAGGACCGCCGCGACCGGCGCCAGGTCCCCGCCCCACTGGATCAGCGCGTACGTCGTGCCGGCGAGGCCGAGGGTGGCCAGGACGGCGCCCGCGACGTCCAGCCGCCCGGAGGCGCCTGGGTCCCGGGTCTCGGGCACCGACCGCAGCGCGACCAGCACGGTCACCGCGGCGAGCGGCAGGTTGACCAGGAAGATCCACCGCCAGCTCGCGTGGTCGACCAGCACGCCGCCGACGAACGGCCCGACGGCGGTCGCGATCCCCCCGAGGCCCGACCAGGCACCGATCGCCCGCGGCCGGTCCTCGGGCACGAACGCGCCCTGGATCATCGCGAGGCTGCCGGGCGTCAGCAGCGCCCCGCCGACGCCCTGGAGCACCCGCGCGGCGATCAGCGTCTCCGCGTTCGGCGCCAGGCCGCAGGCGAGGCTGGCCAGCGCGAACCACACGGTCCCCACGACGAACACCCGGCGGCGGCCGAACTGGTCGCCGAGCGAGCCGCCGAGGAGGATCAGGCTGGCCAGCGAGAGCAGGTAGCCGTTGGTGATCCACTGCAGCTGGGCCAGCGAGGCGTCGAGGTCCTCGCCGATGCGCACCAGCGCCACGTTGACGACCGTGCCGTCGAGGAGCGTCATCCCCGAGCCGAGCGTCGCGGCGGCGACGACGGCCCGGCCGGACGGGGTGCCCAGCCGGACGCCGGCGGGGCCGCTCACCCGACGCGGACGCGCAGGACGCGAGCGGCGAGCCAGGCCAGCCGGTCGGCGGTCGTGGCCGGCGGCGCGGAGGGCTGCATGACGTGGCTGAGCACGACCCGGACGACCATGTCGATCGCGGCGTCGAGCTGCTCGGGCTCGAGGTCCACGTCGTACGGCGCGATCCGCTCGGCGACCACGCCCTGCGCCGCGACGAGCAGCGACTCCGACTGCGTGGTCAGCAGTGGGAGGAGCTCGGTGTCGGCGCCGTGGGTCGCGCTCACCACCGCGTGCAGCAGCGGGTTGTCCTGGGCCAGCTCGAGGACCGAGCGGGTCGCCTCGCGGATCGCTGCGACCAGGTCGTCGGGGTGCTCGTCGAAGGCGAGGGTCACGACCCCGAGGAACCGCTCGAGCTCGCGAGCGATGATCGCCTCGGCGAGGCCGGCCTTGGTGCCCATCTCGTTGTAGACGGTCTGCCGGCTGACGCCGACCTCGTCGGCCAGGCGCCCCATCGTCACCCGGGCCCAGCCGACGTCGATGGTGAGCCGCACCGCGGCGTCCACCACGCGGTCGCGCGTCGTGGTGGGCGCCGGGGCGGGCGCCGGGGACGTCGTCATGCGGCCAGTCTAGGAAGCAGACCCCGGACCGGGGCCGGACGGCAGGGGGAACCGCCCTGCCCCGGCCGGGGTGGTCTCAGGCGGGGGCCAGGGCCAGGGCGAGGACCGGGCAGGACTCCACCGCGGCGTGGACGCGGCCGCGGTCGGCCTCGGCCGGTGTCTCGGCCAGGACGTGCAGGACCTCGTCGTCGTCGAGCTCGAAGTAGTCCGAGGCCATCGCCTCGCACATCCCGAGCCCCTCGCAGCGGTCCCGGTCGACGGTGATCCGCACCGGTCCGGCGGGCGCGCCCATCAGGCGTCCGCCCCGGTCAGCGGCACGAAGTCGACCTTCTCGCGCACCCCGCAGTCCGGGCAGCACCAGTCGTCGGGGACGTCGGCCCACGCGGTGCCCGCCGCGAAGCCCTCGTGCTCGTCACCGGCGGCGACGTCGTAGACGTACGCACAGCTCGGGCAGCGCGCGGCCAGCACCTCCTCGGTCGCGCCGGGGGTGCGGTCGGCGCGCTCGGCCGCCGTCGGCTCCGCGACCGGCGGCGGGTACGCCGCCAGCAGCCGCTCGCGCCGGCCGGGCTGGATGTTCGCGCGGGTCAGGTCGCCCCCGAAGTGCGCGTGCACCCGCGGGTCCATCACCCGGCGCCACAGCGGCGGGACGAGCGCGAGGACGATCATCCCGGCGTACCCCGTGGGGAGGACCGGCGACTCCTCGAAGTCCCGGAGGGTCTGGTAGCGGCGGGTGGGGTTCGCGTGGTGGTCGCTGTGCCGCTGCAGGTGGTAGAGCAGCACGTTGGTGGCGATGTTGTTGGAGTTCCACGAGTGCGAGGGGTCGACCCGCTCGTAGCGCTGCCGCTCGCCGACGCCGACCTTCTGGCGCAGCATCCCGTAGTGCTCCATGTAGTTGACGACCTCCAGCAGCGAGAAGCCGACCACGGCCTGGAGCAGGAGGTACGGCAGCACCTCGACGCCGAGCCAGGCGACGACCCCGCCCCAGAGCACCGCCGACATCACCCAGGCGTTGAGCACGTCGTTGCCCGGACGGAACGGGTGCTGCTCCTTCCGCGCGTAGCGACGCTTCTCCAGGTTCCAGGCGCTGCGCAGCGAGCCGAGCACCGTGCGCGGCCAGAACCGGTAGAACGTCTCGCCGAGGCGGGAGGACGCCGGGTCCTCGGGGGTGGCGACGCGGACGTGGTGGCCGCGGTTGTGCTCGATGTAGAAGTGGCCGTAGAAGCTCTGGGCCAGCGCGATCTTGGACAGCCAGCGCTCGTGGCTCTCCTTCTTGTGGCCCAGCTCGTGGGCGGTGTTGATGCCGATCCCGCCGATGCACCCGATGGAGATCGCCAGGCCGACCGCCTCCCAGGTGGCCAGGTCGCCGCCGCCCCGCCCGACGCCGGCCAGCGGGTCGCCCGCGGCGATGAGGTACATCGCGCCGAGGAACCCGGCGTACTGCACCGGGAGGAAGAGGTAGGTCACCCACCGGTAGTAGCGGTCCTCCTCGAGCGCCTCGATCAGGTCGTCGGGCGGGTTCGAGCGGTCCAGCCCGGCCACCAGGTCGATCGCCGGCACGACCACCAGGATCACGACGGGGCCGATCCAGAACCAGCCGCCGAAGCCGGTCAGCTTCCAGCCGGCATAGGCCAGGAAGGCCAGCGAGGGCACCACCAGGCCGATCAGCCACAGGTAGCGCTTCTGGTCGGTCCACTGCTCGGTCGAGCCCTGCGGGACGGTGCTGTGCGGCGTGCGGTGCGGGACGGCGCTGCTCATCGGCGTACCTCCTGGCGGTGCGGGGTTTACACGACCATAGGGTCTGTAAACCTCGCTTGACAAGAGGTGCGCCGATGTAAACCCCGCGGGGAACGCGTGGCGGTGCGGTCAGGCGTTCTCGCGCCGGAACACCGCGGTGCCCCACCAGACGGCGAGGCCGAAGAGCAGCACCGTCCAGCCCACGCCCCAGCCCATCACCGAGGCGTCGAACTCACCGAAGAACGCCCCGCGCACCGCGTCGACGACGTGGCGGATCGGCATGAAGTCGGCCAGCGTGTCGAGCCAGGCGGCGCCGAAGCTCATCGGCAGCAGGATCCCCGAGAGCAGCAGCACCGGCATCATCACCAGGTTGATGACCGGCGCCATGACGTCCTCGCTCTTGACCGTCAGCGCGAACGCGTTCGACGCCGCGGCGCAGGCGCCGCCGAGCAGGATCGTGAGCACGATGCCCAGCAGGATGCCGCCGGGGTTCCACTCCATCCCCATGACGAGGCCGAGGGCGACGAGGATCAGCGCCTGGACCAGCAGCTGGAGGAGGTCGCGGGCCAGCCGGCCCATCAGCAGCGCCGACCGGCTCGCCGGCGTCACCCGCTCGGCCTCGATCACGCCCTCGCGCCACTCCCCGATCAGGCTGAAGCCGGCGAAGAACGCGCCGAAGATGCCGAGCTGGACGAGCATCCCGGGGACGAACCAGGTGTACTGGTTGACGCCCAGCTGGCCGATCACCGGCTCGAGCAGCGGCCCGAACAGCAGCAGGTAGAGCACCGGCTGCAGCATCCCGATGATCACCCAGGCCGGGTTGCGAAGGTTCATCCGCAGCTGACGGTTGAAGACGATCGACGTCTCGCGCAGGAAGGTGGTCATCGGGCGACTCCGGAGGTGCTGGCGACGGTCTGGGTCTCGTCGGGTACGTCGGCGGCCGGCTCGGTCGCCTCGGCCGTGGCCTCGGCGTCCCGCAGCGACCGGCCGGTCAGGGTGAGGAACACGTCGTCGAGGGTCGGCCGGGCCACCTCGATGGAGTCGAGGGTGACCCCGGAGGCCTCCAGGTCGCGCAGCAGCCCCGGCACGGCCCGGCCGGCGCGCGAGACCCGGCCGCGGACGTGGCGTCCGTCCACGACGACGTCCGGCGCCAGCGACGCCAGCTTGTCCCGGGCGACCGGCACCTGCTCGTCGGCGTTGACCTCCAGGTCCACCAGGTCGCCGGCCACCTGCGCCTTGAGGCTGTCGCTGGTGTCGCTGGCGACGATCCGGCCCCGGTCGATGATCACGATCCGGTCGGCCAGGGCGTCGGCCTCGTCGAGGTAGTGGGTGGTC
The DNA here is from genome assembly GCF_030506255.1 of Nocardioides sp. Arc9.136. Lineage (NCBI taxonomy): Bacteria > Bacillati > Actinomycetota > Actinomycetes > Propionibacteriales > Nocardioidaceae > Nocardioides > Nocardioides sp. Arc9.136. The sequence continues at coordinate 67,139 of NZ_CP113431.1, read as the reverse complement.
AGGAAGACCGTCGCGCCCTGCTCGGTGCGCAGGCCCGCGATGTGCTCCCACAGGTTCGCCCGCGCCTGGGGGTCCAGGCCGGTGGTCGGCTCGTCGAGGAAGACCAGCGACGGGGAGTGGATGAGCCCCATGACGATGTCGAGCCGGCGCTTCTGCCCGCCCGACATGTTCTTGGGCATCCGGCGCCACAGCCCGTCGAGCTGCAGCCGGTCGAAGAGCTCCTGGCCCTTCGCGACCGCGTCCTTGCGCGACATCCCGTAGAGCATCCCGTGGTCGACGACCTCGTCCCCGGCGTAGGCCCCGGAGAAGGTCGAGCCGACCTGGCTGCAGTAGCCGATGCTGCGGCGCACCTGCACCGGCTGCGTCGCCACGTCGTACCCCGCGACCGTCGCGGTGCCGGCCGTCGGCCGCAGCAGCGTGGTCAGCATCCGCAGCGTGGTGGTCTTGCCGGCGCCGTTGGGGCCGAGGAAGCCCACCACCTCGCCCTCCGCGACGTCGAGGTCGACGCCGTCGACGGCCTGGACGGCCTTCCTCTCCTTCCCCCGACCGGTGTGGAAGGTCTGCACCAGTCCCCGTGCATGGATCATCCGCGCTCCTTCGTCCGTGGTGGGCACCGCCAGTGTCCGGCGCCCTCGCGCGCGCGTCGACCGCTTTCCGGCGCGGCCGCGCCCGCCGCCACGACGTCCGACCCGGCCCGGCGGGCGGACTCATCGGTGCGCGGGTGCTCAGATCCCGTGGCCCCGCTGGTGGGCGAGGTGGAGCAGGCGCTCGGCGCTGACCACGTGCATCGCGACGGCGGCCGCGAGGTAGGCGCGGGGCTCCAGCGGTGCGACCCGGACGGTGCGCAGCACCGCGCGCCGGGCCTCGGGACGGCCCAGGGCGGCCAGCGCGAACGCCCGCCGGCCGTAGAGCCGGCCCAGCGCCCGCGGGTCGCGGTGGAAGACGGCGTGCTTGCCCAGCGAGTAGTCGATCGCGTCGACGATCGTCTGCCACTGGTGGGAGAACTGCGAGCCTCCCCAGCGCACCCGCACGAGCGGCCGCGGGACGACCGCGACCGGGGAGACCGCCGCCGCGCGCAGCAGCCAGTCGAAGTCCTCGCCGTAGCTGCCGGGGATCTCCTCGTCGACCAGGCCGATCCGCGAGACGAGCGCCTCGCGGCGGACCAGCACGCTCGAGGGGTGGGCCGCCATCACGCGCCGGCGCGCGAGGTTCTCCAGGCGGAGCTCGTCGGCCGCCGGGACGCGGTCCACGCTGTGGCCGTCGTACTCCACGGTGATGCCGGTGACCGAGGTGTCGGCGCGCTGCGCCTCCAGGACGGCGAGCTGGGCGGCGAGCTTCTCCGGCAGCCACACGTCGTCGTCGTCGCAGAAGGCGACCAGGTCGGCCTCGCCGGCGAGGATCCCCGTGTTCCGGCCCCCCGCCAGCCCGGGGGTGCGGGTGTTGGTCAGCACGCGGACGCGCCGGCCGGGCCGCTCCTCGGCGACCGACGGGTCCGGCTCGCACTGGTCGAAGACCACGAAGCAGGTGATCTCGCAGTCCGCGTCCTGGTCCAGCACCCCGGCGATCGCCCGGCGCAGGAGCTCGGGGCGGTTGCGGGTGGCGATGACGACGTCGACGCTCGGGGACGGGCTCACGGGGTGGCTCCTTCGGGCAGCAGCGGGTCGAGCGCGGGGACGTCCGAGGGAGTCCGGGCGTCGAGGTGGCCGGCGATGCGCCAGATGCGGCGGGCGTTGAGGAGGTCGGCCAGGACGTAGAAGGCCAGCGCGGTGGCGATCGCGGCCGGCAGCGCGTCGGCCGGGAGCAGCAGGGGGGCCAGCCCGAGCGTCGCGATCTCGACCTCGACGGCCCACGGCACGGCCGAGACGCCGTGCCGGTCGCAGAACCCGGTCCACCCGCCCAGGAGCCCCCCGGACCGACGCCACCGGTGCGCCGCCCCGCCGGTGCCGAGGCCGGCCTCCGCCGCGAGGCGCTTGCGGTGGCCGAGCTCCCAGTTGTAGAGCCCCAGCGCGCCGAGCACGGCCAGCGGCCAGGCCGGGCCCATGCGACCGGTGTCGACGAGGTACCAGCCCAGCGCGGCGTACGCCGCGGTGACGCCGATGATGTCGGCGCCGAGGTCGGCGAACGCCCCGCGCGTGGAGCAGGTCCCCTGCAGCCGGGCGACCGTGCCGTCGAGGCAGTCGACGAAGAAGCGCAGCACGAAGAGCGCGCCCCCGGTCCGCAGCCGGCCGGTGGCCAGGCAGGCGGCCGCCGCGAGGCCGAGCGCCAGCGCAAGGGCGGTCAGCCGGTTCGGCGTGACGCCCCGCACCCGCGCCAGCCGTCGGGCCAGGGGCACCGCGACGGGGTCGACGGCGAAGAAGGTCCACAGCTCGGTGAGCTGTCGCCCGGGTTCGGGTCGGCTGGCAGCCATGCGTCCACCTCCGTGTGCGGGGTCGGTCGGCCGGGTGCCCAGCGAACCCCGCGAGGGGCGGCCGGGGGGTCACCAATTTCGGGGACTTCCCCCGCCGGCCCCGGGCCGGCGGGTCGCGCGCCCGTTCACTGGCGGCGAGGGCATCCCGGCACCCGCCGGAGCGACGGCCCGGAGGAAGCGAGGGGAACGTGCAGGCACTCATCCTGGCCGCGGGCGTCGGTCGACGACTGGGGCGGCTGACCAGGGACCGGACCAAGTGCATGGTCGAGGTGCACGGGCGGACGCTGCTGGAGCGGAGCCTCGACGCCCTGGTCGCCAACGGCGTCGAACGGGTCACGATCGTGGTGGGCCACCGCGGCCAAGGGGTCCGTGACGCCGTCGGCCACGAGTACCGCGGCGTCCCGGTGACCTACGTGGAGAACGCCGACCACGCGACGACCAACAACATCCACTCGCTCTACCTCGCCGCGGAGGAGCTGGCCAAGGACGACACCCTGCTGCTGGAGAGCGACCTGATCTTCGAGCCGCAGATCATCGAGCGGCTGCTCGCCCACCCCTCCCCCGACGTCGCGGCGGTCGCGGCGTACGAGCCCTGGATGGACGGCACGATGGTCACCCTCGGGCGCGACGGCGTGGTCGAGGCCTTCGTGCCCAAGCACCTGGTCGACGGCTCGGCGATGGGGCAGTACTTCAAGACGGTCAACATCTACAAGCTGTCGCGGGAGTTCATCAAGAACCGCTACCTGCCGTTCCTCGAGGCCTACGTCCGGTCCGTCGGCCCGAACGACTACTACGAGCAGGTGCTCCGGGTCATCGCCGGCCTCGACCACCACGGGCTCGTCGGCATGCCGCTCGAGGGCGAGGCGTGGTACGAGATCGACGACGTCCAGGACCACCAGATCGCCGAGACGCTGTTCGCCCCGGCCGAGGACCGCTACCACCACTACCTGCGTCGGCACGGCGGGTTCTGGCGGTTCCCCGGGCTGCTGGACTTCTGCTACCTGGTCAACCCCTACTTCCCCACCCCCGCCCTGCGCGAGGAGCTGGCCCGCTCCTTCCCCCGGCTCCTGGGCGAGTACCCCTCGAGCGCGACGGTGCAGAACCACCTGGCCGCCAAGATGTTCGGCGGCGAGCCGGAGTGCTTCCTCGTCGGGAACGGCGCGGCCGAGCTGATCGCGGCGCTCGGCGAGGTCGTCGGGGCCCGCACGGTCGGCGTGACCGTGCCGACCTTCGAGGAGTACGTCAAGCGCTTCCCGCACGCGCAGGTCGTCACGGTCCGCGGGCCGGGGGACGGCGCCGACGTCGGCACCGGGTCGTCGCTCGAGCACTACACGCACCTGCTGGACTGGGTCGACCTGCTGGTGCTGGTCAACCCCGACAACCCGACCGGCCGGTGCCTGCGCACCGAGGAGGTGCTCAGCCTGCTGGACCGGGCCGACGCGACCGGCAAGCGCGTGCTGCTCGACGAGTCGTTCGTCGACTTCGCCGACCCCGACCACTGCACCAGCCTGCTCACCCAGGAGGTGCTCGACGCCCACCCCTCGGCGGTCGTCATCAAGAGCATCAGCAAGAGCTACGGCGTCCCGGGCGCCCGGCTGGGCGTCCTGGCGACCCGGGACGCCGACCTGGTCGCCCGCGTGGCGCGACGGCTGCCGGTCTGGAACATCAACTCGGTCGGGGAGTACTTCCTCCAGGTCATCGGCCACCACCAGGCCGACTACGTCGACGCGTGCGGCCGGATCCGCGCCGAGCGCGACCACCTGGTCGAGCGGCTCTCCGCGCTCGACGGGCTGCGGGTGGTGCCCTCCCAGGCCAACTTCGTGCTGTGCGAGGTCACGACCGGCGCCTCGGGCGCCGACGTCGCCGCCCGCCTGCTCAACGAGCACTGCGTGCTGGTCAAGGACTGCACGGGCAAGCCGGGGTTCGAGGGGCTGGGACCGCACCTGCGCGTCGCGGTCCGCGACCGGGCCGACAACGAGGTGCTGGTGCACGCGCTGGAGTCGGTGCTGGCGCCCACGGTGGTGCTCGCACCCCCGGCGGTGCGCGCGGCCGCCGGCTGACCGTCGTACGCCGCGCCTCCGTCCCCCCGACCCGGGCGTGGTGGGATGGAGGGATGGCAGCGACGACGCTGGGTCCCAGCACCCCCTTCGGCATCGACTTCGGCGGCACCGGCATCAAGGGCGCGCCGGTCGACCTCGAGGTGGGCGACTTCGCCGCGGAACGTGCGCGCATCCGCACCCCGAAGCCGTCGACCCCCGAGGTCGTCGCCGGGGTCTTCCGCGACCTGCTCGCGCAGTTCCCCGGCAGCGACGGCCCCATCGGGGTCACGGTGCCCGGCATCGTTCGGCACGGCGTCGTGGGCTCGGCGGCGAACATCGACCCGGCCTGGGTCGGCACCGACGCCGACGCCCTGTTCACCGAGGCCACCGGGCGCGAGGTCCACGTCGTCAACGACGCGGACGCCGCCGGGCTGGCCGAGGTGCGGTACGGCGCGGCGCGCGGCCGCCGCGGGCTGGTCATCGTCACCACCCTCGGCACCGGCATCGGCTCGGCGCTGGTCCACGACGGCGTCCTCGTGCCCAACAGCGAGCTCGGCCACCTCGAGATCGACGGCCACGTCGCGGAGAAGCGGGCCGCCAACAGCGCCCGCGAGCGCGAGGACCTCTCGATGGCCGACTGGGCCGAGCGGCTGACGGCGTACTACCACCACCTCGAGCGGCTCTTCTCCCCCGACCTGTTCGTCGTGGGCGGCGGGATCAGCAAGCGGGCCGACGAGTTCCTGCCGCTGCTGGGTCTCGACACCGAGATCGTGCCGGCGACCCTGCGCAACAAGGCCGGCGTCGTCGGGGCGGCGCTCTACGCGGCCGGCTCGGCGGGCGGCGCCTGAGGCACCGCCCGCTCCGCGCTCAGGCGCCGCGGATGGCCGCCGCGACGGCCTTCGGGACGTCGGGGTGGAAGACCGTCGGGATGATGAAGGACGGGTTGAGCTCGTCGTCGTCCACGACGTGCGCGATCGCGTCGGCGGCCCGCAGCAGCATCTCCACGGTGATCTCCGAGGCGCGCGCGTCGAGCAGGCCCCGGAAGACGCCGGGGAAGGCGAGGACGTTGTTGATCTGGTTCGGGTAGTCCGAGCGGCCGCTCGCCACGACCGCGGCGTACTTGTCCGCCTCGGCCGGGTCGACCTCCGGGTCGGGGTTCGCCAGCGCGAAGACGACCGCGTCGTCTGCCATGTCCTTGATCCACTCGGGCTTGAGGATCCGCGGGGCGCTGACGCCGATGAAGACGTCCGCCCCGGTCAACACCGTGTGCAGGTCGCCGGTGACCCGCCGGGGGTTGGTGGCCTCGGCGAGCTGGCGGTGGGCGCCGGTGAGCGAGGTGTCGTCGGCGCTGAGGGCGCCGGCCCGGTCCACGACGACGACGTCGGTGACGCCGGCGGCGAGGAGGAGGGTCACGATCGCGGTGCCGGCGGCGCCGCCACCGGAGACGACGATCCGCACGGACGCCAGCGACTTGTGCACCACGCGCAGCGCGTTGGTCAGCGCCGCGAGGACCACGATCGCCGTGCCGTGCTGGTCGTCGTGGAAGACCGGGATGTCCAGGCTCGCGCGCAGCCGGCGCTCGATCTCGAAGCACCGCGGGGCGGCGATGTCCTCGAGGTTGATGCCGCCGAAGCCGGGCGCGATCATCTCGACCGCCCGGACGATCTCGTCGATGTCCTGGGTGTCCAGGCAGATCGGCCAGGCGTCGATGCCGGCGAAGCGCTTGAACAGCGCCGCCTTGCCCTCCATCACCGGGAGCGCCGCGCCGGGGCCGATGTTGCCCAGGCCCAGCACCGCGGACCCGTCGGTGACGACGGCGACGGTGTTGCCCTTGCTGGTCAGCCGCCACACGTCCTCGGGGTGCTCGGCGATCGCGGTGCTGACCCGCCCCACGCCGGGGGTGTAGGCCATGGAGAGGTCGTCGCGGTTGCGCAGCGGCACCTTGGAGGAGACCTCGATCTTCCCGCCGAGGTGCAGCAGGAAGGTGCGGTCGCTCGTCTTGTGCACGGTGACGCCGTCGAGCGCGTCGACCGCCTGCTCGAGCAGCTTGGCGTGGTCGGCGTCGCTGGCCGAGCAGGTGACGTCGACGACGAGCCGCTCGTGGCTGGACTCCGCGACGTCCATCGCGGTCACGATGCCGCCGGCCTGGCTGATCGTGGTGGCGACCGCTCCGACCACGCCGTGGTCGGGAGCGGTGTGCAGCCGCATGGTGATGGAGTACGACGAGGTGGTGGCGGCTGATCGGGAGGTCACCGACCCACTCTCCGCGCCCGCGCGGGTTACCGGCAAGTCAGGAGGGGCCCCGGCGGGCGGCACGTGACAGCCGTCACTAGTTTTGCACCGGCTTGGGCAAGAGTGCAAGACTGCACTCCATGACCGGAAGTGCAACCGAACTCTCGCGGCGCGACGCCAAGCGCCGCGACACCGAGGACCGCATCTCCGACTGCGCCCAGCGGCTCGTCGAGGAGCACGGGCTCGACGGGTTCACGATGGAGGACCTCGCCGCGTCGGCCGACGTCTCGCGCCGCACCCTGTTCAACTACTTCCCCAGCAAGCTCGACGCCGTGCTCGGCAACCCGCCGCGGATCCCCGACGAGGTCCGCGCGGAGTTCGCCCGCGGCGGGCCGCACGGCGTGCTCGTCGAGGACCTCGCGAGCCTGGGGCACGTCATCCTCGAGACCAAGGACATCGACCGCGACCAGGTCCGCCGGGTCCAGCACATCCTCACCACGACGCCGCGGCTGCTCATCGCGCTGCACGGACGGTTCGAGGACATCTGCACCGACATCGCCGGCCTCGTCGCCCAGCGCGAGGCCGACCTGGACCCCGTGCACGCACGGTTGCTGGTGCGCCTGCTGGTCACCGTGTTCGACAGCGTCATGGCCGCGTACGTCGCGGGCGACGACCGCCCCCTCGGCGAGGTCTTCGACGAGCACCTCGCCGCCGCCCGCCGCCTCCTCTCCTGAGGACCCTCGTCCCGCTCCACCCGCACCCGCACCCCGACAGCCCGAAGGAACCCCCATGGCCACGCTGCTCCACCGCCTCGGACTCACCGCCTACCGGCGGTGGCCGCTCGTCATCGCCACCTGGGTCGTGCTCTTCATCGCCCTGGGCGCCTCGGTGGCGGCGTTCTCCAAGCCGATGAGCGACTCGTTCTCGATCCCGGGCATCCCCTCGGAGAAGGCCTCGGACATGCAGGCCGAGCTCTTCCCGGGCGCTCCCGACCCGGCCGAGCAGGCGACCGTCAACGTGGTCGTGGCGGCGCCGGAGGGCGAGCAGCTCTCCGACCCGGAGTGGACCCGGGCCACCAAGGCGCTGATCGGTGACCTCTCCGGCCTGCCGCAGATGCCCGAGACGCCGCTGGTCGACCCGGTCACCGCGGCCGAGCAGCAGCGCGAGCAGCTCGTCGGCGCCGCGGAGGAGGCCGGGACCGACCCGGAGGTCGCGGAGGCCAACGCCGCCGCGCTGTCCCCGCTGTCCGAGGACGGCCGGGTCGGCACCATCACCTGGGACTTCGACGTCGAGGCGGTCGCGGACGTCGAGCCGACGACCATCGAGGACCTCGAGGACGTCCTGGCCGAGGCCCGCGACAGCGGCCTCACCGTCGAGGCCAACGGCTCCGGCAGCGCCGGGATGCCGGAGATCGGCGGCACCTCGGAGCTGATCGGCATCGCAGTCGCGCTGGTGGTCCTCGTCCTCACCTTCGGCTCGCTCGTCGCGGCCGGCCTGCCCATCCTCACCGCGGCCGTCGGGGTCGGCTTCGGCGTCACCGGCATCAGCCTGATGACCGCCTTCACCGACATCGGCTCGACGACGCCGATGCTCGCCACGATGATCGGCCTCGCCGTCGGCATCGACTACTGCCTGTTCATCCTGGCCCGCTTCCGGGCCGAGCTGGACCACACCTCCGACCGGCAGGACGCGGCCGGCCTCGCCGTCGGCACCGCCGGCTCCGCGGTGGTCTTCGCCGGTCTCACCGTGCTCATCGCGCTCGCCGCGCTCTCCGTCGTGCGGATCCCGTTCCTGACCTCGATGGGCATCGCGGCCGCCGGCACCGTCCTCGTCGCCGTGCTGGTCGCGCTCACCCTGCTGCCCGCCCTGCTCGGCCTGCTCGGCTCCAAGGTCTTCGCCGGCCGGGTACGCCGCTACCGCCCGGCCCGCGACCACGACGGCCGCGTCCTCAACAACGGCGTCCGCTGGGCGCGCCTGGTGGGCAAGCAGCCCCTCGCCGTCGTCGCGCTCGTCGTCGTCGCGCTGGGTGCGCTGGCCATTCCGATGAAGGACCTGCACCTCGCCTTCCCGACCGACAGCACCGCCTCGGTCGACTCCACCCAGCGCAAGGCCTCCGACCTGGTCGCCGACGCGTTCGGCCCGGGCCGCGACGCCCCGCTGCTGCTCGTCGTCGACGGCCGTGACGTCCCCGCCGACGACCGCCCGGCGGCGTACGGCGAGGTCGTGGAGTGGGCCGCGGGCCAGGACGACGTCCTCAACGCCCAGGTCGTGGGCCAGAACGAGGCCGGCACCGGCGCCCAGGTGCTCGTCACCCCGCGCACCGGCCCCGAGGACACCGCCACCGAGGACCTGCTCACCGCGCTCCGCGACGGCCAGGCAGACCTCGAGCAGGCGACCGGCACCGAGCTCGGCGTCACCGGCACCACGGCGATCTTCACCGACGTCTCCGAGCGGCTCAGCGACGCGCTGCCGATCTACCTGCTGGTCGTGATCGGCCTGGCGTTCATCCTGCTGATGATCGTCTTCCGCTCGATCCTGGTGCCGCTGACGGCGACCCTGGGCTTCCTTCTCTCGGTGCTGGCCACGCTCGGCATCACCGTGGCGGTCTTCCAGGAGGGGACCTTCGGGATCGTCGAGGGCCAGCCGATCGTCAGCTTCATGCCGATCTTCCTCATCGGCCTGGTCTTCGGCCTGGCCATGGACTACCAGGTGTTCCTGGTGACCCGGATGCGCGAGGCGCACGTGCACGGCATGGGCACCCGCGACGCCGTCGTCGACGGCTTCCGCAACAGCGCCCGCGTCGTGGCGGCCGCGGCGGTCATCATGATCTCGGTCTTCGCCGCGTTCATCCTGATCGACGAGCCGATCATCAAGTCGATGGGCTTCGCGCTCGCCGTCGCCGTCCTCCTCGACGCCTTCGTCGTCCGGATGGCGCTCGTCCCGGCCCTGCTCTACCTGATGGGCGAGAAGGCCTGGTGGCTCCCGGCCTGGCTGGACAAGCTGCTGCCGAACGTCGACGTCGAGGGCGAGAAGCTCGAGCGCGGCCGCGGCGGCGAGCTCGTGCCCGGCGAGGCCGGTGCCGCCGGCGCCAGTGAGGGCGAGCGGCAGCCGGTCTGAGACCGGCGGGCTGGCGCCCGCTCGTCGGAATCCCCGAGGCCCCGGGGATTCCGGCACTTCTCAGGGGTTGCGTCCCCTGAAATGTGCCGGTTTCCCCTGAGAGGTCGGGCCCCGGACGGGCGCCGCGCCACCGGGGGGTACGTCGGGGTAGTCCGGCACGCCTGCGCCCTCGACGGGCGCGGGAAGGGCCCTCCGGTGGCGGACTACCCCGCCGGGCGGACCAGGGCGGGAGCAGAGGCGGACCAGGGTGGGCGACCAGCCGAGGTCAGGCCTCGGCCACCCCGAGGTGCGCGAGCAGGTTCCGCGAGAACCGCTCCCCCATCTGCCCCATGACGCCGCGCATCGCGGCGGTGACGGCCGGCGAGGACAGCCGCGGGAGCGGGAGCTCCAGGGTGATGTCGAGGCTGGTGGCCAGGTGCGTGCCGCCGCCCTCGGCCTCCGGCACCTCGGTGAGGACGTACCACCCCTCGACGCCGGCCCGCTCCGAGGAGCCGGCGGGCGGGTCGTGGGAGAAGTCGATCCGTTCCAGCTCCCGGTAGGACATCCGCTCGGTGAACGTCGGCGCCACCTGCACGCCGAGGACGTCGAGGCCGCTCATGTGCCACGTCCAGTGCTCGCCGTCGGCGTCGATCCGCTTGAGCAGCGGGGTCAGCCGCGCGACCAGCGCGGGGTCGGTGAGCACGTCCCAGATCGCCTGGCGCGGGGCCCGCACGACCGCCTCGGCCGTCGTCCCCGACGTGAAGCGGGCCATCAGCCCGCGACCCCGGCGGCGAGCGCCCGCTCGACGTCGTCGGCGATCCGCTCGGGCTTGGTGGTCGGGGCGTACCGCTCGACGACGCGGCCGTCGCGCCCGACGAGGAACTTGGTGAAGTTCCACTTGATCCGGTTGCCCAGCACCCCACCCTTCTCCGAGCGCAGGTAGTCGAAGACCGGGTGCGCGCCGGACCCGTTGACCTCGACCTTGGAGAACAGCGGGAAGCTGACGCCGAAGCTGCGCTCGCAGAAGCCGGAGATCTCCTCGTCCGAGCCCGGCTCCTGGCCGCCGAACTGGTCGCACGGGAAGCCGAGGACCGCGAACCCGCGGTCGGCGAAGCGGTCGTGGAGCGCCTGCAGGCCCTGGTACTGCGGGGTGAACCCGCACTGCGAGGCGGTGTTGACCACCAGCACCACCCGGCCGGCGTACGCCGCGAGGTCGACGTTGCTGCCGTCGATGCCGCGGGCGCTGAAGTCGTGCAGCGTCGTCATGCCGGGAAGCATGGCAGGGCCGTGGTGGGTCCCCGGCGGTCGATCAGACCAGCCGCCCGGTGACCCGCGCCGGCTGCTGGTGCCCCACCTGGTTGACGTGCCCGTCGAGGAGCACCTGCACCCGCAGGTCGCCGAGGTCCAGCACGAGCTCGCCGTCACCGATCTCGAGGACGTCGCCGCACACGACGTGCTGGTCCCCGACCGGCTCGAGGCGTGCGCCCGGCGGGCAGCGCTCGACGTCGCCGGTCGCCACCAGCCGCAGCTGCGGGCGGTGCCGGCCGCGGAAGCGCCAGAGCAGGAGGAGCATCAGGGCCAGCGCCGCGTCGGCGACGAGCGCGAGGACCAGCCCGAGGCGCCCACGGACCTCGCCCTCGACGCGGCGGGCGGACGGGTCGTCGGGGAGCACCCGGACGGCGACCTGGCCGGTCCGGACGGCCTGCTCGTAGACGTCGGGATCGACGTCCGCGGTGCCCGGGAAGTCCTCCACGACGTACTGCAGGAGGTGCGCGTCGCCGCGTTCGCGGTGCGCCTCGACGGTGGCGACCCGGACGACGCCGTCGGCGGCGAGCCGCCGGTCGAGCCAGAGCCCGTGGACGACCGGGAGGTTGACCAGCGCCGCGACCAGCACCACCGCCAGGGTGGGGGTCCAGCGACGTCGGGGGGCGGCCACCGGGTCAGTATCCCGAGTGGACGCCCCCGCCCTCCCCCCACGGTCGAGCGGGGACGCCGCCCGGGGGCGGCGCTGGCCGCCCGCGGGCGACGGTCACAGTAGGGGTCCTCAGGCGCGGGGGTCCATCGTCCGTTCCGCTGGTCCTGACCGGCTGGACAGGGTGGCCCGGGCCAGGTCGGTGACCCGCTCCCAGTCACCGGCGGCGAGCGCGTCCTTGGGCGTGAGCCAGGAGCCGCCGACGCAGCCGACGTTCGGCAGGGCGAGGTACGACGCGGCGTTGGCCGGTGTGATCCCGCCGGTCGGGCAGAACCGGGCGGCCGGCACCGGCGAGGCGAGCGAGGAGAGGAAGGTCGTGCCCCCCGAGGCCTCGGCCGGGAACAGCTTCATCTCGGTGAGGCCGGCCTCGAGCACGGCCAGGACCTCCGAGACCGTCGCGGTGCCCGGCAGGAACGGCAGGCCGGTCCCGAGCATGGCGTCGAGCAGGCCGGGCGTCGTCCCGGGCGAGACGAGGAACCGGGCGCCGGCGTCGAGCGCCTGCTCGGCCTGGTCCGGCGCGACGATGGTCCCGGCCCCGACGAGGACCTCGGGGACCTCGGCGGCGATCGCGCGGATCGCGTCGAGCGCGACCGGCGTGCGCAGGGTGAGCTCGACGACGGGCACCCCGCCCGCGGCGAGCGCCCGTGCGACCGGCACCGCCTGGGCCAGGTCGTCGACGACCACGACGGGGATCACCGGGACCAGGTCGAGCAGGGAGCCGGCCAGGGCGTCGGGCAGGGCGTCGGGCGCGACCGGCGGGACGTCAGACGGGCTGGGCATCGGGGACCTCGCTGGTGAGGGGACGGGGCTCGGCCGGCGCGTCGTACGCCGGGAAGACGCTGGCGCCGGCGTCGGCCGGGCCGACCGTGGCGCGGAACGCCGCGAACAGCTCGCGGCCGGTGCCGGCCCACTCCTCGCCCTCGGGCGCACGGCCCGTGGGCTCGCGGGAGGCCAGGTCCGCGCCGTCGTGGGTGCGCACCGTCAGCACGCCGCGCTCGGCGTCGACGGTGACCAGGTCGCCGTCGCGCACCCGGCTCAGCGGTCCGCCGAGGGCGGCCTCGGGCGTGACGTGGATGGCGGCGGGGACCTTGCCCGAGGCACCCGACATCCGCCCGTCGGTGACCACGGCGACCCGCTGGCCGCGGTCCTGGAGGACGCCGAGCGCGGGGGTCAGCTTGTGCAGCTCGGGCATGCCGTTGGCGGCGGGGCCCTGGTAGCGGACCACCGCGACCAGGTCGCGACCGTCGAGGAGGCCGTCGTCGAAGGCCCGGAGCAGGTCGGACTGGTCGTCGAAGACCATGGCCGGCGCGGTCACGACGCGGTGCTCGGGCTTGACCGCGGAGGTCTTCACGACGGCGGTGCCCAGCGGGCCGTGCAGCACCTCGAGGCCGCCGGTGGCCTGGAACGGGTCGTCCGCGGGGCGCAGCACGTCGAGGTCCAGGCTGGCCTTGGGACCCTCCTCCCAGGTCAGGTCGCCGGTCTCGGCGGTCCCGCGCAGCACGGGCTCGGTCGTGTAGTGGCGCAGCCCGCGGCCGGCGATCGTCCACACGTCCTCGTGCAGCATCCCGGCGCGCAGCAGCGTGTGGACGAGGAACGCGATGCCGCCGGCGGCGTGGAAGTGGTTCACGTCCGCGGCACCGTTGGGGTAGACCCGGGCCAAGAGCGGCACCACGGCCGAGAGGTCGGCCAGGTCGTCCCAGGTCAGGGTGATGCCGGCAGCGCGGGCGATGGCGACCAGGTGGAGCGTGTGGTTGGTGGACCCGCCGCTGGCCAGCAGCGCGACGCACGCGTTGACGACCGCCTTCTCGTCGACGATCTTCGCGATCGGCGTGGGCTCGCCGCCCTGGCGGGTGATCTGCACCGAGCGCGCCGCGGCGGCGCGGGTGAGCGCCTCGCGCAGCGGGGTGCCGGGGTTGACGAAGGAGGAGCCCGGCAGGTGCAGCCCGAGCACCTCCATGATCAGCTGGTTGGAGTTGGCGGTGCCGTAGAACGTGCACGTCCCGGCCGAGTGGTACGACGCGGCCTCGGCCTCGAGCAGCTCCTCGCGGCCGACCTTGCCCTCGGCGTACAGCTGGCGCACGCGGGCCTTCTCGCCGTTGGGCAGGCCCGAGGCCATCGGGCCGGCGGGCACGAAGACGGTCGGCAGGTGGCCGAAGGAGAGCGCGCCGATCAGCAGCCCGGGCACGATCTTGTCGCAGACGCCGAGCATCAGCGCGCTGTCGAACATGTCGTGGGAGAGCGCGATCGCGGTCGACATCGCGATGACGTCGCGGCTGTAGAGGGAGAGCTGCATGCCGTCGCGGCCCTGGGTGATCCCGTCGCACATCGCCGGCACGCCACCGGCGACCTGGGCGACGCCACCGGCGCGGACCACGGCCTTCTTCAGCACCGGCGGGTAGGTGCCGAACGGCTGGTGGGCCGAGAGCATGTCGTTGTAGCTGGTCACGATCGCGACGTTCGGCTTGACCCGCCCGCGCAGCGCGGCCTTGCCGTCGGGCTCGGCCGCGGCGAAGCCGTGCGCGAGGTTGGCGCAGGCCAGGCGGTGCCGGGCGGGCGCCCGGTCGGTGGCCTGCTCGACCCGGCGCAGGTACGCCGCGCGGCCGGCGGCGCTGCGCTCGGTGACGCGCGCGGTCACCGCCGCGACGACGGGGTGGATCGGCTGCTGTGGGGAGGTGCTCACTGGTCGGTCTCCTGCCAGGTGCGGCCGTCACGCCCGATCAGGTCGGCGGCGGCGGTCGGTCCGGTCGAGCCGGCGGGGTAGGTCTCGGGGCGCTCGCCGGACTCGGCGGAGCGCTGCGCCCAACGGGCGAGGACGGGCTCGACCCACGACCAGGCCGCCTCCACCTCGTCGCGGCGCATGAACAGCGTGGGGTTGCCGCGGACGACGTCCATCAGCAGCCGCTCGTAGGCGTCGGGCGAGCGCTGGTCGAACGCGGTCGCGTAGGAGAGGTCCAGGGACACCGGGCGCAGCCGGATGCCGCCGGGGCCCGGCTCCTTCGCGGTCAGGTGCAGCTTCATGCCCTCGTCGGGCTGGACGAGGATGTGCAGCCGGTTCGGGGCCGTCGTGCCCTCGCTGTGCGGGAACATCGCGTGCGGCGGCTCCTTGAAGACCACGACGATCTCCGAGGCGCGCTGGTCCATCCGCTTGCCGGTGCGCAGGTAGAACGGCACGCCGGCCCAGCGCCAGTTCTGCACCTCGGCCTTGAGCGCCACGAAGGTCTCGGTCCGCGAGTCGGCGTGGCCGACCTCCTCGGCGTACCCCTCGTAGGCGCCGCGCACGGTGTCGCGGTCCACGTCGAGCGGGGTCAGCGGCTTGAGCGCCTGGAGGACCTTGAGCTTCTCGTCGCGGACGGTCTCGCGGCCGACGTACGTCGGGGGCTCCATGGCGACCAGGCACAGCAGCTGCAGGAGGTGGTTCTGCACCATGTCCCGCAGCGCGCCGGCGTTGTCGTAGTAGGGGCCGCGCTTGCCGACGCCGACGGTCTCGGCGACGGTGATCTGGACGTGGTCGACCCAGCGGCTGTTCCACAGCGGCTCGAGGAAGGCGTTGGCGAAGCGCGTGACCAGGAGGTTCTGGACGCTCTCCTTGCCCAGGTAGTGGTCGATGCGGAAGACCTGGTGCTCGGCGAAGACCCGGCCGACCGCGTCGTTGACCGCGCGGGCCGAGGCGAGGTCGTGGCCGATCGGCTTCTCCATGACCACGCGGGAGCGCTCGTCGACGAGGCCGAGCTCGTCGAGCCGCTCGCAGGTGGGCCCGAAGAGGCCCGGCGCGACGGCGAGGTAGTAGACGCGGACGGTCTCGTCGGCGCCCGGGCGGTCCTTGAGCAGGCCGTGCAGCTCGTGCCAGCCCTCGGGCGTGTGCGCGTCCAGGTCGAGGTGGTGCAGGCGGCCGAGCAGCCGGTCGACCGCGACCGGGTCGAGCTCGTCGGCCGGGACGTGGGTGGCCAGCGCCTCGCGGACCATCGTCCGGTAGCCCTCGGAGTCGATCGGGCTGCGGGAGACGCCGACGATGCGGTGACCGGGGAGCAACTGGCCCTCGCGGTCGCGGTGGTACAGCGCGGGGAGCAGCTTGCGGAGGGCCAGGTCGCCCGTGCCGCCGAAGACGGTGAAGTCGCAGTGCTCCGGGAGCGCCGCGAGGGAGGTCGGGCTGTCCGGGGTCGAGTGCATGACTCCACGGTCTCAGGACTTTTGGATCGATACAAGCGGACTTCCGACTTTTCACGGACAAAGTTGCCGTGCTTTGATCCGACAATGAGCACCACACCGGTCGAGACGACCGCCGGCGGTCTGCTGTCCCTCGTCCGGGCCGGCGAGGCGTCCACCCGGGCCGACCTCGGCCGCCTCACCGGCCTCTCCCGCACGGCCGTCTCCCAGCGCGTCACCGCGCTGGTCGCCGCCGGCCTCGTGACCGAGGGCACCGGGCTGGCCTCGACGGGCGGGCGACCCGCCGGCTCGCTGTCCTTCAACGTCGACGCGGCCGTGGTCGTGGGCGCCGCGGTCGGGCGGTCGCGGACCCAGGTCGGTGTGTTCGACCTCGACGGCCGCGAGATCGTCGGGGACACCCGCGACCACGAGGTCGGCAGCGGGCCCGACGAGGTGATGGTCGACGTCGCCGAGCGGCTGCGGACCCTGCTCGACGGGATCGAGCCGCCCGTGCTCGGGATCGGGCTGAGCCTGCCCGGCACGGTGGACCCCGAGCGACGGGTCAGCGTCGACGCCCCGGTCATGAAGGGCTGGGACGGCGTGCCGCTCGCGCCGTACCTCCACGACGCGTGCGCGGCGCCCCTCCACCTCACCAACGACACCTCGGCGCTCACCCGGTCCGAGCTGTTCGGGCCCGCGCCCCTGGGCAGCGACGTCCTGGTGGTCAAGGCCTCGACCGGCCTGGGCCTGGGCGTCATCGCCGACGGCCGGCTGGTCAACGGCTCGCGCGGGGTCACCGGCGAGCTCGGCCACACCCGGGTCGAGGGCGCCGACGAGCTGCTGTGCCGCTGCGGGGCGCACGGCTGCCTCGAGACCGTCGCTGCCGGCTGGGCCATGGTCAACCGGCTGGTCGAGGGCGGCACCGAGGCCCGCCACGTCCGGGACCTCGTCGCGCTGGCGCTCGACGGCGACCCCGTCGCCCGCAGCATGCTGCGCGAGAGCGGCCGCCGCGTCGGCGAGGTGCTCGCGGTGGCGGTCAACCTCCTGCACCCGCAGACCGTCGTGGTCGGCGGCGACATGGGCTCGGCCTTCGACCTCTACACCGCCGGCATGCGCGAGAGCGTCTACGCCCGCGCCGCCGGCTCGGTCACCCGCGACCTGCGCTTCGCGCCCGCCGCCCACGGCGACTCCGCCGGCCTGGTCGGCTGCGCCGCGCTGGTCATCGACCACGAGCTCTCCCCCGCCGCCGTCGACGCCCGGCTGCGGGCCTCGCGCACGGCTCAGCCCTGACCGCAGCCCTGACTGACCCAGCACCTGACCGCCTCGTGATGCCGAGCGCGCGCCGGAGCGCGCGCTGGGCATCACGAGGCCCCTCGGTCGGGGCGGGACCCGGGTCAGCGGCGGCTGCGCTTGGTCTCGCGGCGCACCCGGCGGCGCACCTGCCACAGGCGCAGCGTGCCGGCGAGGGCGGTGAGCAGCAGGCCGGCGGCCACGGCGATGAGCAGGGCCACCGCGAGCGGGGTCTCGCCCTCGAAGCCGAGGAAGCGGACCAGGACCCGCTCGGTGTTCTGGGCGATGAAGACGACGAGCAGCACCAGCACGACGCCGAACGCCACGAGCGCGGCCCAGATCCCGCTGGTCAGGGAGCCGCGCAGCGGGTCGCCGCCGCCCGACGCGGGGCGTGCGGGCTGGGCCGCGGGCGTGGTCGCGGCGTGCTCGTCGGATGCGGCCGGCGGCGTCGCGGGACTGGTCGCCGGGTCCTCGGGCGTGTGGGTCATGGGGGTCCGGTACCCACCCCGTCCGCGTGCCCCCCGAGCGGGCCGGGACCGCCTCGCGGAGGGATGGCGCGGCACGGGCGGGGCGCCCGGCACACTGGACCGGTGATCACCCGGCGGCGGCTGCGCACGCTCGCGGCGCTGGCCCTGCTGGTCGGCGCGCTGCTGGCCGTGCTGCCCGCCGTCGACGACGCCGCGGCCGGTCGCACCCACGGCGCACCGGTGCTGCTCGTCGGGCCGGAGGTGGTGGTGGGGCCGCTCGCGCGGGACGTGGACGCGCTGCCGGGGTCGCCCTTCGACGCCGAGCCCGAGGACGACCGGGCCACGGCCGAGGCGGCGCTGGCCGCCGGCGACGTGGTCGCCGTGCTGGTGCTCGACCTGCGCCGCACCGAGGACACCCTGCTGCTCCCCCGGTTGCGCACCGACGACCTCGACGCAGCGCTGGTCCGCGAGGCGCGGGCCGCCGAGGAGCGCCGGGGACGGACCCTCGCCGTCGAGCGCGTCGGGCCCGTCCGGAACGCGCCGGCGTACGACGCGCTCGGCCTGGCCGCCGTGGCGGCGGCGTTCGTGCTGGTGCTGGTCGTCTCGCTGGTGTGGGGACCGTTCGCCCGCACCCTGCCCCGCGGGCTCCTGCGCCTGGCCGCGCTGGGTGCGCTCGCCGCGGTCGTCCTCGGCACCGCGCCGCTGCTCCCCGGGGTGCCCGGCGCGGCGGCCCCGGAGGTCGGCGCCGCGCTCGCGCTCGGCGTCCTCGCCGCCGGCTGCCTCACCCTGGCGCTCGAGGCGCTGGCCGGCCTCGCCGGCCTGCTGCTGGCCGCGGCCCTGCTGCTGGTCGTGCCGCTCCCGCTGCTCGTCGCCGAGGACCCGCTCCTGCTGGCGGACCCCTGGCCCGGGGTCACCCGGTGGACCCCGGCCGGCGCGGTCGCCGAGGCCGTGCGGGACAGCGCGGCGGGCGGTGGTGCGCAGCGCGAGCTGCTGCTCCTCGCCGTCGTGGCGGCCGTCGGGCTGCTCGTGCTTGCCCTGACCCGGTTCGACGGGGTGCGCACCAGCCCCGCGGTCCCGGCACGCGCCGATCGACCGGCCGACGACGTGCCCACGACGGGGCGCTGGCGCCTACAGCTGCTCGCGGTGCTGGCCCTGCTCGCGGGCGGCGTCGTGCTGACGCTGGCCCTGCTGCCCGGGCCCGACGACGCCGAGGCCTACCCGAGCCTGGCCTCGGCCACCACGTGCGAGCCGACCGGGCCGGTGCGCACGGTGGCCGACCTCAACCGGGTCACCGAGCTGCGCGGGTCGCCGCAGTTCCAGGGCGGCGACGTCGGGGCCGAGGCGGCGCTGCAGGACGGCCGGCGGGTGTGGGTCTTCGGCGACACGCTGCGCGCCGGGGACGGGGGGCGGTCCTTCGTCCGCAACTCGATGCTGGTCGTCGAGCCGGGCTGCCTGCAGGTCGTGGTCCCGGCCGGAGGCGGCGCGGTGATCCCCGACCGCGACGGCCAGGTGGGCTACTGGCCGATGTCGGTCGTGGTCAGCGGGCGGCCGGGCTACGACCTGGTCACGGTCACCGCCCAGCGGGTGCGGTCCACCGACCGCACCGACGCGTTCGGGTTCGAGAACCTCGGCCCAGCCGTCGCGCTGTACGTCGTGCCGCGCGGCGAGACCCCGCAGCTGGTCTCCCGCGTCGACGTCGGCGAGGACTCCGCCGACCCGGCGCGGCCGATGTGGGGGGCGGCGACCGCGCTGGCCGACGGCTGGCTCCACCTCTACGGCACTGCCCGCCCCGAGGCCGATGCACCGACGGGGTTCTCGCTCCGCGTCGCGCGCGTCCGGCCCGACGACGTGCTGGAGACCGACCGGTGGCGCTACTGGGACGGCAGCGCCTGGGTGGCCGACCCCGGCGCGGCGGCCGAGCTGGTCCCGGCCGAGGGCGGCACGTCGCAGACGCTGAGCGTCTTCGAGCGCGGCGGCCGGTGGTACGCCTTCAGCAAGCGCGACGAGTTCCTCGGCTCCGACCTCGTCTTCTGGACCGCGCCGGCGCCGACCGGACCGTTCACCGCCCAGCCGCCGGTGGCCGACCTGCCCTCCGACAGCGCCGGCGGCGAGCTGCGGTACATGCCGCTGGCCCACCCCGACCTGCTGCCCGAGGCGGGGTCGGTGCTGGTGTCGTACAGCCGCAACAGCACCGACGTCGGGCGGGTGCTTGACGACCCGCTGCTCTACCGGCCGCGGTTCCTCCGGGTGCCCCTGCCGCGCGGCTGAGCGGTCATCGGGAGGCGGCTCGCGCCCACTGCCGCCGCCGGCCGTGTCCAGGCTCACCCCGGTGCATACCCCCCCGAAGGGATGGGATCGGCCGGACAAGGTATACAGTCGCGCGGTCGCTTCGTCATCCCCGATTTCGGTGAACTCGATGATGGTGCGCGGTAGTGCCCGGAACGGCCCGCTGGGGGGCGTCGCCGTCTGGCCGCCGCGCCTCGGGACCGCGGGGGTGCGGCGGCTGACCACCTGACCTGACCACGAGCCCCCGACCAGGAGGGCCGCCTCCCGCGGCCCGTGAAGCACCGGCCCACGTCCGGGCCACCGTGCACGTCCGTCGTCCGCCTGCTCCGCAGCCGGACGCTGGCTCCTGCCCTCGAGGGCCCTTGATCTTCGAGGAACCATGAACAAGAGACTCACCGCCGTCGCCGGCCTGCTCGCCCTCGGCCTGACCGGGCTGGCGCCCAGCACGGGCGCCCAGGCAGCCCCGACGACCGGCTCGGCCGCCACCTCCGACAGTGCGCGTCCGCTCACATCCGCCCCCGACTCCCGCACCGTCTCCCGCACCAAGTCCGGGAAGCCGTGGCTCTCCGGTGTCTTCGCCCACAGCACGGAGGAGGCGCGGGCCTTCGAGCGCATGCGCGGCGCCCGCCTCGACCTCGTCTCCGTCCACCCGGTGCGCGACTCGTTCGCCTCGATGATGGACACCTGGTGGCTCGACCAGACCGCGGGGATCCGCGCCGCAGGCGCCCGCCTCGAGGTGAGCGTGCCCACGTGGCCGCACGACTCGAGCGTCAACACCTCCTCCAAGCGCCAGTGGCGCGCCTTCGGGCGCCTGCTCGTCGACCGGGGCGAGCGCGACGCCATCATCGTCATCGGCAAGGAGTTCAACCTCGCCAACGGCTGGCACGTCACCCGGGCCAACCAGGCGGCGTGGCGCACGCGCTTCCGCGAGGCGGCCAGCGCCCTGCGCAGCGTCCCGGGCGAGCGCTTCCGCATCGCCTGGACGCCCAACGAGGGCGCGGGCCAGACCGGCGTGGCCCCGACCGCCGCGTGGCCGGGCAAGAAGTACGTCGACATCGTCGCGCCGGACTACTACGACCAGTGGGACGCGATCCGCAACGCCAAGCAGGCCACGTCCCGCTTCAACCGCCAGTACGGCATCGAGTGGTGGTTCAAGTGGGCCCGCAAGCGCGGCGTCGACGTCGGCGTGAGCGAGTGGGGCGTCTCGTCCGGCAGCCAGTGGGCCGGCCACACCGGCGGGGACAACCCGTTCTACATCCGTGCGATGCACTCCCTGTTCAAGCGCTACAGCAAGCACATGGCCTACGAGTCGTACTTCGAGGAGCCGGCGGGCTACGTCGCCTCCAGCCTCGTGCGCCAGAACCCGCGAGCCCGGTCGGCCTACCGCTCCCTGTGGTGATCGCACCCCGCACCGGTCAGGACGCGCGGCGGGACACCGAGACCGCCGTCGCCGACTGATCCGGCTCCGCACCGCCGCCGCCCTCCCGGTCCGCCGGGAGCGGCGGCGGCAGTGCTCCGGGGTCGTCCGGGCCGTCCGGAGGCGCCGGCGCGGCCGGCGCCTCCGCGGCGACCTGCCCGGCCGAGGCGACCCGCACCGCGCGCAGGATCGCCCACGTGCCCACGACGTGGGCGAGCACGAAACCGGCCGCGGCGCCGGGCGCCTGTGCCAGCTCCGCGCCCACGACCGAGGCGACGAGCAGCACCGGCGACTGCACCAGGCTGACCCGCAGCAGGGCCGACGCCCGGGCCAGCGCCTTGAGCGCCAGGCTCGGACCGGTCGCCACCGCGATCAGGAGCATCTGGGCCGCGAGCAGGGGCAGGACGGACTCCGCGCCGCCCCAGCTGGCCCCCAGCAGCCGGCCGCCGACGGAGTCCGGCACGAGCAGCAGCGGGACGCAGTAGAGCACGGTGCACCCGGCCCCGCCGGCCGTGACCGCGCGCAGCAGCCGCCGGAACCGCGGCGGGTCCACCCGGGCGGTGGCGAGCAGCGGGAGCACGAACGAGGACAGCGCGAGCAGCATCACCTGCACCGGGGCGAGCAGCACCTGACCGGCCCGGACGGCGCCCACCACCGTGAGCCCCGCCGTCGCCGAGATCACCGCCAGCGCGATCGTGAATGCGCCCTGGCTCACCAGGAAGTCCATGCCGAGCCGCCCCCCGAGCGCGCGCTGGTCCCACAGCCACCGCATGCCCTCGACCGGCCGCGGGACCCGCCCGACCTGGGCGCACCCCAAGGCGGCCGCCAGGGCGCCGCTGAGCCCCCAGGCGAGCAGGAGCAGCGGGACCCCCGGGTCCCCGGCGGCCATCAGCAGCAGCACGCACGACAGCTGCAGCACCGACCAGACGAGGTCGTTGCCGAAGGCGGCGTCGGGGCGGCCGAGCGCGAAGAACGAGCGGCGCCAGGCGTCCTGCAGGAGCAGGCCCGGCAGCACGACCGCCAGCACCACCAGCACCCGGCCGGGCGACCCGGGGGCCAGCATCCCGCCGACCAGGCAGACCGCACCGGCCAGCGCGCCCAGCACCACCGAGGCCCCGGCCGCCCGGGCGCACGCCAGCCGCTGCGCGGCCGGCTCGTCGCCCGAGTGCGAGATGAGCAGCGGGTCGGTCACCAGCGCCCGGACGATCCCCAGGACGAAGGCGAAGACCAGGAAGGCGAGCGCGAACGCACCGAACTGGAACGCGTCGACCGACCTGGCCACGACGATCGAGAGCAACGCGTTCGTCGAGCTGGCCACCAGCTGGTCGGCGAGGGTCCACCCGGCGCGCGACCGTGTCGAGCGGCTAGTCATCGGCGAACACGCACGACAGCAACCACGCGAGCACGATCGTGGACGGTTGCAGCAGGCTGCCGGAGAGCACCGCGAGCATGAAGACGAGCGCGCCCGGCAGCACGCGCAGCCAGGCCCCCCGCAGCAGCGCCACGAACCAGAAGGCCAGGAACAGCCCGCCCGCGGGCACGCCGTACTCGAAGACCACCTTGGGGACGACGGGGTAGACCACGGCCAGGCCGGCGCCCTGCTTGTCGTTCTCCAGCAGCCGCTCCGAGGCACCCGGTCCGGCGCCGGTGAGGTAGCGGACCGGCGCGTCCCGGAGCCCCTTGGCCACCTCCTCGTAGGGCAGGACGAACCGGAGCGACCAGCTCGACGTCGAGTCCCGCGTCTCCTCGGAGCGCTCGAGCAGCGGCGCTGCGAGCGGGGAGGAGAGGACCAGGACCACCACGGCGGCAGCGGCGGCGACCAGCCTGGGTCGCACGGACGAGGGGCTGCGCAGCAGCAGGATCACCCCGCCGACGGCCAGGAGGAAGATGCCGGTGCCGGAGTACGTCGCGAGCATCCCGAGGCACATCAGGAACGGCTGCCACAGCGGCGCACGCACGAGCAGCGCGGCGAGCACGCCGAGCGCCAGGAACTGGCAGAGGAACGACGGCTCGAGGAAGACGAAGGCCTGGGACTTCATGACCGGCGAGGCGTACTCGACCGGGATCACGGCGTTGTAGTCGCCCAGCACGAGCTCGGGGGGCAGGACCTCGGCGAGGTAGTCCTGGAACGTCCAGGCGCCGCTGAGCTGCGCGGCCTGCTGGCCGACCGACACCGCGCCGAAGAACACCATCATCCGGACGAAGAACCGCACGACCCGCCAGGTGGTCTCCGGGGTGCCGGCGCCCGGGCGGAGCCGGAAGACCCACGGCACGTAGACGACGACGAGCAGCAGGTAGGACATGGTCGCCAACGGGCGTGCCGTCCAGGTGGCGCTCCACGCGGCCACGCCGCAGGCCGCGCAGGCGAGCACGTAGAGCTGCGCACGTCGCCGGTCGGGCTCGACGAGCCCGAGCAGGAGCAGCACCCCGAGCACCGCGTAGCCGAGCACGAGGACGACCGAGATCCCGTCCTCGCCGACCGGCACCGCCACGCGCTGCAGGAGGACGGACAGGAGCAGACCGGTGCAGATGACCCGCACCGCGAGCGTGGGCGCCCCGGCCGGCGCCCCGTGCCCGACCGGTGCGGTCGACGGAGCGTGGAGGGTGCTCATCGCGTCCGGCGGAGCAGCCGCGCGGTGCCCTGCCAGAAGCCGACGCCCCACCCGACCTGCATCGCGACGAGGGCCGCCGGCACCGCCGGCCGAGAGGCCGCAGCCGGGAGGTCGCGGATGATCGCGGTGCTCGCGACGCCGACCGCGGCGGCGTACGGCGTGACCGCCACCAGGCCGAGGCGGGGGTGGCGCAGGGAGACGAGACCGAAGGTCGCCAGCCAGGCGACGAGGGCCGGTGGCGCGAGGTGTCGCGGCGACACGCTGCCCGGGTGCCGCAGGGCGACGGCCGGCTTGCCGGTGCCGTAGCGGCGGTACTGGGCGAAGAGGTCCGCGATCCGCTCCCGTCCGTTCCAGGCGATGCACAGCGACGGGTCGAAGTAGAGCTCGCCGTGGCGGCGCAGCCGCTGGTCGAGCTCGAAGTCCTCGTTGTTGGCGATCCCCTCGTCCCAGCCGCCGACGGCCCGCAGCCGCTCGGTCGGGTAGCACCCGAACGGGACGTGCTCGACCGTCTGCGGCGTCGTCCCGTGGTGGTACGTCGAGCCGCCCACAGCCAGCCTGGAGCCCAGGACCGCGGCGATCGCCTTCCCGGTGGGCGTGGCGGCGACCGCGTCCTTGCGCCCCCCGACGCCGACCCACCGGCCGGTGCGCAGGAGCCGCATCGCCACGCCGACGTACTCGGGCGGGACCGTGGAGTGGGCGTCGACGCGCACCAGCCACCGGCCGCGGACGGCGGCCAGGGCGGCGTTGAGGGCGGCCGGGATCGAGGGGCGGTCCAGGGTCAGCACCCGGACCCTCGGGTCGGCCTCGGTCCACGCGCGCAGCATCGCCGGCGTGGCGTCGGTCGAGCCGTTGTCGACGACGACGACCTCGAGGTCGCCGAAGTCCTGGGCCAGGACCGAGCGCAGGCACTCGTCGATCGTGCGCTCCTCGTTGCGGACCGGCACGACGACGCTCACCTCGGGCGCCGGGACGGGCGCCGCGGCGACCGCGGGCGCGGCGGTGGCGAGGTCACTCACGCCCGGTCACCTCCTCACCGGCCACCCAGGCACGGCCCGTGAAGGCCCCGCGGGCGTACATCAGGTGCTCGCGGGCGCGGCCGGGGTCGCCGCCGGCCCGCGAGCGGACGGCGCGCACGAGGTAGCCGGTCCCGACGACGCCGGCGACGGTCCGTGCGCGCAGCGGCCGGCGCGTGGTGGCGACGTACCGGGCGAACGACGCGCCACGCAGCCGCATCATCTCCAGGGACGGCGCTCCCGAGCCGCCGCTGGCGTGGGCCACCGGCAGGTCGGTCCGCAGCACCTGGTGCAGCCCGCGCTCGCGGGCCGTGCGGCCGTAGGCGACGTCCTCGCTGTAGACGAAGTAGCGCTCGTCGAGGCCCCCGAGCTCGAGGAACAGCTCGCGGCGCACGGCCATGACCGCGCCCGTCGTCCAGTCCAGATCGATCTCCTCGCCGACGGCCGGCCGGGCGAACAGCCCGCGACGGGGGAACAGCGCGTGCGCCCCCGTGGCGTGGACGAGTGACCGGGCGAAGGTGGGCTCCCACCCGCCGGTGCCGATCTCGCTGGTGCCGTCCGGACCCACGTTGAGCGCGGCGCTCGAGGCGCAGGTCGGGTCGCCCGCCACGTCGCGCACCAGCGCCTCGAGGACCGCGGTGGTCGGTCGGGTGTCGGGGTTGACCAGCACGACGTAGGGGTGGCGGGAGGTCCGGACGCCCAGGTTGGCCGCGCGGGCGTAGCCCGCGCCGCCTCCGGTGTCGACGTACCGGCCGGCGGTCCGGGTGCGCGTGAGCTCCTCGACCCCGTCCGCCCCGCGGGCGTTGTCGACCACGGCGACCGGCAGGTCGGCGGGCAGGCCGGCGAGGAGGCCGGCGACCTGCTCGCGGCTGCGGTAGCTGACCACCACGACCTCGAACGAGGTGTCCGGGGCCGCGGCGGTGGTCTCGGCGGTGGCCCGGGCGTCGGTGCTCATCGCAGGGACCCGACGGCCGACGGCTGGAGCAGGCGGGCCGCGCGGACCAGGTTCCACAGCCCGACCAGGACACCGTCCTTCGCGCAGTGCCGCGGGGACCCGCCGGCCACCAGGCCGAGGGCGGGGACACCCACGGAGGAGGCGAGCGACCAGAGCAGCAGGGCCTCGCCGCGTCCCGAGGCGGCCCGTGCGCCCGCCAGGGTCCCGAGCACCAACCACCCGGCCGTCGCGACGACGACCAGCCGGCTGCGCCCGGACATCCGTGGGAACCAGCCCGGCGCGGAGGTGTGCCAGACCTCGCGGCGCACGAAGCGGCGCAGGCTCGGCGGGAACCCATGGTGCACGGTCGTCATCTCCTCGACGAGCGCGACGCGGCCACCGAGGCGGCGGGTCCGCAGCGACAGGTCGGCGTCCTCACCGGTCACGAGCGTCTCGTCGAAGCCGCCGAGCCGCTCCCACAGGTCCGGGGTGGTGACCAGGTGCTGGCTCCACAGCAGCGCGTCCGCCCCGGCGGTACGTCGCTCGATCGCCGCCCAGCGGGAGGCGACCCAGCCGGCGCCGGCAGGGGCCAGGGTCCGCGACCCGACCAGGTCGGCGTCCCGGAGTGCGTCGAGCGCGGCGTCGGCCCACCCGGGGGCGACCTCGCAGTCGGCGTCGACGAAGGCCAGGTGCTCCAGGCCCGGGTCCTCGGCCAGCAGCAGCCGGGCTCCCTCGTTGCGCAGGGCGCTGATGCGCACGCCGGGCCGCTCCACGAGCCGGTCGGCCAGCTCTGCGGCGATCGTCGGGCTGGCGTCGACCGACCCGTTGTCGACGACGACGATGCGTCCGACGGCGGCCTCGGCACGAAGCGCCCGCAGGCACCTGCCGATGGTCGCCTCCTCGTCCCGGCACGGGACGACGACACCGATCCGACCCTTCATGGCTCCCCTTCCGGCGGACCTGCACGGGTCCGACGGACCCTCGGTCCAGGCACGGTATTTCGCGGCCGGGGGCCCAGGACCGGATGCGGCGGCGGTTACCCAATTGAGGTGAAGCCCCCAGGCGAGTGCCGTCGGCCCGGGCGAGCCGCTGGTTGGCTGTCGCTTGCCGAGGACCGGGAGGTCTGTCGAAGAGGTCGGGAGAATCCGCATGTACGAGTCGCGCATCATCTCGTCGACGCACGATCGTCGCGTCGGCACCGACCAGTCCCAGGTCCTGGCCAGCATGCAGCGGCACTGGGTCCTCGTGCTGGTCCTGACGCTGCTCGGAGCCGTGGCGGGCCTCCTGCTGACCAACGCCCAGCCGACCACCTACCAGGCGGAGTCGCGGGTGTTCCTGTCCTCGAACGCCGCCTTCGACCCGACCGGGATGCGCACCTACGTCAACGACCCGTCGCGCTTCGTGGAGGAGCAGGCCGAGGTCATGACCTCCACGCCCGTCCTGGAGGGTGCGATCGAGAGCGGCGCCCCCGCCGACTCCGTGCTGGAGCTGCGCAAGCAGCTCGAGGTGGTGCCGGCCGACGAGTCCGACATCGTCACCGTGCGCGCCTCGAGCGTCTCGGAGGCCGCGGCGATCGCGATGGTCGACGAGATCGTGCAGGCCTACCGCACCCACGTCAGCGCCGGCGTCGCCGCCACGATGGAGAAGATCGACGACGTGGTGCGGCCCGACCGGCTGCAGTTCGCCCGGCGCGAGGCGGCCCTGTTCGGTGACGGGGTCTCCCTCGCCGAGCCGGCCGCAGCCGAGCAGACCTCCTCGCTGCTGCGCAACGCGGCGCTGCTCGGCCTGGTCGGGCTGATGTGCTCGATCGGCCTCTCGCTGCTCCGCGACCGCGTCGCCGCCGGCACCCGCTCCGCGCCGGGGCCCGCAGTCGCCGAGCGCCCCCTCCCCGAGCGCCCCGACGCCGGGGCGCGCACCACCGCGCCCGGTCGGCGCCGCACGCTCCCGCCGCCTGCCGGAGCCGTCCGCCAGCGTGACGACGAGCTCTCCCCGGAGGCGTCGTGACCGCAGGCCGGCTGCGTCCGCGGCTGGTCGCGGCCGTGCTGGCCTCGGCGACGCTCGTGGCCTGCACGGAGGGGGCGCCCACCAAGCGCGTCGTCGAGGGCTGGGAGCGGGGCGCCGCGCGCACCGTGGCCGAGCCCGAGGGTTGCGACGCCGCCGGTACGGCGGACCTCGGGGTCTTCCGCGAGACGGCCCCGCAGGAGGTGCGTGCGTTCGAGCGCTGGCTGGGCTGCCCGGTCGACGTGGTCGTGGACTACTCCGCGCGCGACTCCTGGGAGGACATCGCGAACCCGGCGTACCTGCTGGAGAGCTGGCGCTCGTCGAAGCGCCGCCTGGTCCTCGGTGTCGCCATGCTCCCCCAGGCCGACAGCAGCGCCACGATCCAGCTGGGCGCCGAGGGGGCGTACGACGACTACTTCCGCGAGCTCGGCGAGACGCTCGTGGCCGCCGGCCGCGGCCGGTCGGTGCTGCGCATCGGCTGGGAGTTCAACCTCAACGGCTCGCGGTGGTTCACCGACGACGCCGAGTCCTTCAAGACCTACTGGCGGCGCATCGCCGAGGCGATCAGCGTGCCCGGCAGCGACTTCGTCCTGGACTGGAACCCCAACAAGGGCGTTGGCTCCATCGACGCGGTGGACTACTACCCGGGCGACGACGTCGTCGACGTGGTCGGCCTCGACGCCTACGACGTGGCCGCGCACGTCTACCCCTACCCCGAGGACTGCGACGCCGACTGCGTCGCGGAGGTGCAGGAGACCGCGTGGGACGACCACGTGTACGGCGGTGCGCGCGGCCTGGAGTTCTGGAGCGACTTCGCCCAGGAGCGCGACAAGCCGATGTCGCTGCCCGAGTGGGGACTCTGGGAGCGCCCGGACGGCACCGGCGGCGGGGAGAACCTGCACTACCTGCAGAAGATGCACGAGTTCATCACCGACCCGCACAACGCGGTGCTCTACCACGCCTACTTCGAGTTCGACGGCTACGACGGCCAGCACCGCATCATGACGACCTTCGACGAGGCCGGCAGCCTCTTCCGGGAGCTCTTCGCGGGCAGGTGAGTGCCGGGCACCGGGCGCGCGACGACGCCGACGAGCGAGGTCCGCCCCCAGGCGGCCTCGCTCGTCGGCGTGGACCAGCGGCTCAGTGGACCGCGGCGCGCCGCGGCTCGGACTGCTCGGACGGCTCGGAGGAGGAGAAGTCGTGCGCCGCCTGGCGCCGCCTCAGCTCGTCGACCAGGCGACCGTCGGGGACGACCACGTCGTCGTAGGTGAGCACCGCGTCGCGCGCCACGTCCCGGACCAGCCGGCAGCCCTCGGCCACGCCGATCGGCAGCAGCCGCTGGTCCGCGGTGACGCCGGCGCGCTCGGCGACCCCGTAGCTGTCGAAGCCGCCCAGGGCGTCGAGGACCGTCCCCGCCGCGAGGTCCCGCTTGGCGGTGGTGACGACCTCGACCCGGGGAGCGCCCAGCGGTGCGATCGCCGCGTCGCCGAACAGGGCGGCCCGCGCCACCGTGGTCGGCACCTCGAAGTGGCAGAGATGGTAGGGCGTGTAGAAGGAGTACAGCGGCCCGGGGCCGAGCTTGTAGAGCTCGAGGTAGTGCCGCTGCCGGGGGTCGTCGTGCGTGGCGAGCACGAACACACCGGGTCCCGGCTGGGCCCCGACCACGTAGTCGACGACCCCGCCCGCGCTCCGCAGCTGGTCGACGTCGTACTGCCCGACCAGCTCGTCGACGTGCCCGGGCCAGTCCATGCCCCCCATCCCCCGCCGCGCGACGGTCATCCCGGTGGCGTTGGCCACGGTCGCCTGCTCGATCGAGATCTTCGTCCCGTCGGCGAACGAGGTGACCATGTGGGGGTCCTGGCCCCACCGCGCGGCGAAGGCGGCCTGGGTCTCGGGGGTGCGGTACGGGTCCTGGAGACCCTTGACGTTGCCGCAGACCAGCGGCTCGAGGCCCAGCCCGCGGACGAAGCGCACGAGGTTCATCTCCACCCCCGGCTGGTCCCCGTCGCAGCCGGTGAGCACCACGCCGGCCTCGGCGGCCAGCACGGACAGGATCGGCCCGACGGTCGCGTCGACCTCGGCGTTCATCAGGACCACGTGCTTGCCGTGGGCGATCGCCGAGAGCACGACGTGGCAGCCGTGCTCCACCGCCCCGGTGGCCTCGACGACCACGTCGACGCTCTCGGCCTCGCAGACCGCTCGGTAGTCCTCGGTCACCACGGGCACGCCGCGACGGATCCAGGCGTCGGCGAGGTCCGACCGGTCCACGACCTCGAACCGGTCGACGCCGGCCTCGCGGTAGGCGCGGCGGGCCGACTCGCCGGTGCGGTTGGCGATGGCGACCAGCTCCATGCCGGGCACGCTGTTGACGACCTGGTTCACCAGGCCGCGACCCATGAAGCCCGCACCGACGAGGGCGACGCGCACCGGCCGCCCCTCCGCCGCGCGGCGGGCCAGGGCGGCGTCCACGAGGATCATGCCCGTGCCCCCTCGGCCAGCGCACCGGACCGCAGCGACGCCTCGGCGTCGGCCAGCAGCGGCCAGCTCGCGTCCTTGGCGCTGATGCAGCCGACCTCGACCGGCCACTCGATGCCGAGCGCCGGGTCGTCGTGGCGCAGCCCGCGCTCCGCCTCGGGCGTGTAGGTCCCGCTGACCTGGTAGACGACCTCGGTGTCGTCGACGAGGGTCTGGTAGCCGTGGGCGAAGTACGGCGGCACGTAGAACGCGTGCCGGTCCTCGGCGGTCAGGGTCACCTGGACGTGCTGCAGCCAGGTCGGCGACCCCTCGCGCAGGTCGACCACGGTGTCGACGATGGCACCCCGCGTGCAGCGGACCAGCTTGGCCTCGGGGTGCGGCGCCACCTGCAGGTGCATGCCGCGCAGGGTGCCCCGGCGGTGGTTGAACGACAGGTTGCACTGGTCGACGGCCGGCTCGAGCCCGGCCGCCTCGAACTCCTCCTTGCAGAACGTGCGCGCGAAGAAGCCGCGCTCGTCGGCCCGGGGCTCGATCTCGACGAGGACCGGTCCGGGAAGCCGGGTGGGGACGATCTTCATCGGGTCCTCCAGAAGAGCTGGTCGTCGAGCTGGCCGGTGTCGATGAGGTGCTTGAGCTGGAGCAGGCGGGTGTGCCCGCGGCCGGTGAAGGTCTGCTCGTCCAGGGCGATGGCGCTGAAGACGTCGTGCAGCTGGCGGGCGCCGCGCACGGCGTCCCAGTCGCAGCTGAAGCCGGGCAGCTTGTTCGCGATCTTCTCGAAGGAGACCCGGTAGCTGCGGTTGTCGCCGCCGCTGGCGCCGAGGGTGAGCTCGCACCCGGGGAAGGTCTCCGCCACGATCTCGGCGATGTCGCGCACCCGGTAGTTGTGGGCGCTGTCGCCCACGTTGAACGTCTCCGCGTGGACGATCTCGCGCGGCGCGACCAGCGCGAGCTGGATGGCCTGGGCGATGTCGAGGGCGTGGACGAGCGGACGCCACGGCGTGCCGTCGCTGTTCAGCGCGATCCGTCCCTGCGTCCAGGCGAGCCCGCACAGGTTGTTGAGCACGATGTCGAAGCGCATCCGGGGCGAGGCCCCGTAGGCGGTCGCGTTGCGCATGAACGTCGGGGAGAAGTCGTCGTCGGCCATCGCCGTGACGTCCCGCTCCACCAGCGCCTTGCACTCGGCGTACGCCGTCTGCGGGTCGATCGGCGACTCCTCGTCGACCTCGCCGTCGGCGACGCCGTACACGCTGCACGACGACATGTACACGAACCGGGAGACGCCGGCCTCCTTGGCCAGCTGGGCCAGGCGCACCGAACCGGCGTGGTTGACGTCGTAGGTGATCGTCGGCGACAGCTCGCCGAGCGGGTCGTTGGACAGCTCGGCCATGTGCACCACCGCGTCGACCCCCTCGAGGTGGGCGGGCGTGAGCCGGCGGATGTCGGTGGCGATCGTGTGCGCGACGGCGTCCACGCCGTGGTAGAGCCACCCGTGCTTGTAGAAGCCGGTGTCGACGCCGAGGACGTCGTGCCCGTCGCGGAGCAGCTCGGGGGCGAGCAGCGACCCGAGGTAGCCGTCGGTTCCGGTGACCAGGACGCGCATGTCAGTCCTCCCAGACCTTCCAGGGGGCCTCGCCGGAGTCCCACAGCTTGTTGAGCTCGGTCCAGTCCCGGAAGGTGTCCATCCCCATCCAGAACCCCTCGTGCGGGTTCATCGCGAGCTCGTCGTCGGCCGCCATGCGCTGCAGCGGCTTCTTCTCCAGGAACAGGTCCGGGTCGTCGTCGAGGTACTTGTCCAGCATCACGCGGTCGAACATGAAGAAGCCGCCGTTGACCCAGCCGGTCGCGAGCGTCGGCTTCTCGTTGAACTCGCTGACCCGGCCGTCCTCGACGTGCATCTCGCCGTACCTGCTCTGCGGGTGGACCGCGGTGACGGTCCCGACCCGGCCCTGCTGGACGTGGGTCCGGACCAGCGCGTCGAGGTCGACGGCCCCGATCCCGTCGCCGTAGGTGAGCATGAAGACGTCGCTGTCGATGTACGGCTCGACCCGGCGCACACGGGCGCCGGTGCCGGTGAGCAGCCCCGTGTCCGCGAACGTGATCTCCCAGTCCTCCTGGCGCTCCTGCCCGCACCAGCGGGGCGCGCCGTCCTCGCGCAGCGACAGGGTGAAGTCGTTGCGCAGCGCGCGGTAGTCGAGGAAGTACTGCCGGATCTCGTCGCCCTTGTAGCCCAGGCACAGCACGAAGCGCCGGAAGCCGTAGTGGGAGTAGGTCTTCATGATGTGCCAGAGGATGGGCCGGCCGCCGATGTCGACGAGAGGCTTGGGCAGCTTCTCGGTGGCCTCGCGCAACCGCGTGCCCATCCCTCCGCAGAGGATCACTACCGGCACGTCGGCCAGGTCGGGGTACGTCGGGTCCATGTGACGTGGTTCCTTTCAGGGGACGGACCCCGGTGCGGGGGCGCCGAGGTGGGAGGAGACGGCGAAGGGTTCAGGCACCCCGCGCCGTGAAGACCGAGACGGCGGTGCGCAGCAGGATCTTGATGTCGAGCCAGAGCGACCAGTTCTCGATGTAGAAGTTGTCGAAGCGGGCGCGGTCGTCGATGTCGGTGTCGCCGCGCAGGCCGTGGACCTGGGCGAGGCCGGTGAGACCGCTCGGCACCCGGTGGCGGGCGATGTAGCCGGGGTAGCGGAGCGCGAACTGGTCGACGAACTGCGGACGCTCGGGCCGCGGGCCGACCATGCTCATGTCGCCGCGCAGGATGTTCCACAGCTGGGGCAGCTCGTCGAGGGAGCTGACCCGCAGGAACCGGCCCACCGGTCCCAGCCGGTCGTCGTTCGCGATGTTCCAGCGGGTGCCGGACTCGTGCTCGTCGACGGGAGCGAGGGAGCGGAACTTCAGCAGCTCGAACGGGCGGCCGTCCATGCCCACGCGCGTCTGCCGGAAGATCACGCCCGGCCCGCCCTCCCAGCGCACGGCGAGGGCACAGGCCGCGAGCACCGGGGCGAGCAGCAGCGCGGCCGTCCCGGCGACCAGCACGTCGAGCAGGCGCTTGAACTGCCAGGAGACGCTGCGGCCGGCGGACCGCCGCAGGCGCACCAGAGGGACGCCCCAGATCATCTCCATGTCGTCGGAGACCTGGTGCAGCTCGTAGAGGCGGGGCACCAGGAACAGCTCGCAGGTCGACCGGTGGCAGGCGCGGATCAGGTTCACCAGCACCGGGTCCGGCACCTGGGCGTAGGCGAGCACCACGACCCTGGTCTCGGAGCGCTGCAGGATCTCCGAGAGGTGGCTCGGGTCCCCGACCACCGGCGCGCCGAGCTCGTCGGTCGCGACGCTGCGGGTGCTCAGGAAGCCACTGGGCCGCAGGCCGTACTCCGGGTGGTGGTGCAGGATCTCGGCGACCCGCCGGCCCGCGGCGCCGGTCCCCACGATCAGGGTCGAGTGGGTGACCAGGCCGATGCGGCGCATCCACCGCACCGCGGCGTAGCAGCCGGTGCGGGCGACCAGCATGCACCCCAGCGCGACCAGCGCGAACCCTGCGGTCCGCGCGCCGAGCTCCGTCGACGTCGCGACGACGGTCAGCAGCGCGGCGCTGGCGACCATCCAGCGGCCCAGCAGGGACGGGAGGTCGTCGAGCAGCGAGAGCTGGAGCCGGGACCGGTAGAGACCGCCGGTGGCGTGCAGCACGACGACCGCGACGGTCAGCACCAGCACCGCGGTCACCGGCGACGCCGTCAGCAGGCCGGCAGCCGCGCAGCCGGCCACGTCGGCCAGCAGCAGCGCCGGTCGCACGCCGTCCAGCAGCAGCGGCGACAACGCCGCGCGCAGCGCCGGCAGCGCGGTGCCGGGGAGCTCGCTCCCGGCGGAGCCCGTGCCGGTGAGCGGGGCGCTGGTGGGCCCCTTCCCGCCGCCGATCGCGGGCTCCTGCAGCTTGCTCTGCGTCATCACTCTCCCTGGCTGTCGTCCCGCTCCGCAGCCTGTCCAGTGCGAGCACGACCAGGGCGGGTTCGGGCAGGGGAATGACCAATATTGGTGAGTGGCCCCACGAGGCCCCCGGGGGGCGGCCGTCGACCCGCCGCAGGGGTCCCCGGGGCACGGCGACGCCGCCGGCCCTCGAGGAGGTCCGGCGGCGGTCGTGCAGGGGCCCGGGGAGGTCAGGCGGTCAGGCTGAACTCCTTCATCGCCTCGTCGGCGAGCCGGCCGGCGATGGCCAGTGACGCGGTCGCCGCGGGCGAGGGCGCGTTCAGGACGTGGAGCGAGGAGGGCTGCACCGAGAGCCGGAAGTCGTCGACCATGCTGCCGTCCGGGTCCACCGCCTGCGCCCGGACCCCGGAGGGGCCGAACGTCAGCTGGTCCGAGCGGACCTCGGGCACGTAGCGGCGCAGCTCGGCGAGGAAGGCCCGCTTCGACATGTCGCGCCAGACCTCGGCGGCTCCCGTGCGCCAGTACGTGCGCGCCAGCCGCCGGAAGCCGGGGTGGCGCAGGGTCTCGACCGCGTCGCGGGCGACGAAGTCGGTGCGGGAGTACCCCTCCCGGGCGGTGGCGAGGACGGCGTTGGGCCCGGCCCACACCGCGCCGTCGACGCGCTTGGTGAAGTGCACCCCCAGGAACGGCAGCGAGGGGTCGGGCACTGGGTAGATCAGGCCCCGGCACAGGTGCCGGGCGTCGGGCGACAGCGTGTAGTAGTCGCCTCGGAACGGCACGATCTGCAGGCCCGGGTCCGCGGCGGGCGCCGCTGCCGACAGGCGCGCGACCCGGTCGGCGTGCAGGCCGGCGCAGCTGACGACGTACCGCGTCTCCAGCACGCCGCGCGAGGTGGTGACCCGCTGCCCGCCGGCGTCGTCGTCGATCGCCCGGACCTCGTGGCCGAGCAGGACGTCGACACCGTCCGCGCGCAGCTGGTCGGCGAGCACCTCGACGACCCGGCCGAAGTCGATGATCCCCGTGCCCGGGACGTGGATCGCCCGGACCCCGGCCGCGTGGGGCTCGATCTCGCGGATGCCCTCGGGACCCACCATGCGCAGCCCGGGCACGCCGTTGGCGCGACCCCGCTCGAGCAGGTCGTCGAGCCGGCCGAGCTCGCTGTCGTCGAGGGCCACGATCAGCTTCCCGCAGGTCTCGAACGCGATGTCGTTCTCCTGGGCGAACCGCTCCATCCGGGCCTTGCCCTCGACGCACAGCCGCGCCTTGAGCGATCCGGGCCGGTAGTAGACGCCCGCGTGGAGCACCCCGCTGTTGTGGCCGCTCTGGTGGCGACCGGGGGCCTCCTCCTTGTCGAGCACGGCGATGCGCAGGCGGGGCGCCCGCTCGTGCAGCTCGCGGGCGGTGGCGAGGCCGACGATGCCGGCTCCCACCATGACGACGTCGTAGCGCTGGGTCACGGTCTGCCTCTTCGGTTCGACTCGGATGGGTGGTGCCGAGTCAAGCGGCGACGCGCGGCGAGTGGCGCGCCCGAACGGCGTTCCTCCCCCATTTCGGCTACGCCGGGCGCCCGGCCGGGCGCGCTGCCGGGCGCGCTGCCGGGCGCGCTGCCGGGCACGGCGGGGCCGCGGCGCCGGGGCGGCGGGCCCGGGAACGACTCGAGGCCGGGACCCCCGTCACTCGGGGGCCCCGGCCTCGACCGCCGGGCCTGGACCCGGATCACGTGCGCGAGGGGGGAGTTGAACCCCCACGCCCTTTCGGGCACACGGACCTGAACCGTGCGCGTCTGCCTATTCCGCCACTCGCGCGTGTTGAAGCGGCCCAAGGTTAGCCCAGCGCGTGAGCAGCGACCAAACCGGGAACGGAGGGTGCGGGCCGCCGGTCCCCGACATGGTTACGATCGGTCGCGACCCGGCGGCCGACAGGGCCTGTCGGCCCTGCCCCGGCAGAGCAAGGCAGAGCGACGTGGAAGGAGGCGGCGGGACGTGGGCGGACTCTCCAAGCTCGAGCAGCGGTTGGAGCAGATGATCTCAGGAGCCTTCGCGAAGGCGTTCCGCTCGGCCGTCCAGCCGGTCGAGATCTCGGCTGCGCTGCAGCGCGAGGTCGACAACAACGCGCAGATCCTGTCGCGCGACCGCCGGCTGGTGCCCAACGACTTCCACGTGGAGCTCTCCGCTCCCGACCTGGACCGGCTCGCGCCGTACGACACCGCGATGGCCGGCGAGCTCGCCGAGCAGCTGCAGGAGCACGCCGACAGCCAGGGCTACGTCTTCCCCGGGCCGATCGCGATCGAGTTCGTGCCCGCCGAGGACCTCACGACCGGCCGGTTCCGCATCCGCAGCCGCGCGCAGGCCCGGGTGACCGGCAGCGCCACGCACACGCAGGTGCGCCGCGCGCGGGCGCTGCTCGAGGTCAACGGCACCACCCAGCCGCTGCACCCGCCGGGCGTCGTCGTGGGCCGCGGCACCGAGGCGGACGTCCGGATCAACGACCCCGGCGTCAGCCGGCGGCACGTGGAGTTCGGCGTGACCACCGAGCGGCGCGCCGGCGACGAGACCGTCCGGGTCGAGGTCCGCGACCTCGGCTCCACCAACGGGATGCTCGTGGACGGGCAGAAGATGGCCCGCGCGGCGCTGCACGACGGCGCCGAGGTGCGCATCGGCAACACCACGATGACGGTCCGCATCGTCGAGGAGGACGGCTGGGATGTCTGAGCTGACGCTGTTCCTCATCCGGGTCGCCTACCTGGCGATCCTCTGGATCTTCGTGCTCTCCGCGATCTCGGTCATCCGCTCCGACATGTTCGGCGCGCGCGTGCCCGAGGCCGCCCGGGGTGCCGCCGAGCCGCGCGGGCGCCGCGGCGGCGGGCGCGCGCCGAAGGCCAAGCCGCCGAGCAAGCGGCGCGGCTCCCCCACCCACGTCATCGTCACCGAGGGCAGCAACGTCGGTGAGCGCGCCGAGCTCGACCAGGGCCCCGTGCTCATCGGCCGCGGCTCCGACGCCGCGATCCGCCTCGACGACGACTACGTCTCCACCCGGCACGCCCGGATCGCCGCGTCGGGCGACGAGTGGTTCGTCGAGGACCTCGGCTCCACCAACGGCAC
This sequence comes from Nocardioides sp. Arc9.136, assembly GCF_030506255.1. NCBI lineage: Bacteria > Bacillati > Actinomycetota > Actinomycetes > Propionibacteriales > Nocardioidaceae > Nocardioides > Nocardioides sp. Arc9.136. Next base: position 29,730 of record NZ_CP113431.1, on the reverse strand, counting down.
CTACATCGGCAGCGTCCGGATCACCCAGCCCACCACGGTCACGCTCGGCTCGCACGTGCGGATCGGCAAGACCATCCTGGAGCTCCGCAAGTGAGCCTGCTCCTGCACTGGTCGGCGATCTCCGACGTGGGTCGGGTGCGCAAGGACAACCAGGACTCGGGGTACGCCGGCCCCTGGCTGCTCACCGTGTGCGACGGCGTCGGCGGCGCGGCCCGCGGCGACATCGCCTCCAGCACGGCGGTCGCCCAGCTGCGACGGCTCGACGAGCAGCCCACCGGCGAGCCCGACGACCTCCTCGGGCTGGTCTCCGGCGCCCTGCACCGCGCGCACGACCGGATCAACGACCTGGTCGACGAGGACCCCTCGATCAACGGCACCAGCACCACCGCCACGGTCGCGCTCTTCGACGGGCGCCGCATCGCCATGGGCCACGTCGGCGACAGCCGTGCCTACCTCTGGCGCGCGGGGCGGCTCTCCCAGCTCACCAAGGACCACACCTTCGTCCAGACCCTCATCGACGAGGGCCGGATCAGCGAGGCCGAGTCGCGGGTGCACCCGCACCGCAACCTGATCCTCAAGGCCCTCGGCGGACCCGGCGACGTAGAGCCGGACCTGTTCCTCGTCGAGCTCGAGGCCGGCGACCGCCTGCTGCTGTGCAGCGACGGCGCGAGCGGCGTCCTCGACGACGCCCGCCTCGGCGACATCGTGGGGACCGGCTCGCCCGACTACGCCGCCGTCGAGCTGGTCCGGGCCAGCCTCGAGGCCGGCAGCTCCGACAACGTCACCTGCATCGTCGCCGACGTCCTCACCGAGGAGCAGGCGTCCGCCGACGCCTCCTGGGCCGAGCTGGAGCCGATGCTCGTCGGTGCCGCCAGCGAGCTGCGCCGCAAGCCGTCGCGGGGCACCAAGCCGGGCTCGGGCGGCCTCTTCCGCGGCCACCGCTCGGGCGACACCGGGGAGCTCGAGCCGGTGCAGGCCGACATCCCCGACGACGTGCCGTTCGCGATCTCCTCCGACCCCCTCGACCCCGAGACGGCCCGCTACGCCCCCCGGCCGCCGCGGCGGCTGGCCTGGCTCCGGCCGCTGTTCGGGATCCTCGTCCTCGGGGGGATCGTGTGGGTCGCGGCCGCCGTGGCGTGGTCGTGGAGCCAGGACCAGTACTTCGTCGGCGAGGAGGAGGGCGCGGTGGTCATCTACCGCGGCCTCAACACCGACCTGCCCGGCGTGCCGCTCAACGAGCCGTTCGAGACCACCGACGTCGAGCTGGACCGCCTCTCGGACTTCGACGCGGGCAAGGTCCGCGAGGGCATCGAGGTCGACGACCTCGACGACGCCCGCCGCGCCGTGGACAACCTGGCCGCCAAGCAGGCCCCGGTCGACGAGCCGGCCGACGACAGCACCGCGGCGAGCGGCGAGCCCACCGCCGGCGCCACGGACAGCCCCACCGGCGGTGCCACCGGCGGGACCACGCCCGCGCCGCCGGGCCCCGCGTCCGGGTCCGGCCCGGGCTCGGCGACGGAGGAGCCCTGATGGCGGGCGCGCAGCAGGGCGCGATCATGGGCTTCGTCCACCGGCGCCGCCGGGGCGCCGAGCTGTTCCTGCTCGTCCTGGCCCTCGCGGTCGGCATCGGGGCGTACGCCGCCGTCGGCATCGGCGTCGAGGGCGAGGTCCCCGTCGACCTCCTCGGGTACGGCGGCTGGCTGGCCGGCCTGGTGGTGGCCGCACACGTGGTGATCCGCTTCGTGGCGCCGTACGCCGACCCGGTGCTGCTGCCCGTGGTGGCCGCGCTCAACGGGCTCGGGCTCGCGGTGATCCACCGCCTGGACCTGGCCGCGGGCGACACGACGTTCGCCCGCCAGCAGCTGACCTGGATGACCCTCGGCGTCGTCCTCTTCATCGGCACACTGATCGTCATCCGCGACCACCGCGTGCTGACCCGCTTCACCTACACCAGCGGGCTCGGCGCGATCGTGCTGCTGCTGCTGCCGCTGGTCCCCGGGATCGGCAAGACCATCAACGGCGCGCGGATCTGGATCGGCGTCGGGCCGTTCAGCTTCCAGCCCGGCGAGGTCGCCAAGGTGCTCCTCGTGGTCGCCTTCGCCGGCTACCTGGTGCTCCACCGCGACGCGCTGGCGCTGGCCGGCCGGCGGCTGGTCTTCGTCGACCTCCCCCGCGGCCGCGACCTGGGTCCGATCCTCGCGATGTGGCTGATCAGCCTCGGCATCCTGGTCTTCCAGCGCGACCTCGGCTCCAGCCTGCTCTTCTTCGGCCTCTTCCTGGTCATGCTCTACGTCGCCACCGAGCGTCCCGGCTGGCTGGTCGTGGGCTCGGCGATGTTCCTGGCCGGCGCGGTCGTCGCGTGGCGCCTCTTCGGCCACGTGCAGGACCGGGTCGACCTCTGGCTCGACCCCTTCGCCTACTACGGCGAGGGCACCAGCGACAACGGCCGCCAGATCGTCGAGTCGATGTTCGGCATGTCCTGGGGCGGCCTGCTCGGCCGCGGCTTCGGCGAGGGCAGCCCGTGGCGGATCTCCTACGCGGAGTCCGACTTCATCGTCGCCTCGATCGGCGAGGAGCTCGGCCTGACCGGCGTCATGGCCGTCCTGCTGATGTACGGCCTGATCGTGGAGCGCTCGCTGCGGGCCGCGCTGATCTCGCGCGACGCGTTCGGCAAGCTGGTCGCCACGGGGCTCGCGAGCGTCTTCGCGCTCCAGGTGTTCGTGGTCGTCGGAGGTGTCACCCGGCTGATCCCGCTCACCGGCCTGACCACCCCGTTCCTCTCCTACGGCGGCTCCTCGCTGGTCGCGAACTGGGTGATCATCGCGCTCGTGATCCGCGTCTCCGACCTCGCCCGCCGGCCGGTCCCGACCGCGGACACCGACGACGACGACGCCGCCGCCGAGACCACCCAGGTGGTACGCCTGTCATGACGATGAACAAGCCGATCCGCACCATCTCGATCTTCTGCCTGCTGCTCTTCCTGGCGCTGATGGTCAACGCGACCTACCTGCAGTACCAAGCGGCCGGCGACCTCAACGACGACCCGCGCAACCGGCGGGTGATCGACGCGGCGTTCTCCCGCGAGCGGGGCGCGATCCTCGTCGGCCGAGACTCGGTGGCGGTCAGCGAGCGCTCGGGCGACCGGTTCGAGTTCCAGCGGACCTACCCCCAGCCGTTCAAGTACGCCCCGCTGACCGGCTACTTCTCCTACCAGTACGGCGCCAGCGGCATCGAGCGCTCGGAGAACGACGTGCTCTCCGGGGAGGACTCCCGGCTGTTCGTGACCAAGCTGGTCGACCTGGTCAGCAACGACAACAGCGAGGGCGGGAACGTCCAGCTGACGATCGACCCGGCCGCCCAGGACGCGGCGTACGAGGGCCTGACCAGGCTGGGGGCCGGCACCCGCGGCTCGGTCGTCGCCCTGCAGCCGAGCAGCGGCAAGGTGCTCGCGATGGTCTCGCTGCCGACCTACGACCCCAACAACCTCGCCTCCCACGACTTCAGCGAGGTCACCGACGCCTGGGACCGGCTCCAGGAGGACCCCGCCCAGCCGCTGCTGAACCGGGCGATCCAGACCACGCTGCCTCCCGGCTCGACGTTCAAGGTGGTCACCGCGGCCGCGGCGATCGACGCGGGGCTCTACACCGCCGACGACCTGGTGCCGGGCGGCGCGACGTACCAGCTGCCGCTGACGAGCGGCGAGACCGGCCTGATCGACAACGAGGGCCGCCCCTGCGGCACGAGCCGGATCCCGTTCACCCAGGCGATGGAGCAGTCCTGCAACACCAGCTTCGCCGCGATCGCCGGTGAGGTCGGTGCGGAGAAGATGCGGGAGACCGCCGAGGGCTTCGGCTTCAACAGCGACTACCTCCAGGACCTGCGCCCGCAGGCCGAGTCGGTCTACCCCGAGGACCCGAACGCCGCGGAGCTCGGCCAGACCGGCATCGGTCAGTTCGACGTCCGGGCGACCCCGCTGCAGATGGCGATGGTCGTCGCCGGCATCGCCAACGGCGGCGTCGTGATGCGGCCCTACGTCGTCGACGAGGTGCAGTCGGCCGACTACGAGGTCCTCGACAAGACCGAGCCCAGCGAGCTGTCCCGGGCCGTCAAGCCGCAGACCGCCGACGAGGTCACCGAGCTGATGGTGGCCACGGTCGAGCAGGGCACCGCCTCCCCGGCGCAGATCCAGGGCGTCGAGGTCGCCGGCAAGACCGGCACCGCGCAGAGCGGCGACCCCGACCGGCCGCCGTACGCCTGGTTCGTGTCCTTCGCCCCCGACGAGGACGTCGCGGTCGCGGTGGTCATCGAGAACGCCGACATCTCCCGCTCCGAGATCGCCGGCGGCGCGCTCGGCGGCCCGATCGCCAAGGCCGTCATGGAGGCGGTGATCCGCCAGTGAGCGACCCGACCGTGACCTTCGGGGCCCCGGGCGCCCCCGGCGACCGCTACGCCGACGACGCCCACCGCTACCGCCTCGACGGCCGGATCGCCACCGGCGGCATGGGCGAGGTGTGGCGGGCCACCGACACCACCCTGGGTCGCGAGGTCGCGGTCAAGCTGCTCAAGAGCGAGTACGCCGACGACGCGACGTTCCGCTCCCGCTTCGAGACCGAGGCGCGCCACGCCGCCTCGCTGCACCACCCGGGCGTCGCGGCCGTCTACGACTTCGGGGAGGCCGCGGCCACCGACGGGTCCGGCGTCCCCCGTCCGTACCTCGTCATGGAGCTGGTCGACGGGCAGCCGCTGTCGGCCCTCCTCCGCGAGGGCGAGCCGCTCGACCCGGACGCCGTGCGCCAGCTGCTCGGGCAGGTCGCCGACGCCGTCGCGGCCGCCCACGCCGCCGGCATCGTGCACCGCGACATCAAGCCGGCCAACCTGCTGGTCACCCCGGACCGCACGGTCAAGATCACCGACTTCGGCATCGCGCGCGCCGCCGACGGGATCGGGATGACCCAGACCGGCCAGGTGATGGGCACCCCGCAGTACCTCTCGCCGGAGCAGGCCCGCGGCAACCCCGCGACACCGGCCTCCGACGTGTACGCGCTCGGCGTCGTCGCCTTCGAGATGCTCGCCGGCCGGCGTCCCTTCCAGGCCGACTCCCCGGTCGCCACCGCGCTGGCCCACCTCAACGACCCGGTCCCGGACCTGCCCGACTCGGTGCCGGCCGACCTGGCCGCGGTGGTGCGCCGCGCGCTCGCCAAGGACCCCGCCGAGCGGTACGCCGACGCCTCGGCGCTCGCGGCCGCGCTGCGCGACCCCTCCACCGAGCTCCTGGCCCCGCCGCCGGCCTCGGCCGCGGAGCAGACCCAGCTCCTCGCGCCGACCGTCGTCGCGACGCCCCCGTCCGAGGCGACCGCCGTCGTGCCCCCGCTGCCGGCCGCTGCCGCCACGGGCACGACCGGCGCCGTCGCCGCCGACGAGACGGCCGAGGACGCCGACCGCCGCCGGACCGGCCTGGTGATCGGCCTGCTCGTCGCGGTCCTCGTGATCGCCGGCGTCGTCGCCGCCATCGCGCTGGCCGGGCAGGACGGCGACGAGGACCCGACCGACCGGCCGACCGCGTCCGCCGGCACCATCACCATCGACGAGGACAACTACCTCGGGCGCCCGGTCGGTGACGTGCGCCGCGAGCTGACGCGCGCCGGCCTGCGGGTGACCACCGAGGAGGTCGCCAACCCCGGGGGCGAGACGCCGGGCACGGTGACGACCGTCGACCCCTCGGGCCGGCTCGACGAGGGCGAGCGCGTCGTCGTCCAGTTCTGGGGCGAGGAGCCGGTCGTCGAGCCGACCCCGGAGCCCACCACGGAGGCGCCGACCCCGGAGCCCACGCCGGAGGAGCCGTCGGCCGAGCCGACCACCCAGGCCCCGACGCCCACCCCGACCCCGACCCCGACGCAGGAACCCACCCAGGAGCCGACCACGTCCACCCCGCCGTCCCCCACGGCCCCGGCGCCCACCGCCCAGGCGTCGCCGGCGCAGGCGTCCCCCGCGCAGGCGACCGGCATGTCCACCCCGACGGCCGGGAGCACGCCGTGACCGGCCCCGTCGTCGGCGGGCGCTACGAGCTCGGCGAGCTGCTCGGCCGGGGCGGCATGGCCGAGGTGCGCAAGGGCACCGACACGCGGCTGGGCCGGGTGGTCGCGGTCAAGCGGCTGCGCACCGACCTCGCCAGCGACGCGACGTTCCAGGCCCGGTTCCGCCGCGAGGCGCAGTCCTCGGCCTCGCTGAACCACCCCGCGATCGTCGCGGTCTACGACACCGGCGAGGAGCTGGCCACCGACGGCAGCGGTGTCGCCCAGCCCTACATCGTCATGGAGTACGTCGCCGGGCGGACGCTGCGCGACATCCTCCGCGAGGGCCGCAAGATCCTCCCCGAGCGCGCGCTGGAGATCACCAGCGGCGTGCTGTCGGCGCTCGACTACAGCCACCGTGCCGGGATCATCCACCGCGACATCAAGCCCGGCAACGTCATGCTCACACCGTCGGGCGACGTCAAGGTGATGGACTTCGGCATCGCCCGGGCGATCAGCGACGCGTCCTCGACGATGACCCAGACCGCCGCCGTGGTCGGCACCGCGCAGTACCTCTCCCCCGAGCAGGCGCGCGGAGAGACCGTCGACTCACGCTCCGACGTCTACTCCGCCGGCTGCCTGCTCTACGAGCTGCTGACCGGCCGTCCGCCGTTCGTGGGCGACAGCCCGGTCGCGGTGGCCTACCAGCACGTCCGCGAGCCCGCCCGGCCGCCGTCGGACCACGACCAGGACCTCCCGCCCGAGGTCGACGCGATCGTGATGAAGGCGCTCGCGAAGCGCGTCGAGGACCGCTACCAGTCCGCCGCCGCGATGCGCAGCGACATCGAGCGCTACCTCGCCGGCCGCCCCGTCCAGGCGACGGTCCCGCCGCCGACCGCGGCGGTGCCGGTCACCCACGTCGCGCCGGCGCCGATGCCCACCTCGGCCACGACCAGCACGGCCGCCCGCCCGCCGCTGCCACCGGCGGGCGACGACCGGCCGGGACGGCGTACCGGCCTGATCGCGTTCCTCGTCGTGCTCGCCCTCGTGCTCGTGGCCGCCGGCGTCTTCGCGGCCGGCCGGCTCTTCGAGTCGCCTCCCGAGCAGGTCCAGGTGCCGAACCTGATCCGCCTCACCGACGACCAGGCCCGCGCGGAGATCCGCGAGGCCGGGCTCAGCGTCGGGAACGTGTCCTTCGCCGAGGACGAGGCGGTGCCCGCCGGCAAGGTCTCCGAGCAGGAGCCGAACCGCGACCAGTACGTCGACCCCGGCACCGCCGTCGACCTCGTCGTCTCCCTCGGGGAGCCGAAGGTGACCGTGCCGTCCGTCGTCGGTCTCAGCCGGGCCGACGCCGCGGCCCAGCTGCGCTCGGCCGGGCTGCGCACCGCCCAGGAGGAGACCTCCTCCGACGAGCCGGCCGGCCAGGTCATCGCCCAGGCCCCGGCCGCCGGGCAGGAGGTCGCCGACGGGGCGACGGTCACCATCTCCTACTCCGACGGTCCCGAGGAGGTGCCCGACGTCGTCGGTCGCCGCCAGCGGGAGGCCGAGCGGCTGATCGGCGAGGCTGGGTTCCGCACCTCGGTCGTCCGCAGCTCCGACACCACCGAGCCGGCGGGCACCGTGATCCAGCAGAGCCCGCAGGCCGGCGAGACGCTGCCGGAGGGCTCGACGATCACCATCGTCGTCTCCACGTTCGAGCCGGAGGAGGAGCCCAGCGACACCCCGTCGCCCAGCGAGACGCCGGACCCCAGCGGCCTCCCGACCGACCTGCCGCCCGCGGTGCCCTCCCGCGACGGCCGCGGCTGAGCCCAGTCGACCGGGCTCAGTCGATCGGCTCGGCGTAGGACATGGCCAGCACGCCCTCGTACGCCGGCGCCTCGACGTCGTCCTCGACCTCGAGGTCCCAGCCGACGGTGTCGCGGGCGACCGCGTCGAGGTAGGCCGCGACGTAGGAGTCGGCCCCGACCGAGGACTGCAGGCTGGTCGGGTCGCCGACCGCCTCGATGACGTAGGGCTGGGGGTAGGGCACGCCGTGCAGGGTGACGGCGTTGCCCTCGCACTTGATGCCGGTGGTGGTGATGATCCGCTGGCCCGCGATCGTCACGGCCGTCGCGCCGCCGCGCCACAGCGCGTTGACGACCGCCTGGATGTCCTGCTGGTGGACGACGTACTCGTTGACGTCCGCGGCCTCCGGCTGGGCCTCGACCACCTCGCGAGGAGCGTCCGAGAGCGTGATCCGCACCCCGCTCCCCCGCTGCGGCTCCAGCCCGGCCGGGTCGCGCAGCTGGTCGGCCCGCTGGCGCAGCTTCGTGACGCCCGCGTCGGAGACCGACCCGGCGAGCCGGTCGACCTCGTCGTCGAGCTCGGTGGCGCGCTCGCGGAGCGCGTCGTACTGGTCGGCCTCGGCCTCCACCAGCGACGCGAGGTCGGTGTAGCGCCCCGGCCGCAGGTCGGTGCCCTCGCTGTTCTCGGCGCTCGCCACGAACAGCACGCCGCTCAGGACGACCATCACGGGCGTGCCGATCCGCCAGCCGAGGGCGGCGCGACCGCGCGGGCGCCGCAGCAGGCCGCTCCAGCGGCGCGGCGGGCGGTCTTCAGGCCGCGCGTGGGATCCGGACGTCACGCCGACTAAGGTATCCCGCGTCCCGCGGCGCCCGGTCGCGGACGGACCGGCGAGACCACCAGGAGAGACCGTGGCCAAGCAGAAGACCGAGCGCGACCCCCTCGCCCCCGTGCGGGGACCGATCGCATCGGTGCGGTTCGTCCTGGCCCTGGTGCTCATGGTGGTGGGCATCGCCTGGACGGCGTACTACTACGCCGCTGTCCGCCCCGACGGCTCCGGCGAGGCCGGCAGCCCGGCGTTCATGGCCGACCTCGGCGACTGGAACTACCTGGTCGGCTTCGGCCTGCTCTTCCTCGGGCTGATCGTCGCCGCCCACCCCTCCACGCCGCTCGGCCGCGGTCGCGGCGTCGTGGTCGGCATGCTCGGGTGCTTCCTCGTCGGCCTGCTGTGGATCTGCACCTTCTACGTCTTCAGCGACGACCTCAGCAGTCTCTGGGTCTTCAACGACCTCGGCCAGCTGAACCTGGTCGTCGGCATCGGGTTCATGGCGGTGGGGTTCACCTACGCCACGCGCTGGGAGTGACCTCCCCTCGGCGCCGCCGAGCACGCACCACCCCGACCGCCGGTCGGCCTCCGGGCCGGCCGGCGGTCGGCATTTCCGGCGCGACTTCTCCACAGCGGTGGACAAGCCTGTGCAGAACTACACGCATGTAGTTCTGCACAGGCTCCTCCACACCTGTGGACGGAAACGGCCCGGACGGGCCCGGTCCGCGGGCGGGTCACCACCACCCGCGGTGAACACGTCAAGACGCTCCGGGTCGACCTGGAGGGCGTCGATCCCGACATCGGCCAGCAGCGCCCGCAGCACGGGCTCGGCGAGCGTGACCGGCTGCTGCCCGGGCGTCATGGCCCGGTCCCGGGCCTCCACGGAGGTGAACGCCACCGCGGTCCGCGTGCCGTCGGGCCGTCGGGCCGTCGGTAGGTCCGCACGCAGGCTGCGCCCGATGTCGTCGACGCGCACCGGGACCCGGAGGACACCTCGCCCTGTCGTTCGTTCCACGCACCGAGCGTGCCGACCCGTCCTCCGGCGCGGGAGGGGGTGGGGCAACAAGAAGTGGTCGGAACCGCCAGGTCGGCGTCAAGGCGGCCCGCCGACGACCGGCAGCGCTCAGGACAGGACGAGCACGCGGGCGAGGATCGCGCCGAGGACGAGCAGCGCGACCAGCACCAGCCCGGCGAGCTGGACCGGCGTGCGTCGCGGTCCCCGCGGGGCGTAGACCAGCAGCGCGGTCACCGCGGCACCGCCGAGGAACCCGCCGAGGTGGCCCTGCCAGGAGATGCCCGGGACCGCGAAGGTGATCACGACGTTGACCACGATCAGCGCGACCAGCTGGCGCACGTCGCCACCGACCCGCCGCGCCATGATCAACAGCGCCGCGAAGAGGCCGTAGATCGCGCCGGAGGCACCGAGGGTGGCCTGGAACTCCGGTGCCGCCCACATCACCACCGCGGACCCGGCGAGCAGGGAGAGGAAGTACAGCGCCAGGAAGCGGGCACGGCCCAGCGCGAGCTCGAGCTGGGGCCCGAGGACGTACAGCGCGAACATGTTGAAGGCGATGTGGAGCACCGTGACGTGGGTGAACCCCGAGGTGAGCACCTGCCACACCGCACCGTCGGCCACACCGGGCAGCCAGGTGCCGCCGCCCGTGCAGGCCGCCTCCGGCACGTTGAAGCCGCCGTCGCCGAGCAGGCACAGCCCGCTGGGCCGCATGGCCAGCAGGTCGACCAGCCGGCTGGCCGCACCCCCGGTGACGAGGATCGCGATCCACACCGCCACGTTGACGGCGATGAGGACGCCGGAGGTGATCGCGGCGTTGGTGGGCCGCAGCCCGCCGTACGCCGTGCGGCCGCTGCGCGTCGTGCGCGCGCCCTCGGCGACGCAGTCGGGGCACTGGAAGCCGACGGCGGCGTCGCGCATGCAGTCCGGACAGATCGGACGGCCGCAGCGCTGGCAGCGGATGTGCGACTCCCGGTCGGGGTGCCGGTAGCAGACGGGCACCCCGGCCGGGGGGATCGGCTGGGTGGGCTGGCTCAACGAGGTCTCAGCGAGGGCTCAGCACGCGTTCCGGGAGGACCGCGTCAGCGCAGCTCGACGGTCTCGATGACCACCGGCTCGACCGGACGGTCGCCCGGGCCGGTCTTGGTCGTCGCGATCGCGTCGACCACGTCGCGCGAGGCCTGGTCGGCGACCTCGCCGAAGATGGTGTGCTTGAAGTTCAGCCACGGCGTCGCGCCGACGGTGATGAAGAACTGCGAGCCGTTGGTGCCCGGGCCGGCGTTCGCCATCGCGAGCAGGTAGGGCTTGTCGAAAGTGAGCTCCGGGTGCGGCTCGTCCTTGAAGGTGAAGCCCGGGCCGCCGGTGCCGGTGCCGAGCGGGTCGCCGCCCTGGATCATGAAGCCGTCGATCACGCGGTGGAAGATCAGGCCGTCGTAGAACGGTCCGCTCCTGCCGTTCCCGGAGTCGTAGGACTTCTCACCCGAGGCGAGCCCGGTGAAGTTCGCGACGGTCTCGGGGGCGTGGTTCGGGAAGAGGTTCAGGACGATGTCGCCCCGGTTCGTCTTCAGTACGGCCTGCTGGTCAGCCATGGGTGTCCTTCGCGTGTGAACGGGCTGGTTCGACGCGCCGCGCGTTCCGATCGCGACGCGAGTGGGTACTGCACGACGTACGGCGGCGATGCGCCGCACCCGTCGATCCTCGCACGTGGCGCCAACCGGTCTCCCGGGTGGCCCGGCCGCGCGGTGCGTGATCGAATGGCAGTGACCGAACGAGAGGAAGTGACGCGATGCGTCTGCGCAAGAAGAAGTCCCTCCTCGATCAGGCCTCGGACTACGTCGACACCGTGCGCCCCCAGGTGGAGGCCGCCGTCGCCCAGGCCCGGGAGGCGGTCGAGGAGTTCGTCGAGACCACCGCACGACCCGCTCTCGCCGACGCGAAGGTGAAGGCCGGCCCCGCGCTGGCCGATGCCAAGGTGAAGGCGGCCAGCAGCCTGGCCGACGCACGCGAGAAGGCCGCTCCGGTCATCGCCGACGCGCGCGAGAAGGCCGGCCCCGCGCTGGCCGACGCCAAGGCCAAGGCCGCCCCGCTGGTCGCCGCGGGTGCCGCGGCAGCCGGTGAGAAGGCCGCTGCGGCCAGGACGGCCGCGGAGGCCCGGATCGCGACGATCAAGGGCGAGCCGCCGAAGAAGAAGGGCGGTGCGCTCAAGAAGCTGCTCCTCCTCGGAGGCCTCGCCGGCGTCGTCGCGGTCGTGGCCAAGCGCCTGCAGGGCGGGGGCACCAGCGACAACTGGCAGTCCTCCTACGTCCCGAGCCCGCCGCCCAGCGCCGGCACGACGACGCCGAGCACCACGACGACCCCGGCCGCGCCCGTCGGTGACGCCACCGCGGCGACGCCGCTGGCCGACGAGGTCGCCCAGGACATCGGCGGTGCCTCGCCCGACGAGGCCATCGCCGACGCCGCCGAGGCGCCGCACGCGGTGACCACGCCGGACGACCCGGCCGAGGTCACCGACGTGGACGGCGACCGGAAGTGACCGCCTCCGTCGCCGGCTGACCGCCGGCGGCGGTCAGCAGGAGCGGCAGCTCAACGGGACCGGCCGGGGGGAAGATCCTCCGGCCGGTTCTCTGCCACCCAGGCGTCGATGGTCTCCCACCAGCCGTAGAGCCAGTCGATCCGCGCGTCCCGGTCGGTCGGGATCTCCGCCCGCGGGACCTGCCACCACCGCATGGTGAGCCGCTTGTCCATCGGCAGCGCGCGCCAGATGTCGGCGACCCCGGTGAGGTGGTCGAGCCCGGTGTGGGCCACCAGCACGACGTCGGCCTCGGGAGCGGCGTCCAGCGCCGCGAGCAGCCCGCCGGGCTTGGGCGCCAGCACGTGCGTCATCCGCTCGGCGCGGTCGGCCATCGCCTGCAGCCCCAGCCGGCGCAGCCGCTCGATCGCCCGGGTCCGGCGCTGCGGGGTGAAGTTGCCCCCCTCGGGGAAGATCACGAACGCGTCGTTCTCGTCCAGGCCGGTCGCGAGCGCGGCGATCTGCTCGTCGACGTCCTCCCCCGGACGCCCGGGGGTGATGAACCGCGCCGGGATGCGGTTCAGGAGCACGTCGATCGCGGGGTCCCAGGCCAGGGTGTCCTTGAGGACGACGCGCGGCTCCCGGCCGTACCAGTGCATCAGCGCGTGGACGAGGGTGAAGGAGTCCCCCGGGCCGGCGTGGCGGCAGCACACGACGATCGGCACGCCGGGGTGCGCGTCGGGCGCGGGGCCGTCGGTGGTGATCGTCAGCCGGAGCACCCGCCGCGCCTCGCGGAAGAAGATCCACATGACCCCCTGGACGAGGTCGTAGTGGATGCCCTCCCAGTACGGCGTGCGGATCCGCCGCCCGAAGCCGCTGGCGAGCCACATGCCGAGCAGCACCACGAGCAGGAGCGCCTCGATCGTGAGGTAGAGGACCGCGACCCAGGCCAGGCGGACCACCCGCAGCCGGCCCGGCACCACCGGCGAGACCAGCGCCGCACCCAGGAGCCACAGCGGCAGGGTGAACCACAGCAGCACGGCCGACGCCACGACCGCCGGCGCGAGCACCAGGCGGCGGAGGGCCCAGGTCACCGGCCCAGCTCGCGGTCGAGGTAGTCCACGCACGCGTCGTACGTGCGGTCGATCCGCTCCTGGACGCTGCGGAAGTCGGTCGCCGCGCGCCAGGTGTCGTCCCGCGCCGAGGTGCCGCGGGCGGGGAGGACGTACGCCCGCACGCCGTCGGGGAGCTCCTCGAGCTCCCGGTGGAACCGGTGCCGCCGGGCGATCTCGAACGACACGCGGGCGACCTCCCACGGCCGACGCGGCACCTGCAGCGGCCGGTCGACCCGGCCGACCTGCAGCACGAAGACCCGGTCGGCCCCGAGCCGCACCGCGCGCGCCAGCGGGATCGAGTTGACGATGCCCCCGTCGAGGTAGTGCTCGTCACCGACCTTGGCGGGCGGCAGGAGGCCGGGCACCGCCGCGCTGGCCATCACCGCGTCGACGACCCGGCCCGAGTCGAACCAGTGCTCGGCCGCCCGCTCGATGCTCGCCGCGCACACCTGGAAGCGCACCGGCAGCTCCTCGAAGGTGAGGTCGCCGAGCTCGTCGAGCAGGCGCTGCTTCAACGGGCGGGAGGACCACAGGTGGGTTCCGGTGGAGACCGCACGGCGGACCGTGCGCAGCGGCCGGTCGCCGTACACCTCGCGCGGGGCCTGGCTCGCGTCGTCCCACAGCCGCGTCATCCGGTCGATGACGGCGAGGGTGGGCTCGCGGGCGACCAGCGCGCCGTTGAGCGCGCCGATGCTCGTGCCCAGGACCAGGTCGGGCGTGATGTCCCGCTCGAGCAGCGCCCGGAGCATGCCGACCTCGACGGCGCCGAGGACCCCACCGCCGCCGAGGACGAACGCCGTGGTGGTCATCGGTTACCGGGCGCGCCGCTCAGCCGTGGACCGGCTCGCCGAGCTGGGCGCGGACCCGCTCGGTGGCGCGGTGCTCGGCCCAGAAGCTGAGCACCGGGATCGTCCCGCACACCAGCGTGACGAGGGTGAACCGGAGGTCCCAGCCGGCCCGGCGGGCGAGCAGGAAGGCCATCACCAGGAAGATCATGTAGAGCCAGCCGTGGGCGACCCCGAGGTAGCCGGTGATCGCCTCGCCGAGCTCCTGGGCGCCGGACCCGGTGGCGAACAGGTCCGGGGTGCTGCCGAAGACCCCCCACATGCCCGTGCCGTCGAAGTTGGCCAGCGGCACGCCGACCAGGCACAGCACGATGAGCAGCACGCCGACGACGGTGGCCATGAAGCGGTAGCGGGTCAGGGCGCTGTTCAGGCCGGGGTCGGTGCGCTCGTCGTCGTCGATCACGGCCTCGACGGTACCGCCTCGTCGGCGGTCTCCTCGGTCCGCTCGACGGCCGTGGCCAGGTCCCGTGACCAGCGCCACCAGATGAAGGCGGCGAAGGCACCGAAGACGAACCACTGGATCCCGTAGAGGAAGTTCTTCAGCCCGGTGAACGCCGAGGCGCCGGGCAGCTGCTCGAGCTCGGCCGGCGCGAGGCCGTCGAGCGGCTCGGTGGCGATCCCGAACGCGCCGTACAGGTCCTGGTCGACGTACTGCACCAGGTCGGCGACCCGGATCTGCGGGAGCACGTCGTCGCTGCGGTCGGGGTCGACGGCGGTGGTGCCCTCGGTGGGCTGGAGCCACGCGGTGAGCGTGACCGGTCCGGGCGCCGGGGCCGGGGCCTGCGCCTCTGCGCTCCAGCCGCGGACGACGTACATCGCGGCGCCGCCGCCCCCGTCGACCTCGACCGGCGTGACGACCCAGTAGCCGTCGCGGCCCTCGTGCTGGCGACCCTCGATGAACACGGTGCTCTCCGGCACCCAGGTGCCGGTGAGCTCGACGGGGTGGCCGACCTCCTCGCCCGGGAAGGGGTCGTCCGGGCCGATCAGGTCCTCCAGCGGCTCGGGCGCCACGCCGGTGAGGTCGCGCGCCTCGAGGTCCCGCTGCGCCTGCCACGCCTCGAGCTGCCAGACGCCCAGCCAGCAGGCCAGGAGGACCAGCACGACCGCGAGGAGGTGACCGCCCCAGTAGCGGGGGGCGAGGGCGACGGGCACCCCTCCAGGGTACGGCGTGACCGGGGTCGCCCGGCGGGTGCAAGCGGTGCGACGGTCCGCGCGGCCGGGCCCTCAGCCCGCGCAGGCGGCGACCGGCACCGTGCGCCGGCGGACCAGGTCGGCGGCGACGACGGGGTCGGTCAGCTGGTACCCGATCCGGCCGGTCGAGGGGTCGGCCACGCCGTCCCGGAAGCCGTCGGTGAACGAGGCGCCCCGGGCCGGCCAGGTCTCCCCCAGCCGCAGGCGGTCGAAGGCGTCCGACCGGAGCTCGCCCAGCCGCGCGGTGGCCAGCCCGCCCTGCAGCGCGACCGACCACGCCGCCAGCTCGTCCAGCCCGCCGGTGTCGACGCCCGCCGGCGGCTCGACGCAGCCGCGCTCGACGTACGTCGCCTCCGCGGGGAACCCCACCACCGAGGCGACCTCCGGGTCCGCGGCCCACGAGTCCGACCCGTCGGCGCTCGCGCCCCGCACGACGAGGCTGTCCTGGGCCCGGACCTCCGCGCCGGCCAGCGGGCCGACCCCGTCGGCGACCGCCCGCTGGACGGCGGCCATGTCGAGGCCGAGCCGGAAGGACAGCACCCAGCCGGGTCCGTCCGGTCCGTCGAACCGCGCCTCCCAGAGCACGTCGTCCTGGGTGAAGCCGTAGTCGCGCGAGAGCCGGGCGTCGACCGGGCGCAGGAGGCCGGGGGTCAGCAGCGGCGCCTGCCGCTCCGCCCGGGACCAGAACGCGGCCCGCTGGGCCGGCGAGGACTGCCCGCTGAGGTCGGGGAGGCCGAGCTGGAGCCGGACCCGGTCGAGGTCGGTCACCGACAGCGAGGTCGCGCTCGCGGGCACGAGCGGCAGCACGGCGGCGGAGGCCTCCTCGCGCACGTCGTACTCCGGCGCGGGGGTCCGGCTCGTCGGCGCCGGTGCGGGGGCCGGGTCGGAGGAGTCCCCCGAGCACGCGCCCAGCGAGGAGGCGAGCAGCACGGCGGCCATGCCGAGGCCGAGCCTGCTGATCATGTGGAGCCTAGGGGACTCGAACCGCTGACCCCCTGCTTGCCACGTCTGTCGAGGGGAGCCGCTGCCAATTGCGCCCACCCCTCCCTCCGTGACGTCGACTTCGGTGTGGAGCCTAGGGGACTCGAACCCCTAACCCCCTGCTTGCCACGTCTGTCGAGGGGAGCCGCTACCAATTGCGCCCACCCCTCCCTCCGTGACGTCGACTTCGGTGTGGAGCCTAGGGGACTCGAACCCCTAACCCCCTGCTTGCAAAGCAGGTGCGCTACCAATTGCGCCAAGGCCCCGTGCCCGCGGTGTGGCCGCGGTGGTCGGGTCGTGCCGGGTCAGGACGAGGAGCGGACGCTGTCGGTCGCCTCGGCCCAGAGGGCCTGCTCGTGCTGGCCCTCGTCGTACTTCTTCTTGGCGAGGGCGGCGCCGACGGCGGCCAGGGCCACGAGGACGATCTTCTTCATCGGGTGACCTCCGGTCGCGCGGTGCGGTTGCGGGTGGTGGTGGGCCTAACAGGACTTGAACCTGTGACCTCTTCCTTATCAGGGAAGCGCTCTAACCGTCTGAGCTATAGGCCCGCTCCGGCACGGGGCCGGCGCGGTCGCTGACGCGACCGAGGGTGGACACTACCCGACCTCCGACCCGCTCCCCAAAACGGGGGCGGGCCCGGAGGTGCGGCTCAGTGCTGGTCCTCCGCGAGGGTGACCTCGATGCCCCCGAGGAGCGCCGCAGCCATGTTGTAGAGGAACGCGCCGAGGGTCGCGACCGCGGTCAGCAGGACCACGTCGATCGCGGCCACGAGCATCGTGAAGCCGAGGACGCGGGAGGTGCCGAGGTAGTCCTTGACGTCGAAGTCTGAGGCGTCCTGGCCGCCGACGATGTCCTGGACCGTGCGGTTGATCGAGTCCCAGACGTCGGCCGCGCCGAGCACCGACCACACCATCAGCACCGAGACGACGGTGACCACGGCGAACGCCACGGAGAGCAGGAACGCGGTCTTCATTACCGACCACGGGTCGACCCGGGTGAGCCGCAACCGGGCCCGTCGGGGCGCCCGCGAGCCCGTGGGGGCAGCCCCCGTCGCCGTCCCGGGCCGGGCTCCGCCGTTCGCGCGGTGCTCGTCCGCGGCGTTGGCGAGCCGGGCCTGGATCCGCTCGCCCAGGCCGGGGCGGACGGCGGTCTCCTCGGTGCGGGTGGCGCCGCGGCCGGCGGTCCCGTCGGTGGAGTGGTCGGACATCAGTCCTCACCCTCCCCTTCGTCGGTGGCGTCGGAGTCGTCGGACGCATCGATTGTTGCACCCGGGCCAGAATCCGCCGTCTCGGCGGACTCCACGTCCTGCTCGAGGTCGGCCGTCTCGGCGGCGGCCGCCTCGACCGCCGGGTCGTGGGCAACGGCCTCCGCCGCCTCCTGGGCCGCGGCGTCGGCGGCCTCGGCCACCTCCTCCTCGACCTTGGCCTCGACCGAGCGGGCGACCACGGCGACGGCGTCGCCGGACTTCGTGGTCAGGAACTTCACGCCCATGGTGGAGCGTCCGGTCGGGCGGAACTGGTCGTTGATCGGGCTGCGCACGACCTGGCCCTTCTCGGTGATCGAGAGGACCTCGTCGCCGTCCTCGACGATGAACGCGCCGACCAGGCCGCCGCGCTCCTCGTTGGCCAGCGACATCGCCTTGATGCCGAGCCCGCCGCGGGACTGCAGGCGGTACTCGTGGATGCGCGTGCGCTTGGCGAAGCCGCCGTCGGTGATGGTGAAGACGTACTGCGGCTTGACCTCCTCCACCTGCTCGGCGGTGGCCTCGACGGCCGCGGAGTCCTCGGCCTGCTCGCTGAGGCCCGCGGCCTCCTCGGCCGCGACCTGCGCCGCGCGGATGACCGACATCGACAGCAGCGAGTCGCCGTCCCGGAACTTCATGCCCGAGACGCCGGAGGTCGCCCGGCCCATGGGCCGCAGCTGGGAGTCGTCGGCACGGAACCGGATCGCCTGGCCCTTGCGGGAGACGAGCAGGATGTCGTCCTCGGAGTTCACCAGCTCCGCGCCGATCAGCTCGTCGTCGTCCTCGCGGAAGTTGATCGCGATGACGCCGGCCTGGCGCGGGCTGTTGTAGTCCCCGAGGCGGGTCTTCTTCACCAGGCCGTTGCGCGTGGCCAGCACGAGGTACGGCGCCTGCTCGTAGTCGCGGATCGCCAGCACCTGCGCGATCGACTCGTCGGGCTGGAAGCTCAGCAGCCCGGCCACGTGGCCGCCCTTGGCGTCGCGGGACGCCTCGGGGAGGTTGTAGGCCTTGGTGCGGTAGACCCGGCCGGCCGTGGTGAAGAACAGCAGCCAGTGGTGGTTGGTCGTGGCGATGAAGTGCTCGACGACGTCGTCGCCGCGCAGCGTCGCGCCCCGCACGCCCTTGCCGCCGCGCTTCTGGGTGCGGTACTGGTCGGCGCGGGTGCGCTTGGCGTACCCGCCACGGGTGATCGAGACGACGAGGTCCTCGTCGGGGATGAGGTCCTCCATCGAGAGGTCCCCGTCGGCGGCGATGATCTGGGTACGGCGGTCGTCGCCGTACTTGTCCACGATCTCGCCGAGCTCGTCGCTGACGATCTGCCGCTGGCGCGCGACGTTGGCCAGGATGTCCTGGAGGTCGGCGATGCGGGCCTCGAGCTCGGCCAGGTCGTCGATGATCTTCTGGCGCTGCAGCGCGGCGAGCTGGCGCAGCTGCATGTCGAGGATGGCGGTGGCCTGAAGCTCGTCGATCTCGAGCAGCTCGATCAGGCCCTGGCGGGCCTCGGCCACGTCGGGCGAGCGGCGGATCAGCGCGATGACCTCGTCGAGCATGTCGAGGGCCTTGACCAGGCCGCGCAGGATGTGGGCGCGCTCCTCGGCCTTGCGCAGGCGGTACTCCGTGCGCCGGCGGATGACCTCGACCTGGTGCTCGACCCAGTTGCTGATGAACTGGTCGATGGTCAGCGTGCGCGGCACCCCGTCGACCAGCGCGAGCATGTTGGCGCTGAAGTTGGTCTGCAGCTCGGTGTGCTTGAGCAGGTTGTTCAGCACGACGCGGGCGACGGCGTCGCGCTTGAGCACGACGACCAGGCGCTGGCCGGTGCGGTCGGAGGTGTCGTCGCGCACGTCGGAGATGCCCTGGACGCGACCGGAGTCGGCCAGCTCGGCGATCTTCAGCGCGAGGTTGTCGGGGTTCACCATGTACGGCAGCTCGGTGACGACTAGGCAGGTGCGCCCGCGGGAGTCCTCGTCGACCTCGATGACCGCGCGCTGGGTGACCGAGCCGCGGCCGGTGCGGTAGGCCTGCTCGATGCCCTGGTGACCGACGATGAGCGCGCCGTTGGGGAAGTCGGGGCCCTTGATCCGCTCGATGAGCGCGTCCTGCAGCTCCTCGCGGGTGGCGTCCGGGTGCTCCAGCGCCCAGCGCGCCCCGGACGCGACCTCGCGCAGGTTGTGCGGCGGGATGTTGGTGGCCATGCCGACCGCGATGCCGGCCGAGCCGTTGACCAGGAGGTTCGGGATCCGCGAGGGCAGGACGACCGGCTCCTGCGAGCGGCCGTCGTAGTTGGGCTGGAAGTCGACGGTCTCCTCGTCGATGTCGCGGACCATCTCCATGGCCAGCGGGGCCATCCGGCACTCGGTGTACCGCATGGCCGCGGCCGCGTCGTTGCCCGGCGAGCCGAAGTTGCCCTGGCCCTGGATCATCGGCGCGCGCATCACCCAGGGCTGCGCGAGCCGGACCAGGGTGTCGTAGATCGCGGTGTCGCCGTGCGGGTGGTACTGACCCATGACGTCACCGACCACGCGCGAGCACTTGGAGAAGCCGCGGTCGGGCCGGTAGCCGCCGTCGAACATGGCGTACAGCACCCGGCGGTGCACCGGCTTGAGCCCGTCGCGCACGTCGGGCAGCGCGCGGCCGACGATGACCGCCATCGCGTAGTCGATGTACGCGCGCTGCATCGAGGTCTGCAGCTCGACCGGCTCGATGCGGCCGCCGGGCCCAGGGGTGGTCGGTCCGCCGCCGTCGGTGGGCGTCTCGGTCACGATTGCTCTCTCTCGCTGGTTCTACCGGATGTCTAGGGTTCGCTCTAGAGGGGCCCAGAGAGGGCCAGAGCGCCTAGATGTCCAGGAATCGGACGTCCTTGGCGTTGCGCTGGATGAAGGAGCGGCGCTGCTCGACGTCCTCGCCCATGAGGATCGAGAAGATCTCGTCGGCCTGCGCGGCGTCGTCCAGGGTGACCTGCAGCATCAGCCGCTGGTCGGGGTCCATCGTGGTCTCCCACAGCTCCTTGGCGTTCATCTCGCCCAGGCCCTTGTACCGCTGCACCGGGTTCTCCTTGGGCAGCTTCTTGCCCGCCTCGAGGCCGGCCGCCATCAGCGCGTCGCGCTCGGCGTCGGAGTAGACGAACTCGTGCTCGTGCGGCTTGTTCCAGCGCAGCCGGTAGAGCGGGGGCTGGGCCATGTAGACGTGGCCGTGGTCGATCAGCGGCTTCATGAACCGGAAGAGCAGCGTCAGCAGCAGGGTGTTGATGTGGTGGCCGTCGACGTCGGCGTCGGCCATCAGCACGACCTTGTGGTAGCGCAGCTTCTCCAGGTCGAAGTCCTCCTGGATGCCCGTGCCGAGCGCGGAGATGATCGACTGCACCTCCTGGTTGCCCAGGATCCGGTCGATGCGCGCCTTCTCGACGTTGAGGATCTTGCCGCGGATCGGGAGGATCGCCTGGATCCGCGGGTCGCGGCCCTGGCGGGCCGAGCCGCCCGCGGAGTCGCCCTCGACGATGAAGACCTCGCACTCGGCGGGGTTGGTCGACTGGCAGTCCGAGAGCTTGCCGGGGAGACCGCCGCCGCCCAGGATGCCCTTGCGGCTGCGGGCCAGCTCGCGGGCCTTGCGGGCCGCGATCCGGGCCGAAGCCGCCGCCTGGGCCTTGCGCACGATGTCGCGGCCCTCGGCGGGGTTCTGCTCGAGCCAGGCGCCGAACTGGTCGTTCATCAGGCGCTGGACGAAGCCCTTGGCCTCGGTGTTGCCGAGCTTGGTCTTGGTCTGGCCCTCGAACTGCGGCTCGCCCAGCTTGACCGAGATGATCGCGGTGAGGCCCTCGCGGATGTCGTCGCCGGAGACGCGGTCCTCGCGCTTCTTGATCAGCCCCCACTCCTCGCCCCAGTGGTTGACCAGGGAGGTCAGCGCCGCGCGGAAGCCCTCCTCGTGGGTGCCGCCCTCGTGGGTGTTGATCGTGTTCGCGAAGGTGTGGACCGACTCGGTGTAGCTGGTGTTCCACTGCATCGCGACCTCGAGGCTCATGTGGTTCTCGACGCTGGGCGGCGTCTCGGCCTCGAAGGAGATGACGGTCGGGTTGGCCTTGTCCTTGCGGCGGTTGAGGTGCTCGACGTAGTCGACCAGGCCGCGGTCGTACTTGAAGACCTGCTCGATGCCGCCCTCGCCACCGCGGCGCATAGCGTCGGCCGACCCCTGGTCGACGTCGTCGGCGACGGTGTCGTCCTCGACCGCGTCCATGACCTCGGTCGCCGCGGGCCGCTCGTCGCGCACGACGATCTCCAGGCCCTTGTTGAGGAAGGCCATCTCGCGGATGCGGGTGGTGATGGTCTCCAGGGAGTACGTCGTGGTCTCGAAGATCTCCGGGCTGGCCCAGTACTTCACCGTGGTGCCGGTGCTCTCCCCCGGCTCCAGCGCGCGCACCTGCTCCAGCTCGCCGTCGGGGACGCCGATGGTGAACGACTGGCGCCAGAGGTGGCCGCGGTTCTTGACGTCGACGACCAGGTGGGTCGACAGCGCGTTGACGACCGAGACCCCGACGCCGTGCAGGCCGCCGGACACCTTGTAGCCGCCGCCGCCGAACTTGCCGCCGGCGTGCAGCATCGTCAGCGCCATCGTCACCGCGGGCATCTCCTGCCCGGGCGCGGTGTCGGTGGGGATGCCGCGGCCGTTGTCCTCGACCTGGATCGCGCCGTCCGCGCACAGGGTGACGACGATCCGGTCGCAGTGGCCGGCCAGGGCCTCGTCGACCGCGTTGTCCACGATCTCCCAGATCAGGTGGTGCAGGCCGCGCTCACCGGTGGAGCCGATGTACATGCCCGGCCGCTTGCGCACCGCCTCCAGGCCCTCGAGCACCTGGATCGCGGAGGCGTCGTAGTCGTTGTCGACCCGCGAGGAGGTCAGTGCCGCGGCCGCCTGCTCGGGCAGCCCGGGCAGCGCTCCGGCCTGCTGGACCGACGCATCGCCACCGGGCTGACCGTCGGGCTGACCGTCGGGCTGGGCCGCGGACTGGCCCTCGGACTGGGGAGTGGGGGAGAAGCTCTCCTCGGACACGTCCACCTTCTTCTCGACAGGTCGGGGCGGGTCACCGACAGGGACCCGGCACGGAACGGGTCGCGCACGCGCGACCCGGCGCCCATGGTACCGCGTGGAAGGCCCAGAACCACGCAACGTCCCCAGCCGGACGGGGCCGGGGGGACCGGAGAGGGCCACAGGCGGCTCGTCAGGGCCGGTGAGAGGCGCGACCAGGGGGGCGGACGAGCCCCGGTACGGCGGCGAGGCTCGCAGATCGGCAGATCGCGCGGCTCGCAGCCCGCCCTCAGCCGTAGGTGTCGCGCGGCCCGCGGCCGTCCCGGGCCGAGCGCGGACCCTTCTTCCAGGTCGGCAGGTGCGGTCCAAGCACCTCGATGACCGTGACCGTCCCGTGGCCCAGGTCCTCGTTGAGCCGGCGCACGA
Organism: Nocardioides sp. Arc9.136; assembly: GCF_030506255.1. NCBI lineage: Bacteria > Bacillati > Actinomycetota > Actinomycetes > Propionibacteriales > Nocardioidaceae > Nocardioides > Nocardioides sp. Arc9.136. The sequence continues at coordinate 6,770 of NZ_CP113431.1, read as the reverse complement.
CGGTCGGTGCGAGCAGCCGCAGCTGGGTGGCCCAGGCGGTGGAGTCGGTGCGCACCACCAGGCGGCCGTCCTCGAACCTCTCGGGGGTGCAGTGCGCGGCGACCTCGGCGCCGACGAGCTCGCCCCACCGGCCGAAGACACCGTGCACCCGCAGGTCGAGCTCCCAGCCGCGCTCGGCGACCAGCCGCCCGAGGGTGTTGTCGAGGAGCTGCGGGTCGCGGTCGTCGGGGTGGGACCCCGAGACCCGGGTGCCGCGCGGCCGGTCGGTCCACGGCTTGCGCCGGCGGGCGCGCGGGGTCGAGCCGGCCGTCGCCCGGGTCAGCGCGCGGGCCAGGTCCAGGCCGTCGTCGCGGTGCTCGGGCTCGGGCCGCTCGGGTCCGGGCCGGTCAGCCGCGGGCTGGTCCTCAGGAGTCACGGCGTACCTCCCCTCCCGCGACGGTGAAGCGCGCCCCCGTCAGGGCCTCCGGGACGTCCGCCCCGACCGCGGCGGTGACCAGGACCTGCTCGGCCCCGGCCACCAGCTCGGCCAGCTGGGCCCGGCGGTCGGTGTCGAGCTCGGCGAAGACGTCGTCGAGCACCAGGATCGGGTCGTCGCCGTCGGCGCGCAACAGGTCGTAGGACGCCAGCTTGAGCGCCAGCGCGACCGACCAGGACTCCCCGTGCGAGGCGTACCCCTTGACCGGCAGCTTCTGCTCGCCCCCGCCGTGGGCCAGGGTGAGCAGGAGGTCGTCGCGGTGCGGCCCCACCAGCGAGATGCCGCGGTCCAGCTCGTCGGAGCGGCGCCGCTCCACCTCGGCGAGGATCCGCTCGCCCAGCCCGGCGGGGTCCGTGGCGCCCTCGAGGTCGAAGGAGGGGCGGTACTCGATGTCGGCGTCGTCGCGGCCGGCGCCGCGGGCCACCGTCTCGTAGGCCTTCCCGACGTACGGCGCGAGCCGCTCGACCAGGTCGAGCCGCCCGGCCAGGAGCTCGGCGCCCGTGCGGGCGAGGTGCTCGTCCCACACCGCGAGCGTCGAGAGCGCCGCCTCCTGAGAGGAGCTGCCGCGGCGGGCCGCGCCCGCGGTCTTGAGCAGCGAGTTGCGCTGCTTGAGCACCCGGTCGTAGTCCGACCGCACCCCCGCCAGGCGGGGGGCGCGCAGCACCAGCAGGTCGTCGAGGAACCGGCGGCGGTCCGAGGGGTCGCCCTTGACCAGGGTGAGGTCCTCGGGGGAGAAGACGACCGTGCGCACCAGCCCGACCAGCTCGCGGGCCCGGGGGAGCGGCGAGCGGTTGATCCGGGCCCGGTTGGAGCGGCCGGGGTTGATCTCCACCTCCAGGACCGCGGTCCGACCGTCCCGCACCACCGCCGCCCGCACCACCGCGTGGTCGGCGCCCGCCCGCACCAGCGGGGCGTCGCTGGACACGCGGTGGGAGCTGAGCCGGGAGAGGTAGTCGACCGCCTCGACCAGGTTGGTCTTGCCCTGGCCGTTGCGACCGATGAACGCGGTGACGCCAGGCCCCAGCTCGACGTCGGCGGTGGCGTAGGAGCGGAAGTCGTGCAGGGTGAGGTGGGAGACGTGCACCGCGGTCCGGCTAGCTCTCCGCGGGCGCCGAGTCGTCGCCGGAGCCGGCCTGTCGGGCCGAGCCGGCCTGGTCCGGCGTGCCGCCGTCCTCGACGTCGCCGCCCTTGGGCGCGGAGGTCTGCATGGCGTGGCCGCCGAACTGGTTGCGCATCGCGGCCACCGCCTTCATCGCGGGGGAGTCGTCCTGGCGGGAGACGAAGCGGGCGTAGAGCGCCGCGGTGATCGCGGGGGTCGCGACCGCGTGCTCGATGCCGGCCTCGACGGTCCAGCGGCCCTCGCCGGAGTCCTCGGCGTACCCGCGGATGCCCTCCAGCCCCGGCTCCTGGTCGAGCGCGGCGACGAGCAGGTCCAGCAGCCAGGACCGGATGACCGTGCCCTCGCGCCAGGAGCGCATCACCTCGGTGACGTTCTCGACCATCTCGACCTTCTCGAGCAGCTCCCAGCCCTCGGCGTAGGACTGCATGATCGCGTACTCGATGCCGTTGTGGACCATCTTGGAGAAGTGGCCGGCGCCGACCTTGCCGGCGTGCACCGAGCCGAAGTCGCCCTCGGGCTTGAGCGCGTCGAAGACCGGCTGCACCTTCGCGACGTGGTCGGGCTCGCCGCCGTACATCAGCGCGTACCCGTTCTCCAGGCCCCAGACACCGCCGGAGACCCCGCAGTCGACGAAGCCGATGCCCTTCTCGGCCAGCTGGTCGGCGTGTGCGAGGTCGTCGGTCCAGCGGGAGTTGCCGCCGTCGACCACCACGTCGCCCTCGCCGAGGAGGCCGGCGAGCTCGGTGACCGTCGCGCGGGTGGGGTCCCCGGCGGGCACCATCACCCACACGACCTTGGGGGAGGGGAGCCGCTCCACGAGGTCGGCCAGCGAGTCGGCGTCGCTGACCTCGGGGTTCCGGTCGTAGCCCACGACGGTGTGGCCGGCGCGGCGCAGGCGCTCGCGCATGTTGCCGCCCATCTTGCCGAGGCCGACGAGTCCGAGGTCCATCTGCTTTCCTCCTGTGAGCGCTGCGGGGTGTCAGGCAGTACGCCGGACGGTACCCACCGTCAGGACAGCAGACGCCGCGGCATCAGCAGGTAGCGGAACCCGGGGTCGGCGGGCGCCGCGGCTGCTGCGTCCGAGCCGTCGCCGTCGGGCGCCGCCCCGCTGATCACGACCGGCTTGCTCGCCTGGGTGAAGGCCAGCTCGACGACGGGCTGGTCGATCGCGGTGAGCCCGTCGAGGAGGAACTGCGGGTTGAAGCCGGTGGTGATGTCGTCACCGTCGACCTGCGCCTCGATGGACTCCGAGGCCTGGGCCTCGTCGCCGGAGCCGGCGTCGAGGGTCAGCACGCCGTCGCTGAAGGCCAGCTGGACGGCGGTGTTGCGCTCGGCGACCAGCGCCACGCGCTTGACCGACTCGACCAGCGCGGCCTTCTCGACGCGCGCCACGGTCAGGTGCTCGTTGGGGAAGAGGCTGCGGACCTTGGGGAACTCCCCGTCGAGCAGTCGCGTGGTGGTGCGACGTACGCCGCCGGGGGCGTTGCCCTCGAAGCCGATGATCCCCTCGCCGCTCCCGCTGGCGGCCAGCGCGATGGTGACCTCGCTGCCGGCGGTCAGCGACTTCGCGGTGTCGCCGAGCACCTTCGCGGGCACGAGCGCCGCGGCCGACTCGTCCGGGGTGCGCGGGTGCCAGCCCAGCTCGCGCTGGGAGAGCCGGAACCGGTCGGTCGCGAGCAGCGAGATGGTCGAGCCGTCGATCTCGATCCGGACGCCGGTCAGCACGGGGAGCATGTCGTCGCGCCCCGCGGCGGTGACCGCCTGGGCGACGGCGTGGGCGAACTCGTCGCTCTGCACGGTGCCGGTGGCGGCGGGCATCTCGGGCAGGGACGGGTAGTCCTCGACCGGCATGGTCTGGAGGCTGAAGCGGGCGGAGCCGCAGGTCAGCGAGACCCGGGCGCCGTCGAGGGTCATGTCGACCGGCTTGCTGGGGAGGCTGCGGCAGATGTCGGCGAGCAGCCGGCCGCTGACCAGCGCCTTGCCCTCGTCGCTGACCTCGGCGCTCAGGGTGGCCCGGGCGGACGTCTCGTAGTCGAACGTGGACAGGACCAGGCCGTCGTCGGTCGCGTCGATGAGCAGACCGGCGAGCACGGGGACGCTCGGCCGGACCGGGAGGCTGCGGGCAGCCCAGGCGACGGCATCCGCGAGCACGTCGCGGTCGACGCGGAACTTCACGATGGGGGTCCTTCGAGATCGGGGCGGGCAACGGATCCCGAATCCTGCCATGTGCGCCCGGGGCGCGGGAGGTTCGGTGTGGTTTGCCCCGCCCGTCGCCTGTGGATGCGAGGTGGCTCCAGGAGACCGTTCGGCTCGGTCGTCCCCAGGTGATCGGCCCGGTGGAGTTGCACGGAGGATCGGGATGTCTGGAGGTAGGTGGGAGTCACAGCATCGGTGGAAACTGTGGACAACCGACGTTTCCGCAGGTCGTGCGGAGCGAACGCCGCTCACAGGGGGCTGTGGAGACAGCCGCGACGGCCGGGCCCCGGGTGTGGAGCCCGACCGTCGGGGTGGGGTGCAGGTGCCGGCTGTCCCCAGATCCTCCCCGTGTAGTTCGGGGTGCGACCCCGGCCTGGTCCACAGGAGGAACGACAAGTTCTGGCGTTCCCACCCTGTGGAGGAGGCCTGTGGAGACTCGGTCCGGCGGCGCCGCGAGGCGCTCTGTCAGGCGACCGTCAGGGTGACCTCGACGTTCCCACGGGTGGCGTTGGAGTAGGGGCAGACCTGGTGGGCCTGCTCGACCAGCTCCCGGGCCCGGTCCGCGTCCACCTGCGGGAGGGTCACCTCCAGCTGGACCGCCAGGCCGAAGCCGCCGGCGTCGTTCGCTCCGATCGACACGTCCGCGACGACCTCGGAGTCGGTCGTGTCCGCGCCGGCCTTGCCCGCGACCAGCTTGAGGGCCGAGTGGAAGCAGGCCGCGTAGCCCGCGGCGAAGAGCTGCTCGGGGTTGGTCGCCCCGCCCGGACCGCCCATCTCGGTGGGGGTCCGGACGTCGGTGTCGATGAGGCCGTCGGTGGACTGGACGTGGCCGTTGCGGCCGTCCCCGGTCGCGGCGGCGCTGGCGGTGTAGAGAGTCTTCATGTGCACCAACGTATTGTGCGCAATGGAATCGCACAAGGGTCTATCCTCGGAGGTGTGGTCGACCATCCGCAGCTCGCCCTCGACGTGCAGCTCTGCTTCCCGCTGTACGCCGCCACGCGTGCGGTCACGCAGCGCTACGGCGAGCTGCTCGCCGACGTCGGGCTGACCTACCCGCAGTACCTCGCGCTGCTGGCGCTCTGGGAGGCCGGCGGACCGGTCACCGTGGGCGGTCTGGGTCAGCGCTTGCGCCTGGACTCGGGCACGCTCACGCCGCTGCTCAAGCGGCTCGAGGCGGTGGGCCACGTCTCGCGGCGCCGCGACCCCGCGGACGAGCGACGCGTCCTCGTCGAGCCCACCGAGCAGGGCTGGGCGCTGCGCGACCGGGTGGCCGGCGTGCCGGAGCGGCTCCTGGAGGGGATGGGCCTGTCCGTGGAGGAGCTCGTACGGCTGCGCCGTGACCTCGGCACGTTGCTCGACGGGCTCGACGCCACCGCCGGCTGACGGGCCTCAGCCCTGGCGGGCCTGCATCTTCACGCGGTTGGTCAGCTCGCTGACCTGGTTGAACACCGCGCGGCGCTCGGCGAGCAGCTGGTTGATCTTGCGGTCGGCGTACATCACCGTCGTGTGGTCGCGGTTCCCGAACTGCGCGCCGATCTTGGGCAGCGAGAGGTCGGTGAGCTCGCGGCACAGGTACATCGCGATCTGGCGGGCCATCACCAGGTGGCGGCCCCGGCTGGGCCCGGTGAGCTCGTCGATGGAGAGCCCGAAGTAGGCCGCGGTCTGGGCGATGATCAGGCCGGCGGTGATCTCCGGCTCGCCGCCCTCGGGGATCAGGTCCTTGAGCACGATCTCGGCGAGGGTCATGTCGACCTCCTGCCGGTTGAGGTTCGCGAACGCCGTCACCCGGATCAGCGCGCCCTCGAGCTCGCGGATGTTGGTCTGGATCTTGGACGCGATGAACTCGAGCACGTCCGGGGGCGCGGTGAGCCGGTCCATGGCGGCCTTCTTGCGCAGGATCGCGATCCGGGTCTCGAGGTCGGGCGGCTGCACGTCGGTGATCAGCCCCCACTCGAACCGGTTGCGCAACCGGTCCTCGAGCGCCTCGAGCCGCTTGGGGGCCCGGTCGGAGGTGAGCACGATCTGCTTGTTGGCGTTGTGCAGCGTGTTGAACGTGTGGAAGAACTCCTCCTGGGTCTGGGTCTTGCCCTCCAGGAACTGGATGTCGTCGATGAGGAGGACGTCCACGTCGCGGTAGCGCCGCTTGAACCGGTCCTGCCGGTCGTCGCGGATCGCGTTGATGAACTCGTTGGTGAACTCCTCGCTCGACACGTAGCGCACCTTCGCGCCGGTGTAGAGGCTGCGGACGTAGTGCCCGATCGCGTGCAGCAGGTGGGTCTTCCCCAGCCCGGAGTCGCCGTAGACCAGCAGCGGGTTGTAGGCCTTGCCCGGTGCCTCGGCCACGGCGACCGCCGCGGCGTGGGGGAACCGGTTCGAAGAGCCGATGACGAAGGTCTCGAAGGTGTACTTCGGGTTCAGCCGCGTCTCGAGGGCCGTGGGACGTCCGCCGGCGTCACCGGAGCCCACAGCACCGTGGCCGGGGAAGGCGTCGCCGAGGTAGCCGCCGTCCGCCTCGTGGCGCCGACCGGCACCCGACGGCCCCGACGGCACGGACCCGGCGTCTGCCTCGCCCCCGAGCGGCAGGTCCGGCACGGCCGCCAGGCCATCGAGTCGACTTGTCGACAAAGCGACGTCCAGGCCCGCGCTGTCGCCCCGCGCGTCGCCGCCGAGGTGGTCGGGAAGGTGGTCGCCGAGGTGGTCGGGGGCCGGAGCGGGCCGGGCGTCGAGGTCGAGCGCCGGGTTCACGGTCACCGCGATCCGGATCTCCCGCCCGAACGCCACGGTGAGGGCGTCCTCGAGCTGGCCGCGCAGCCGCCCCTCGAGCTGCCCTCGGGTGAAGTCGTTGGGCACCGCGACGATGGCGGTGTTCTCGTGCAGGGTCACCGGCTCGCTGGCGGTGAGCCACGCGCGCTGGTGGGACTGGAGGTCGCCGACGACCTGTCGCCAGGCGGTGGCCAGGTCCGGCGTGCTCTGCTCCAC